>NZ_JBMAIQ010000004.1:0-369613 GCF_048573875.1 Rhodococcus sp. SB1D
ACTGCGACTCTACGAACAGTACGGCCTGATCACCCCCACCCGCACCCGCGGCGGTACCCGCCGCTACAACGACGAGGACCTTACCCGTCTGGGCCGCATCACAGAACTCATCGCCGACGGCATCAACCTCGTCGGCATCAAACGAGTCCTCGAACTCGAAGACAGCACCGCAGCACTACGCCGCGACAACACCCGACTACGCGCAGACAACGCCCACCTACGCCAGAAAAACAACCACGCCACATAGAAACGTCCGCGATCGCCAACAGAGAAAGGATCACCAAGTGATACCGAACATCCACTCCGAAAGGTTCCGGTAATCGCTAACGTACTCGAACACTAACTCCACCGGAACCAGAACATGCACACTGCGGCGGACACGCCTCTTCACCGCCACCTCCAGCCACTCGGAGAACTCGTCGCTGACATTCCACCTCAGGACAGTTCGACGTCACCCGAACAGGTTGTCGCGCAGCCTATCCTAGACACTTCTGATAAAGCCGTGCGCGCACACGACCCGATCTTCATACGAGACCGACGTGCCGATATCCCGCTGAGGCAAACGATGTGAGTCGCCGCCGGCACGCTAAATGGCGAGATGCCTTCTCCAAATCTGTGCCGGTCGAAACAGATGCGTTTGACGCCGACTGCCAGGGGTACAGGCCTAGCTGACAGACACGGAACCCAAAGCGCCTTACCCAGGTCGCATTTCCGTGACACCGCATCGAACTAGGAGACGATTATGCGTAAGACCCTCATCGGCACCCTCACTGCCACCATCGTGGCATTTTCCGGTGCCGGACTCGCCCACGCCACGCCTGCCACCGCGAGCGCCCCCGCTGCCGCAGTGTTCCAAGCACAGGACGAGACCACCGACAAGGACCACGACAGCGACAAAACCGGGCTGTGGGGACTACTCGGACTAGTCGGCCTCCTCGGGCTCGCCGGCCTGAAACGCCGCGACGCCCCGACCCGGCCCACCACACCACCTCAACCCCCGACCTATTGATCGAAACCGGGCCGCCAGGCCCGTACACTCCCGGATCACTGTTCAGCCAAGGTCCTCGCAGCGTGAGACGAATACTATTCCGCTACAGATGATCTCAAACCCCACAGGGCGCTGGTGCTGCGATGTGGTGAACCGAAACGACCGAACTCATTCCTGGCCCAGCGCCTCGACGGACCGGACAGTGATCGAACTTGTCCCCAACACGGTACCGGGGGCTATCCAAGGATCTTCCGGAGCGGCGCCCGCGACCCGTCGTTCGCCGATGAACTCGCCGGTACCCGGATCGATGATCAAGTCGCGACGCTCGTGAACGCCGTTGAGCCCGAGTGCGATTCCGACCCGACCGTCGAGCGTGGTCTGTTCCACGGTCTCCACACCATCGATTCCGGCGATCGCGCGATACCACTGCGCTTTGACATCTGGCGGCATCGTGCCGGCTCTCAGTATTTCAATCGCGATGTGGAACATCGCTTCCGGCGTCGAACCGCGCGGCGCCGTGTAGTCGCGCAACCATCGAAGCAACCCCTCGGGGTCAGCGGGC
The DNA here is from genome assembly GCF_048573875.1 of Rhodococcus sp. SB1D. Taxonomy (NCBI): domain Bacteria; kingdom Bacillati; phylum Actinomycetota; class Actinomycetes; order Mycobacteriales; family Nocardiaceae; genus Rhodococcus; species Rhodococcus sp. SB1D. The sequence continues at coordinate 1,551 of NZ_JBMAIQ010000004.1, forward strand.
AGCGACCGATAGAAGTTGGGGTCGTCCCAGTCGTCCGGAACGCAGTTGATGTTGTCGCGATTGTCGTCGAAGAATCTGCCGCAGCGGGCACGCCATTCCCCGTTTCGGGTTTCGTCGATGTACAGAGCTGATTCACTCTCCGGCGTCGTGCCGCCGAGCCACCGCGACTGGCCAGTTGACCGCCGCTCGAGCCATTCTTGTGTTTCGTCTGCCGGAATCCATAGCTGCGAACGGGTTTCGAGCAGGTAGGTGTAGCCGTTGCGTGGAGCGTCGGGACCTGCTTCGTAGGGAGATCCGTACTCCATCCCCTGTTGGACCCACGCGTGCTCCTCGACGAGTCGAAACGGTCCCTGTCGAGCGGAGGTCATCTCGATCGATTCGAGCGAGCGCGCGGCTTGCTGTAGGACGTGTTCGGCGGAGGCGAGTTCGATGGAAGGCACCGGCAGCGACGCACCACCCGTAGTGCCTGTCTGCTCTGCAGGTGTGAACTGCACCAGCACCGCAGCCAGGCAGACGGCCATGAGCACCGCGGCACCGGCGTAGACCGAAGCGGGCACGCGCCGCAGAGCAAACCTGCGACTGGGTACCGGCGGAGAACTTTCCGCCGCTTCCGCGTCGGCGAGGACCCGATTCCGGATCGCTGCCAACGCGTCGACGTCCGGCTTGTCGAGCGCATCGCGGAGTTCGAGCAACGTGTCGTCCAGGGGATCGGTCCGAGGATTCGGCATCAGTTCTCTCCCGAGGCTTGTTGGAGGTTTTCGGAGTCGAGCAGCAAAGTCCGCAGGCGAGTACGCGTGCGGTGCAGCCTGGACCGGACAGTGCTGGCCGGCACGGACAGGATCTCCGCGATCTCGGCCGGTTCGAGATGGGCCCAGGACGAGAGGAGGAGCACGTCGCGTTCGTCCTCGGTCAGCTCGGCGAGTGCCGACGCGATCACCTCGAGGCGACGGGACGCGTCCACCCGAGCCGTGACAAGGTCTTCCGGCGCAGTCTCGGACACGACGCGTTCGCCATGTACCCGCGCGAATGCGCGTTCGGCGCGATCCTGGGAACGAAAGTGCGCCCGGAGCAGGGTGTGGGTAATGCCGAACAACCAAGCTCGAACGGGAGCCCGACCAGCGTCGTAGGTGAATCGACGATCGATCGCGACGGCAAAAGCCTCAGCGACGAGGTCGTCGGCATGATGTTCGCCGGCTCGGGCGCACACGTACCGGCGAAGATCTGCGGCATGGGCGTCGAAGAGCTGAGCGAAGACCTCCGCCACGCGCGGGCCGTGCAGGTCCAGGCCCGGTGTGCCGCGATCACCGGGCGGGTTCGAAGATGTCACGGTGATACTTGGTCGGTGCGGCCCACAGCGTCCCCCGGAATGCCGGAACGGACGTAACGGCTCGACCCCACGAGTCCTCTCGTCTCCCATTCCACCTATCCTGCATTCGCTCAAACCATGAAACGTGCGGGCACGACCCCAGGTGGCCGATCGACCGCGCCAGCCCATCTTGCAATGACAGGCTCTCGGCCACCTAGCAGGCTGTCCGAAGAACGGGCGCCCATCCCTGAGTGCCCCGCCTAGGGCGCCGGATCCCCTCGCCACCTACCCAAACACTCTTAACGCCGACGTCGACAAGCGCCCCAACGCCGCGCACAACAGAATGACAAGCACTGCAATGTTGATCATCGTGATCGCCCTTACGGCAAGCATCTTCCGTCCGGCAAGCCTTGTGGGGTTAGCCAAAGGCGGCCCGAGTGCCGACAACGTAGCAGTTCCACTCCTCCTGAATGAAGTCAGTCGAGTCGATGTGGTTGTGCGATTGCCCGCCATGGGGTTTGAGAAATTCGAGAGGCGAACAGACCTCGCGGCCCAAAGGCCGTGCCGCCTGCCACCGCAGCCTTCTCGGAAGGATGGACAACTTTGTTGGGGTGGCTGCTCCCCAGCGACACTGTCTCAGCCGGAGCGCAAGACCTGACCCTCGACAGCACACTTGCATTTTGCAAGCGCAGATCGCATGAGCCTGTTCATCACCAGCTCGGACGGTTTCGGTCAACGTCGTTCCGCGCTCTTGCCGTCAGTAACGGGCGTGTGCGTATTGACCGACCAACACCGTGAGAGCAATGGTCGTCAAGCAGCGGGCGCCTGCCCGGTCGATCGCGACTTTCACGAGTCCCCACCGAAGTCTCCGACAGCGTTGTCGGCGCGTTTCGTTCGATGGGCCCCTCAAGCGTGCTCAGTGCCGTTGGAACCGGAGCCGGTTGCGTTTCTCCGGCATCGCCGACCGTGCCCTGCAGGCGCATTCGTCCGTCGGACAACGTGTACGTGACGCCGACGATCGCGCACGCACCCTTGTCCACCTTGTCGGCGATGATCCGGGACCTCTGCATGATCAGCGAGCCGGTCTCCACGACGTGACGGCCTTCGAGTTCGTCCACGGTGGACAAGCCCTCGTTGCGGCCCATCAGGATGGACGGAGCAACACGCTCGACCACACTGCGAATGAAGCCATCGGGCACCGCATTCTTGTCCAGGGCGTCGAGTGTTGTCTTCACTGCACCGCAACTATCGTGCCCTGCCGAGTTGGCGGCCTTCTTCAACTCTTTCGGACTGTCGCTGCGCGCGCTGAGGTATAGGCCTGATGGAAGACCGCGGTCGTGTTCAGGCACAACAGGTTCGACGTTCTTGCTATAGGAAGTCATTCATCGACAATTTCGCCCTCCACATGACTGTCGAAGGTGGGAAGATCACGAAATATCGCATGTATGAATCAGCCACGCGGTCAGCGCCGCATTCGTAGGCGGAGTAGACGCAGTACTGGCTGGCGCGGCGTGGTCAGACGGTGAAACCGCCATCGACATCGAGCATCGCGCCGGTCACATATCGAGCTTTCTCACTCGCCAGAAAGCACACCATTGCTGCAATCTCCTCTGGCTGACCATAGCGACCGAGCGCTGTGAACGCCTTGATGGTGGGTGCCAGCGGCCCGTCGTCTGGGTTCATATCGGTATTGATCGGTCCGGGGTTGACCAGATTGACTGTGATCCCACGTGGCCCCAGGTCGCGGCTCAACCCCTTGGTGAGTCCGATCAGGGCGGTCTTGCTCATCGAATAGAGCGAAAAACCTGGAAATACCGTGCGCCCAATCATGTTGCTGCCAATGGTGATGATCCTGCCGCCGACTCCCATCTGCTCTGCCGCCGACTTCGCTGCGAGGAAGGGCGCACGAACATTCACCGCCATCATTCGATCGAAGTCAGTGGCACCGAACGTCTCGACCGGTCCTACTTCGAAGGTCGCCGCGTTGTTAACGAGGATATCCAGGCGTCCTAACCGTTCAGCGGTCTGCTCCACCGCGAGGGGCATTGCGTCAGGGTCCTCCGCGTCTGCCGCGAGTGCAATCGCTTGGCGTCCAACACTCTCGAGTGCGGCAATCATCCCCGCAGCACCAGCTGCGTGGTGTTGGTACGTCAACGCGATATCTGCACCCTGCAATGCCAATTCCTCGGCGATCGCCGCGCCGATCCCTCGGCTGCCTCCGGTGACAAGAGCGACTTTTCCTTCGAGCTCCATAGGTGTTCCCAACTTCCGTTGCCGTTGAATAGGTTCCGATTCGCGGACATGCCAGACATCACCCACGCTGACCGTGGGGAAATCGGGCCACTCATCAAAGGGGTGGATGCCGTGCATGTTCACACGCCGTAGACGGCCAGCGCCTCAATTATGTGAGATCGCCCAGCCATGCGCCGTCAAAGGTGCACTCCCCGCAAGTAGTCTTGGAATCGCCTGCTGCACACAGTTTGATTGCCGCGCTTGAGTATCAGCTCGACCTCGCCGTTGTCTCAGGATGCATTCCGACATGTCATCGCGGCGCGATCGCACGCCACGCCCCGGAACACCATTGACGGGCCATGCGACAAGAACCACCCCTCGCTTCGCGGGCGTAGCAGTTGCGCTCGCCCGCGGTCAGGGCGAAATGCTCTGTTCGACCATACCCGGCGAGAACGAACACTTCTCATCCACGAAGGGTACAAGCGCTGTTCGAGATCGATTCCGGAATCGTTAGGATCCGCCACCGGCCTACCATTGAAGGTGATGCCGACGAACGATGATCCTCACTGGGATGACGGTGTTCCCGCGACGCCGGGTACACCTATGGCTCAGCCGAAGTTCGTCAGCTCGCTGATCACGCAGCTCGGCTTGTCTCACGCGTCCTCGAAGGAGCGTGAGCGAGGTATCACAGTATGGCTTCGAAGAAACACACCCAGCGAGTCACTACGGGGAAGCTTGATCCGATGTGGATACGGGCATCTACTCGGTCAGTAGCAGAGTTCACCGGTGAGCAGGCTCAGGTCCTCGGTTACGAGTACCCGTTCCGCCTGCGCCACCAGCGCCTCAGAGATGTCGAAGTTGACCAGTCCGCGCATGTGTCGTTGGGTCGTGAACCCAGCGTGTTTTCAGACCGGCGACCCCCTCGACGTTGTAGTTACTGCCTAGGGCTTTGCTCCCTCAGTAGGAAGGTAGTGCTGACGGTGGCACCTCAGGCCTCAAGTTGCTTCCTTGCGTTGAATGAAAGTCACTGCGCGTGCGGTGCCGCGCCGGGTGGATCTGGCGAGCAAACGCTAAGGAGCGCCTGACAACTTCAGCCAGATTAAGTTGTGACGCGCGTCATTGCCTGCAGTCACGGGCTTGTCATCTCGCCGGGACGCACCTTTAGCGCGAATCGCCGGCCCGAAGAGCAGCTACAGATGGACGCCAACTTAATGTTGCTTAATGATCTGAATCACACTTACCGTCGGAACACCGATTCGAGGAGGAGGTGACCCAGTGAAACCTGACCATGCATACCGCACAATGCAGCGGCACCCGCGGGTATCTGCAGCCGACGTCGCACGCGCAGTGGGCGTCTCACCGGCCACCGTCTCCTACGTGATGAACGGACGCTCCGGGGTCTCGGAAAAGACCCGGGCACAGGTTCTCGAAGCTGCGGAGCAGTTGGGGCACACCTCGAGTGCTCGCGCGAACCGTCTGCGTTCGCAACAATCCCGGGTTATCGGCCTTATCCTCACTGATATCGCCAATCCGTTCTATACGGAGATCGCAGCTGGGACGATCGACGCCGCTCGGGCACGCGGATACGAAGTGTTCCTGACTCACACGCAGGAGGACCCCGAGACGTTGCGGGCGATCGTCGATGCGATGATCGCCCGGCATGTCGACGGCGTCGTGATCACCGTTTTGCACCCAGCCGACGGAGATGTCGTACGCTCGCTGCGCAGTGCTCGCATCCCATTGATTCAAGTGTCCCGACGCATCGAACGGATAGACGCAGATTTCGTCGGGATCGACGACCGAGCCGCGGCGGCGGAGATGATGGAACATATTGTCGGACATGGATATCAAGACATCGTGACAATTGTGGGGCCACGCACCTCCAGCGCATCTGCAGCCCGAGAAGAAGGATTCACCCGAACCGCCGAGGCTCACGGTATTCGTAACATCGCCTCACACCGCATCAGTACGTATCTCAGTGAGCAAGGCGGCTATTCGGCGGTCGAAGAACTGCTGGCACGCAAGGCTCTCCCCCGCGCCATCGTCTGTGGTAGCGACGCCATTGCACTCGGTGCGATCAGTGCCCTGCGCGCGCACTCGATCGCTGTCCCCAACGATGTCGCCGTCACCGGCTTCGACGGTCTCTTCCCTGGGGCCTCGTCGCTCGTCGAATTGACCACCGTCAACCAACCACGCCGAGAAATGGCCGAGCAAGCACTCGACCTTCTCGCCCGCCGGATCGACGGAGCCGGAGGCTCCTACCAGTGTGTTCTTCGCGCCCATCAACTCCGCATCGGCACCACCTGCGGATGTCCACGACAAGGATCCGAAGCCATCGTCTAGACCTCGCGCGCTAACCGCGCGCCGGTACAACTTCACTTTCCAGGGAAGTCGTTCCTCAGGACATTCGGGCGTCAGCCCATCCAGTTCTCCGGAGCGGTCCGCTCACGGGGAAGACCTCTCGACACCACGGAGAAGGCATCACCATGTCTGATAGCCATACCCCGGTCGCCTCCGCGCCGCCCGGTGAAGTTTTGAACAGGCTCATCTTTCGCAAGCTCATGCCGTTGCTGATCGCTGCATACATCATCGCGTTCATCGACCGCACGAACATCGGACTCGCCAAACATCACCTCGAAGCAAACCTCGGAATATCAGCTGCCGCATATGGTTTGGGTGCTGGACTGTTCTTCCTCGCCTATTCGCTGTGCGAAGTGCCGAGCAACCTCATCATGTATCGCGTCGGTGCACGACTGTGGATCACCCGCATCATGATCACGTGGGGCCTTCTCTCGGCGGCGATGGCATTCGTCGAAGGGCCCGTCTCCTTCTACATCCTGCGAGTGCTGCTCGGCGCAGCCGAAGCGGGTCTGTTCCCCGGCGTGCTGCTCTACCTCACTTACTGGTTCGGTCGCGAACAACGGGCTCGTGCTAACGGCGCGTTCCTGGTCGCGGTCTGCCTTGCAAATATTTTGGGTGCACCCATCGGTGGCGCGTTGTTGGGGATGGACGGGTTATTCGGTTGGCACGGGTGGCAGTGGATGTTCGTCATCGAGGGAATTCCAGCTGTGATCCTCGCCGTCGTGGTGTTCAAGTTTCTCCCCGATGGCCCCCAAGATGCGAAGTGGCTCGACCCACAGCAAGCCCGTGATCTCACCGCCCGGTTGGCCAAGGAACAGCAGGAGGGTGCCGACGCATCCGGCACTCACTCGTTCGCCGACGTCTTCAAAGACAAGCAGATCCTGCTAGTCATTGCCGTCTACTTCACGCATCAGATCGCCGTCTACAGCCTCACCTACTTCCTGCCGAGCATTATCGGAGAATGGGGTGAGATGTCAGACCTGACCATTGGTTTGCTCACAGCGCTTCCTTGGGTGGCAGCAGCGATCGGCACCCTCGTCCTGCCTCGTTTCGCCACCAACGGTCGACGCTCACGCAAGATCTTGTTCGGCGGAATGTCCTCCATGGTAGTGGGATTCACGATCGGAGCAGTTTCGAGCCCAACACTGGCCCTCCTCGGATTCTGCATCGCGGCTACCACCTTTTTTGCCGTCCAGTCCATTCTTTTCGCGATTCCTGCATCCCGCCTCGCCGGCGCCGCGCTGGCCGGCGGATTGGCACTGGTCAACACCCTCGGCATTCTCGGCGGCTTCGTCGGCCCCTTCGCGATGGGACTCATCGAAACAGCGACTGACAACCCGTCGGCGGGTCTGTGGTTCGTGATCGCCGTCGTCGTGGTCGGGGCCGCAATCAGCCTCACCCTCAAGATTCAAGATCCCCACATGAACAGCACCGAGAAAGAAAGCCAGGTACAGGCATGAACGAGCGCATCCTTGTCGTCGGGGCAGGAGCCATCGGCGGAGTCACCGCCGCTCACCTCGCTCGCGCTGGCCACGACGTCGTCGTACTCGATGCAAACACCGAACACGTCAGGCTGATGAACGCACCCGGTCTACGATTCGATGAACTCGGCGCCACCTCACATATCCCCATCGTCGCAACTGACAACGCCGACAACCTCGAGGGGCACTTCGACTATGCGCTCCTCACGCTCAAAGCCCCCTACCTCGAAGTGGCCCTCGCCCCACTTGTCCGTCGCGACTTGGTCGACACCTACGTCTCCCTCGGAAACGGATTGGTGCAGAACAATATTGAATCCATCATCGGGGTGGACCGCCTGGTAATCGGCATCACCGAGTGGGGCGCAACCAACCTCGGCCCCGGTCACCTCGCTCAAACCACTGTCGCACCATTTGTCATCGGCGAGATCGACGGCCGCCGAACCCGCCGCATCGAGCGACTGGCCAGCATCCTCACCACGGCAGCCGAAGTGCACATCTCCGAAAGCATCGTCGGACAGATCTGGTCAAAACTACTCCTCAACAGCACCTTCTCCGGGCTCGGCGCCGTCACCGGTCTGCTGTACCGTGACGTCGCCTCCGATCCTGTCGGACGAAAAGTCGCCTACCAGCTCTGGACTGAGGCCTACGACGTCGCGACCGCAATCGGCATCCAACTCGACGAAATCGTCGGCGTCCACCCCGATCAACTCGTGGTCCGATCCGCCGATGACCTTGAGCGCGCCGATGCCGCACTGTCCATCTTGATGAACCGACTCGGCGCAACCAAGGCGTCGATGCTTCAAGACCTCGAACGCGGCGCTGTCACCGAAGTCGACGTCATCAACGGTGGGGTTGCGTCGACCGCCGCAACAGCCGGTATCAACAGCCCCTTGAATACCCGCATAGTCCAACTCGTGCACGCCTGTGAACGCGGCATCCGCACGTCGAACCGCGACGCCTTGACGGAGCTGGCCACCGTTACCGCCTGACAACACCACCAACATCCACCCGATAGAATCCCTGTCCAGGAGCCGAAACATTATGAACGACAAAGTCATCATCACCTGCGCTCTAACCGGCGGCATGACCGTCCCGGCACAGAGCAAAGCCATTCCGATCACCGTCGAGCAGATCGTCGACGAAGGTGTGAGAGCGGCCGAGGCCGGCGCATCCGTCCTGCACGTGCACGTGCGGGAAGAATTGACCGGGCGCCCTGTCGCCGACCTCGACCTGTTCGAACGCGTCCTGTCCGAGCTGCGCAAGCACACCGACGCAGTGCTCCAACCCACTACCGGTGGTGGCCGAGGAATGACCGTCGAAGAACGTGCCTCGGTCCTGAAGTTTCAGCCCGAGATGGCCACCTTCAATGCCGGAAGTTTCAACTTCGGACTGTTCCCCGTCGCCGCCAGAGATCTGCCGTTCACCGATTGGGAACGCGAATACCTGGAGGGGACAACCGATTACATCTTCAAGAATACCTTCGCAGACATGGCCTATATGGCGGAGCAGATGCGGCAGTCCGACACTCGACCGGAGATCGAGGTCTACGACGTGGGACAGATCTACAACCTCGAACAGTTGGTCAGGGACGGGGTACTGGCGGCGCCGTTCAATCTGCAGTTCGTGCTCGGGGTCCTCGGCGCCAACGCCGCCGAACCCGACCAGCTCATCCACATGCTGCGCACCGCCGAACGAGTCCTCGGGAAGGATTCCTTCACCTGGTCGGCCGCCGGAGTGGGCTACCGCGGTGAGTTCAACCTCGCCGCACTTTCACTGATGCTCGGAGGCAACGTCCGCGTCGGCCTCGAGGACAACCTCCGCATAACCAAGCGCGAGCAAGCCACCTCCAACGCCCAACTGGTGACAAAGGTGGCAGAAATGGCCGCCATGTTCGACCGCACACCGGCGACACCGGACGAGGCACGAACACATTTGGGCCTCAAGGGTTCATCCTCCGTAGCGTTCTGAGGCTTCGATGACACTGACCCGATCAAGTGCGGAAAGTGAGCTGTTGGACACTCCTCACGAACGAAGAGCCGCCGGCCATGTGGTGGTGGCTCCCGACAAGTTCAAAGGATCCGCCTCGGCAGCGGACGCCGCATCCGCCATCGCGCGTGGCTTGCGGACCGCAGCACCGAACCTCACGGTGGTCGAATTCCCGATAGCCGACGGCGGTGAGGGCACCGTCGAGATGATGATCAGACAGGGTTACACAGCCGTCACCTGCGCGGTCATCGGGCCGATGCAGCAAACAATCCCCGCAACCTATGCGTTGCGGGGCGGCACAGCAGTGATCGAGATGGCCTCAGCCGCCGGACTAGCCCATGTCGGCACACCTGAACCCACATCAACCACCGCGCGGACAGCGTCCACGCGTGGCGTCGGGCAACTGATGAGACACGCACTCGATCGCGGGGCGCAGAGGATTGTCCTCGGCGTCGGCGGTAGTGCCACCACCGACGGCGGCGCCGGCGCCCTGACCGCTCTCGGCGCACGCATCCTCGACTCCTGCGGAGATCCGCTCTACCCGTGCGGCCAGGACCTTGCCGATGCGGCTGTCCTCGATATCGATTCGCTCGATCCACGTCTGGGAGACATCGAGGTCGTCATCGCCTGCGACGTCGACAATCCGCTCACCGGGCCCCGCGGTGCCGCCGCGGTGTACGGGCCGCAGAAGGGCGCCGACTCGAACACAGTGACGCGACTCGAACATGCGTTGGGGCAGTGGGCCGATGTCGTTTCGGCAACAGTCGACCGCGACCTCCGGGACCTTCCAGGTGCCGGGGCGGCGGGCGGTCTGGCATTCGCGATGGCGGCCGTCCTCGGGGCGCAACTGACCTCAGGAATCGATCTACTCCTGAAGTTGACGTGCTTCACCGACATCGTGGACGGGGCGGCGTGCGTCATCGTGGGGGAAGGGTCCCTCGACGCGCAAAGTCTGCGCGGAAAGGGTCCCGTCGGCGTGGCCCGGGCTGCTCGGCAGATCGGGGTACCTACGGTGGCCGTAGTCGGGCGTTGCATGGTCACAGAGACCGACGCTCAGACTGCAGGTTTCGATGCTGTCTTCGCGCTCAACGATCTCGAACCAGATGCCGGCAGCTGCATGACCAATGCGGATTTTCTCTTGGAACAGACCGGCGCCGTCATCGTCGACCACCGGTGCTGGGACGTCTGATCGGCACGCGAGTGGCCGAGTACGCTCGCTATTCTGGATCGACACCACAGGTACTCTCGGCGAGACGGCATTCACTCGCCGCGATCAACGTCACCGTAACCGTCCGCCGCCCTGGCAACCTGTGCTCCGGTTTCGTCGCGACGAGGCTCAGCGTGTCGATCCTGCACGGCGATCGCTAGGCACGACTCTGCGGCCTCCACCAAACCGCCTCCGTGAGATATGAGCGATGTGGGGCGAGCGCTCACCGCAAACGGAACGAAACTCTCCTACGACGACTGGCCGTGGCGCGGACCAGTCGAGAGGAGTATGTCCGGGTGCAGTCGCCGGTGTCCACGGGATCGAGGTGATCTCCTGCCTGATGTGGCCGTCGAGACCGCACTCGTCACTATCGAAGGATCGGGGACCACGGAGGTCTCGCTATCGAGAATCTCTGGCGAGGATTACGGGCCGTGTGTCGTTGTCGACGATCCAGCAGATCCGTTGTCGTCCTCTATCTGGCGCTGTGCGCGTAAAACATCGCGGTGGCTGCGCAACGACAACCGTCCGACCGCCGCAGCTCCGAGGAACAAGATGCCGGCACCGAGGCCCTCGAAGAATGCCAACTGTTGCACGGCCCTCATTAAGGGTTCGGTCGCCGACGGCGTCCCCGGCTCCCCGAGATGCAGCACCGGCGCCAGAGTGGAGCCCACGATGAACCATGCGCCACCGACGACCGCCAACCACGCCCCGAAGCTGGCGACGGCGCGATTCGCACTGAACAACAGCAAAATCCCGCCGATCACAGTGACCGCACCCGGGAGCACTTCGAGCCACCCCCTACCGGAGGTCCACGTCCATGCTTGATCCGGTACGAATGCGAACGAAAAATACGGCCCCACAAAGGGAATGAGCGCTCCCCAGAGTCCGAGCACAATCAGCAAGATACCGCTGACGGCACCGCGACTGCGGGGCACCCACATCCGACCGGGCGGTCTCGCATCATGAACGGTTCCGACCACACGACCTCGGCCTTCGGCATCGTCCAGCCGAGAGTCCTCACGATCTCTTCGAGATGTGTTCCGATTAAACATGTTCCACTCCTCCGCCGTGCCATGTGAGATGCGCAATGGAAGTGGGATGCGCGAGAACGTTAAGTGTGAATCGCGTGTGCGCCGCGGCACCCTGCCTCGTTTCGACCACTAGCCCGCAGTCAGGCAAACCGGGTTACGGGTCAAGCCACAACATCCAGCGCCGCAGCGTCAGTAGTAATGCCGCCGACCACCCACAGCATGTCCGGCGGCACCGAGCGCAAACAGAACGATCCCGACGACCACGAGAATTATGCCGATCGTCCACAGTATCGAGATCCCAGTCAAGAAACCGACGATCAACAAGACAATTCCAAGAATGATCATGGCATCCTCCTTCAGCCGATCATCCATCACTGACGGCGACGTACCCGCTGGTCACGGGTCTCAAACAAAGGTGACTGACCCGGCGGCCGTAATGTTCATCGCGCAACTAATCTGCGAAGCGCGATCTGCGAAGCGCGGCATCCGCACCGGTTACTGATTCGTACTGTCCCTGAATTGCCCCGCCAGAGCGGGTCACTCGATCTCAGCGTCGAAAAGCGCGCCGTGAACGATGTCGCGGGCGATCACCGTGATCCGACGCTGCCGCGAAAACGCCCGCGCACGCAAACGGACTAGCGCCTCCTCAACCGGAACCCCCAGTTGCACAGCGACTATCCCCACGGCAACATTGACATTCCCGCGCCGGAACACCCCATCATCACTACCAGGCAGCAAGGCATACACAGGGTCGAGTTCGGACACAACCGCACGCCCGATGGACTCTGCGTACAGCCTCACCGTCACGTCCTCGCGCGGCGCCAACGCCACCGGCGCCCGCCCGAACAGTTCAAGCACCCCGAACGGTGTCCCCTCCGACACGAGCGGATAAGCGTAGACGCTCGCCACGCCCAACGCCGCCGCCTGCGTCGAGAATACCGGCCACCGCACAAGCACGTCACCGGCGACGATGTCATCATGCAATTCAGGCCGGTGAAAGCGGAACGCATCCATACAAGGGCCTTCACCGACCGTGAACTGTATTTCGTCGAGTTCCTCAGCGACAGAATCGGTGACAAAGATCAGATCCCGCGTCAACTCGGAGGCGAACAACGCCACACCCGCCCCGTCGATACCGGTGCTCCCGACAAGTTCGTAGCACAATCTTCTCGTGCCTTCGAACCGCTCTCCGGGAACCTTGTCGCGGCGCGCAGGCAGATCGGACATCTACGACCAACCCTCCCCGGATCACACGCGCACACCTACCGAAAATCTGTCGCCTTACATTCGATCCTACCTGCGAGAGGTGCACGGGCGGTGCTCATTTCAACTTTACTCATCATATTTTTCTAACGGCGGATTCGTTCAACTGACAGGTCGGTACAGTTCCAGACCGTCAAACGGTCACCTCTTCGCACGGACATTCACAGTATCCTCGGCCGGGGCGAACAGACCTCCGTTGCGGTGTTCATTTCTGACCTTCTTCTCACGTGGAGTTCGCCCGAAACAGTCTCGAACACAAGGACGAGAACACCCCGTTCCGCGATACCCGGACTTGTTCGTGCCATTTCTTACTTGTGCACACAGTCGTTCTCGCATTGCTGTACGGCTGAAGCATGGCCCCACCTCGACTTTCCGTCGACCAGGTTGAGGTCTCAAGGGCTCGTCTAGCGGCGACGGGTTACGTGAACCGCATCTACACCGTCGGTCAGTCCGCGCACCCACTCGACGACTCCCTCGTCCTCCTCCGGGGACGCGGGACCACGAAATGCAGACGCAAGGAGCCTACGGTTCGCTCAGTGCCGAGGAAGTGGCCAAGCACCCATGGACCGATGAAGGGCAAGGAGTCATCCATGATCACATGAACCACGTGGATATGAGGCAGCGAGCGCCCGGGCCGTCGTCGACTTACCTGAACCAAGGGGGCGGGTAAAAATTTTGACGTCCGGAACACTCGTGCTCACAGGGCTATTCGACCAGAAGGCTAGGAACAGAAGCAGCCCCACATGCATGACGCGGAGCACACCGAGGCCATGTTCGCTCCCTGCACTCCTACTGAACACGAACAATCCAGAAACATGAGTGTAGGCCTACGCACGGTCGCGCCGATCATCTGAATTTGGGATCCCGGCAGCAACCGGCCGAACGGCTAGACCGTCAGTCCTTGAGATGACTACCGTCATCTCCTGTTCGGAAGTCGGAGAACTGTTTATCGAGATCTTCGACCTTCTCGTCCGACATCTCCGTGACGTGGTCGGCGAAAGCTGTCCCCGCAACGGTGCCGCCGGTCCCGGGCACCGTCACCGACTCTCGTGCTCCAGGCTCATACCTCTCGTTCATCTCGTCAGCGAGTACTTTCGCCCCGTCAGCGGCGTCGTCACTCGTTTCCGTTCCGGACGTGTTCTCTCGTGCGGCATCGGCGTGCCCAGAGCTCTCCGTGTTCACAGCTACCCCACTTTCCTACATCGGTAGCGAACAGTGACACGTCACCACAAGCAGCCCGCCCGGGTTCGAATGCGCAGCCCCGACGCCTGTTTCGAGGACGAACCAGCTCCGAGGTCTCAACGTCACGGCACGTCAGACATACCTCATTCGGCACGCAGCGAATCCGGAACGTGAGTTCGAAAGGTCCACAACGAACCACACAAGCGGCGATCCAGGAATTGCAAGATTCCTGCACACAAATCGTGCCGCATCATGGAGTCTGCCTCGACGATTCCTCACCCGTCTTCGTCGGTCTGACACGCCGGAATCCAGTTCGTCCAACACCCGTCGCACAGGCCAGCATCGAAGCTGTTCCGCGCGAAACTCACGGAAAATGCCGAGAACGATCGCGAGAGGGCCAGTTCGATCGACGCCACTATTCGCGATCTGAGCGGCGTACCGGAATTGGTCGACCCAAGGCCGTCTCCACCGTGAAGGAACTGACCGGTGCTGCGCAGAAGCGAGAAAAGCGTTGCCTACGAGCAAGCACACAAGAGCCGGCATGGCATCGTCTCCACTGCCCAGACACGACTCGCGGCGATCGCCTCAGTAGTCGTCGGAATCAACTGATCTGACGATTCAATAGATATGTTGCTCCCGAAAGACTGCGAACCATTAGGGACCGAGTCGTCGGTTTTACACATCGCGGCTGAATGGGGTCCGAGTGGACGAAACTGACTCAAGTGCAAAATTCACCTGAAGCCTCGGAACATTTTCGACGACAAGACACTTCACGAGCTGCACTCAGATCGTTTGGTTCTTCGGCGCGAACGAAGAACTGCTACCCGCCTGCGGCAGATCACGGATGCAATTCCATCGTTCTGAGCAAGCCGTGCATCTTTCGGATGAGCACTCACCCCGCGCCCTCCAGCTCACTATGGGACGAGCGGTTGAACATGTGCAAGAAGGGTACTTCTCGTCGCAGCACGCACTGCTCCGAAGCGGCCACCGCGTTCCGAGGACTCCCTATGACCAGGCTGACACCATTCTACGAAAACGTCCGCTCACACTACGATCTTGCCGACGAGTTCTTCGCCCTCTTCCTCGACTCGACGCGAACGTACAGTTGCGCCTATTTCGAACGTGAAGATATGAGCTTGAAGGATGCTCAATTGGCGAAAATCGATCTCGCACTGGGTAAATGCAATCTGGTCCCAGGAATGACACTGCTCGACATCGGCTGCGGGTGGGGATCGACGATGATCCGAGCTGCCGATAAGTACGACGTCAATGTCATTGGGCTCACCCTCAGTCGAAATCAATACCGATACATACGACAGATAGCCACCTCCACGCCCAGCCGACGGCGGATAGAAGTGCGGCTGCAAGGGTGGGAGGATTTCGACGGGCACGTCGATCGAATCGTCAGCATTGGAGCATTCGAACACTTCCGGCTGGAGCGATACGACGACTTCTTCCGCAAATGCGCCGCGATTCTTCCTCCCGACGGCCGCCTGCTCTTGCACACCATCGTCGGATTCGGCCAAAAACTTCGCGAAATGGGCATACCAATCACGCGCGAGGACATCCAGTTCCACCGATTCATACTTCGAGAAATATTTCCGGGTGGCCAGATTCCGTTGCCGGACTGGGTCGTCGACCACGCCGTCGATGCTGGATTCAAAGTGGAAAGAATCCAAGCGCTACAACCGCATTACGCGCGAACACTCGATCTCTGGGTCGAATCGCTGCGCGCACATCGCGCAGAAGCGATCGCGACGACATCGGAACAGGTGTACGACCGATACATCAAATACCTCACAGGCTCCGCCGCACGCTTCCGGAGCGGTCACATCGATGTCATGCAATTCACCCTGCTGAACGCGCCTCATGCACCCTGATGGAATCCTCCGCGTCGCTAACCGATCCTGTAGTTCTCAAGAGAGTGGTTCGTAGATTCGGACGCTCTCCATCGCCACGCCTGAGCTGCGGTTATCAGACCGCTCGCGCTCATCATGCCCGCTGTCAGGGTTTCGAGCCGATGGCCGACAGGCAAAATCCCCATGATGTGGGCATGAGAAGACGATCAGACTCTTTCCCTTGATGATTCTTTTTGACCGCCTGGCACCACCCCTTCGTGAAGTAGCCGCGGTGTTGGCAATGCGCGCGCATGACCCACTGAGAAGCCGGAGTGCGGGGTGGTATCGGGTCATGCTGCGCGTCCGATTTGCAGATTGAGCCAGTCCGAGATCCACTGAATCGCGTTGCGGCCGGCGTTGTCGACGACAAGAGAGTTGTAGTTCTGGTGGGCCCCGGAGGCGAAGAAGGACGCTGCATCGAGCCCCTCCCCCATCAAGGAGGCAAGGTCGTTGGCGCCCTGTGAGTTGGCCACGGTGGTCAACGAATCAGCCAGTGATGGGAGTTCCAGATCCTGCGCCAGAGCGGTATCGGTGGTCGCGGCCGTCGAGGCCTGCTTGCCGAGCAATGGCGGATCAGTCTTCGTAGCTTTGCGGGAGAGCATGTTGACCGCGACAGAGGCGAGTTCGAGCCCGACCGGGACAAGACTGGTCATGGCAGCTCCGGCCCCGAGCGGGTCCGGGAGCTGTCCTGGCGGTGGGAGCAGCTTCTCGACTGCGACCCAAGCGATTTCCTGCGCCTGCCCAACAAGGTTTGCGAGCTTGATGATGTCGACGCCGCCCAGGATCGACGCGACGAGCGCCGCCACGTGCGAGTAGCCGGACGGATCAGGGATTACCGACAGAATCTGCGAGACCCATTTCAGATCGGTACCGGCGGCCATCTTCACCAGTGGAGACAACTGGTTGTTCAGATCCCCTGCGATCTTGTGGGCACCCTGCGCGTCGAGCGCGGCGACCTTCTGCGGAAGGAGGTTCAGGTTCGCCAGAATCGCAGGCATATCCAGGGATGTGACACCGGTGGCCACGTTAAGAACTTGGTTGACAACCACCGTGGGCTTGAGCAAGGAGAGGACTCCGGAGGCGGATCCTAGGACGTCGCTCGGTGTCGTTGTGAGCGGCGCGATCTGGCTGTCGAGGGTGCCAGCGGCGGTCGATAGGGAGGTCACGTCCGGAGATGAGGCCGGCAGCGCCGTGGAGCCCTTGCTGGCGAGCTTGCTCGCGGTGTCGGCGATCGCGGTCACTGTCGAGAGCGCACTGCTGAGATCGGATTGGCTGGCCTTGTCCAGAACCTGGCTGGCATTGTTTTCGGCCGTCCCGGCGGGTGCTGCAGCGAGCTGCCCGTTCGCCGCAGGATTGGCTGCACCGGAGCCGAGTAATTCGGCAAGCGGGCTGATGGTGTTCGCCAGAGCTGTCGCGCTGGAGGTGACCTTCTCGAGGTCAACTGCGCCGTCCGTCTTCGACAGTTCACTGGTCAGATTGCCAGCCACTGTGGCGAGGACGGGAAGGTCGGATTGGGAGAAATCCGACGCCAGCGCGGTGGCAAGGTGTGAATTGCCGTCCACCTGGCCTTCAGGTCCACGACTCGGGGCGTCAGTGAGCACTGAACCCAGCGATCCGAGCAGCGGGCTCGAACCTTTTTGGATCGAGCAGTAGAGGTCTTTCGGCTCGCAGATCGACGCGACCCGGCCCGACAGCTTCCCCATGCCCTGCGGCCGCGGATCGGCGATCCCCTTTCCTGACGGCTTCGGGCCGATGACTGTTTCACCGTTCGTTCCGGAACCGGGATCGGCGAGAAGCCCGACCGCGAGGACTTGCTCTGCCTTGATGGGTCCGGTGCCATTGCCGATTTCAGAGGCAAGATCACCTGCGATGTCCGCGCCCTGGGAATAGCCGGTGATGGTGAATTTGGTGTCGGAGCATTTCGTTGCGATCTCGGCGATCACGCCCTTCGCCCTCGCTAAACCATCAGATTTGCTGTCTGCGTAGGTTTTTCCGTTGTCGAAGGCTCGGGCCATGTACGGCAGAGTGTAGATTTGCGCGCTACCGTTCTTGTCCGCGATGCTGTCGGCGATCGGTTTGAGCATACCGACCGGGATCGAGGGATCGGCATCTTCTGCGGTTTCCCAAGTTCCGGGGATGAACAGGTTGAAAGTCGTCGAGCATCCGTTCGGCTGGGCGGACACAATGCCCGGCGACATCAAAGCGATGGAGGCTGCGACGACTGTTGCCGTCATCAGAATACAGACCGGACGGTGGATGGTCGAACCTAGGAACGGCATGAAAACCTTTCTCTACCAGGGAACACGATGTACCTGCCCGCGCGCGGACTGGTCTGAAGCGCCCGATTTCAGGTGAGGGCCGTCATGGTGCTGGACGGATCGACTCCGATCAACGCGCCCTGTGAAGAACTCAGGTGCGCGAGGGCCGGTGATCCCGTGTCCAGTGCGCATCCACGCCCGAGGCGCCGCTCCTGCGGGCTGAGGTGTCCAGTGGGGCATGTCCGGTAGGCGTTCCCAGCAGCGCTGGGTAAAGATGGATGGGTGAATGCTCCAGCCGAACTGCCCGCCGACTACGCCCAGCTTCTCGATCATCTCAAGTCGCACGTTCGGCAAGCGCGAGTTCGCGCCACCCGAATCGTCAACACCGAACTGCTCAGCCTCTATTGGGACATAGGGAACGCAATCGTGCAGCGTCAAGAGGCCGAGGGCTGGGGTTCAAAGGTGATCGACAGGCTCGCCGTCGATCTTCGATCAGCCTTTCCCGACATGCGCGGGTTATCGCGGACCAATCTGAAGTACATGCGGCAGATGGCGAGCATCTGGGGGCGCGATGCAATTGGCCAACAACCTGTTGGCCAATTGCCGTGGGGTCATGTGACGGTCTTGCTCGACAAACTCGATAACCAGTCCGACCGCGACTGGTATGCATCGGCCGCTGCTGAACACGGGTGGTCGCGCAATGTACTGCAAAATCAGATCAACAGCGGTTTACGGCGCAGGATCGGTGCGGCACCCTCGAACTTTCAGGACCATCTTCCGGCCGAGGATTCCGATCTCGCTCAACAGTTGGTGCGTGACCCGTACGTCTTCGATTTTCTCGATATCACCGAACGTGTCGCGGAGCGAGAGCTGGAGTCCGCGCTGATGCGTCGGCTGGAGCAGTTCCTCCTCGAACTGGGACACGGGTTCGCTTTTGTCGGGCGCCAATACCATTTCGAGGTCGGTGATCAGGATTTCTATATCGACCTGTTGTTCTTCAACTGGGTGCAAGCGAGGTTCGTTGTCGTCGAGTTGAAGGTAGGCAGGTTCGAGCCGGAGTATGTCGGGAAGCTCGGCTTCTATGTTTCGTGGATCGACGACAACCTCCGCAACAAGGACATCCACGCGCCGACTGTGGGAATCTTGCTCTGCGCGGGCCGCAACGACAACGTCGTCCGGTATTCACTTGCCGGAACAACTGCACCCCTCGCCGTAGCCGACTACACCTATGAGACTCTCCCCTCCCAGGTTCGCGCTCTCGTTCCTACCGACGACGAGATCGCCGCGGCTGTGGAAGCCACTGTCTCCGAACTCGACTCCCAACTGCCCGTCAAACCTGACGACTCCGGCTGAGAGGCGATTCGATTCCGAAGCTGGCCGACATATCCTCTGGTGCCGAGATCTCTACCGGTGTTTCGCACAAGGGTCTGCGAACGTGATGCCTGGTCGTGCCCGGTGCGTCGAGAGGCAGGGCAGTTCTATGTCCAGTCGATGTGGACGGATTCGATGGAATCGAAGTGAAATCCGAAAGTGTCGCCGTACTGGTCGAATCCCTTGTTTTCAGGGTAATCCATCGTGGCGTGACGTTCGAGGATCGCAACCACCCGGGCATGATCGTCGTTGGCCAAAGCCATGGCGAGTTCCCGTGTTTCGTCGAGACTGAAGGGGCTGTCGGAGTTCGCGAAGTCGAGGGTACGCACTCGATAGTCGTAACCTTCTTCGGAACCGTTGCGGACGGACACTCCCCCACGGACTCGGATCGTGGCCTTTTTGGGTTGCCCGTCGGGTCGCAGGACGCCGGCGCGGTCCATGATGTCGCGAGCTTTGACATTCTTGAGCTTCTTTTTCGCGTCCGCACGTAGTTCGTTGGTTTCTCCGGAGCGGTAGCGAGAGACCGCTGATCGTGAACGGCCGATTTTCTTTGCGACAGCATCGATTCCGCCGAGGCGTTCGATGGCTGCTCGCCGTTGGGCGCGTTCGGTGACGTCGGGGTGTGGGATTCGTCCTTGCTGCGCCCACCGCCGCAGTGTTCGGTCAGAGGGGGGCTTTCTCCCGGCGTCGATAGCCGCTTGCCGTAGGCCTTCTTTGCCGATTTCGGCACGGATCTGGCGTACGGAGACTTTGCTGGTGAGTCCGGCCAATCCCCCACTTTTGACTGATTTCGATTTTTCGATACCGCTGGTCGCTGCTGTCGAGACAGATACGTTGAGGCCGTCCAAGCCGACAGTCTTCTGTGCAGGTTTGGTTGATCGCGGTTTCGGAAGATGCAGGGCCACTATATGTTTCCTTCATCTTCGTCGGTGAACGCAGCTTTGAGTGCGAGGTTGACCTCGTGGGTGTCGCGTGCGTCGGTCAGCATGACAGTGATGTCCTCGGTGAGCGGGGCATGCTTTTCCAGAGTCATTTTCCCGAGTGCGTCACTATCGTCTGCGATGTCGATGCCCGGGGGCAGGGGGTAGACCCAGGAATCAGTGACCGTGCGCAGTGGCCATCGGCCGGTTTCGCGCGCGATGCGCATCGCGACGCGGCGGCCTCGCCAGCGGCAGTGTGCGATGATCGCTGCTCGCCAGAGCGGTTGGTGGTGGTGTTGCATTTGTTTGGCGGTCCACATGTCGGGGTTGACCATTCGGCCGATGTAGCCCTTGTAGCAGGCGCCGATGAACCGTTTCATTGCTGTGTCGCCGGTGTCGGCGGCAACTTTGCGGGCTTCTCTCAATATTTTCGCCCACTTGTCGAGGGCCCGACCTTGTTCGGGGTAGACCCATGCTTCGGTGATGTCGAGCTCGTCGAGTTCTGCGCCGATTCCGCCATCTGCAATGGACGTTTGCAGTGCGTCGAGGCTGACGGTGGTGATCCAGGTTTGCACAGGTTGGTCGGCGAGCATGTGTGGGTGAGGTAACGGCAGAGTTGGTGGGAGCGCCAGCATGTCACCGGGTGGGAGAGTTACATGCCAGAGTCCGAACGGGGTTTTCGATTGCCGCGCAGCGTCGAGCGCGTTCTCGCCGCGAAGATGCCGAGGTTTTCCGTAGCCGAATTCGAGCATGCCAGCGGAAGCGAGGTATGCAGCTCGTTGGTCTATCGATACCAGTTGTGTTGCGTCGGAAAGTTCTTCGAGGTCCGGGATGCGTGTCCATCCGACTGCGGGTTCGAGATCTCCGCGGGGTTCGCCGTCCAGTGGTGGGACGGGTCCACCGACGGTGACGACGATTCCTTTACCGCTGCGGGTGCGGTCGCGTTTGATCTTGTCGACGATCGCCGCGCCGGTGCGTGCTGGAGTGGGGCCGGGTAGTACGCCGAGGTGTTGTGCACACCAAGCGAGTCGGCGTCCCAGCTCCTGTGCAGCGGGGAGGTCATCGTCAGGGAGGTAGGTCCCGGCGGTGGGTGATCCGAGGATCCCCATGTCTCCCACGCGATTGCCCCATCCGAAGTCTTTGTTCCAGTAGGTCCATACATAGGGTTCGATGAAGATGTCGACCATCGATGTGAAGTTCCCTGTGGTGCGGGAAAGGTGAACGACGTGGCCGGGTTCTCCGCGGAGTTCCCATCCTGCGGTCAGCATCGGGGTCAGCGTGGCATGGAGGATCGCTGTGAGTTCTTCGGCCGCGCGTGTGCGCAGGATTTCCATGTCGTCGACGTCGTCTTCGCTGCCCGGGTCGATGATCCATCCGAGCATTTCGCAGGCTTCGATTCCGACGATCCAGATCTGTGCCGGTGTGCCCAGAGGGGTGAGCGTTGCCCATCTGATGAGTTTGTCGAGTTTTTCGATGGAATCTACTGGGCCGGTGAGCGTGTGGCCGGATGGTGTGTAGGTTCCAGCTGCCGTGACAATGACGGCGTGGCCGTCTGCCGACTCGCCGGCGGGAGGTAGGGCGGCCGGTTCGGTTGCATCGAGTTCGGACGCCTGGGTGGGTGCCGGTTCCACGTCTTTGGAGCGGTCATCCGGAGGGGCGACGATATCGCCGATGGCTGGGATCTCAGCAGCGTCGGAACTCGTTTCGAGACAAGCGGTGTCGTCAACGTCGAACAGTGAAGGCTGGTCTGGCTCGGAAACTTCGCCCGAACGGGTAGGGGATTCCGGTGTTTCGAGCTCGAATAGCGCGAACTGCTCCCCTTTCTTCAGCGCCACGCTGCATCCTTTCCGTTCACTGTCGTCCTCATTCGAGATCGAATGCGGCGCGCACGGCAATGGACAGTGATTCCTCTTGTGCCGGCAGAAGATAACCGATGACGTTGCCGAGTGCACTGACGGGAATGGTGGTGATGTGATCGCAACTGACCACCGCGTCGGCGGATAGTCCGTTCGCGGCACTGACGGACACCTCAGTGGACAGTCCTCGGATCTCGTCGGTGATGGGCGCTACCGTGACGGCCCCGAGGTGTGGACGGACCACCTCTCGGGTGAGTACGAGGACCGGGCGGACTGTGTCGAGGTCGGCTTCGTGAATTGGTCGCATCAGCTCAAGCCTGTTGACTGCGGATTGGCGGCGTGGTGAGCGAGAGAACTCAGGTCATGTTCGGAGGTTGCGGTCGCGAGAATCTCCGCGTCACGTGCGGCGATCTGACGGCGACGCTCGCGTTCGAGAGCGCGCAACACTACCGAGGCCCGCGAGGTGGCACGATGTTCCCTGATTTCGTCGTCGAGAAATGCCACGATCTCGTCTGGTAGTCGTACCGCGATTTGCGTGCTCATATGTCCATGGTACCGAATTGGGATTCGTTTTGGTACCACGATCGTGTGCGAGTTGCGGAACCGATCATTTCAACGGGAGGCAAGGGTCGATGAAGTACTCAGAGGCCCTAATGCTGCACCCCTTCCCACGGTCCCGTCGATGGTCACGTCTTCACGTCGGCACGGCGCGGATCGCTATTGCTGAAATATTCGCCATGAGACAAAGCCCTTCGGGGATTCAACTCTCGATGCCTGGCACGATGTCGCCCCTCTCGACGACGCGACTGCCGCGCTAGCGTCGAGGAATTAGCAGTACACCGCGTACACGGTTGGCGACGCCACCGCGAGGATTGAGTCCGGCCCCCTCCCCTACCCACGATCTCGCCAGCGCGCGGACTACACATCTGAGATCAAATACGCGTTCACTAAGTCGTCAATCCGCGAAGTGAAATCTCCAGGGTCGCCGAGCACCTGTATGACTTGAATCGCACCGATGAATCCCGCGCACAGATTCTCAGCCAGGCGCTGGGCGGCGGAGGCGGGGAGCTGTCCGTCTGCGATCGCGGTATCGACGAGTCGGCTGACGAGTTCCACCCACTTGCGGAATGCGGGTCGGGCGGTATCGAGACCTGCTTCTGTGGTGAGCCTGAGGCCTGCTCGGGCCAGGTCATCGTCAGCGATAAGCGCCGCCGAACCGCTAAAGAATGCAGCCAACTGCTCGATCGCCGGTATTGCTGATTCGTCGGTTGATTGTCGGGTTTGGCCGAGCGCGGTCAACCAGTGGTTGATGAGTTCTCGCGCGATCGCTTCCTTGGAGTCGAAGTGGAAGTACACCGCTCCTTTCGTGGAGGCAGCCTCCGCGATGATGTCGTTCAACGAGGTGGCGGCATACCCATCGATCGAGAACGAGCGTGCAGCTGCCTTGAGGATCTTTGCCTTCGTGTCGTGCGCTCGTTGTTGTCGGGGTCGTTGGCATTGGCCGGACGGAACGAGCAGGTGGAGTCGGTCGTCTGGGTCAGTCAATGCGGGTTCCTTACCTGCAGTCGGTGGGGACTTCGCGGGCGCCATCCCCTCCATGATGGCGCGTTTCCTGCCCCTCGGAGACTGCGGCATTGCTGAGTTGCGGCGCTAGTCACGCTGTAGGGACGAGATGGTCGGCGAACTGGGCGTCGGAGGCTCGCATGTCGATGAGCGGGGGGTTCTCGAAGCCGGCCGCTCGGGCCGCGGTGTCGAATTTTTCGTACCGGCGCCACGACGTCGATGTTGCAACAGGAGGGTTGGATGTCTGAGCGATCATCTCCCAGGTGAGAGTTGGGTCCGCGAGCTTGCGTCGTGCGGTGTCCTTGACAGCGTCGGGTAGATCCGATGTGGCAATGAACCATTCCAGTTCGGCGTGCGCCGCCGCCTCGTCGTTCGACGATTCCGGATCGACTGAGGAGCTCGTCTGTTCGGAGGGGCTCGGATGCGGAGCGCTTTCCGGCGCGTGATGCGTTTCCACGACGCCCAGAGAAGGCTGGAATCCCTCGGCTGTTTCGTTGCGCATGACGCGGCTTTGCGTAGCGACCATACCCACGCCTGCAGCGGCATTGTCGATCTCGATCTTGTAGTCGGAATACGCGATACCCGTTGCTTTGATCAGGATCCCCAGTCCATGAGTGAAGGCGAGTACCAGCACCGGCGGAATTATCGCGATCATGGCAGCAACGGCAGGGTCGAGAGGCATGTAGCCGATACTCTGACCTGCCGCAACGGCCTGTTGCGCAACCGTTGCAGAGTGGAACGCATGGTAGGAGTTCCCAAGGACGCTGATCGCGACCACTGCAACAGCCACGGCAACGTAGAAGTACTTGTCGCGCCGATGCATCTTCAGTTTGCTCAGAATGACGATGGCTACGGTGGATCCGAAGATTGCACTGTCAACGATGACGGGAAAGATCCACGCCAGGTTTTCGGGGATGGTTCCTTGGCGCGCGAGGTCCCGCTGGACCGCGAAGGAGAGGACGAATGCGCCTGCGGTGATCCCGATCGCGATGAAAATCGCGATGAGAAGTGCGGCGATCAGTGCTCCAAGCTGGATCCGCGCGGCGCGCAGACTAAAATCACCCATGATCGGGTTTTCCTTCCTACAAGGGGTGTTCTCGGTCTGGAGTCCCGCTGGTTGCCGCCGGCGGGGCTCCTCTTGTTTTCGAAAGATTTCCTCTGGTGGAACTCCTGTGTTTAGTCCGCTTTGCGTGCGGTGTGGACCCACAGTCATTTGTCGCGGTCACATGCGAGAGGCGACTGATGTTGTTTTGCGTAGTACTCAACGCACTCGGCAATCTCTTACCAACTGCCCGCGGGTTGATTCCAGATGCATGTCGGGTGATCTGCGATTTTGCGCGACTGCAGCGGACGGCTCACGCAAATTGCTCGCCGCTTTGCGCTGCCATGGCTTTCAAGAGCTTCAGAACGGAATGTCAGCAGATGAAGGAACATGGCATTGCACGCCCCAGCAAGGACTCCCAGTCCGGGCGGGCTCGCCGTGTGCCCGTACCCGCCGGCTGACCACTCGAAATACTGAAGTCCGTGGAATGCTTCCCGGGTGCAAACCCATTCAGCGGGCGCGCTAAGCGCCGCTGCGTAGGTCCTCCAGTCGAAGTACAAGATGCCCTTTGCCCGTGACCGAAATTCACAATCAGGACAATCTATGGAGTGCATGCACGCAGTGCATGCCGTGCACGCCGTGCCCTACAGTCCTCGGGCCTTCAAGTATTCATCCAGCGCAGCCTCGGTCATCGACGCCTCGCTGATTTCGCGATCACCTGTCTCGTACCGCAATTTGTCGACACCGCGCCGGAGGCGATCCTTGGTCGAAGGTTTGATGCGCGTGTTGTGGGTCATCGACAGCTTCTCCTCCTCGTCTTTGCGGCCGCTGAGATCCGCTGAAGGCGACGATGGTGCAGGTGCAGGTGTCGCAGGGGTCGTGTCTCCCCTGGGCGGACGTTCCGGGATGAGTTCAGCCGGGTGAGTCTTACGAATGGCAGGTTCCCGCTTCACGCTCATGCCGGCGCTCCGATCACGATGGGCAACTCAGCGAGCAAGTCACTGTATGCAAGTTGCAGTGTCAAAGCCTTTCCGCCCTTGAACTGGTGAATCGGAGTGCGATTCGAATGCGCATCCTGGCGGGCCGCGAGTTCCGGGATCGACGTCTTGGCGACGAGAGCTCCGTACGTCTCCCGTAACTCGCTCTCTCGGAACTCATGTTCGCCGGTGGAGCGTTTACGACTGATTACGATCTTGTCGAACGCCAGCTTGGGGTTTGCGCGTTTACGAACGGTGTCGATCGTCTCTTCGAGCTTCTGAACACCACCGACGCTGTCGATTGTGGGTTCGGTGATGGCGACAACGCCATCTGCTGCGATGAGAACCGCGAACAGCACCTTGCCCATATTGGGAGGGCAGTCGAACAGCACGGCGTCATACGGAGAAAGGTCGAGCCCTTCGAACGCAACGTCTAGGCGAAACACCAGGTCATTCGACCCATCCGATTCGATCTTTCCGAGTTCTTCGTCCGCTGGAATAAGGTCGACGCCATCCCATGGAGTAGCGATGATCGCCTCCGCTGCAATGCCTTCCCTGGTCTGGTTCATGAGGTGGTAGGCCGTCATCATGCCCTCTTCGAGCGTGACGCCGAGGCCGCCGGTCGTATTGCCCTGCTGGTCCATATCGACGACGAGCACTTTTCCGCCGACCGCGGTGATGGCGCTGGCAAGCCCGAGCGTGGAGGCCGTCTTGCCTACGCCACCCTTCTGGTTGCCGAGTGCGATTTTGCGTGGCTGCATTGCGGACCTTTCATCGAGGGCGTTGACGCGTGCGGGGCGTGCATTGCGTGTGGATCACGCACTGCATGCAATATGTGCCTTGCTTGCCGTGTGCGCAGTCCACGCTGTACGTGGATCGCATGCAGACTGTGCGTCACATGCGATCTGAGCACCGCATGCATTGCATGCTGTAGCTGCTCTGCCCGCTAGACACGCACACTGTGCATTACGTGCGCGCGTAGCATAACACGCATGTAACGCATGTCGTTCAAGCCTTGCACTCTGTGCGTGTCGTGCATCTCGTGCATGCTTTGCGTTACGCGCAGACCATGCTGGCAATGCGATTCACGCAAGCATTGCGCGTAACGCTTGCTTTGCTAGACACGCTCGTATTGCAATACACGCTCGCATACCGTGCAACGCATTCCCTGCACTGCTTGCAACCCTCGCATTCTTCGCTCGGCGTGCACTGCGTGGCAAGCGTGCGCCCGTCGCAACGCGCTCATAGCATGCATTTCACGCAGTGAATGCGCATAACGCATTGCATGCATGCAGTGCGTTATGCGTTATGCATGGGGGACTTGCAGAGCATGCAGTTCATGCACTGCATGGTCTGCATGGTTTGCATGGTTTGCGAATATTGCATGCACTGCACGCGCGCGCATACTCGCAGGTCAAGGCACTAACTGGTCTCGAACGAATCAAAAATCCGCCACGAAGATCGGACATTGAGGCAAAAGTTCGACCGGCCGAGAGCAGTTTGCCTGCCGCGATCGCCCGATCACGACATGTCGCAGGCCCCGAATCGAACCAGGAGGCAGATAGTTCGCAGCGAGATTCTCGAAGAGATCAATCTGAAACTCCTGGAATGCCAACTGACTCGAGGCCCGAGATCAGGGGGATTCGACTATTTCGGTATGGACAACACGCATTGTTCAGCAGTCACGAGCGACCATATTCAGCCAGTTCGTACCAAGCCACCATTTCGAGGCCGGCGGGAACGGACTGCCACTTCAGAGATTCTCTGATGCCGCCCCGCGGAGGTAGGTCGACAGATGTACATGCTGCCATTCGAAGCCAGAACATATTTCATCTCATCGGACTCGGAAGGCCGAGGCCCGCACGAAAGCACACGAATGAACTGCGATGAGTTCACTCAAAGTGGAGTCCGGCACGCGGAGGGGAGGGGCGAACGACCACACTGAATCCCCATTTTGGTTGGGCGGAGGGACACCTAAGTCTATTGAGAGTTGCAACTACAGCAAATTTCACTGCCAAATGGCGTGTTCACCTGACCCGCGAAGAACGTGTTCCGAAACATCTCAGATGCCTCCAAGCCCGTGCACAATCGAAATTTCCGCGCGAAATGCACGTCGAGTGTATGAATCCGGAGGTACGAGGCAAACGACATACCGAGATCCGACTGGGGCCGAGTTTCGGTCGAGATGTGGGCGTCAAAGCGAATCCAAGCAGGCATGAAATTATCGTCACTGTGACGAAACAAGGTGAGGGGACACGATGGGGACAATCAGCACTATAAGCGCCGGTTTGACTGCTTCACGAGCAGAATTTTCGCATGCGGGCACTCGCACCCAGCGCCGCGCAGTTCGGTACAACCAAACACGCGGGTTCATTCGACCGGGTGGGGGAGTGGCGGCGATCAAGACCCAAGTCAAGTGTCTGTGAGGATCCCGTGCAAGATGCCTACTCTGCCGTGTCGACGGATACGAACGTCACAAGGTGATCGATAGTTTCCCGCAACAGTAGTGCCTTACATGCAATGCATGCCTTGCAACGCACGCATTGCGTGTATGGCACGCGCGACCAGAATGCCTCGCAACGCGTGCGTCACATGCAGTGATCGCAAGGCGTTTCTTCCGCGCAAAATAGCCTCTACCTGCGAAAATCAGATTTCAGGATCAGACGCACCGCAGCATTGCGGGACGCACGAGAGGTCGACGCGTCCTCAAGCGTGCGAACGTGTCGGCATCCGGGACGGCAGTCGTTCGATCACCTTCCCGGATGCTCAGCCGGCACCAACGCCCAGTTTTCGACGTGACTATGCGCCCCGACGGCCACTATTCACTGGTTTGGGCGGGTTCAGTTCTTCGAAAACGGGAGTCGAGTGCAATGCATAGACCCAAATACCGTCTTCCTGATTCTCAGTGCACGATCAACCACCTCATGTGTATTCAGACCAGGGCAAGCAGGGCTTTATCCAAGCGCCAATCCTTCTCGCCAGCGCTCGTTGCCCACCATGCGGCGCGATTCTGGACGTGCACTGCAGCCTTGGACTGGACGGCCTCAATGCTGAAGTTTGCTCAGGTGCGCACGAATGCTGGCTAGACTCCTCGCGCGGTGGTCCGGGTCCGCTGCCATTTTCGTGCGGTGTACGTGTGAGTTTTCGAGTAGTTGTTGTTCCCTCTTTCTCGCCAGGTCGGCCGACTTACGCTGTTCGCTGGGGGATTCTCTCGTCCAGTCGATGCCTTCGAGCCTTCGTCTGAGGTAGCCCAACGGCGAACCCAGGCTTGATCTCGTCGGCCAGATCCACCCCCGGTCTGCTGTGTCACGAGAGAGCGTCAGTGCGATGTCACGGCCGGTCCACCGAGTCGTATCGATTTTGACATCGCGGAGAAGATCGCAGATCACTCCGATATGTCCGGGTGGTCTGAGGGCCGGAGCATGGTTGACGAGTTCAGCCGCAGTCCTTTGAAGTACGAGAGGCCGCGGTGTCCGAGCGCTGCTTCGTTTTTTCGATGTCGGCTGAGTTCGCGCGTGTACGCGTTGGTGAGTTCTTCCTAACGGAAGAACTTCAGAAGATAAAAAACCAACACTAGATAGGGTGTCAGCTCCTATTGACCCTGGTCGACCGGTGTTGGGCGGGTTGACTCGGTTGAGGCCGTCCCCCAGAGGGCTCCGAACCCGGCGGCGGGGAGCCCTTGCAGAGGCACGAGACGGCCGTGTCTTGGCGACCTTTCGAGGTGGTGTCGTTGCTACGACTGTTCGAGGAGAAGACAGTGACCATGTCGATGCAGCGCGGTGCTGTTGACCCCCGTGGTGGGCCTCAGCAGCGAGAAATTCCAGGGTTTTGAGGTTTCGCCCTCGGACGTGTTCGATGCCCATTCCAAGAGCGATGAGCACTCTCCTGGCGCGGTTGACCGAGGATTCGCTGACTTTGGCCCGGGCAGCGATTGTTGACTTGGCTGCGCAGACCCCGCGGCCTGTGTGGGATTCGGCGAAATGTGCGTGAGCTTGTGCCACGACGTAAGCCTTGTCGGGCCTGATCAGGTTGCGCGCGCACAATGCCTTGCCGGCCGGAGTGGTGGTGTGGTGCCGGAACTGGCGGAGCCATTCCCTGCGTGACGTCCAGACCGGAACGCGTGCTTGTTCCTTTGGTTCGACTGGGAGGGACCAAGAGCGTCCACGCTGGTCAGTGCGCTCGTTGAGTTGTCGTGCGGCGGCTTCGATACGAGCCACACGTGCGAGCGCGTCGTCGACTGCTGCTTGCCATTCGTCGACTTCTGTCGATTGAAGGACAGCGGATCGGGTGCCGATGCGCGACACGCCGACGGTTGGTGATATGGAATGAGTTGGGGTGTATTCAGGGTATGCGCTACCCTGAGACATACCTGCCATAGGTAAGTCCCTTCCAGGGGATGCAGTACGAGCAGAGAAAGCGCCAACTTTCGAAGCTCACCTCTCGAGAATGTTTCGAGAACGGATGTCGGAGAACCTGCCAGTTCTCAGTCGACGTCAAGGACCTGCCAGTCCTATTTCGCCGCGATGCGGTCCGCTCCCAATCACCCCCTTCGGGGGCCTTTGTACTTTTCAAGAGGTCTGCGCTGTTTAGTTAGGTATCGGGGTACTTCGCTCGGTGCCGGCTAGGGGCGCCCTCCCTGTCTGCGGATCCGCTGTACGCGCGTTGCGGCCGCGGTCGTTCGAGAGGTCTGTTCGATCCGGCGGCCGCACATCGGTACCGCTATGGGTAGGGTGCTGGCCTGCTCGGATGGGACATTCGGTACGCAGAAGTGTGATCCTGGCGTCGCGAAAGCTGAAATGTGATCTGGACGTACCAGAAATGACACCGAGAACACGTCCGCGGGTATGGCGGAATTGCGTTTCTGCGATATCATCGAGTAAGCACCGCCTCTTCCTTTCGAGGTAGTGGTGGTCACCGCCTCTTCCTTCTCTGGGTTAGTGGTGGTCAGGAAGCTGGGAAGCTTCCACAACCGCATAAACGGACAGCCCCCGATGCCGCCAAGCCCTGGGGGTTGTTCGCTGTCTAGGGATAGTTCATGCGCCGACCGCAAGCTGCTCGATGCGACGCAACGATCCGGCCGCTTCGACTTCGAGAAGTCTTAGCTGCTCCGGATGCAGCTTGTCGCTGATGTAGTCCGGTATGTCCAGTCCGTGTGTGATGGCCAGTATGAGCACGGAGTAGTCCCCAGCAGGGATTCCGAGTTCGGCGGCCCGATCCTCGTACACCTTGTGCTGCTTGAGGGGAGCACGAGTCGCGATGTGTCCGCGAGGTCCCTTGTTGTGCTGTGCCATGAGGAAAGACTAGAACCAATCTGTAACTGATACGGGTAGGCGCGCTTGTTCGGTGTGTCGCGTGTGGTTGATGTTGCCACGGAGTTCTGTGGAATTTTTCGGCGGCCCGCGTCACAGGCCGCCGCCGGCCCGTCCAGCGACGAGCCCGACGGGGTGTTTCTAAGGCTTCACCGAAGGCGGATCCTGGGTGTGTCGGCGCCGGCTCGTTCGAAGGCGTTCTCGTGTTGGAGTCGGTTCGAAACTTGAGGAGCGGATGGAGATGCTTAGCGCTCATGCTCTGAAATGCCGGGTGCAATCATGTGTGATTGAACGAGGGGGAGGGGTGGGGCAGCCCACGCGTGGGCTGCTGCCTCCGCAGCGCACTGTCGTGTGACGAGGAGAGGAACTTGTGGACAGTGGACGGGGGAGAGGGTCGTCGGAAGGATCCGGAAATGAAAACTCGATGTGGCCTCTTGTCGAATGTGCGTCTCGAACGGGGAGAACTTTACGTTTCGTGTTCGCGGGCGAGTCGTGACGGGACTTCGGTTGGCGCGAGGTTCATCTGCGTACAATGCCGCGGTTAACGCTCTTCATCGCAGTTACGCAAAGGATTTCGTTCGACAGGTGGGGCAGCAAAGTCGCGTGTTGTTCGACTTCCGCCAGTGCAATGTTCGGATCGACATATCGGGAGAGAAGTGCACTTGCGTTCGAACGGGTGCTGTGTGTTTCGTCAACATGTGTTCCTCGGGGTCAATGGCTCCACAGTGCCAAGAGTTCGGCCCGAAGGCTGGGGGAGCGAACATAGTGGTTAGACCTCAGTTGTGCGCTGGGATGCCCAACGTCGGCGAGACGCTTTTCGACGTCCGCAGCAGGAAGTGGCACTAGATCGTTGCGAACGCGGAGAAAGCAGTGAAATTGGCTGGGGGAGAGGGGTATTCTTTCCTGATTGGATATCACGACAGCGGGTGGCAGTAGCAATTCGTCATCCATGGAGATGCGAATGATGACGTCCCCGCGTGCAATGCTGCGTGGCTTTCCGATTGTGAGCGTTTCGAGTCGGTATCTCGCCGAAAGCTCCTTCGTTGAAGGCTTTCTCACAACTGTGGTACGCATGTGAGGATGGCTCTCGCGGTCGTTGTCTTGCCTGATGAATACTCTGTTGGTCGGAGTTGGAAGAAAGTCGTTGTTGAGGACCTGCGTTCGTCCTGCGATGCCGGGGATGGGTACGGCTCGCCCGATTGCCCATTCACGTTCAGCGTTCTCGATGAATATCTCGTCTACTGTGGTGGTTTCGTCGATATTGTTGATGAATGCGCGACTGTCGGCGACCACTTGAGGGTCATCGGAAATGATGACCGCTTCATGGGTGGATATAGAGTTTTCGGAAGCATTCGCCGAGCCGATTACAGCTCGTTGGTTCGTCACGATGACCTTGGCGTGCAGTGCTGACGACGAGAGGATGCGAACACCCTTGCTGAGGTAGTGCGAAAGAACGACAGGTGAAGTGGCGTGGGCGCGGATCGCCGCGGTTGAAGCATTGACGACCAGAAGGTCTCCACTGCGAAGTGGAAGTAGTTCAGGCGCAAGGTGTCCAAGGTAGGGGACAGCGGCATAGCGTGGGCCTCGCGTGCGGATTGCGCGAGTGATGTGTGGCCACGGGTTCGGTCCGTGGAAGCTTGTCCCCATAACCTAGAACGGTAGCGCGAATCGGGCCCGATTTCTGGCGCCTGAGTGAAGTTGCTGTTGTTCTGCGTCACCTCCGAAGCAAAAGCATCGTCCGGATGTCTGTCGTGGAGGTAGTGGAACGGTGTGGCGATCACCCCCGCGGGGCCAGACGACGTGATTTTCCAGTGCTACTGCAGCGCTGTCGATTCGGCGTGCGAATTCGATACTGGACAGTGGCAGTAATAGGGCCGGATGTGCGGGGGAAAGCGTTTGCCGCCCGTTCGAACAGTGGCCTGCACAGTTCACCGGGAAACTCTCCGCCGTAAGCGATCCCGCCGAGGTGAGGGTGGGCGTGGTGGATCGTGGGACCCACGCACGGAGGAGGCGTGTCGGCCTGAGATCGTTGACGCTTGACCGTGTGGATACATGGTGACTGATGAAGATCGCTGGTGGGTCGAGTCGACTCGTGATGGCCCTCGAAAAAGGAACGTGTAGAGAGCTTCTCAAGATTCCAGTGCAGGTCGGGTGGCGTGGGTTTCATGAGTTGGTGAACCCATGCGTTGCGTCGGGATGCCGGTTTGTTGGCTTGTCGTCTACTGCTCTCGGGCCGTCGCTCGTTCCGAGTTCAGGTGAGGTGGCGGCTGGGAGGCGTCAGCGTGGCTTCGACGCCCCATCAGGTAAAAGGCGATAGTGGCCGGCGTGATGGTTGCGAGCGCAACGTAGGACATGGCACTGACTGGAGACGGTGCGGGGAAGAAGATTCCGTTGAGATAGATCCATGAGGTTGCGACGGCACCGGCGATCAGTGCTGCGATTGTCACGGCGGTGCCTGCGCGCTCGCGGAAGAGGAGCATCACGGCGCCTATGCTGATGACGACGTATGGGCTCACCCAGAAATAGACGACCAGAGTTGACACTGCGTTATAGATAGAGGGAAGTGGGCCCGTAGCGCCGATCACCAAAGTGCAAATGCCGAAGAGGCCACCGAGAATGATCAGCAGGATTGCGGAAACAGCGCTGTGGAATCGGAAGTGTATGCGTGTGAACCTTTGTGGTAAAAGCTTTTCGGCTGACAGGGTGGCGACGAAGCGGGATCCGTAGTTGACGAATCCGATCAGTGCGGCGAAGGTCGCTACGGCGACGACGAGGGCCGGCACAAGGGTGCAAACACGGTGCTGAACATTGTTCTGTTACTTGTGATGCTGAGTATCGGCATGGGTGTGGTTTTGTGTCTGGACTTCCGATGGCTTCGCCCCTCGGTGCGTCATGATCGCCGACGGTTTGCGTATCGGCGACATACGGGGATCCCCAGGTCGTAAATCTACTTCTGTACTAGCGACCTCCCTGATCGCCTCGCGCAATTCGTGTGTGAACCGAACAGTCTGAGTAAGACGCGTTGGGCTGGCGCCTGGCCGTGCATGGTGCCGGTAGGGGTTGATTCGTCGTCGTCGCGGTCAATGATTGAAGAATCGTCGGCTGGGGAAGCCGACCCGAATGGCTACTTACAGAGTGATCAATCCTGCAGGCGACGTCACCGCGACGCGGGACATCGAGAGCGCCGGCGATGCACATGCTTGGTTTGTGGACGCCCGTGCCGACAACTCGGAACTGGGATGGCGCATGGAGGTTCGCCACGACGGCGAATGGTCGTTTTTCGACGACACCGAGGGCGCATCCAGTTGAGCAGACGTCAGAGGGCGTGACGAAGGTGAGGAAGGACGTTCAAGTATGAGTCAATTGCTCGCAGGAAAGAAAGTTGCATTCCTCGTGGCGACGGAGGGAGTCGAACAGATCGAGTTGACGGACCCGTGGGATGCATTGGTTGCCGAACACGCTCAGCCATCGATTGTTTCGACAGAATCCGGAACCATCCAGGCATACAACCATCTCGACAAAGCTGACATCTTCGACGTGGACGCGGTGGTCGAGTCGGCGGAGCTGTCCGAATACGACGCTCTCGTCCTGCCTGGCGGTGTGGCCAACCCCGATTTCCTTCGCATGAAACCCGGGGCGGTGGCGTTCGCCCGGAGTTTCTTCGATGCAGGCAAGCCTGTGGCGGTGATATGCCACGGACCCTGGACACTGGTCGAAGCAGGGGCGGTCGCCGGTCGTACTTTGACGTCGTGGCCTAGCTTGCGCACCGATATCACGAACGCGGGCGGCGCGTGGGTGGACGAAGAAGTGGTCGTTTGTACTTCAGGACCGAATACCTTGATATCGAGCCGCAAGCCCGATGATTTACCAGCGTTCTGCGCGAAGCTGATCGACACAGTCGCGACAACCTGACTCACTGGCGAGGAGCCCGCGACGGAAGGGGGGGCACCCCTCTCCCTTCCGAAACGGATGATTCAGGCGTGGTGGTGGCTCGAGAAGTTGTTGTCGGTCGTACCGCGGCTTTCGGACCGGTCAGCTCGGGTAACCTCTGGCTACGGTGCGTGCAAGGATACCGAGCGTGGCTTTGAGAGATCCTTCGGCGATGACGGGAAAGATCCCTGCTTGCCGCCATGTTGGATCGATATCGGACCAGTCGTAGTACGACGTCACGAGGGAACTGCGGACGTCGTTGGCCGGCTCGATCCGATATCCGTAGACGTGCCCGATCGGCGGCCGGACTGTTCCGAGGATGGTCCATGCTATTTCGCGTTGGGGGACAAAGGTTTTGATCGTCACTGTGACGTCGTACTGTCCCATGGGTAGGTCACCCAGGGCTTCGCGGTCCATGTGGACGACGAATTCGTCGCCGGTCGCGGTCACGAGTTCGCCATCTGCGCCCATCAGCATTCCGGATCCGTCGATGGCGACGTGCCCCTGAGGGTCGCAGAGGACCGCGAAGATCGATGCGGGGTCGGCACGGATGGTGCGCTGTACTTCGATCCGTTCGCTAGTCATGCGGCGAATGCTGCCATACCGCGAACCGGTCGGCGGGGTTTCTGTCGTTCGGTGGGTGCATTTATCGGCTTTCGGTCGGCGATGCGCGGACAGGCCGTGCCGTCCACGCGCCGAACGGTTTGGGTAATCCTGAGCGGGGTAGGTGCTCGTCATGGAGTCTTCGCGAATCGATGCCGAGATCACGTTGACCGTGGACGGCAGTACCTGCACCGTGACGGTCGACACTCGAACCACGCTGCTTGACGCGTTGCGGGATCGACTCGGCGTGATGTCCCCGAAGAAGGGTTGTGACCACGGGCAGTGCGGATCGTGCACGGTCCTCCTCGACGGGCGGCGTGCCGTTACGTGTTTGACGTTGGCAGTGGCGCAGGACGGAGCACAGATCACCACGGCAAGCGGTTTGTCGGACCACGGCGGTCTGCATGCCGTGCAGCAAGCGTTTCTGGACCAGGATGCGCTCCAGTGCGGGTACTGCACCCCGGGGCAGGTGTGCTCGGCAGTGGGGATGCTCGACGAGGTGAAGGCCGGGCACCCCAGTCATGTCACCGAAGACCTCGATGCTGACCCGGATCTGGACGACGCCGAGATTCGAGAACGCATGAGCGGGAATCTCTGTCGCTGCGCTGCATACGGCAACATCGTCGCAGCAATTCGCCAGGCGGCGCAGTCATGATGCCATTCGAGTACCGACGCGCCGAGGACGTGGAAGGCGCGTTGACTCTGATGTCTGAAAATGTCGACGCCGCCTTTTTGGCCGGGGGTACGAACCTCGTCGACCGTATGAAACTCGGTGTGGTCCGGCCGCGGATGGTGATCGACGTAAGTCGGTTGCCCCTTGCCGAGGTGGAGGTGCTCTCGGATGGAAGGGTCCGCATCGGAGCTACAGTCCGAAACTCCGACCTCGCGGCCCACCCCGTGATCCGTAGCCGATACGCAGTGCTTGCGCGTGCCCTCTTGTCCGGAGCATCAGGGCAGTTACGCAATGCGGCGACCACTGCCGGCAACCTGATGCAGGCAACCAGGTGTGTCTACTTCCAGGACGTGACAACTCCGTGCAACAAGAGAGAACCCGGATCGGGTTGCTCTGCCATCGGAGGCTACGTGCGCTACCACGCGATCCTGGGGGCCTCCGACCAATGTATTGCCGTACACCCGTCGGACATGGCAGTCGCACTGGCTGCACTGGACGCCGTCATTGTCGTCCGAGACGAGGGCGGCGAGCACCGCATTCCGATCACCGAATTTTACCGTCTCCCTGGCGATTCACCAGAGCGCGACACCGCCCTGGCTCCAAACCAGTTGATCGTTGCAGTCGAGCTTCCCGCGCCCGCCCCCGCGGCGCTGTCGACGTACCTCAAGACACGTGATCGCGCCTCGTTCGCTTTCGCTCTGGTTTCGGCCGCCGCCGAGATCGAACTCGAAAACGATATCGTCGCCGGAGCCCGAATCGCTCTCGGAGGCGTGGCACACCGTCCCTGGCGCGCTTACAAGGCGGAAGAGGTCCTGCTCGGATCTCCGCCGACCGAGGAAGTCTTCATACGGGCGGCAGATGCAGAACTAGCGGACGCGAAACCACACTCGGGCAATGCTTTCAAGATTCCTCTGACACGCGGCGTCATGGTTTCGGTTCTGCGGTCACTCACCGCGGGAAGGTCCACGAAATGAAGATGATCGAACCGAGCTACCTGGGAAATCCGATCGAGCGCGTCGACGGATACGCGAAAGTCACCGGCTCTGCGCTCTACGCATTCGAGCATCCCCTGGAGAATCCCACCTACCTGCATGCCGTCCAGGCGACGGTTGCGCGTGGACGCGTCGTCAGCATGAAAACGGAACTGGCAGAGGCACTTCAGGGTGTGGTCGCCGTGATCACCGTCTTCGATGCCCCACGCTTGGCGGATACCGAAGATCGAGAGCTGTCCGTACTCCAGGACCCAGCCGTCCATTTTCGCGGACAATTCATCGGTGCTGTGATTGCCGAAACACCCGAGACGGCCCGTCATGCAGCCGGGTTGGTCCAAGTCGAGTACGACGAACTCCCTCATGATTCCGAGCTACGAGCCGATCGCGACGACCTCTACGCCCCGGAGGATGTCAATGGATTCGCGACCGACACGACCGACGGCGATGTCGAGTCGGCATTCGTGGCTGCGGATGTGACGGTAGATCAGACCTACACCACTCCACTCGAGCACAACAATCCGATGGAACCGCACGCCTGCATTGCAATCTGGGAGGACGACGCCAAGGACGGGCGTCCGTGCGTCACCCTGTACGACTCTACTCAGGGCGTTCATGTCGTTCGTGAGACTCTGGCGTCCATGTTCGCACTCGAACTCGAGCAGATGCGTGTCGTGGCGCCACATGTCGGCGGAGGGTTCGGTTCGAAGGGATCACCTCACGCGCACAACGTATTAGCGATTCTTGCTGCCCGTAGAACGGCGGGGCGACCGGTCAAGTTCGCGCTCACGCGGCAACAGATGTTCGCGATCGTCGGATACCGCACATCCACCCTTCAGCGCATTCGCCTCGGTGCGAACTCCCACGGTCGTCTGACGGCAATGTCCCACGACGTCATCGAGCAAACGTCGAAGATCAAGGAATACGCGGAACAGACTGCTGTGGCCACCCGGATCATGTACGCCACGCCCAATCGATCGACCTCGCACCGAGTTGCGGCCCTCGATGTTGCAGTCCCGTTTTGGATGCGCGCCCCGGGTGAGACTCCGGGTATGTACGCGGTCGAGGTAGCGATGGACGAGCTTGCCGTAGTCTGTGGCCTCGATCCGATCGAACTTCGCGTTCGCAACGAACCGGAAGTCGATCCGGAGAGCGGAAAGCCATGGTCGGGAAGATATTTGATTGAATGCATGAGAGACGGTGCGGAAAGATTCGGTTGGGAGAATCGGGGCCGGCGCGGTGGACGCAGCCTGGACGGCGACTGGATGGTGGGCTCCGGCATGGCGGCGGCAACCTATCCGGCAATGACCAATCCTGGTTCGAAAGCGCGCATCGTCTTCGGAGCCGATCGAATCTACACCGTTCAGATCGGCGCGGCCGACATCGGTACGGGAACCTGGACAGCTCTGACGCAGATCGCCGCCGATGCCCTCGGGTGCCGTATCGAGGAGGTGCGGCTCGAAATCGGCGATACGAAGCTTCCTTTCGCGACAGTTGCCGGTGGATCCGCCGGCATCTCGTCGTGGGGCTCTACCATCGTTGCAGCTGCCCGCCAGTTCGGCACGAAGCACGGTACAACTCCCACTGTCGGCGCGGAGACCGTAACTGAAATGCCGAAGAATCCGGATGAGGACGATTACTCCATGCATTCGTGCGGTGCTCACTTCGTAGAGGCCCGCGTCCATCGCGACACCGGCGAGATCAGGATCCCCCGGATGCTCGGTGTGTTCTCGATCGGACGTGCAATCAATGCGAAAACGCTTCGCTCGCAACTCATCGGCGGAATGACAATGGGATTGTCGATGGCGTTGCACGAGGAGAGCTTTCGGGACAACAGGTTCGGCCACGTGATGACTCACGACTTGGCGAACTACCACATCAGCACAAACGCGGATGTGCAAGACATCGAAGCCTTTTGGCTCGACGAGGTCGACGCACACGTCAACCCGATGGGATCGCGGGGTGCCGGCGAGATCGGAATCGTCGGGGCTGCAGCGGCAGTGGTCAATGCGATCTACGATGCTACCGGCGTGCGAGTACGCGAGCTGCCGGTTACAGCGGACAAGGTTTTGTTCGGACGAAGTGTCGGACAACCGTAGAAGGCTAAGGAGCACGGAATTCTCGAGCATCCTCTGATCCGGCGATGTGAAAGCATAGGCCTGGTCACAGCTCTGAAAGGCGCAGTAGCCGTCGTCATCGCGTGGGTGATCGCGAATAGCGTCTTTCACAGTCCTGAAGCATTTCTCGCCCCTTATGCTGCACTCTTCATCATCGGGAACACGGTGCGTAACTCGATGCGGGTAGCCGCCCGCCAGGTGAGCGTGGTCGTCCTCGGTGTGGTTGTGGCCGCCGTTGCAGCGGTGGCACTCCCGACCGTTGCCGCGTTGGCCCTTGCAACGGGTGCAGGAATACTCGTCGGCCGCATTCCGCGGTTGTCACCTGACGGGATCTGGGTGGCCGTCACCGCCGTACTGGTTCTTCTGTACGGAACCGCGACGAATCCGTACCTCGTCATGCACCGTATAGGCGACGTGGTGCTCGGGGTGTTCGTGGGCATCGCCGTCAATGCCGTGTTGGTCCCGCCAGACCATCTCTCCGATGCCAGAGACCTTTTGGTCGCGCGTACGCATGAGGTCTCGGACATTCTCCGACAAATGGCCGAGGACGTGAAATCCGGTGCTGGAGCGAGCGATCTCTGGCGTCGACGGGCCCTGTCGGTGAACAAGTCTGTCGCTGCGCACGCCGCAGTGATGGAAGGTGAAGCCAGCCTGGTCGGAAACTTTCGCAAGCGCGGCTGGTTGCGCGTCGGTGGCTCCGATCTGTTTCGTCCCGCCGCCGAAGCTCTCGACCGGGCGACGTTACATCTCATGGCGCTGATCCTTGCCGTCGAGGACAGCGATTTCGCCGAGAACGAGACCTTACAGGGCGCCGTCTCCGACTTGCTCGAAGCGATTGCCGGAGCATTTGCCGATGCGGGAGAAGGTCCGGTACACGATCCCACCGACGATCACGCGGTCACGACTTTGCCTCTCGCCCGGCAGAGATTGGAGGAACTCGAAAAGCTGTTGCAGGAGGGAAAAGCCACAACGGCCGCCGCGCCTTCGATAATCTTGTCCAGCCGTGGGCTGCTCGCGGCGCTCGCTGTCCTCGACCGAGAACAGTACAAAACCGAGACTGCTCACGACTGAGTTTCGACAGTCGGCCAACGGGGTAGCAACCCGGGCATGGTCACACACACGGTTGATGCGGACGACGCGCGTAAGCCTTCTGACCCGACCGATCTGACGGCGCAGTCGTGGAAGTTCGTAGCGCGACGCTCGGCCCGCGAGTTCACGCGCGATCAATGCACGGATTTGGCGGCGGCATTGACGTATTACGCTGTGCTGTCACTGTTCCCAGCACTCCTGGCGCTCGTATCCCTGTTGGGCGTTGTCGGCCAGGGACGTGCCAGCGTCGACACGGTGATGGAGTTGGTCGCCGCTGTCGGGCCGGACTCGGCTGTGGACACGATGCGTGGCACCGTCGAGCAACTCGTGGCGGCCCCCACAGCCGGTGTCGCCTTGATAGTCGGCCTCGCGGGCGCATTGTGGTCGGCCTCCGGTTATGTCGGCGCGTTCGGGCGGGCGATGAACCGTATGTACGAGGTGGACGAAGGCAGACCCGTATGGAAACTTCGTCCTCTGCAACTGGCCGTCACCCTCGCCGGCCTTCTGTTGGTTGCTGCGGTAATCCTGATGCTCGTCGTCAGCGGCCCCGTTGCCAAAGCGCTGGGCGATCAGTTGGGAATCGGCGACGGCGCTGTGACAACCTGGAACATTGCGAAGTGGCCCGTCATTCTGATCTGTGTGACGCTGGCCGTGGCCGTGCTGTACTACGTGACTCCCAACGTGAAGCAACCGAAATTTCGGTGGATCAGTGTCGGAGCAGCACTCGCTATCGCAGTGTGGATCGTGGCTTCAGTCGGATTCGCCTTCTATGTGAGCCATTTCGGTAGTTACAACAAGACGTACGGATCGTTGGCCGGGGCGGTCATCTTCCTCCTCTGGTTGTGGATCACCAACCTCGCGTTGTTGTTCGGAGCGGAGGTCGACGCGGAACTCGAACGCGGCCGGCAACTGCAGGCCGGGATCGAAGCCGAAGAATTCCTCCGGCTGCCTCCGCGGGACACCAGCGTTTCGGACAAGAACGCTCGTCAACACGCACAAGACATCGCCGCCGGTCGCGAGCTTCGCGAAACGCACGGCGGCGAAGACAACGAAGGGACTTCGACCATGACCGAGCGATCCGATACCCGGGCACCCGTTACCAGCACCTCTCCGCCGAAAACTGTCGACGCCGATGCGGTAGACCCGCATTCCCTCTCGACCGTACAACTCGTCGAACGCCTCACCGAGCAGATGTCAGACCTCGTACGCGCCGAGATGTCGCACGCCGTATCCGAAGTGAAGACGAAGAGCACCCGATTGGGTGTGGGACTCGGTATCTCCGGCGCGGGCGCTTTGCTTCTGCTGTACGGCTTCGCAGTCCTGCTTGCGGCAGCAGTACTCGGGTTGGCGACAGCACTCGAACCGTGGCTTGCAGCTCTGATAATCGCGGCAATCGTGATCGCTGTAGGTGCAATCACCGCACTCGTGGGTGCCAAACGAGCGAAGTCCGCGGCGCCGCCTGTTCCGGAAGAGACGGTCGAAAGCGTCAAGGCTGACATCGCCACTGCGAAGAGGGGACTGAAATGAGCACTGCCACAGACGGGCCCGACGAGAATGTTCAAGCGCAACGTGAAGCCCTGGCCGCGACCGTGGGCGCACTCGCCGAAAAGGCCGACGTCCCGGCCCGCGTGAAAAGCGAAGTGTCACGGGATGTCGAACGTGTGAAGCAGCAACCAGCAGCCGTTGCGGCCGCGCTCGGCTTCGCGCTGGTGTTCGTGCTCATCCTCCGTCGCCGCAAGCGACGTTCCCGCTCCGCCAAG
Source organism: Rhodococcus sp. SB1D (assembly GCF_048573875.1). Taxonomy (NCBI): domain Bacteria; kingdom Bacillati; phylum Actinomycetota; class Actinomycetes; order Mycobacteriales; family Nocardiaceae; genus Rhodococcus; species Rhodococcus sp. SB1D. The sequence continues at coordinate 43,955 of NZ_JBMAIQ010000004.1, forward strand.
GGCAACTGAGCCAGGCACCTCCGATGTTTGTGGAAGCTAGGCCGTGGGCATCTGCCCTCTGCATCCTGAGAAAGGGTGTGGTGGATCGGCGCTGGTGGGCTTCCCGATTCACAGGACCGTCGCCTTGTGCTGCAGGCTGGGCTGCCGCGCGTCACAGGGCGACGGTCCACACGACGCCACCAACCGAATACAAGGAGAGAGATGAACTTGGAAGCCAGTCCCGGGGAACCGCTGACGACCTCGACGGGCATCGACTCCTCCACGAGAGCTTCCGTCATTCGTGTTGCGTCAGTGCCCGCGTCGCACGTGTACGTCCGGCACTTGGCACCACCGTCGGGAAACGACAGCACACCCGAGCCGGGAACCGACAGCATCATTCGCCTCGACGATCCCATCCCCGAGGACGGCCGCAAGGTTCCCGGCGGATGGTGGCCACCGGTGATGCTGGATCCTGCGTGGATTCGGGACCATCACCACCTGTTCGATCTCTTCCACGTTCACTTCGGTTTCGACGCGATCGCACCACGCGTGATGGAGGACATCGTCCACGAATTACGCAGCCACAGAGTTCCTCTCGTTTACACGGTGTATGATCTGCGCAATCCGCATCAGCCGGAACCCGAGCAACATCGCGAATTGTTGGACGTATTGATTCCCGCAGCGGATTCGCTGATCACCCTGACGCCGGGTGCGGCGGCGGTGGTCGCGAACAATTGGGGCCGGGAATGCACAGTGCTGCCTCATCCCCACGTGATCGAGTTGGAGAACTTCGATCGGGAGCGACCCCCGGCAACGGATTTCACGGTGGGAGTCCACGTGAAAAGCCTGCGTCCCAACATGGATCCCTTTCCGGTGTTGGACACGCTCTGCGCGACGATTGCGACGTTGCCGGGAGCGCGATTGGTCGTGAACGTCCACGACGAGATCTTCGATCCGGATAATCATTGGTATGCACCCCAGGCAGCGAACAGGCTGACGGAGTATGCGCGTCGACGGGACGTCGACGTAGTGGTACACCCTTACTTCAGTGACGACGAGCTGTGGACTTACCTTATGTCCCTGTCAGTTTCGGTGTTGCCATACCGCTTCGGGACGCATTCTGGATGGCTGGAGGCGTGTTACGATCTCGGCACAGCTGTCATTGCGCCCAGTTGTGGGTTCTACTCGGAACAGCAGGACTGCAAGGTTTACGGGTTCGACGAGCATCATTTCGATGCCGAGTCGCTCGATCGATGCGTCCGCGAATTGTATTCGGAAGAGCCGGTGCGTCTTTCCGCCGCAATGCGTACCAGGCAGCGCCGATTGTCAGCTTCTGCCCACCGCGAGATCTACGAGAAGGTTCTCGCATGAGGGCTCTACGCATAGCTCTGATCGCTTCGAGTCGCTATCCCGTCAATCAACCATTCGCCGGCGGCCTCGAGGCTCATGTGTGGCATCTGGCTGCGGCACTGCGAAATGTCGGCCACGAAGTCACCTTGTTTGCCGGGCCAGGATCGGATCCGGAACTCGCATGTGAGTTGATCGACGTCCGTCCAGCCCTCATCAGCACGGCTGCCAGATCTGATATCTCCATGCCGGCAGAGCATTTCATGCAAGAACATCATGCCTATCTCGACCTCATGCTCCGCCTGTCGCGAGACTACGCGGAGAGCTTCGACGTCATCCACAACCACAGCCTTCACTATCTGCCGGTGGCGATGACGTCGACGCTGAACACTCCCGTGCTCACCACTTTGCACACGCCACCGACGCCCTGGCTGGAATCAGCGATCGCGGCCGGCGGGTCCCCCGGTCGGTTTGCCGCCGTGAGCCGCTACACCGCCGAAGCATGGAAACACGCTGCCGGAGATGTCGATGTCGTACACAACGGAGTCGACACGGATCAATGGCATCAGGGCCCTGGCGGGCGTCGTCTGATCTGGTTCGGTCGAATCGTGCCGGAAAAGGGTGCCCACCATGCGATTACCGCGGCCCGGGCGGCCGGTATGCCGTTGGTACTCGCCGGCCCGGTCAGTGACCATGCCTATTTCAGGGAACGAATCGAACCCGAACTCGACGGCACCATTCGCTATCTCGGCCATCTGGTCACAGACGATCTGGTCGCTGCGGTAGGAATGTCTGCAGTTGCTCTTGTCACGCCGCAATGGGACGAGCCGTACGGTTTGGTGGTGGCCGAGGCTCTTGCTTGCGGCACACCGGTCGTCGCCTACGGCAGGGGCGGCATACCGGAGATCCTCACGCCCGACTGTGGACGTTTGGTCCCGGCCGACGACGTGATCGCACTGACTGCCGCAATCGGCGATGCGATGCAGTTGGCTCGGCCGAGCGCACGCGCGCGAGCGGTAAGCCACTGCTCGGAACGGCGGATGGTGGACCGCTACCTCGAGTTGTACGACGAAATGGCCTGTGCGTCGACAACTACGCGACGAGCAAGCTGATGATCGGTTACTACATCCATCATCAGGGCCGAGGGCACCTCACTCGCGCCGCGTCGATCGCAGCGCATCTCTCCTCCGACGTCACTGCACTCACCAGCGCCGATTCGGTTGCCCTGCAGGACTTCGACGACCATGTTCAGTTGCAACTCGACAACGACGAAGCCCACAGACTCAACCCCACCGCGAACGGGGCGCTTCATTGGGCGCCCATACACGAACCCGGACTTCGCTCTCGAATGGCTCGCGTGGCGGACTGGATAGCGACCACGCGCCCGGGGGCCGTGGTCGTGGACGTATCGATCGAAATTGCGACCTTTGTTCGCCTGATGGGTGTCCCGGTCATCGTCTTGGCGATGCCAGGAGACAGGACAGACGCCGCGCATCAATTGGCGTATCGCCTTGCTGATCACATTATTGCGGCCTGGCCACAGGAGGTTTACGACCCGCACTGGCTCCACCCGTATGCGGACAAGACCACCTATGTGGGCGGGATCAGCCGATTCGACGGCCGGGCGTGCTCATCTCAGTCGGTCGGTAGTCCCGCAACACCCCGCGTCGTTGTGCTGAGCGGCGCCGGCGGATCAGCGGTGTCCGACGCCGACGTACAGGCTGCTGCAGCACAGCATGATTCCTTTCATTGGAAGGGGCTCGGCTTGCCAGGAGGGACGTGGGTTTCAGATCCCTGGCCGGATATTTGTGCGAGCGATGTCGTGGTCTCCCACGCGGGCCAGAACGCGATTGCCGACATCTCGATCGCCGGCAAGCCGGCTATCGTGATTGCGCAGAAACGTCCGTTCGGAGAACAGACTGCGACCGCCGACGCATTGTCGATGCACAATCTCGCAGTGACGTTGCCGGGCTGGCCGGCGCTCGACGCGTGGCCCGAATTGATCTCAGAGGCAAAAGCTCTCGATTGTGGAGGTTGGACATTGTGGCAGAGTTCGGGTGCCGCTGCGCGAGCAGCGAGAGTGATCGAGTCGGTCGCGAAACGGCATTTGGACCGCTGACATGAGAACAGCCGTGATCACGATCGTGCGCGGTCGCCACTCGCACTTGAGAATGCACGTCCGTGGTCTCGCGTCTGACGCAACTACACCGTACTCACATTTCATCGTCGCCATGGGAGACTCTGCGGTGAAAACCATAGTTGCGCAGGAGGAAAGCGCTGCCCGCACAATCGAGATCGACGCTCCCGCGGGAAGCGCGCTTCCGCTGGCTCGCGCGCGAAATATCGGGGCCGCCGAAGCTCTGCGCCAGGGTGCCGAATTGCTCGTGTTTCTCGACGTCGATTGTATTGCAGCGCCGCTTCTTCTGACGAGGTACCTCGAAGCCGCACGTTCGGAGGGTTCCACCCCCGCATTGTTTTGCGGGCCGGTCACCTACCTGCCCCACCCCGTCGCCGACTCGACCAGTTCGGACTCGTTGGCATTGCTGCACAACCCGCATCCGGCGAGGCCGGCACCCCCAGACGGAAAAATCGTGGACGGGAACGACTTCGATCTCTTCTGGTCGTTGTCCTTCGCGCTCACCGCTACGACGTGGCGTGCACTCGGTGGATTCTGCGAGGACTACCTCGGATACGGAGGGGAGGACACCGATTTCGCGCGGGCCGCCCGAGGAAAGGGTGTGAAACTGACCTGGGTCGGTGGCGCAGATGCGTACCACCAATTCCATCCGGTGTCGGATCCGCCCGTCGAGCACCTTGACGACATCCTGATCAATGCACGTGTGTTTCACCGACGATGGGGGGAGTGGCCGATGCAAGGGTGGATCGACGCATTCGAAAGTGCGGGCCTCATCGCGTATCAACCGGACAGTGGGCACTGGGAGCGGGTACGGCCAAGCGTCGTGTAAGTCACGCTGGCCGAGAATGTTTCACCAACGAAACGAGGCATGGTTAGAGAACGGTCACTGTGGGAAGACGAACCGAATGGCTACTTACAGAGTGATCAATCCCGCAGGCGATGTTACCGACACGCGCGACATCGAGAGCGCCGACGACGCACACGCTTGGTTTGTGGACGCCCGTGCCGACAATTCGGAACTGGGGTGGCGAATGGAAGTTCGTCACGACGACGAATGGTCGTTCTTCGACGACACCGAAGGCGCCTCCAGCTGAGCAATTGCTCAGCGGTCACGATGACGGTCCAGGAAGGACGATCAAGCATGAGCCAGAAACTCGCAGGAAAGAAAGTTGCATTCCTCGTCGCGTCGGAGGGCGCCGAACAGGTCGAACTGACGGATCCGTGGGACGCATTGCTCGCGGAACACGCTCAGCCGTCGCTTGTTTCGACAGATCCAGGAACTGTGCAGGCATTCAACCATCTCGACAAGGCTGACGTCTTCGACGTGGATGCGGTACTCGGATCGGCGTCGTCGTCCGAATACGACGCTCTCGTACTTCCTGGCGGGGTGGCCAACCCCGACTTCCTCCGAATGAGTCCTGAAGCGGTGGCTTTCGCCCGTAGTTTTTTCGACGACGGGAAGCCTGTAGCAGTGATTTGCCACGGGCCCTGGACGTTGGTCGAAGCCGGGGTGGTTACGGGTCGCACTCTGACGTCGTGGCCGAGTCTGCGCACGGATATCACCAACGCAGGCGGCACTTGGGTGGACGAAGAGGTGGTCGTCTGCACTTCCGGACCGAATACTTTGGTATCCAGCCGTAACCCTGGTGATCTTCCGGCATTCTGCGCCAAGCTGATCGACACGGTGGCGACTGTCTGAGAGTGGCTACCCAGGTGGTGTCCGGTCACTTCGGTTTTTGTGAACGAGATGCCCGACGTGGGTCCGCGCTGGTGCAGCTGCGAGACTCAAAGGTCAGGTGTGTAGGACCTGACAATCTGGGCAGTTCCGGGCATAGAGGTGCTAGTGGCACTTCGAGACGGACGAAGGAGGTGAGGTGGTGGAGGAGGACCGGCGACGCGTTCTGTGGCGAGCGGTCGCCGCTGCCGACGGCCACCCGGGTGAGGGCACGTGGGGACAGTCCGTGTGCGTCAACTGCTCGCACCTGCTGCGCGGAATCGACGCGGTGGTGATTACCTTGCGGGCAACTACCTCCGCCCAGGACCTACTCGGCACCAACGCCGAATGGGCAGGCTTGCTCGAAAACCAGCTGTACACCCTCGGCGAGGGCCCCGGGATACAGGCCTTCACGCAAGGCGACCCGATGCTGATCGACGACCTCACTGCGGCAGTACATCAGTGGCCGCTCTTCACCGACGCGGCACTTTCTGCAGGAGCGGCAGCCGTATTCGCCTTTCCATTACAACTGGGCGCCATCGCGCTGGGCACCTTCGACTTGTACCGCCGAACCCCCGGATCACTACCACCAAGCGTGCTCGCCGATGCCGCCACCTTGGCAAACCTGATTTCTCTGGCTCTACTGGCGAAAGCGGACTGGGCCGAGACCACCGAGCACAGGGGTATCAGCAGAGACGGTTCATATCACGATGTTCACGTCGCGACCGGAATGTTGGCCGCCCGTCACGGGATCACCCTCGCTGACGCGTTCATCCGCCTGCACGCCCATGCCTTCGGACGCGGACACACCGTCCTCGACAGTGCACGGGACGTCATAGCCCATCGCAGCGACGTCAACGAACCAGGTGAGTGAGATCGTGGGTATGAAGGAGGAGGTGATCGCATGCCCGAGTACAAGTCGACAACGCCGTCACCATTGATCGACGCGATCTCGGAGATCACCGGCGCGCTCGTCGAAGAGCATGCCGACATGGGTGCGGTACTCACCCGCATCACCGAGATCTGTGCGGAACTGCTCTCGGCTGCAGCGTCGGGGATCATGATCGTCGACCCCCGCGGCGGGTTGGCGGTGGTGGCGGCCTCGGACGAACGGGCACGCCTGGTCGAGTTGCTGCAATCGCAAAACGAGAGCGGCCCCTGCCCCGAGTGCATCCGCAACTCCGAAGTCATCGCGGTGACGAACCTCGACACCGGCGCTGACCGATGGCCTGAATTTCAAACAGTCGCAACCGAGGTCGGTTACCGAGCCATCCTCGCGGTCCCGATGATCCTCGACGGTCGCGCGGTCGGCGGGCTCAACATCTTGTTCACCGAACCCACTCAGTTCGACGACGAGCAGCATCGCCGTGCCGCGGTTCTCGCCGATCTCGCATTGCTGGAGTTGACCCATGAGCGAGGTGAGCATCGCGCAGGTCGACTCTCCGAGCGCACACTTACCTTGCTCAATGAGCGTGTGCACTTGGGCCAGGCCACCGGGCTTGTCGCCGGAACCCTGGACATCTCCCCCTCCGATGCACGGGCGCTGATCGACGATCACGCCTCCCGCTCAGGTTTGACCCTGCGCGGACTCGCCCGAGCGATCACGGACGGATCGGTCCGCCCCGACGAACTCCTCGCAGACAGCCAAGCTCAGCGGCGTCAGGGTTTCTGACGCCGCTCTTTCCGCGTGTTCACAGCGGTAGTGAAACTGACCGATCCCACCGGGTCGGACATCTATGTGCTCGGGCCGACCATTCGGGGTACCTGACAGATTCACGGCCGAAGGAGTCCTCGTGTCCTCGAAAACTCACGTTTAACACTGCGCAGCGTTGATCTGTGCGTACATCACCGACGATGAGGAGGGCTGCGGCGCCCTGCGCGATACCGCAGAACTGACCTACCAGCAGTGGCACGAATCCGCGACCGTCCTGTGTGCAACAGTGCTGGATCTGATCGCCTTCGATATCGACAGCCATCCACTCGCCGTCATCGACCGATACGATCCTCGCCGGCACGAGATCTTCCCCGGCCCTCGGCATCTGCCGGAAGCGACGACGGCCATCGTCTATTACGACCTCCACCAGCAGGCACCCGAACCTGACGCCGTCGGAGCCAATATCGTCCCGTCTTTGTTCGACATCGCGGTCAGCGGAATCGAACAACTGGCGCAACTGTGGGGTCGCCCTCCGGTCGAGGTCGCCCGTTTGCTGACGGTCGCAGCAGCGACGTACGAACGAGACGCGTGGTGAGCGGAACGTGTGTCAAGGTTCATTCCGCGTTTGAGACCAGGGCGCCTGGGTAAGTGACAACACCTGGGTGGCAGCGCGCCACCGTGAAGACAGGATGACCCTTGCAGATGCGACGCGACCAACAGTCGGTGCACGTGGACGGTACCGAACAGGCCGACCAGAGCGGCCGGCGAAATGTTCTCGCCCGGGCCATAACCGGCCCACTCCTCTTCATGTTCATACTCGGCGACGTTCTTGGCGCAGGGATCTACGCGTTGGTGGGCGTCATCGCCGGCGAGGTCGGGGGAGCCGTCTGGGTGCCACTCCTTGTAGCCCTGGCGATGGCGCTGTTGACCGCAACGTCCTACGCCGAACTCGTGACGAAGTATCCGCGCGCAGGTGGTGCTGCGGTGTTCGCTCAACGAGCCTTTCGGAAACCACTCGTCTCGTTCCTCGTCGGCTTCTCGATGCTGGCAGCTGGTGTCACGAGCGCAGCCGGACTTGCACTCGCATTCTCCGGCGACTACCTCAAAGCCTTCATCGATGTACCTACCGTTCCGGCGGCACTCGTCTTCCTTCTCCTCGTGGGACTTCTCAATGCGCGAGGAATAAAGGAATCGATGCGCGCCAACGTCGTCATGACAGCCGTCGAGGTCACCGGCCTGGTTCTGGTCGTCGTCCTCGCGTGTGTCGTGCTCGGGCACGGTGACGGAACTTTGAGTCGCGTCGTCGAATTCGATGAAACCCGGTCACCCGCACTCGCGGTGCTGGCTGCTGCACTTCTTGCGTACTACTCGTTCGTCGGATTCGAGACATCAGCGAACGTCGCCGAAGAGGTGAAGGACGTGAGCAAGGTCTACCCGCGCGCATTGTTCGGAGCTTTGGTAACATCGGGCGCCGCATACGTGCTTGTGGGACTGGCTGTTTCGGTTGTTCTCCCGGCCGATGAACTTGCGGCGTCCTCGGGCCCGCTGCTTGCCGTGGTGTCAGCTGCCGACGTCGGCTTCCCCCCTCGCCTGTTCAGCCTGATCGCACTCGTCGCCGTCGCCAACGGTGCATTGTTGACCATGATCATGGCCAGCCGACTCACTTACGGGATGGCATCCGAAGGCCTGCTCCCGCGCCCGTTCGCGAAGGTACTTCCCGGGCGCCGGACTCCATGGTTGGCGATCGTGGCTACAACTGCTGTCGCCATGGCACTGTGCCTGACCGGTTCGCTGTCGGCCTTGGCCGAGACGGTGGTACTGCTCCTGCTCGTCGTCTTCATCAGCACGAATATCGCCGTGCTCGTCCTGCGTCGTGACTCTGTGAAACACAGTCATTTTCGAGCACCGACTATCTTTCCGATTCTGGCTCTTCTCACCTGCGTCGCATTGCTCACTCAGCAAAGCGCGGCGACATGGCTACGCGCGGCAGCACTTCTCGCGGTCGGGATAGTGCTTTACGCACTCTCTCGCCGAACCACGAAGAAGGACACCACGAGCCTCAGTGCGTGACCTCAGTGTGAACTACCGAAACGCAGAACACAGCAATGAAAGGCGCAGACCAGTGAGTTCGGTTCACAAGGGGCGCTTTGTGGTCATAGTCGGTCTAGGTCTGTTGGCCGTCGTGACTCTGGGTGCCGGCATCGCGCAGGGAAAACTGCCCATGAATATCGTGGTGTCCGGGCAGAGATTCACGGGAAGCGTTTCCGCGGTCGAAGCCCAAGGCATTCAGGTTTATCCCCGAGCGGCGGAGACTGCCGGAGACGCATCTGCGAGCATCGCCGCTCATATCCAACAGGTGCGCCTGACCGACCTGTGCTTGTCGACTGTCGCTCACGGAGTTCCGTTCCTGGGTGACGTCACCATGAGCATTCGTGCCCCCGGCGACGGAACGACCGCTTCCGGCATCACTTTGGACGCAGCGTCTCTCGGCGGGGCCATCACTGCACACGATGCACGATTGGGTGCTGAAGTCTCTGCACTCGGCGAGATATCCGAACTCGATCCGCCTGACGCATCAGCCATAACCGCCGGCGACTCGAGTTTGGCACAGGCTCGCGTCGAGATCATTTCCTTGACCGCAACACAAGTCGTCATCGACAAGCTGGCCATGAGCGTCGAGAAGGGAGCTGTCGGATGTTGACGAAGCGAGCTGCCTTCGCCGCATGGCGACGGCAGCGGCCTTTCGCCGGATCAATTCTGCTGGGAGTTTCGGCCGGCTTTCTGTTGCTACCCGCCGTCGTGACCGTGCGCCTGGGAGACGTTCTGATTTCCATCAGTACCATCGCCGGGGTTTCCACACTGCTGTTGGCCGCACTCATGGCCCTGTGCGCAGCTTCCGCGCTCCTACGCGTCAACACCCGACTACCTGCTGGGGTCTGTGCGATGATTCTCTCGCTGGTGGCCCTCCCGGCAGCGAACTTCGGCGGTCTGATCATGGGGACCTTGACCGGAGTCGTGGGTTCGGCTTTCGTATTAGCCTGGATACCAGTAGATTCGACTGTCGCAACAAGCCCCGACAGCCGATCTGACAAGGTTTGACGGAGATGAGAGAGTTGTCCGACCAACCCGGTGCTACCGAGGAGATACAGCGCCGTGCGCGAAAGATCGACAGGCGGACCAAAACCTACGGCTTGTCCATCGTGCTGGCAGCAGCGGTACTGATTCTTGCGATCGTATGGTTGGGTTCTCGGCGTGGCGAATGTTTCGACACCGACGCCTTGGTGTGCTCGCCGAGGGATCGCCGTCTTCTCGTCTTCGCCCCAAGTCTCATGTTGCTACTCGGATCAGTGGGAGCAATCCTGCGAGCCTCCCCACGCTGGCATCGCCTGCGGCGCCTCTATATTCGTCCTTACATGGCTTGGATCCTCTCGGGACTCGCCCTCGCCTACCTGGCGTCGGCTTCCCTGATCTTCTTCTGAGGTGGCGCTGAGCAGTAACGGCTCAGCGAATGTGGTGTGGTTTGAATCTCCCCGACAGGGCCGATCCTGATTGAAATTGGTCCACTTGGGCATCCCCCGTGTTCTGACGTGAGAATTCTCCGCGACCAGGTTGCCTGTCGGCGTCCTCGTTCCAGACAATCGGGACGGACAACTTCGCGGGTTGGCGTCTGTGATCGTGGAAGGCAGGCGGGTCCACCTCCAAATCGATGGGTAAGCCACACTGAACGTGATACCCATTGTGCCGGTGAGGATCCCGATTGCTCCGTGCTCGGCGTTTCGGGTACGACTTGGTGTGTCAGGACGGTGAGCGGCAAGGCCGGTCCCGATGCCGGTTGTACCTGGGAAATGCCCGGCCCGAATATTCGGAATGTCAGGATCGACCACGCGTGCGCGGTGAACGTGAGAGCAAAACCGTCGACACGAGGGCCCGCAGTCCCGGGGTCGATGCCGGGAAGTTTTGTATGAAGGAACTAGTGGTGCTCCCCCCTTGTGGAGCCATCGACATGAACCGTAGATTCCGGTGCTGCCGTTTCCTACAGCCGTGAAGGACTTGGGATTGTGTCGATGTCGGTGGAGGGATCGAAACGAAGCGCAGCAACGCACCTCTCGTATCGCCAAGACCGCCACTTCGACGGGCGACCCGAACTCGCTGTGCGAGAGCATGTTAACCGGAGTATTTGATACTCGGTGGCCACGAACGCGAGATTATTTCACGTGATGGTTGCCGTCGAGAGTGATCGGGTACGTCGCGCCTATGGAGGTCATAGCAGTACTCATCCTCGTCGGTGTTGTCGTCTTCGTTGTCGCGCGTAAGCGCAATGCGGGACGTCGCGAGCCTTAGGAGCGAGAAGTCGCAGCAATAGCACCCCGGTCGCAGTTCGTTCCGACGAACTTCGACGGTTTTCTGCGCCCTTGATGGGTCTATGCCTGCGAGGAGGTCGGACTGCTGGACAGGGCGAACGTGTAGCCGAGCAATGGGAGGCGTGATGGAACTTTTCGACAGAGCCAAGGAAGTGGCTGTTGGGCTCGTAACCAAGGTCGCCGGGCACGGCGGGTCGGGCGAGCACGCGCAAACAGTGACGATCGGTCGAGCACGGGACGAGGTCGACGCGCTTTGGCGTGATCCCGACCTACTGTCATCGGTCTTCGGAGACGCAGTGACAATCCGAATGGTCGAAGGTGGGGTTTTCGAGTGGAAACTGTCCTCCCGCGCAGACGAGACCGACGTCTGGCGGAGCAAGCTCGTCGAGGCGGGCGACTCGCTGCGGTTCGTCACCGATGACAAAGACGCAACTGACGAAGGCAGCAAGCCTGCGGAGTTGGTGGTGAGCTCCCGAGAAGCTCCGAGTGACCTCGGTACGGAGTTGACCCTGCGGTCGGATTCCGGGCTGCCCGCAGTCTTCACCAAGACATTTCTTTTCCGCGCACTTTATCGCGCTCGCGCTCTCGTGCAGACCGGGGAAGTGCCCACTCTCGCTCACAATCCGAGCGCTCGAGACAGCGCTCACTGAACCCAGGAGGCTCCATGCGTGCATTGTGCTGGAACGGTATCAACGATCTTGCCGTGGAGACGGTCGACGATCCCCGGATAGTCAATCCTCACGACGTCATCGTCCAGGTCGGGTTGACGACGACGTGCGGATCGGATCTGCATTTCATCGACGGTTACCTGCCTGGTATGCGGGAGGGGGACGTGTTCGGTCACGAGTTCATGGGCACAATCGTCGATGCAGGTTCAGAGGTCACCCGGACACATGTCGGTGATCGCGTCGTAGTGCCGTCGTTCATCGGCTGCAACTCTTGTTGGTATTGCGACCACGACCTCTACTCCGTCTGTGATACCACCAATCCCAATGCGGCCTTGCAACAACCAGTGCTCGGCTATCCCACAGGTGGCATCTACGGTTACACCCATCCTTTCGGGGGGTATCAGGGTTCGCACGCCCAGTTCATCCGGGTGCCTTTCGGCGACGTCAATTGTTTCACTGTCCCAGAGGGCATTTCGGACGAACAAGCACTTTTCCTCTCCGACGCCGTCCCGACCGGCCTCATGGGCGCTGACTTCTGTGACATCTCTCCCGGCGACACAGTTGCAGTTTGGGGGAGTGGCGGGGTCGGGTTGATGGCGGCTCAGAGTGCGCGCCTCCTCGGCGCGGAACGCGTGATCGTCATCGACCGGTTCGACGAGCGTCTGCGCCTCGCTCGCGAGAGGGCCGGCGCCGAGACCATCGACTACTCGACGACCGACAGCGTTCAGGACCGGTTGCGCGAAATAACAGGGGGTCGCGGCCCGGATGCCTGCATCGACGCGGTGGGGATGGAAGGCCATGGGACTGGACTGCAACAACTGTACGATCGCGCCAAGCAATTGCTGCGACTGGAGACTGATCGTGCGAGCGCACTCCGTGAGGCGATCTTGGCCTGCCGTAAAGGTGGTGTCGTCTCTGTCCTCGGCGTCTACGGCCTTACCGACAAGTTCCCCATGGGGTTGATCACGAACAAGAGTTTGACACTTCGTTCGGCCCAGCAACACGGCCAGCGGTACATGCCGCGGATGTTCGACTATGTACTCCAGGGCGACCTCGACCCGTCGATATTGGTCACCCACGACATGCCGCTGGAGAACGCCGTACGTGGCTACGAATTGTTCAAAGAAAAGTCAGATGGGTGCGTGCGCGCCGTTTTCCGCCCTTGATCTTCAGATTCGAATGTGGAGAGTAACTCTCATGAACGAGACGCCTGTCTCTCTCGCCGATCAGTCGCTGGCCGAATTGGGCGGGCGACGAAGTGTGTTGGCGCGTCAACGCCGCGATCACATCGAGCTCGACGAACTACTAGGACGGATTCGCAGGACGACCGGAAGCACCCGGCAAGATCTGCTGACCAACCTGTGCCGACTGGTCTTCCCGCATGCCTTCGCCGAGGAAGCCGTACTGTGGCCCATCGTGCGGCAGACGCTCCCAGATGGTGACGAATTGACACTGCGCATCGAGCAGGAACACCAGCAGATCAACGAACTCTTCACCTCTCTCGAGCAGACTTCGCCCGGCGACGGACGCCACGAGCAGCTGTTCGAGCGCATCACGACGTTGTTGAGTGAGGATGTCCGGGACGAAGAAGACGTTCTCCTTCCGCGCCTGCAGCAGGCGCTCGATGCAGATACGCTGCGCACGTTGGGCTGGATGTGGGGGGTGGCTCGGCGCACCGCACCGACCCGCCCACACCCAGTCGTCTCTCGTCGGTTGCCGGGCAACGGCTTTGCCGCGCTACCACTGACAATTCTCGACAGGTCCCGTGACCGACTTGACCAGCTCTCCCGCAGAGTGCCCGCGACGATGGCGGCGAGTTGCCGCGGAGCCAGTCGTGTCCTTGCGACAATCGCGGGCTCAATCGAACGACTACCACTGCTGCGTCGCGGCGAAAAGCCTTCTACACGAGAGTAGAAGACCACCTCACGTTCGCACGAGAGACTATCGATCGATTGGTCGCGCACCGGGAAGGAGCGCGACCAATCGGACGCATGCCATTGTGATGTGGGCGGTTCGTTTACGGCTTGTCGGGGTCCAACGCATCCTTGACCTTGCCGAGGACGCCCTTCTCGGTGCCGATCGACGCCGACACCGGCTCTCCTCGAGATCCGTCGTAGGTTGCGTACAGCTTCGGGTCAGGCGGCGGAGCAGAAGCTTTGTCTCCCAACGGCTGCGGGTCGGCGAGGAAACGGTTTGTGTGAACTCCGTCCGGCGCCGTCCCGAATGCCCAACGGCCCTGATCGGACTGCGTCCCATCGGAAAGGTGCCAGAGAGTTTCCGCGTGCTCCGCATACTCCTCGTCGAAGAGAGCATTCGGGGCTATGGTGCCCTCGAGCCCATCAGCCTTGAGCTCCTCGATGGCTGAGAGCCACATGTTCTGATGATAGGTATCGCGTGCAAGGTTGAACTTGAGCATGGCCTTCACACCGGGGTCGTCGGTCATGTTGTACAAACGAGCGGTTTGAACGCGTCCCTGTGCTTCTGCGGTGACGTTCGCGTAGAAGTCTGCAAGAAGATTCCCGCTGGCGACGATGTAGCGGCCGTTCCACGGAACACCGTTGCTGTCGGCGAGAACTGGACCGCCACCGGAGATGATCGCCTGCTGCGGGTCCATCCCGCCGAGCACTGCTGCGACAACCGGATCTGCTGCCGCCGCACTGGTCGATTCCGTCGCCGGCGCTCCTTCGAGTAGCCGAGCCACCATGGTGGCGATCATCTCCACATGCCCGATCTCTTCGGTGGCGATATCCATGATCAGATCCTTGTACTTGCCGTCCATCCGGCAATTCCAACCTTGGAAGAGGTACTGCATGGTGACGGTCATTTCGCCGTACGCACCGCCGAGCAACTCCTGTAGTTTCCGGGCGTAGACAGGGTCGGGCTTTTCCGGGGCGACGTCGAATTGCAGGTAGTCTGTGTGTCGAAACATTGGTTCTCCCTCAATCGATCGGTTGAATGTGAAAGCGGCAGCGTGTCTGTCAACTTGCGCACACGCCGCGATGTTCGCGTGGCACGCCCGCCCCCGAACCCGTCGGAGAGCCTGGTGCTAAACCCGGCCAGCCGTTGTTGAATTCCAGCCATTCCCAAAAGGTCTGCCCGACAGGGCTCAGCGTCAAACAATCCGGCCCTGTCTATTCCGGCGAATTGCGCTCAGAGCTACGCGCGCTCGATCACCGCACGTTCGAGCGCGTCACGATCGTCGAAGGGTATCTCCACTCCGCCGTAATTCATCGATAGATCATGTCCTCTACCGGCGACGAGGACGATATCGCCTGATCTTGCCCGCGAGACGGCAACTCCGATAGCCTCACTGCGGTCCGGAATGATAACCGTTTCAGCATGTTTCGCGTCACGAGACCCCGAAGCGACATCGTTTCTCAGGCCCGCAGCATCATCGTGAAACGGACCTTCGTCGGTTACGATGACTACATCTGCAAATGTCCCGGCTGTGTGCCCCAACGGCTTACGCTTTCCTGAGTCCCGGCCTCCGGTGGCACCGACGACGACAATCAACCTTCCTGCTGTCAGCGAGCGCAAATAGGGAAACAGTCGGCTTTGAGCCGATGGATTGTGGACGTAGTCGACAAATGCGAGGTAGTTCTGTCCGATGTCCACACGTTCCAGCCGTCCGGGAACGGCGTCGAGTTCCTCGATACCGTCGAGAGCCGTCGCCATGTCCACCCCACCCAGTCGCAGTGAAGCAATTGCCGTCAAGGCATTGTCGACTTGGTGACTGCCGAGCAGACGTAGTCGGATTCGCCTACTCCACTCCTCGTGGTGCACGGTGAAGGCAGTGCCCGTCCGACCTGTGTCAATGGCGGTCGCGAAAACGTCTGCAGCGCCACCGCACGAAGAAACGGTCAAGTGCGGACTGTGACACGTGCAGCCAAGGTTCTTCCATAGGCATCGTCGATACCGATTACGGCCGCGGCGCACCGCTCGTCCGTGAAAAGCGTTGCCTTCGTCTCGAAGTACTCTGCCATCGTGTGATGGAAGTCGAGGTGATCGCGCGAGAGGTTGGTGAAGGCGGCGACCTGGAAGTATGTGCCGTCGATTCGATGTTGGGCCAGGCCGTGACTGGAGACTTCCATTGCAACTCCGTCGACCTGATCGCGAACGAATGCTGCCAGTGTTGTTTGCAATTCGCTTGCTTCAGGTGTGGTGCGCCGTGCACGCTGCGACCCTTTCGGTCCACGAACACACACTCCACTGACGAGGCCCGCCCGCTTGCCCGCCGCACGCAGTCCAGCCTCGACCATGAACGCAGTGCTGGTCTTCCCATTCGTGCCGGTCACTCCGTACATGTCAAGCATCGAGGACGGCTGTCCGTGCATCCAGGCCGCCAACGGACCCAATGCTTTCCGGGGGTTCTCGACCACCAGCGTAGGAAGAATCTCGGTGGGGTGATCGCTGACCACGGCCACGGCGCCCCGAGCGGCTGCTTCGGCTACGAACTCACCGCCATGATGCTCGACGCCCGGCAGCGCCGCGTAGACGTCGCCCGGCCGTACCTGCCGTGAATCCTGGCAGATACCGGTCACCACCGGGGTGTCGGTCCTGAATGGTTCGTAGTCCACACCGAGAAATCCGGATATGGCGGCCAAAGACCAGTTCAGCTGCGCGTCAATACTGTTCGGCGTCATTGACGGCCCCGTCAGGAACGGAGATCTTTCGAAGACGGAGTCCTGCAGATCACGACGTAGCTTGTCGGGGAATGGCGTCTGGTGAGGCGTGCTGCACGAGAAGTCGAATCGCGTGTTCGATGGTGTGGGCAAGAACATCCTCCGGATCGCCCGAGAAAATACGCTTCTCGGTCTCCACCCGTCCATGATCGACAACTCCGAACCACACCGTCCCCGGGGCCACGTCCTCCTGAGTCTGGGGCCCGGCCTCCCCTGTGACGGCGAGTGCCAGCGTAGTGCCCATCAGGGTGGCGATGCTGTGCGCCATGACGCGTGCGGCTTCTTTGCTCACAACGGGACCGTCGGGAACATGAAGCACGGACTGCTTGACCTCCCGGTTGTAGGCAACGATCCCGCCACTGAACCACGTACCGGCCTCAGGGGCCTTACCGAGGCGCGCGGCGATGTTTCCCGCCGTCAGGGACTCTGCCGTTGACACTGTCAAACCGCGTTCGGCTGCAACGGATGCCAGCTGCCTGCACATCTCGTCGACGTTGGTGTCGACCAGCAGTTCAGGCCGGGGGTCGTCGCTCATTTCCAGTCCTTTCCAACGTGTGTCGAACACTCGTATCGTCGTGGTTCGGGAACGATCGGCTGATGGGTTTCGGCTTCGATCCTCACTTCAAGTGAAGTGTTCTCCGGTAAGTGTTTTCGCAAGTAGTCCGCAACTTCGCAACTCACGTACTCGATCTGCAAACTCACCTCGATCCCGGTGTGGCATGGATCTAGCAGGACAAGGACGCGTCCTTCCGGCACCAGGGTGAAAACCTGTCCGATTCCGACATCAGCTCGAGCAGGAACCGTATTCCTAATTCCGAATCCCATAGCGAGCAGCAATTCACGCAGCTTCTCCACGGTGTCGAAATAGAACTCCGATGGGGCACCGAGTTCTACGTTCGTGTGCAGACGGCCTTTAGATTCATCATCCACGGCAGCCAACTTTCCTTGTCCCGGCCGGCTCTACGACATCGTCCCAATGTTTCGCCCGCTTCTCCTCGACGCGAGCGACTTGCGCGCGCAGGACCACCAATTCTTCGGTTTCCTGTCCCTGATCGATCAACCCACGGCGTTCGAGCATCGCGCGGCGCGCCCGCAGAACGGGCCCGAACGGAATCGACCTACGCGCGACAACTTCCACGGCCATGCCCCGTTCCTCGAGCATCACCGCCGTCTTGTTCACATCGCACAACGCGGATTGCAACAGAAGCAGTGATCCCCCTGGGGCAACCATGTCGGGAGCCGACGCGATGATTCGGTCCAGCAAAGCTCGGCCGCTCACTCCCGCATTCCAGGCACGCTCGACACCCGCAGTCGGCAGATCATCGATCTCGGACGGGACATACGGCGGGTTGGAGACCACCAGGTCGAAAACTTCACCGTGCACTACCTCAGTGAGGTCTCCGCGACGTGCCTCGACGCGTGCCTTGTTGAAAATCCTGTTGAGTCTCACGTTCAAAATCGCGCGGCGCGAGATGTCGATAGCGAGGACGCGGCCTGCTCCTGCTTTGGCTGCGGCAATCGAGAGTGCTCCTGTACCGGAGCACAAGTCGAGCACGCGTGTGGACGGCGTGACGGTTTGACTGGACAGTGCTTCGATCAACAACGACGTATCGTCCTGCGGTTTGTAGACACCTGGCAAAGAAACGATCATCGTCGACTCCTGAGTTCGAGGGGTTTGATCCCCGGACAGGTTTACCTACCCGAAAGGCGGTGAAAACATGCAGAAGGGCTTAGCGTGGCGGAAGAACGGCTCAGGCGTGCCCCGAAGTAGAAGCTTCTCTGCAGGACTGCAATCACGTCAGGTCAGAGGTGGCCGGCCCCTCAAGCAGTGCCCCGTCCGCTGCGAAGCGAGAACCATGCAGTGGACAATCCCAACTGCGTTCGGCGTCGTTCCAGCGCAATATCCCCCCGAGGTGGGGGCATACTGCGGAGACGCGGTGCACCACGCCGTCAACCGTGCAGTGCGCGGAAGGTGCAATCCCGTCCCACACGACTCGGCCCTCGCCCTCCGGCGGTTCACCGGAACTTCCGAAGCGAGTGAGTATCGGCCGTATCCATCCGCTTGCCATTTCAACTGCTACTTCGCCGTTGACAACAGCGGCCTTGGGTAATCCGGAAATCTGATTCCAGTCCCATGGGGTGTAGATGACGGACCAGTCCTTTCTGTCGCCTGACACTTCGGCTGTCAGCGCGAGTGCTGCCGCTACCGCATTCGTGAGTCCCCACTTCGCGTATCCCGTTGCGATCAAGATGGAACTGTCGCCTGGAACCAGTTGCCCGACATACGGGAGTTCGTTCACCGGGCGGTAGTCCTGCGCTGACCACGAGTGTGTCAATTCTGCTCCGGGAAAAGTCTTTCCGGTCCAGATGATCAACTCTTCAAGGTTTTGTGCCGGCGAGGGAGCGCGGCCGACTGGATGGCCGTTGCCCCCGACGAGAAGAAGTTCTCTATCGCCGGCAGGGACGTAACGTATCGATCGACTTGGTTTCTCGACGGAGAGATACATGCCGTGTGGAATGTCGCCGGGCACGGTAAAAGCGGCGGCATACGATCGCTGTGGTTCGAGACGAGCAAAGAAGCCGCCGCGGTCGAGTATCGGCGTGCCGGTAGCAATGACAACGGTCTCGGCGCTGATGTCTCCACGATCGGTATGTATGGATCTGCGGTGCCGATTGCCCCGCACAGTGCGAACCCTCGTATGTTCGTGGACCTTTCCCCCGCGATGCACGAACTCCTCGGTGAGCGCGTCCAGTGCGCTCACCGAGTCGAATTGCCCTTGATCTTCCAACCGGATTGCACCTGCCACAGGAAAAGGCAGCTCTACAGTATCGGTCCACTGGACATCGAGTCCGGCCGCGCGGGCGGCATCGAATTCGTCTCGCAAGGTGCTTGTTCCGTCGACGCTGTTTGCGTAGGTGAAAGCAGTTTCGCGTTGAACCGCAACAGAATTGTCGGTACAAAACCCCAGAAGCCATTGTTGACCCGCACGGTTTGCCTCGATGTAGGCCCGCACTGCCGATGGAGAGTGTTTTTTCGCGATGCTCGCGAGCCTCGTGCCTTGAAGCAGGCTGATCTTGCCGGTCGTGTTGCCCGTGGTAACCGCGCCCGTCGTTCTCGCTTCCAGCAACGCCACCGTGCGGCCGGCACGTGCGAACAACAGAGCCGTGACAACTCCGGTCAACCCGGCTCCGACTACGACCACATCGAATTCGCCGGAGGCCACGAACTCGGACGAGAAGTCGGGGCGTGTACCGTCCAACCAGAGAGAAGTCATGAACGGCGGTTGCCCAGAGCTATCCGCGTGGAAACGTCTGAACCTCGGCTCGCTCAGGCCCGATCACCTGTGCGGGTGCGAACCAGTGGTGCCACGTCGCACAATCCGCGGCGTGAGGATTCCGAGCGCGACCATCCCCAGACCGAGCACAAGATGGAGCCAGTTGTCCGCGTCGTTGACCGGGACGAAATTGGCACTACTGTCTTTGTCGATCACCAATCCGTATATCCACAATGCCAAGTACACGATGCCGCCACCGACGAGATACAACTGCGCGGTCCGCGCCATCCTGGCCATTGCAAGACCGGCGACACCGAAGAGCAGATGAACTACGTTGTGCAACACCGACACCTCGAAAATCCCGAAGAGCATTGCACCGGAATGATGTCCGGCTCCGGCCAACATGTCGTAGTCGGTGGTCACACCGGGTATGAAGCCGAGAATGCCGACGAGCAGAAACACCGCTCCGACGGCGGCGGACGCAATCTGCACCGCTGAATAAGTTCGAGTTGCATTGCGCTGCGACATGACGGGACCTCCCGAAGTTGTACGCCCGTAGCTGCCGAGTACGAACGGGGCACGATTTGTTGCCCTGATGGGACGCTTCCCACTGCAGCGGCAGACCAAACAGTCCTGCATCAACCGCGGTCAACCAGAAGTGCACTTCGAACCGCAAGCTTTGGTCAGGGCCGAACACCGAGTCCCGTTGCGATCTCGTGTAATCGCCGTGCCGGCCGATCAGGTGCCAAGGGAACTGTGGGACCGCCGACGCCTGCACGGAGGCCCTCGAAGAACTCTTGAAGTACATCGCTGGGAGTGCGCGCAGGTAGCCACCCCAGTTCGACACGGGCGCGCGAGCAGTCCATCGTGGGCACTCTCATCACGGTATCGAACAGACCTGGGGTCGCCGGGACGGCGTGCGCATGCCAAGCGGCCCACACCCCCGAACGAATCAGCTGCTGAGGCACATTCAACAAGCGTGCGCCGAGCAATTCGGCAATCGTCTCCATGGTGACCGGGGGATCTGCCGCCAGATTGAAAGCACCCTGTTGCTCGCCGAGCGCCGCAGTAACGTAGGCCTTCGCCCCATCCGACGAATGCAGAACCTGAACTGTCAACCCTGGTATTCGCGGCACCACCGGAATCCATCGCTTACCGACAATCGATCCGGGAAGGAATGGGCCGGCGAAGAGTCGCCGTTGCGACGATGCAGATCTCTTCTGAAACATGAATCCCGGGCGCATGCGGACGACGCGGATGTCATGCCGCTCCTCGAACGCATCGAGACACCGTTCCAAATAAGCCTTTTCGCGAGGATAGGCAGCTCCGGGCCAACCGTTCGTGGGCCATTGCTCGGATACAGCCGGTTGATCTATGCCCGGCGAGTATGCACCGACGGACGAGGCATGGATCAACGCCGGTACGCCGGTGTCGGCGACAGCGCGGAATACGCGTAGCGAACCCAACACGTTGTTCTCCCAGGTGACTTCCGGGCGCCGCGTCGGCTGAAACAACCACGCCAGGTGAACAACTACGTCTGCACCCTCGAAGTGCCGATTGAGGTTGTCCTTGCTGACATCTGCGACAACAAAATCAACCTTGGGCACGGTCCAATCCGTCTCTCGCCGAGACAATCCCAGAATCGAGCCGACGGCGCCCTCAACACTCAGTGCCTCGACAACACTGCTTCCGACGTTTCCCGTGGCACCAGTGACCACAATTCGCAAACCGCTCATGCTCGGGCGGTACCCAAAGCCTGCCAGTGTGAATCGCCGATCGAGTTCACGCGTGTCCGAACCTGGTCACGCGGCCGCACTACACCGCAATGAGTAACAAATCTCCGATTGGGTAGCTTCTCCACACGCTCAACGGACAGCGCGGGACGCACCCATACCGAACAGTCGCAAATCCATCGAAAGAGAGCGAAACCGTGACTTCACCACCACCACCCGAACCAAATCCAGACAATACCCCTGACCTCGAACCTGGAGGGAGCGTTGCTCCGGGAAGTACCCCGCCGGAGGCGCCACAGACTTCAGGATTGTCGGAGCCGGAACCCTCGACCGTCAGGCGGTTTCCTTTCACCGGGATTGCAGCGATGATTGCCGTCGGCGTGATCGTCGTCATCTTCGTGGTCGCCGCCATTGCCATTCTGGCGTGAGCCCTCCTCGCGTGACATCGCGTGAGTGGCGATTTCACAACGGAATCGCCGCCCCCGCACGGATTCACGCTCCTCGCGTTGCCCGAGCGAGAACGAGCGATCATTCCTTATCGATTTTTCAGCGGACTGACGCAGTCAGAGATTGCGGAGAAGATAGGGCCCCTCACAGATGCACATGTCACGTCTGCTCACCCCCCGGCGAGGGTGTACGCGACGATATCGCCGACGCTGCGTTGGAAGGGCAGAGCCTGTCCAGGCATCGATCGCGTCAACACCGACGTGTGCGATTCGAACTGGACGGACTGCTCAGGCAGCGTATCCGGACCGTCCCCGAACCAGACTGAATGAGGAGACGAAATGACCAAGCATTTCGGGCACGGCGACAACCAAACCAGACCGGGCGATCACACCGAGTTCCTTGCAGACTTTCGGTTGTTAGCGGATTTCGCCCTGACATGGGTCGAGTCGATGCTTGCTACGTTCGCTGAGAGCCAGGGGCACGCAGACAGAACTTCGACGTCATCTGGCGAGTCATCTGACTTCGGTCGCAGCACCTGGTGCCCGGTTTGCGCCCTTGCTGCCGCTACTAACGGTGAACATCGTGACCTTCTCGTGGTTCTCACCGAACGTCTTGCGACGGTCCTGGCGGTGTTGCGCGAGTTCTCGACAAGATTCTTGCCGGATCCGACGGCGGCCCAGGATGGCGCCGTACCGACACCCGATGATCCCGGCTCGCGGCAGCAGCGGCGCCGGGCCGCATTTGTTCCGATTGATGTGACCGTACGACACTGATCGAATCTTCTTCAGCGGGTTTTCGGCGTCACTGCTGGGCCCAGTTGTCGTATTGCGTAGCAGGATTTGGCTCGCAAACCGATCGGACGCGGATGGAGTATCAGGGCGAACCCTCGCTATGTTCGGCTCGAAAGGCTTCGAGTGACTGGTGATCAGTCGGGACACTCTGCGCGAGCAGGGAACACGTGTTTGTTCAGAGTGAAGTAGTTTTCCTGGAGGGCACTGAACGTGGAGATCCCCTTCTTTGTCACTGCCAGTGCACAGCGGTTATGACCAGGCCGTTGGCATCAAAACGTCTCCTGTCGTACCGACGCTCGATAACTGTTGGCGCTGAACACAATCGGATACACCGTTGGTTACGAAAGTGTCTAATGGGTAAGAATTGAATTGCAGTGGTGGGTGGCGCATCGGCGACCCTTGCCTGACCATCGGCCTCCAAGCCCGCGCCCTGTCGCAATCTATGAGGGTGTTCACGCCGCGGTAGACATCATTTTCTTCACGACGATTATCGCGGTCCAGTGTTCGTTCCCTGTCGTCGGTGGTATGTGGTCGAGTATGACGTCGTCGACGAGGGACTGGAGGAAGACCCACGTCCACGACGTGGTGTGCATAACGATCGGCCTCAAGGTAGTTGTCGATAGGTGCATGCGGAGTGAACCCACAGCGTCCAGGTCGAAGATGCATGTGATGTGGCTTGAAGGCTGTGCGTGAGCGAGCAATATGCCTGCTGCCTCGTCCACTGCAAGGACGAGGTCGGCGACATCATCGGGGGCCGGATCGTGGTGAGCGATCACCGTCCGAGCCGTGGCACGCAGTTGCCGGAGCTGATCCGGCCTTGACGGTACAGAGAATGATGGCAACAGCGTGGTTTCGTTGATGAACATGAGCATTCCTACGGTGACCGCTATGCCGTGAGGGCGAGAGACAAAGCGGGAACATCGAATCTTCCGATGTGTCGCGTACTCAGTCGGAGCGCTAGCAGGAGGACACTTGCCGTGCGGTCCAGTGAGGGCGGTACGTACCGCGTTCTCCTCGCAGCGGCACGGTCAGGGGAAGGATGGGGTGTCGCTTAGGTATTCGGAGCGACGGCTGGTGCGGATGGGTTGCGGCGCAGCCGGACGAGGCAGTCTTCGGTGGACCGCCCTACGGTCTGTGTCGGCTTCTCGTGTGCCCCGCGGGCGAGCAGGCGTGCGATGTTGTTCCGGTAATGCGCGATGGCGCCGTACCCGCAGCTGGGAATACGCCCCCGAGGGAGAAAGCCGCCGGTCAGCGGCTTTTGTGAATGTAATGGTGATGACGTGCACCGTGTGAGTGCCGATGTTGCCGGTCACGTGCTCTCCCTGCTGCCGCAGGGATGCTTGGGCGGGGTGTGGATACCGAAAGAGGCTCGGCCTGTATAGGTTTGGTAGGTAATGAACACCGTTGGAGCTGTCACGTCAGGACCACCCGGGCGGTTTCTCGGCCGGGAAGGCCCTCGATGCTGAAATACCGTTCCCTCGGGAATCTCGTCCGCCGGAGCCTTTCGCTGTAACGAAGCTGCTCACCAGTCAGCTTGTGCGCAAAGTGCGGACCGCCGGTGTCGGGGTGGCGGTGTTCGCGACCGACTCGACCCGGCACCTGGTGTTCGCCGCTGACGGTGTCTCGGAGCACTTGACGAATTGCAGTTCAAGCTCGGGGTCGTGCCTGGATGCTTATCTTTTTCACAGCCCGCAGCGTCATGACAACATGGCCGAAGGTGAGGCCTTTACGAGGTGCCCGCTTTTTGCCGTGGAGTCGCTGTCGGCGGGAGTGGCGAGCCTCGACGCGCGCGCTCTCGATGCAGACGGTCCCGTTCGGGGTGCTTGAGCTCCATGGGCGAACGCCGATCACGTTGACTCCGCGTGACGATGGGACCTGCCGGGCGTACCCGCATACGATCGCGTGCGCGGTGGTGTCCGAACTCGCTCCGGCGTACGCATTGACCTTGGGAAGTACTGTGGGTGTGTCCCGACATGGATACGTCCGCATCGCCTGCGGGATATTTTCTGGGTGCCAAGGGATTTCGGTGAACGCGGCGATGGTTGGTTTGCGTGCGCTGACTTTCTCGCGGCAACGCCGCATCTCCGCGATCGCTCGGGACTCTCGGCGGGGAGTGGTTTTCGCCCGAACTGCATCGACCATGCGCACGGTGTACGTGTTTCTGTGGTCAGTTGCTGGGAGGTTAGAGTCTTTGCATCGGTGAAGCCAGCGCCGCCACCATCGGAGTGTGCGCAGGACGGTGCCTGCGAGACGGGACCGCGTTGAATCGGAACAATCTTTCTGCAGGGCGCGATCCGCGCCTCAGTCCTCCGGCGATGCGGTGGCAGAAATACTGCTCCGACGACATCGCTGCGACACTGGAGCGTTTCGGCGCACTGTTACGTACGCCGATGGGGTTGTCGGTCATGCGGCAGTCGGTCTGCGCTCACATCGTGACGACGATCACCAGCGCGGACATGTCTGTCTGGGGCGACGATCCTCTCGGGCGCCGACAGGGAGCCGAGGACTGTGGCGTGTATCGCCGAGGTCGTGGGCTTGCAGGAAGCGATGAAGACGCGAGCAACGATCGAGCAGGCCAAAGGAATGTTGGTGGTGCACGGCATCGCACAGATCGTGCGTTCGAGGTACTCATCGAACAATCGCAGTTGCGCAATGTGCGGGGTCGTGGGGCGATCGTCGCCGAGGTCGTGGGTGCCTTGGCGGGGCGTAACCCGGGGCGGGACCGCTTGAGAGGAACAGGAGGAGCACGCGGTGGACTGGTTCGTATCAATGTGGGATGAGGACGCGGACGCTCACCTGTATCGCGGCGGCGCAGGATGCGATCGCGGGTCGGTGATCGAGCAGGTAGTGGCTGCGGGTCGTTTGATCGCGCGCCGCGAGGACGGTTCGACCGTCGGCGTTACAGGAAAGGTTGTCATTGACGGCACACCGGTGGACGCGATCGCATTCGGCGACTTCGGAGTGAGCGACGACGAGCTTCGCGTCGAGATCGGCATCCAGTTCGACAGGGTTCGAGCCCGTGTCGGTATACAGCTCGACCGGGATGATCGCCGCGTTGGGCGCTTCCCAGGTATGGGTGCATCCGGAGGTTAGGATAAGTGTCGTTCATTCGTCATGACTGTGGCAACGGACCGTCTTTCACGCCGCCCTTCCGCCGGACGGCTCCGACCAAGGTGGGAGGGCAATGCCTCTGACGAAGAAGTTCTCCGCGATATACGGCGACGCTTTGGTGGCATTGGGCGTGGCGTCCCAACGGCCCAGCACCGTCGTCAACGTGGACGGGCATTATTCCATTCGTGTCGATCTCGAGTTCAACCGCTACGTCCTGGCTGCCAACTCCCCGCGAGGGCTTGGGGACGAACCCGACGCCAGCGGATC
The DNA here is from genome assembly GCF_048573875.1 of Rhodococcus sp. SB1D. NCBI lineage: Bacteria > Bacillati > Actinomycetota > Actinomycetes > Mycobacteriales > Nocardiaceae > Rhodococcus > Rhodococcus sp. SB1D. The sequence goes on from NZ_JBMAIQ010000004.1 coordinate 70,121, forward strand.
GTGGTTGGTGCACATCTTTCAAACCGGTGACAACGGTACGGACACGCTGCTGAGTCAAGCGGAGAGGCCGTGGCTTATTGACGCTTTCGATACCGCGGTCGGCCAGCTCGAAGTGGACGGAAACGCCATTGTTGCCGATGCGGATTTCGGCAACATTCATCACACCGGCGAACGCCTACCGGATTCGAATGTGACCTCAGCTGGCGGGCCCACCCCGGACGGCTCGTTCAGCTGAGCTATCCGCTCGGTCAGGATCGCGTTCTGTGCTTCCAGCGCGAGGATGACGCTGATTCCGGCCAAGTTGATCCCGTCGTCGATTAACGCGCTGATGCGCCGTAACGCGGAGAGGTCCGCTTCGCTGTGGCGGCGCGTTCCCCCACCCGTGCGTGCGGGCGCCAGAAGTCCGCGGCGTTCGTACAGTCTCAAAGTTTGCGGGCCCACTCCGGAGAGCTCCGACATCACGGAAATCCCGTACACCCCTCGGTGGGCGCGCGCTGCATCCTCCGTCGCCACAGCCCTCTCCTTCAGTCCCACCAAACGTTGGTCAACTTTAACATGCATGGCGAGTATCTCTATGTTTGCCAGTGGCAGAAATCTGTTACCCTCGATATAGATTTCATGTATTCGCTGTTCTGCTGAATTGAGCTGAAAACTTGCGTTGCAAGGTGCGTGCGCAGATGGGCAGCGACAGCGACCCAGCAATTGAGCTCTCGCACCTCATTCTCTGCCTTTCGGGTTGTCGCTTATCTGCATCAGTTGATATAGATAGATTTACGACATCGCATCAGACGATTGTATGTCGGGTACTTGGGCCTCGGAGGGAAGTGACTACTGCCATGACCTCAATTCAACGGTGGACGCGCCCGGACACAGCGATGGCCGCTGCTGAGTTCACGGTCGACACAGTCCGACGCCACTTTGACGTCGCCGGGGGAACAGCAATTGCGTTCCGGTTCGTTCTGCAGACGATCAACACCTGAGCATGAGGGAGACGACGATGTCGACAACACAACGCGTACGCCTTGTCGGAGCTGCAGGTGGATCTTCACTTCGACATGAATCTGGATCTACGGTTCCTCGGCGCTCTGCGAGAACGACGACCAAGAGAGGGAAGTTGGCATTCTCATGAGCACCCACAACGGAGACTCCGACTACAAGCACCTTGCGGCCCTCTTCGAACAGATGGCTGCAAGACCGACCGACGACGAGCGCCGCGAACGTCTACGCACGCAGATCATCGAGTCGTGTCTACCACTGACCAGAAACATCGCCTTGCGATACCGCGGCCGCGGACAAGCCCACGAGGACCTCGTACAGGCCGCCAGCGTCGGTCTGGTCAGTGCAGTGAACCGCTTGACCCCACCAAGGGCAAAGACTTCCTCGCCTTCGCGATTCCGACGATGATGGGGGAAGTGCGCAAACACTTCCGGGACCGCGGCTGGGACGTTCGTGTTCCACGCTCGTTGCAGGAAAACTATCTCGCGCTCATCAAGGCCCGCTCTTCCCTCACCCAAGCCCTCGGACGCGAACCCACCGTTCCGGAACTGGCAAAAGAACTCGGAGTGGAACCTGCCGAGATCGCTGAGATCGTCGCAGCCGGCGATTCCTATCACGCGGCGTCCCTCGATGCGGCCACCGTCAACGACGGACGGTCGATCGCAGAATCCTTGGGAGACTTCGGCTCTGCCCTCGACAGCATCGACAACCACGAAACGCTGCGACCAGCACTGCTCGCACTTCCTGAACGAGAACGCACAATCGTGCTTTACCGATTCTTCGGCGACCTGACCCAAGCGGAAATCGCCGAGAAGGTCGGCCTGTCGCAAATGCACGTCTCCCGACTGCTCACAATCGCTCGAAGCACTCCGCCGAACACAGTCCCTCACGGCGCGCGAGACCATCGTCGCAGCATGAGCTGGATGCCAAGAAATGCGGATTCGCGCGCGACCCGGGTCCTAAACAGCTCGCGATCGGAAGCGTTGTCGTCGGTGTCGACGAGCCACACCGACAGGATGACCTGCGTGTACTCGTTAACCTCCACAGTGGGTGGGATCACGAACCTGCCTGCAACACCTTGGTCAGTGTGATCGTCACATCCCAGTCCTCCCCGGGCGCGGCCGGCTGAAGCTCCTCGAGAACCACTTCGTCGACCAGGGTCTCGAGGACGTGCCACCCGAAGGACGAAGTGCTCGTGATGATCTGGTCCGTTGTTGCCGCAGAGAGCCTCACCTGCACAGCGGCGGTATCGTCGCCGCCGAACGTGCACGTCAGCGTGCTGGAGGGGAAGGCGTGGCCGATGAGGATGGTCGCTGCTTCGTCGGCGGCGAGAACGAGATCGGACAACCCGCCCAACGAGAGCGCATAGTGCGCGGCCACGGTCCGCACCAGCGAGCGCAGCACCGGCAGTTGATCCGGTGATGCAGAGACGGTCAGCGAAGGTGAAGCGGCGACCGGGGAAACGATCGCCCGCGCGAAGGACGTCACGTGAGATTTGCTCCTGTACTTGATCGGATGCAGCCAACCCCTGGGTGGGAACTTGTCGGCCGCATTCGAGAAAGATGTTCAGAGCTTCATCTACCCAACGCAAGTGCCGCCAAACATGGAGTTAAACGCCATTGTCAGTGACCCAACAGGACGTGGTCGAAGGGCGTTCGTAGGCATCGGGGATGTGCAAGTCCGCTGTCACCCGCGTGAGCAGCATGATTGCGCCGCGTTCGTAGCCGTGCATCCGAGCGACAGCGGCCGACCACTCCGACTGATCGCTGTCGCGTCGGTAGAGAAATCCTCCCACTCGTTGTAGTGCAACGGATTTCGTCGTCCGCCCCCACCTGTGCCGTCCGGCACGGCATGTCCCCCTTCATTCTTCGTCCAGCCCCGGGCACTATAACGCAGGTGTGTCGGGCGTATCTGAAAGCTTCACAACGGATCCCGCCGGTACTTAGTGATCTCGACGACGCGGAGCGCACCTGCAGCAAGATGCGCCCGCGGTACGATGTTTGCCCGCCGAACTGCTTGGCATCACCCCCCCAAGCGCAGGCGCAGCGCGGATGCTGCGCGGAGCTGGTGGGCTCACCGGCGCGCATGGACCGGCACCCGGTAGCATGTCTGGGCTCTCATGCATATGCGGTGCCGGCCCACCCAAGATCTGGGAGTTGTTCGTGTCGTCACGAAGCGAGGTGACCAGTGTCAGTGTTGTATCCAACAACTCGTGTCCGGTCTCGACCATCTGACGACGCCATCCGTCGAGAGCTGAATAGATTATGCGTTGGGGCCCGTGGTCATCAACAGATCGGCGCACGCCGTCAGCTGAACAGTGTCGACAAGATCTCCCTGGAGCGTGGAAGACCGACTATCGTTCGAATCCCATCCTCATCTTGTGCACGCTGACCATGCAGACGTCCGCTCCTGCGTCCATCGCCCAGGGCGGCAACTCTTCGTGAAACGGCAGATGTGCACCCCACGCTTCGTCGACGATCAAGGGTTTACCTGTCCGGTGGCATTCGCCTGCGATCGCTAGGTCTGCATAGGTGCCGTACCGACTGGGACTGACGATCTGCGCGCTCGCCGCGTCCGGAGTCCTTTCCCGCTCGCATTGCACTTGAGAGGGGGAGGGTGGATGCGAAATATGTTGCGCAGCATCCCATTGTGGGGTTATCCATGGGGGTGGTGCCGGTAAAGATCAGCCTTGCGACGATTAACTTGTGGCTGTCTCGACTGAGCGGCAGTCTTCGGGATCGATGTCAGTGGTTGCCACCCTTGCTGCTTTGGTGAACAGTGAGCTACCGCACGTCGAGAAGATCGCATGGCCCTCGCCCACCACGTCGGCCGCCGATCGTTCGGCATCTGCCAGGTGCCGTTCTGCCTGTCGGTCTGTGCCGCGCCCTTGAGCGTGCCCCGGTGGGGTGAACCGTATCGATCCAACCGGCGGTCCTGTGCAAGGGCCTTGAACAACGGTGCTCGGTTGTGAACCATGCGGCGCGACTACCCCAGGCTCGAAGGAACAATCGAAACAAACGTCCACCAGCCTCGTTCAGCTCAGGTGTCCACACGAGACGGGGTGGCGAGAACCCGAAAGCGCCAGCTCAGCGATGGGAACTGGGCGCGGATGGAAATTCAACACCCTGGCCACTGCCTGCCCCCGGTATTGGTCTTGCGGGGTATGGGACTTGCGGGTCGCTCCGGCAGGCTGCCTTGATGGACTGTCCAATGACCTGACAGCAGCACAGGGTAGAAGGTCCTCGCAGAACGTGGATGAAACGCCACCGAAAGTACGAGCACGTCCCCGAAAGGGATGAACTTTCTCCGGTTTGTGTGACTTCGAGTACTACTGGTCGGTAGCCTTCGCTCCGAGCACATAGATGTGACTCGCGACACACCAAAAACAAGTGAGGTTTCGGTGCGTCGATTCCATGCCTGAGGAGCCCAATGTCCAAGAATGCCTTGAGAACCCGAGTTGCCCCCACGATGGCGATCGCTGCAGCCCTTGCATTGATAGGGGGAGGCGTTGCCACCGCAGAGGAGAATTCCTCGCTCGGTTCGTCCGGTACACCCACCGCTACCCCCTTGACGTTCGACGGGTGGTCATCATGCCCCGTCGAAGACCTCGACGTCGCGACCTGCGCGACCGTCGTGGTGCGCGGCGGCTCGATGAAAATCGGGGGACTGACCGTGCCCGTCCCCGACGGCGGACTCAAGATCGCCGGCGGAGTCAAGTACGCCACCCAACCCGACGGCAGCTTCGTCGAAACCTTCGTCCCCAAGCCGGACGGCCGCAACGGGGTGTACTCGAACCCGATCTCCGTCCCGGGTGGGGCCATCGGAATTGACACTCCACTGAATCTGACCCAGATCACCGCAACAGTCGAAGCTGTTGGGCTGCCGAACATCAAGGTGCTGGACCAAGAGCTGACGATGCCGGTACGACTGAAACTGTCGAACTCGTTGTTGGGTAACAACTGCTATCTCGGCTCCACAGCGAACCCGATCAACCTCCACCTCACCACCACCGGAAACCCGCCCTCAGAGCCCATCGGCGAATATCCCGGAGCAGTGTTCCCTGCCGTTCAGCACACCGACAACCTCTTCGCAGCTCCCGCCGCCAGCGGATGCGGGGTCTTCGGTGCACTCAACTGGGCGGTGAACCTGCGAGCAGGAACGCCCTCCGCCAGTGGAAAGAACTCTCTGACCACTTCCAGCGACGTCTACACCGTCGCCGCGCGCAAGGTGCGACCGCCGGCAGCTTCCGCTGCGCAGGCAGCCGAACCTGCAGCTGTGGCGCAGATGGGAGCCGCCGGGTAGAGATCACACCCGCCTGAATTTCTTTCGACTGACGGTTCACCCCAAAGGTATTCGACAGAAAGGCACATCACATGTCATCACGCACAATGCTCGGCAAGACCTCCGCACTCGTCGGGGCAGCAGCCGCATTGACCATCGCTGCATCCGGGATCGCAGCAGCGTCCACCACGATCAGCCCCGCCACAGCCACTCCGGTGACGGCCACCAGCAGTGGGCTCAGTTTCGTGACAACCGGCGGTCTCGAGTTGTACTGCACCAGCGTCAGCGGATCGGGCACCACCCCTGCAGCGCCCGGTAACGTGAACCCCGGAACAGGCGGCATCAACATCAACATCGCCAGCGTGGGACTGTCCGGATGTGACCTCGAAGGTGTGCCCGCAACAATCACCACGTCGGGTTCCTGGGCTCTGAACGTCAACGCCGACAGCGGATCACCGATGGGAAGTATCAAGATCCCCAACGGCGGAGCCCATGTAGTCGCTGGTAGCTGCGTCATCGACGTCACCGCCAGCACCGCCGGCCCCGTCCCCTACAACAACACAACACACACCGTCACCGCCAACAACACCGGAACGGTGAACTTCACCTCCAACGGCGGAAGCGCCTCCTGCCCGGCAGCAGGGGCCGGAACAGCGAAGATGACCGGAGCGCTCAAGTTCAACTCCACGCCCGGCATCACCGTCACTCCCTGACCCGGAATGTAGTTGCGCCATAGCCACACCCGCACTGAGAACTATATGCGGGTGTGGCTATGGCGTACTGTTCGCCAAACCGTCTACTCAGCACAGTCCGCCTCCCGCTTGCAAAGGTACACAAACCCGTACCGGTCGCGAATAGTTCACCCACGTCGCACTGAGCCGCCGTTCGTCGGTGCTGAAGCGCAGTATGGGGCCGGTTTGACGAAATTTCTTTCGCTAGTCCAGGCTTCGAGACTCACCGAATCCGAGAGTATGCCTGTAGTGCAGATTCGAACGCATTGTGTGGCCACTTCCCGTAGTGCACATCGCTGCTTCCTGTAGTGGAATTGCCGAATTGCGTTTGTCTACAGGTGGGGTAGTGCTGCAGTGAGGAAGACGGCGCCGAAGGCGATTCCGGCGATGCCGGTGAGGATCCCGACCACGCCGGCGGTGTTGTCGCCCAGATCGCGTCCGGGGGTGTCGGGTCGGCGCGCTGCCAGGGCGGTTCCGATGGCGGCGGCACCGAGGAGGATGCCGAGGCCGAACATCCAGAACGTCAGTATCGAGAGTGCACCGAGCATCAACGCCATGTCGCTGTATTCATCACTGGTGATAGGACGGTGGTGATCCCACCAATCGGGTGGAGTGTGCGGGCGGGATTCGGTGTTGTCGGATTGCTCGTGCGGGGGGAAGGTGGATGCAGTCATGACGGCTAAAGGGTTCTCGTGCTGATTCTTTCGTGTGGTGGATGGGCCGATCGGCCGTACGGGTGCAGAGGGGATCGAACGGCGGTGGGGATCGAAAGGGCGGTGGGGTGAGTCCCGAGCACGCATCGCGTGTCTTCGGAACTCACCCCACCGTGGAACGCTTGTCCGGGCCAGCAGGATCAGGCTTCGAACTGGACCTGCGTTGTCGCTTCGATGGTTTCGGTTCGGGAGGGTGGTCCGGAGGAGACCTCGATCCTCCGCGGTTTCGCCTTCTCTGCAATCGGCAACGTCACCGTCAACACGCCGTTGTCGTACGAGGCGACGATCTGTTCGGCGTCGATGTCGTCGCTGATGGACAGCTGCCGTCTGTATGTTCCAGCGAAACGCTCACTCGCCAGCCAGCTCACACCCTCTTCGGAGAGGGCCGTGCGATGCGCGGTCAACGTCAGAGTCGAGCCGTCGATGTGAACGTCCACCGAGCCGGGATCGACGCCGGGAAGATCGGCGTGCAGGACGTACTGGTCCTCGACCTTGTAGAGGTCCATCGGCATGAACCGTGGACTGCGTCCGTTGCCGGTTCCCGCGGCGAGGACGGACTTGGTGATCGCGTCGATGTCAGTGAAAGGATCGAAACGAAGCACAGCAACACACCTCCCATGTCGTGAAAAGAAAGGTCACCGCCACTGTGGCGGCTGACCGAACTTACTGTGCGAGAACATGATAACCACACGAATTAGCACTCTGCAACCGAGAGTGCCAGAAGCTTTGGGGAAGTGTTCCGGTCCCTGAAGATCGCAGCCGCGGGCTAGCCTACAAGCGGTTGGTGCAGGGAGGAAATGAACCGGACCATGTGAATTGCATAGTGGTCCAGCAGGTCAGGGTCGGATGTCTGATCGGCTGAGCTGTGCGGGCCGGTGCCGGGGAAGTGGCGCGCGGCCTGCGAGGTAAGGGAAATTCGGCTGCAAAGCATTGCATTCGATGGTCAGATTACAACGTATTGTCGGGATGACGCTGCGCTGGATAGTTCTATCAAAGAGTCGTGGCCGCGTTCGGCTCCGGTGGTTTCGATTCAGACAACACAGCATCAAATCTCCACCAGTTGCAGTGGCCGTCGGCAGTGCCGCCGGAGCCCCGGCTCTGCGTCAGTCGGGGTGTTCGATCGTCGGCGTCGGGCACACAGCGCCGCCGACCAAATGTCCGTGCGAAGTCTACGCTCGCGTGCGCGCACTCCTTCAACCGTAAACAGTACAAAGGGATGGGCCAGATTTCACCGCGTTCGATACCAAGAAGAGGCACCTGCAAGTACTTTCGCACCACGTCGTAGTCCACTGCAGAGTCGACCGCGGGAGGCGCCCGGACGCCACCGGCTTCGCGGTCTAGGGGCGGTGCGAGCCCGCCGTTATTCGGGTGAAGGGTCTGAGCGGTTGCCGTGCTTGTGCGCTAATTCGGTGTTGATGCGGCGGGCTTCGGCGAGTTGGTCTTCGAGGATGATGATGCGGCACGCGGCGTCGAGTGGGGTGCCGGCGGCGACGAGTTCGTGGGCGCGTGCGGCGATGCGTAGTTGGTAGCGGGAGTAGCGGCGGTGCCCACCGTTAGAGCGTTGGGGGGTGAGGAGTTTCGCAGCGTCGAGGCTGCGGAGGAATCCTTGCCGCACGCCGAGGAGTTCGGCGGCGTGGCCCATACTGTAGGCGGGATAGTCTTCGTCGTCGAGCTTGTCGGACAGGTCGCCGGCGGGTTGGTCTGCCGAGATGGCGGTCTTCTTTCACTGGAATGGACGGGGCCCCCGGCGCGGGGGTGCGCCGGGGGCCGAGACGGGGTCGATTTCACTTACTGCACCAAAAACAACTGCACTCTTTGTGCTTCCGAACTCACACACCATGTCCGGTAGCCCGTTTGAAAGGGGGTGCCGGGACCTGAACTGCACACTCACAACACAACTTTCGGTCCCGGAACGTCCCTGCCCTGCAGTACTGCTTGCGGGTAGTTCATCTCTCCCGCACCTCTTGATTTCGTTCCTGCGAGAAAAAAATACAACACACGAATGGAAAATGTCTACCCTCGCCGCGATAGAAAATATGAGTCGGGTGTCGGCGGTTCGACGGTGGGGCGTTGAGCCTGGTCGGCGGTGGTGTGAACCGTCGATGGGCGGGCCGGACCGGTCGTTCTGGGATGATGATGTGATGCGAAATACCTCGAAGTCGCAATCCCTGCTCCGTGCCCAGGTGGATCGGGAGTGGCGCGACGCCTTTCTCTGCCGCCGGCGGCGCTGCAAACCCCGGCGGAGCTCGGCACCGTTTGAGGTAGGGGAACGCATTCTTGATGCCGCGATGCGATCGGCCTGTGCGGAGCTCTCGAAGCATGCTCGCGCGGTGGAGGAGTTGAACGAGGCTTCGCATCCACGGGGGTTGAACGGGGCGCTGTTGTCGAACGGAGAAGAGTGGATTCCGGGGCATTCAGCTGGGGATTCGCAGTCGTCGGGGAACCGCTCCACACCGGCATCATCGCCAGTACACGCCCCGCTCATGTAGTCGTCGCGGCGAGCCTCGCAATCTGAATGACCGGGGACCGGATCTGGGTGTTCAAACACCGAGCCTGGCTCGCCCTGGCACCTGCACTCCCCGGACTTCATCACCTTGAGACCATTTTCCCTAATTTGCACCACGGCATGCCTCGTAGGCGAGTCCGACGTGGGATATTTCCCGTTCGCAGACGCCAGTAAAACAGTCTCAATGGTTTGTCTAGTGGGCGTGCCTGTCTGTGCACTGGGCAACCAGGAACGATCGATCCGTAGAACTGTTTCCGTCGCTCGTCGATGGGTATGAAAATGTGCACGCCGACGGCGCGATGAAGGGCCCTCGGCCAGGTGCCTGCGGTTAAGCAGTAAGCCGCAGGCACCGCTCGTCACTGCGGATCGGTTTCTGCGGAGCCGAGAAGTACATGGTCGAATTGCGAACGCAGTCCGCTGGGCAGGACGAAGTCGGCGCGGGCGCGGGCGATCAACTGCTCGGCGATGCGGCGGAGTTTGACGTTCTGCTGCTGCGAGCACCAGATGAGAATGTCGAAGGCCCGCTCCGGGGAAATGCCGTACACGATCATCAGCATTCCCTTTGCTTGCACGATTGCTGCGCGGGAGCTGCTGATCTCGTCGACCAGTTCGTCGACCGATTCCTTCACGGTGCGGTCGAGGGTTTCGGTGACGTCGATGTAGAAACCGGTACTGCCGGTCACGTCACCGTGCTCGTCTTCGATGCTGTCGCCGACCACGATCACCGACCTGGTGACACCGCGGGTGTCGATGATGCGGTGCCTACTACTGAACGGCCCGCCCGAGGTGCGGATCGCGTCCAAAGTCTGCGAGACGTAGTGGCGGTCGTCGGGATGTTTGTGTGAGAGCAGTAATTCGGTGGTGGGAACTACCTCCCCTGGGTGATAGCCGTGCATTGTGGCGACGTTGTCGGACCATTCCCATTCGTCTTCGGTGCGTGAGTACCGGAATCCTCCGACTCGGTGTGGGGCACCTGATTCCGATACTCGTTCCATTCGGCCGTTCGTCATGCCCACGCCCTCTCGTCCTTTCACCCGCGATGGGTGCGATAAGGAATGACTACTTTGTATCCGAGAAAACAACGATCGTGGTGCTTTTCGGAAATGGTGCGCTGGAAGCGGCTCGGTTGGGAGAGGGCGGGGTGGGCGTTGCGGTTCGCTCGTGCGCAATCTGGTGTGGTGTGAACACGTGAACGCCTCGGATTTGCTTGCCGTCAACGGTCGATGAATCCGTCGAGTCGGCGTCACGGTTGTGTGATCCGGAGTTGTGCGGGTAGTGCGCCCTCTGGTTGGTTGTCCGGCAACGGTTTCAGGTCCCGGGGTAGAGCGAGCAGCAGAAATCGGCACACCGGGAGGCGCCGATTCTGCTCCCTGGCTGGGCTGTCCATCGCGGACCATCGCGGCAGTCCTCTTCGCGCTGGCAACAGGGCGGTGTTGTTGCGTGCTGAGGAAGTCGAGTTGGGGCCGGCGCTGGTTGCCGTATCTCACCGATTGTTGGAGGCGGGTACGTCTTTGGCGGGTTCTGTTAGCTGTGATGGGTAGGGGGCGGGCGTAGGAGTGCTTTTCTGCGTCGGGCGGCAGTGGTGAGAAGATATTTTTCCGCGGCTGTGTAATCGGCAAGGGTGGTGCCGTCAGGGCCGGTGGTGTGTGTGATCAGCTCGAGGTAGCGGCGCCGGTAGAGGTAGGCGTCAGGCTCTGCAAGGAGGAATTCCGCAGCGGCGACCACGTCCGGATGTGGGGCTGCCCGGGCGGGTCTGGTGGGGACAGGTTGTTGACTGACCGTGGCGGTGTAGTGCTGTTCAGTGTGATTGCCGGAGCGATGGGGGCTCATCGGATCGCAGCAGCGACCGGCAGAACGGTCGGAGCGTGGCCGCGCCTGGCATCGTCGGTGGCCGTCATTAAGACATCACGAACTCGTGGGATGCGGAACATGATCACCGTTCTCCGTGTGGTTAGCGGGGCATACGAGATATGTATACCGCTCCATCACACCGAGTCACAGATATTCGAAGTTACAGACACGAAAAATGTGCGCTGAAGATTTCCGTCCGATATTTTCCTTCGCCCCGAGGTCAACCGCCTTGCCTCCGACCGACGAGCTCGGGTACCGGCCGGAAGTAGTGCGGCCTCGATGGCCACACAGTGCAGGGGACCGGCGAGGCCGTTAGACGTCGGTGATCGCTCCCGGACGGCTACACCTCGACGCTACGGGTCACCGGGGGTGAAGGACGGTGAGGTTCGTCCCGATCGCCGGGAGTGGTTCATCCTGCGTCGCGCCTCCGGGCAAAGTGCTTGGTCCTGATGGATGAACGCGCAGATTCACGGCACATTACTTGACAGGTGAGGAAATTTCGGGCGTAGGACGCCGAATGAGGCACGGCGGAAGCCGCCGATCAGACCGGAGTGGGGTGTTCGATCTGGACTAACCCAGGTTAGTGAATACCCTGTCCCCGTACGACTCCCACGGGGAGATGAGTTGTATCTATCAGGGCTATCGGTCAATGACGCCGACACATCCGTTGCTGCAATCGATAAACCCTTCGCGTCGGCCAGTCGGGGTCGGTTGCGCACCGGCGTAGAACTCGAGCACGGTGATCAACAGCGGACGGCCGCACTGGACGCAGTCGCGTCCATGCTCGGTCACGACGACGGGCACGGTGCTCACAAATATCCACCATATGCGAATTTCTCTAACGCGCACCCCACACTTTGCACCAGCAAGTCCCGAGGTTTGGGCTGGTCTATCTGCTCTTGGCGCGCCGTAGGCGACTTTCGGTCTCGCGTCGGTGCCGCTCCACCTCGATTTCTGCGCTCGATCGCGAGCACAGTCGCGGAGCTCGCAACAATCGATGAGTAACGGGGTGTTAGTCGTTATTGATGATCATCCGGAGTTGTCCTATTCGCGCTCGGTGCTGCTGGACACGCAGTCGGTGGCAGGCGATACGACTACTGACGCAGCGAAGTGAAGACACGGCGTGTGCCCGTAAACTTCAGGGAACACCAAACGAACCTCGTTCGACGGGTTCCTCCTCTGATCGCCGCGCCATTGCCTCGATCCGACGGTGAGTGCGACGGAATCCCTACCCTCTCGCGTCACCACACACGCGCGCTACGTAAAAAAATACTCATATCCGTTGGTGAACAATGGCATTCGCCAACGCTCAGCCCCAGCACCTCTCCCACCACGATTCTGGCCTGGAAGGCAAACATCGTCGGGCACACCCACTTCGGCGCGGCGAGACGCTACCGCATCTCAATCGTTGCGGGGCTATGGCCTGACATCAGAAGGAATGTGGTTCCGACCGACAAGGAGCACACGCCGCTGCAGATCCGCCAATCTCAACACCACACCGAAGGTGAAAGAGGAGCTCGATTGCCCCTTGGTCGTGCCGGGGAGGTCGTCTTGGAAGCCCAGTGACCGGTAATCTTGGAAGCCCAGTGACCGGTAATACTGGATCGCATTATCGTTTCGGTGTTGGATCACGGCTCGAATCGAGTTGAGGTCGGCTTTGTCAGCCAGTCGCATGGTGGCGGTGGCGAGTGCGCGGCCGATGCCGGTGCCTCTAGCCCCTTTCGAGACGTAGGTGGCGATATCTGCTCTGCCGACGGGTAGGTCTCGATGGAAGCGTTCGAGGCTTTGGAAGCCGATCGGTTCTTCCTGGGTGTCCGCGGCGACGACGCAGGTGATGCAATGTGCGCCGGTGAGGAACCACTCGGAGACCTCGCTCCCTGTGAGTGGGGTGTCGATGGCGGTTTTCCTCCCTCTGTGATGATCTCGTTCAGAAGGACCGATAAAGGCTGCGTATCCTCCGTATGTGCTGGGCGGATATGCATCAGGCGAGTGTACGTATTACGAGAATTGTTGAACTGAGGCGAGTGCCGCGAAGTCAGGCCGCGGCGAAGGGTGTGACCGATCTGCACCGGTACGATTCACCGCGGTCGCGGAACTGGGACTGGCCGGTTCGCGTTTCCTCGGTGCCGTGCACGGACACGGAGTTCGTCGACCTGATCGGGATTTTTGATTGATCACTCGATTTCGCCGTTTCACGGTGTTGGTCGTCGTGGGAATGTCAGGTGAGCCGAAGATCTGAACGGTGTCGTGGGAGCCGCAATTCGATCGCTGTCCGGAGAATTTGGTCGGGAGAGTGCAATTTGCTGGAGAACGATCGACATTGAAATTGCACATGGGGCGAAGCGGTCTTCTGCGCCTTGTGTGGTCGGCTCACTAAAGTTGGGTAGGTGTCCAGTTCGGTCGGTACGCTGTGATTCGACAATGGAAAGGCAGGTTCCTCCGGTGGGCGATGTGCTTGTGAGGTTTGACGGATCCGGGGTGGTGCCGGCTGGGATCGCCTGTGCGGCATTGCAACCTGTCCTCGACAGTGTTTATCACAGGTGTTGGGGAGAGTCGCTGCCGATTGTCGAGAAAGCTCTTCGATACGCGGGAAGGGGGGCCTTCTCGCGGGACGGGATCGAGATTTTCGCCGGGTACATTTCGGCTGGTGACAGGCCGGTGTTGACGAGCGGGAATGTCGATGTCGATCGCGCTCGGTTTGGTACGCGATCGAGTCTGTGATGGGGGTAATCCACCTTCGGGTGTGAGGGGGTGGTGGTGCGCGAAAGTTCCTACTGGACAGGTTCGTTGACTCGGCCGTGTCGACGGTCCCTCACCGAATGGGAAAGGGAGCGCTCCCTTCCTGCCCGGTACTTGGCTGATCCGACTGTACCGGCCCGCGGGGGCGGGCAGCCTCGACGGCCACAAACGTCAGGGCCAAGGAGGCCGGCACAGCTTGAGGCTGTACGGGGTGCCGGCGATCGTGGCGTGTTTCCCGTACATGGAGTGCTTTGTCCGATGTCTGGTGTGTCGAAACAACGCAGGGCACAGTTGGGTGGGGTGAGGAAATCGAGCTGGGATGGGTACTGGGCGACTAGGGTTCGGGCATGTCACCTCTGTTTGTGGAACCGCGGCTTGATCATCTGGTCACTGAGGCTGTGTCAGGGCAGTTGAGGCGTAGTACGCAGTACAGCGGGGTGTTGTGGATCGGTGGTGAGCCGCCGGGCGCTGGCCGCGTGTACTTTATGCGAAGTGTCTCGAAGTCGAAACCCCGTGCGGTGTCGATGTTTCTACCCGATTCGTTGCCGTACCTAGGTTCGGAGGCGACGGTTGTCACGCACACCTGGGTATCGAGTGGTCCGGGCGACCCGAATCCGATCATCGTCGCCGCGTCGGCCGTTCTCGTTCCGGATCCGCGAGATGTTGCGTTGCGTTGGTTGCAGCTCTCGGTAAGTGTGGCGGGCAGTGTGCCTGTGGGTATCGGGTATCGAGTGACTGTCGAAACTCACCCGGAATCGGTCAGGCGGTAACGGTTTTCCCTCCGTCGCAACACATCTGGTGATAATACAGACGATGGCACGGCCGATAGCGGCTGTCTCAGCGAACCGCCTCCTGCGAATGTGTCCGGAGTGGCGTTTCCGGCGGTGTAACATGCTCTGATTCTGGCCCGTGTCGAAGTCCTGGTACGGAAGGTGCCTCACCGGGATGCTAGGACGATGCCTTCGCGACATCCGCGGGTGAGTCTTTCGGGGGATGCTCCGGGAAGGAATGGGTCGGCGTGGTGAGTCGGAATCCGTTGATGAGTCCTCTCGAATTGGCTTCGGGACAGTTACCGGGAGAAGGTCGGACGGGGTATCGCGTCGCTTAGCTTGTAGTCCTGCGTAGGAGATTGAGCGGCGTCGGCATCGAACAAGTCGTGAGTCCTCGAGCTTCCTCCGCGTGACACCGGCAACGAACCCCTACGAATCTGACGGCAGAGTCTCTCCGTGACGAGCAGGCGGAAAATCTGACAGTGTGTCTCTGTGACTGGAAGGAGACGGGCTCGTAAAGGTGCAAATTCATCTGACGCTTCGGGTGGGAGATTTCTTCACTGTCGACTGCGGAGCCTGATTAGGTGTGTGCATCACCTCCGTCCGCTGCGGGGTGAGGTACGCGTGGTTGATGGCGCGGGCGCTTTTGGCCGAACGCGGCCCTCGTTATTTCGAGCGAAACAGCGGTGGGGGTCGGGATCAGATGGTCGATCCGCTTTGGTTCAGCTTCTGGGGTTCAGTGGCAGGGGAAGCGGCTCAGGGGGAGGGTGGGAATCCGTATGTACGTCGCATCCAGGCTAACGCGGTGACGTCGTCCTCACTGACATCCGTTGCACTTACCCAGGCGCTAGCGCGCGCGTAGTCACGCCGACGCTGGTCGTTGTCCGCGGTGAAGTGTGCCGGATCGGCGCCGCTATGCCAGGCGTCGGCAGCGGTGGTGCCGGTGTTGTCGAATTGCGACAGGTAGGCGGCGAGAACGGCGGCCTCGCGCCGGAACTTACTCAACATGACGGCGCCTCGACGAGCCCGCTACTAACGGATTCGGTGCAGACAACACGAGGCGCCGACGGCAGATGGTGATGCATGGGTCGGAAAGCTCCATTCGGTCCCGACCTGATGAAGACGGCGTCATCCTTTACGCCGTCAACCGTAGCACCGAACCCAGTGAGCTAACAACAGGCTATTCATACGCCTCCCGGTCTGGCGACTGACCACTGGAGCGGAAATCAGACGGCGGACAACGAATGCATGCTCGAATGTGCACGTCACCCACTGACAGAGGGAGGCTGCCGGTGATGCACCGCGCGGACGGGTTGTCCCTCACCAGGAGGACCCGACGATGACGGCCGCGGTCAATTCGATTGATGGACGGCTCGTGCCGAAGGTTGCGAGACGGGATAGAGTTGGTGGTTGCCTTTGATGCCCTTGAGTTCGACGTTGCGTGGCGCTTCGAGGGTGATGTCTTGCGCCGTACCGATTGTTTCTCGAACGGATTCGCTGACGAGAATCTCGCCTCCGCGCGCCTGACCTGCAACCCGCGCAGCCATGGCTACGTTGAGTCCGAAGAGATCATCACCTCGCCGTACCGATTTGCCCGCGTGTACGCCCATGCGTACCCGGATGTTGTTCCAGCGTTCAGGGCTCTCGCGCAAAGCCTGCTGAATAACAAGGCCGCATCGCACGGCTTCGCCTGGGTCGGAGAACGCAATCATGAAGCCGTCGCCTTGGTTCTTCACAATGTGGCCGCCGTGAACTTCGGTCTGCTTGGTGATCAGCTTGTTGTGCCGTTCGAGCAGTTTCATCCATTCTCGATCCCCCAACTCTTCGTTTCGCGCTGTGGATCCTTCGATATCGGAGAAGACGACCACGATATCGCCGTCGGCGGTCATCCTTGCCAGATCGGGGCGTTCGACTCTGGCCCAGCCAGCCAGATCCTCGATAGAATTTCGCACGGTTGCGCCGAAACCCTTGTTTATCAGCGAATCTGCAGTGTGAAATGCGGTCTTGATGGCACGCGGGGCAATTCCACGTCGTCGACGGCGGGGTGAGTTGCTTCGGAGCCGTTCGAGTGCGATCCGTGTGTTCTTTAGCGTCCTGATGGAGATCACGAGGAGTACGCCGAGCGCAACGATCACGGCTAGCTCGACTCCGGCTGCAATTATCCACAGGGTCATTCGGCCATTTTGGCCCTTGCCTTCGTGACAGCGTGAATCGGTCCGAGCTTCGTGGTCGCCGAACGCCGTCTATGGTCTGAATGATGACGCGTACGACGGTGCGATACCGACAGCAGGGGCAACGGGCCGGTTACCTCGGTGGCAATCGCGGTTCGCACATCGGCGGGCATCGGTCGGCAATGTCGCGTGTGCGGGACAGACAGCCACGGCCGGGGAGGGAATGTCGGCAGGCCCGCGCGCAAGAGCCCTTGCTCTGAAGCTTGGCTCAGTGGGTACGGCGTCGGCACCAGTGTTCGTCTTTGCCGATTTTCTATCGAGGCTGGTCACCAAAGTGCGAAACGCAGGAAAGATGCACGTAAAGTGATGTGGTAAAAGACCTTTCGCGCCGATTCACCTGGCGAACCCACGGCTTCGCCGGAGTGCGGAAATGCTGACCCAGGCACGCCTAAACGGTCGGATACGGGGTGAAGACAGTCGCAGATGTGAAATATCTCGGTTCTTATGCCTGCCCGTTACTCTGCACAGAAAAGGCGCGCATCGCCTTGATGAATTTGTAGGCGCAGCGGCCGCGTTGACGGCGTGAACACGACGGCCACGTGGCCACTCTCGACGCGGTTTGTGCGAGCCCGTTTCTCCGCCAACATTTTACAAGTTTCCGCGACGAACGATGCCGCTTGGAATTGGCTCCCTCCCCGCAGTCTGACGAGTTGATGCTGGTGAATGTTAAACGAGGACACGCAGATGGTCCTCGAACCGGAGGAGAATGTCTAACGATGCGGCCGACAAACCGTGAGCGTTGCAGAGGAGGCGTCGCACTGCGTCGTCGTGGATCGTATGGATCAGTTCGAGATCTCGTCCGAGTCCGGTGTCCGATTCGTCTTCAAACGGTGTCTCGTAGAAGTGAGACAGCGGAACGTCGAAGAATTCTGCGATGGCTCGTACGTATCGATCGGCGGGCCGAGTTCTGACCCCGGTACGTAGCTGGGAAAGGTAGGGGGTGGAGATGGAACAGCCTTGTTCGGTGAGCGCTCGGGCCACTGCGGTGCTGGTTGTACGCCGCGGCGCGCGGGCGAACAGCTCATTGAGTTGCTCGGCGAACGTGTGGCGGGCGCCTGACATCCGGGACCTCCGACTTGGAACGCTCAGCTGAATTAGCTAAATGATAACCCAGCCTCGGTGAGGTGCTGCGTGCACACCCGAAACTTTCTTCTCGGTTCTCGGTATGTATGTACTGGTCCCTTCGCTGTGACAACGACGAAGGCCATCCTCGTTCTTCCTTTCGGAGCTCTGCTCGGGCGTGGAGTGCCCCGGACGGCGTTGGGTCGGCGCAGAGTCACTAGCCCGAGTGCCCGGTGTGGCGACGGTCGCGGCATAGTTGTGTGCACAGTGCAGCGGAGCAAACCGGACGGGCATGTGACAACTCGGCGGTAATCGGACAGTCAGTCGCTCGGACGCGGCCCGTGGTGGCGCAGTTCCTCTTCATGAAGGGGACCGGGCCAGAAGCTGTTTGTCGCAGTGAATCGGCGCGCAGTTGGCTTTTCGTATTCGGTATCGGCAAAGTACAGATTGAAGAGGTTTCCTCAGGTGCCTATGGCGCTGATGCTCGTGGACAGCGCGGATACTCGACCGTGCGGTTACGGGGTGACCGATGTAGTGCCGCTGGCGGATCGAGTCGACTCGTGAGGTGTGCTCGAAGAACGAACATGCAGAGAGCGTCGCGATACTCAGTGCCCGGGAACAGTTCCATTATCCGAAGAACCTGGCCATGGCACTGAGCGGTGAGGTGGGGGAGTGGTGTGTCGAAAGCGTGACAGAGTTCGTCGAGTCTCAGTAACCTCTGAACCTTGAACCCGTGGACAATGGAACGCAACGAAAAAAGAGGTCTCCCTTGCGAGGTACTGATAGGCGTCGTTGTCGAGCTCATTCTGTGGAACTAAAGTACTAATGCATCCCTTGTTGCGGTGCCGAAACTACGACTTAAGTCGGAACAATTGAGATAAATCGTGAAAACTGGCACGAGTTCTAAAACACTGTCTACGGTTACATCCACATCGTGATCGCTCGGCCCTAGATCCCGCCTTTCGGGTGACGGAAATTCTTACCGGCGACATGCGACTGTCCGTTGCGAAGGAGTGGTAAATGTTAGTTCCGTTCTTGCAGGCGATTCTGAATTTCGCCTACGGGTCAATCGATGCCGGTGGGGCCGTCATCGACGGGCTCACCGGCATCTCGAGTGAATAGGAGGATGTGAGATGAATTCATCTGATGTGGGTTCGGTTTCGGCGCTCTTGCCTATGATGCTGACTGCTTTCAAGTCCATCATCACAATGCCTGTTGCGCTCTCCGTGGACTTCGGTCTCGACGTCCCGTTCAATCCGTTCAAATAGTGTAGGAGGGTAGAAATGGGTTCCTTGGAAGATGTTTTCGGTCTCTTCACCGGGTCACTGTCAGCGATCCACGTCAGCTTCTTCGAGATGCTGACTGCATTGTCGAGTGACGGATGGGTGAAGGAATGACCTTCCGATCCGACTACTCGCGACTTAAGGAGGTGAGTATCTAATGCTTTTTTCCTTCTTGAGTAATGCTCTGGGTTCGCTTCGAGATGTCAGCGGCTTAGCGGTGATGGGAAGCATGATGATTCCCTCGTTCAGCGCGGAATAACTTGATATGCGGGTCGACTCGTTGATAGGTGACGAGCCGACCCGCATTTTCTATTGCGATGAAGATCTGAAAAAGCCGACACCCGGCTTTGGTCAGAGGTATCGACCTGCCGTCAGCAGAAGAAGCTGAGCGAACCAATTGCAGGGTTCTGCGTGGCTGGCCGGCATCTCCGACGGTACCGGCGGCCACTGAAAGTTCTTGAATGGAGTGGATAACGTCCATTGTCAGTTCGGAAGTGCAACTGGTTTGGATACTCCTCTTGATGTCAACTATCCTGTGCAAGTTACTCTTTCAGTCATGCGCGGTAGCGTGATGCGGACTCGTAGTTCGGTTTGGTGGCTCGTTCCGCCTGCGAGATCGTCGTCAGAGGGACGTAGAAATGATCGTCGACGCACTGCGTGGACAGGCCCCTGTTGGGCCGGAGCTGCCGACGACCGTCGGTGCTCTGAGCTGTCGGCGGATCGACGAGCAGCATGTAGATCTCACGGGCAGTGTGATGTTTGAGGCATCGCTGGATCTTCGTCGGCGATTTCCCTTCCACTGGTCGACGCGCGACGTAGGTGCGCTATTGCATGTCGCTACCATCGCGATCCGCCAGAGCGCATTGTTGGCATGACGATCTCCGCCGCGGTTGAGTTGGTGGCGAGTGTGCTTTCCTGCGGACGCGTCGATCGGAGAGATCCGCACAGGGCAGCGAACGATGCTTTACTGCGCAGTCTTTCGGGATGGCCGCCTGTGGTGACGAGCAGTGTGGATGGTCGGCGTCGACAGCACCCGGTACGGCGAGCAGTACAAAAGTTGACTGGGCCACGAGATCGGTGAGTTCGCTTCGAAGCCGGTTCATTTCTCCACCCTGAATGATCGCCTGACGGGACAGCAACCGTAGCGTCGATTTGGTTGCCTCCCGAGGATCAGTAGGTGCGCCCTATCCGACTCGCACCGTCGAGCAGTGGTGTAACGCTGCGCTTGTCATTGATTCGAACTGTCCACAAGTCTCGAGGAGCGCTGACAATGACATTGCGTTGTCGGTCAGTTGACCTTCGAGTCAGATGCAGCTCGACGCAATCACCAGGGCTAGTGTTGGCATCTTGACCTGCCCCAAGGTGAAGATCGTGCCTCGCTCAAAGGCTTCGATTCATTCCACGACGGTATCCGTCGGAGTTCCGATTCCGGGCCGCAACTCTTGTCCGAGTTGACAAACCGATCACCACCGCCGCATGCGAACTCGGCCTCAGCGCCCCCGCGTTCCATAGTTGGGTTCGCCAAGGCCAAGTCGACCAGGCGAACGGTCAGGCATCCCCAGAACAGAATCTGCGCAGCTGACAAAAGCGATTAAACGCATCCGACAACTCGAAATCGATGTCGAAATTCTCCGCACTGCCGCAGCGTTTTTCGGGGAGAACTGCTCGGCTCCAGAAGGATTCACTCGATGTGCGATACCCTCGTCGACGCGGTCCCGTGAACGGTTGTCGCCGGCTTTTGGCGTCATCAACCCCGACTACTGCATATACAAGGTCCAGCCGATGTCACCCGACATGGATACGAGGACAGTGGCTCACCGGGCTGACTGGAGAAGTCCATACAGCCTCGCGACAGACCTACGGGTCTTGATGTGTGCATACGGAGCTCACACGCAGTATGGACATCGCGGTCAGCGAAAACCTCGTCGGTGAACTCTGAGGCTCGTCGGCGTCGCCGGCGTGCATGGTCCGGCGAAGACCAACGGTTGAAGGGCGTCGCGACGGCAGATGATCTCGAACACCGGCATCTTCTTCCTATCGTGCCAAAAGGGTTGTGGTTCAATGACATTGTCGAGCACCCCACTCGGAAGAACTGTACTGCGGCCCGGTATTTGACGTGTTCGGCCAGAAGACCGCTGGTCGGTCGATCGGCAATTGCCATGGCTCGACGCTGGTATTGAGTGCCTTGGAATGTCGCGATCAAGAATCGGAAACTGACTCCCGGGGGGGATTGTGCACGCCGATCGTGTTGGTTGGATTCGTTCCGCGGCCTTGGCCCCCTCATTCGGCACCACAGGCGACGGGCAGTCACACGGTCTGCCTTGGGACCGCGTCGTCAGAGCGACTAGTCCACTGACCTGTCGGGGATGAAGTGTTGGTTGGGCGGTGAATGAAGTCGAGCCGCTGTTCTGATGTGGTCGTAGTAGCGCGGGTCGGCACGCGCGAAGGCGACGTACTGCAGGTCCAATGGTCAACCTCCCGGTCAGTCCCCCTGCGGCTGGTAGTCAATTCGTGCCACATTCGAATCCCCGCGTGGCTTGGATTGCTTGTGGCAGAAGAGTATCCGATTTCGGTCATTTTGGGCGAAATTCGCAAACTATCGTCCAAAGTACTAATGGATGCCGGGGCAGTCAGGTTGAGTCGCGCGAGCCTGCGAATGCTCGCGCGGCAACACGAGCGCGGAGTGAATCGGTCTCCCTTGGAGCCGATTCAGTTACGTTGTCTGCCAATTCTGTTCGGCTGCTCGGCCCGTCTTCCGACTTTCAGTGGAGGCGAAAGACCCTCGTGCTGCGTCTAAAGTATGAACTTTTCGTTTTTCCTTGACTTAGTCGGCAAAGTGAGAAAACTGGTACCTGTTCTAGGGTTTCGGGATGCGAGAATTCTCGCCGGTACTGGACGCAGGATGCGATTCTTCTGCATCGCTGCGAAGGCTTACCCCTACATCGATCTTCTACCGCCGACCATGTGGGGACTTACTGGGCTGAAATCTACTCTCGTGCTGTCCTGCAACGGTATTCGAACCTGCCTGCCTCCGGGAAGTAACTCCTGGAATGGCGCTGTTACCGAGTTCGTTCTGTCTACGGATAGGGAGGAGGAATTTTCTTTGCGATGATGCCGCGATTCGAAATCTGTTGCGACATTTCATCTTGTTGAACGTCAATCGTTTCTCAACGAAGGAAAAGGTTCACAATGACTGTATCTCTCGCTCGGCGTGCCGGAACAACTGCTGCGATCTCTGCGGCAGCATTAGGACTGGTGTTTGCGGCCACGATGCCGGCGTCGGCCCACAACGTGACGACGAATTACAACAACGCCTGTATGGGTGACCCCAATTCACTCATTGCCGGGAATGTTCACCAGCCGCTTCAGGCTCACTCCATGTCGGTTGCGCATTCGTCGTCGACACCGGGCACCTACACGATCCAGCCAGGCTCGCAAACTGTTCCGACCAGTGGTGGCGGTGCCACCGTCATCAATCTGAATCGCTTGAACCTCGTATTCAAGATCGATCCGGCAACCTTCACCTCAGCGTCCATCGTCTCCGGGACGGGCAGTGGATTCAGTGGCACTCCGGTGGTCACGCGAGTAAATGCAAGTGGTGCTGCGGACGCTACAGGGTCCTACCTTTCTCTCAATGGCGGAGTCGGAACAACGATTGCGGGTGCGAGTCCGGGCGGTTCGAATACCTCTGATGCGGGTTTGACCGCGCTTGCCGGCGCGACCTTCACGCTGCCTTCGGTTCAAGTTGTCACGACTTCCTCCAATCCTGCGGTCTACGTCAATACCGACGGTGATGCCGGAAAGTACGCAAACCCGAAGAACTACATGACGTTCCTGTCGAAGGCGACACTGTTCGGAACTCAGTACGCCCCGACGATGTGCTTGGCAACGGACGTCAACCCGCGAACCGACGCGAATATCGGTTCGGTTCTTGCCCCTAACGGTGGCGCGGGCAACCTGCACCCATGATTGCGGGCGCGGGTGCCGCACGCCGAGTCGATGTAACTTCCAGCGTGCGCTGAATATGCAGCGTCGCAATGCTCGGTGAGAGTTGCCCCACGCCCGTTCGGGCGTGGGGCAACTTTCGTCTTTCGGCGACTTCACTGCTGAATTGCGGCCTCGAGCTCGTCGCTTCTCCTTGACGGGTGTGTCAGCGGTCCGGTAACCCTTCAGTGGTCGCTAAGTCGAGGCGTTCCCTCCCGATCCGGTCCTGCACTCGGTGCCCCGCCACCCGTCCAGCTCCGGATACTTGATCAACAGATCGAGTACGTTCCGGCGGAACTCGGGCGAATGGCATCGTGGACCGCGGGCGCATCTAAGAAAGTTTACGGACCCGCCGGTGCAACTCAGCGTCAGTCAGGTAGGGGAGAGGTTGATTCGGTCCTGCCGGATGGATGTGGGGGAGGCTGAACGCAAACCAAAATTCAGTGACCGTGATGTGCCGTCCAAGTGTTTACAGATACCGCAGTATCTTGCGTTGTCGTTCGCCCGATTTGCTCACTTCGATGAAGGCAAGCAAGGTTGCCGTGGCACTTGGAGATGCTGTTGACGTGCACGGGAGGTGAGGCCGCGCCTATCTGGGTGCCTGTCCTGCTTCACTTACGATTCTGTCGTCGAACGAAGATCGGCGGTGCGCGGCATTGAACGCCTGAATGATCTGCTTCGTGATCCCTCCGGACGGGGACACTGCATAGTTATGAATCTTTGCCCAGCTGAGTACGGCCTGCAGCTGCTGCTCGGTATGTCCGAAATCGAGGGGCTTTTCGACACCTCGGGATTCTGCATCGATGGTCTTGGTGTCGATCCGTTGTGCACAAGCGATGTATTGCCGGAGAACGGCTTTCAACTTTTCCGCATTGGCTGGCCTAAGATCGATCACGTAATCTGTTCCGCGGAAGGAGAATTCAATTCTCTCGTTGACCTCATGGGCGACAGGCATCCCGTCGAGATCGTCGACGCGCTGTTGAATCAGTCTCTCCACCAAGGCGCAATCCTCCGAGTTGTCTGCTTGATCCTCAGCGTATTCGTCAACTTTAGCGTGGACGTCCGCCGGGCCTAGATTTTCACGGAAAGTGTCTCCTAGTCGTTTTTCAGAAGTCACCCGCGCGGAGCCAGCGGATCGCTGCGATGCGGACTGTGACGGTATAGGTTACCGGTTCCGGTCACTCGTAAGAGCATTTGCGGGCAGCAGGGGATCGACCCCTCGGGCCGACGTGACCGTGTACGTCCGCGGGGACACCTGGCTGCGTGCCCGCTATTCCGGCCGGGGTGCGGTTGATCCGTCTGGTTGTTACTGGCGAGCGACCGGATGGATCGCCCATGTTTGCAAGTTCAATGGGTGGGGCATTAGTGGTTTGGTCCATCGGATGAACCCCACCTGCTCTCACCGGTGGACCGCTAATCTGCGTGTCGAACTTTCATCGGTCCCGACACGCATGGTCCGCCGACGGGATGTCCACAGCTGATGTCGGTGGACCGCCAAGACTGCGCGCCCGTCCCTGACAGTTCGTACGCGCCGACCACGGAGCTGCGGTCACGCTCCGGCGCCGGTGGGCACCTGATCCGCGCGCCACAATCGGCCCGCTCCGGTTCAGCGTGCGGCCCGGAGCAGACCACCGAGAACGGCGTGCCGCCTGAGTGGACTAGGTCGGGCACGCATGGCTCAACCGGGGCAGCCGTGATCCGGTTTGGGCCACCTCTTGTTCCGTCGCCAGGGGCGCCGCGCACAAACTGCCCCGAATCATCGCGTAATGCAAGTGATCGCAGGCATCGGCGTCCGGGCGGCCCTGAAGGACTTACTTGAACATGTCGCTGATGCTCAACAGTCCGCCGACCCCACCGGCCGCGAGGCCCGGATAACGCAAGGCATCAACCCAAAAGACAGCTTTACAACGACCTCAAACCAGCGAACCGATCGAATATCGACCGGCTGATCAAAGCTGATTGCTCGGCATTGGAAGACGCAATGACGCGGAACTGGGCGTGTGAGAACGAACCCGCGAAGGCTGATCGAAGTTGCGCCTGGCCTCCGTCAACGGCGTCGGCTTTCCCACAGTGGGATCAGTACCTCGTCGACTATGCGTTCGAACTCGGCGTGGTCGAGCGGGCGTCCGGTTGTATGAGGAAGGCTCGTCAGGAGTCCGATAACTACGGCCAGGTCCATCGACCCGGCCGACCACTGAGCCGCGGCCTCTGCGCCGCTCTGGTCGGCCTCGCCGGCATCCGCGTCACATCCGAGCTGCTCGTCCCCGGCGGTTCGGACTGCTGCCGCCATGGCTGCGGCGATTGCGTTGACGAAGCGGACCCGTAGCGCTTCGACAAGCTCGGCCTGGTCGCGCCCGTTGTTGAGAAGCGCGCTGATGATGCGTTGGCGGCGGGCATCCATGCAGCCTGAGGCGGTGATGATGCCCTCGACGAGGTCATCGCGGAGGTTGCCTGTTGGTGTGCAGTGGGCGCCGGGGAAGGTGATGGTGTCCACTGGGTCGGCCAGCAGGTCGGGCAGACTTCGCCAGCGTCGGTACACGGTGGACTTTGCAACACCCGCTCGCGCGGCTACGGCTTCCATGCTGATCGCGCCGGTGCCCTGTTCACTGACCAGATCGAGGACCGCTGAGAGGATCCGCCGGTCACGGCCGGTGTCGCGCGCCCGGCCCACGGACCCGGCGGGGCGCTGACGAAGCGGGGCGAAAGATCTTTGCTCATGGAGTGCTCAGCGTACCGAGACGTGGGATGCCAGCGCGGTCGGACGCACGTTCAATGCTTCGAGGCGGTGAACCAGTGCGACCAATCGGTTGACGGCGGCCACGTCGGTCGTGCCTTCGGCGACCGGTGCGAGGTCCGACACGGTCAGGCGGGTAAGGCGAAGTAGAGATCGCCGGGGCGAACGCTCCGTGTATCTTGGCTGATGCCCGACACCGGCAATATCCGTTGAGCATGTGTCAGAGATGACGTTTGAGCCACGCCGAGACACCGCGTGATGTCCCTCAGCAACCGAGAGGCGGGCACAACGCAGTCGCTCATGCAGTCAACACCCTTGCCGGAGAAGCGATACGCGTCTTCGCTCCCAGAATATCGTCAGTGCGCACCCTGCCGACTTCCCGCTGATACCGCACTGCGTCTGCGTCGTGTCCCGCTCTTATACGCGGCAGGAACGGAAAGTCTCCAGAGATGGCGTGGGCGCCGCGGCACACCTATGCCTCGCCGTCATGCCATCGTGCTGGTCGAAGGAGATGATTTGGTGGCGCGGAGAACCACGAGTTCCTCAGTATCCTGGCCGGCCACGATCAAACCCCGTTGCTCGAGAACTGCTCGGCGCGCATGCATGACGGGACCGAAAGGGACGAAACTCCTGGCCGCCACAGTCACCGTCAAACCGCATTCTTCCAAGATTGTCTCTGTCTTCTGCACACCACACAGCGCTGACTGCAGCAACAGCAACGCCCCGCCCGGAGCCAACACTTCAGCGCGAGACAACGCAATCCTGTCGAGTAACGCCCGACCGTCTTTCCCGGCATCCCACGCACGTTCGATACCGCTCGTAGGCAACTCATCTCCCAACGCCGGAACATACGGCGGGTTGGAAACGACGACATCGAACAACTCGCCCTGCACCGCCGCCGTCAGATCACCACGTCGAACCTCGATACGCTTCCCCGCAACGACCGCATTGAGCCGCGCGTTCAGACACGCCCGGCGAGCGATATCCACCGCGATAACGTGCCCGGCCCCCGCCTTGGCTGCAGCAACCGACAACACACCCGTACCGGTACACAGATCCAGCACCCGACTCCGCGGCGTCAAACTTTGTGCCACAAGAACATCACTCAGCAAAGATGTGTCATGTTGAGGTGGATACACGCCAGGCAAAGCACAATCATCATCGGATCCTCAGTTCTGGCGTTACATACTCACTCTCGTAACCGATCGACGCTTCCGCAAACCGAGCGGGAAACTCTCGGATCGCCCCCGCTGTGAAGTTCGGCGATGATCAATTCCGTTCGGGAGCCGCATCTCGAACCGTACGAAGTCTCGACCGCTGTGATCTCACCGGGAAGAACGATCCGAGCTTGCTCGAGCCGGTGGCTCGACAGTTAAGATCTAGGCATTCTCGTCACGGACGCCGTGATTATCGCCGTAGCAGCACTCTTGATCTGGGGGTTCGGATCGATCATCGCCCGCCTTGCAGGCGCGATCGCAGTCTGCGGGGGACTGCGAGGCATCGGATTCACCGGCAGCGCACCCGCCGCCTACGCAATCCTTGCCGCCGGCTTCGCAATTGGGATGACCGGGAACGGTTCTGGGCGTTCAAACACAAGTCTGGCGCACCCGACTCACACTGACCGAGCGGTTTATCAATTACAGTGGCGACTCCCTGGGGTTGTGACGCAAGCTTCAGGGCAAGGGAACTCTTACCCCGGCCGGTTTGCGCGTGGTTCCCGCCGCGCGGGAGGTGCTGTTGATGTTTGCGGTCCTGCGGGACGGGAATCAGAATATTGCGTGTTGGAGCGCATATTGTGTGCGTCGGGGCTGGTGGGCTTTCCGACTCGCACGGGCCGGACGCCTTGCGGCGCACGCGGGCTGTCGAAACCGCAGGGCGCCGGCCGACCCTTCTTTTCGGTCGGTGCACAGAATTGCCGTGAATCTCTCCGAAGTTCGTTCTTACTCGACTTTCGCTCTGCTGCAAGGTGTTAGGCAACAGAGGCATTATTCGGGTTGCCGACTGGGTGTGGTCGGGATATAGACAGGGAAGTCATCGGGGTGCTTGGTGACGGTCATAGTGACGAGGTATCACACGAAAGGCGAGCACATGCGGACGACAGTGATGGGTGGGCAGGATATGGGGCTTGTGCGATGAAACCGCCGGCAGTACTTCCGTCCGAGGTCTCGACGAAGATCTCCGTCTTCGATCGGTTTGCCACCTACGTCAGTGCCCGTACCTCGCAGGCGTGGTTTTTTGTGGTGTGTGTGGTGATCGTGGTGTTGTGGGCGCCTTCGTTCTTTCTGCTGGGGACGATCGACACCTGGCAATTGATCATCAACACCGTTACCACGATTGTCACGTTCTTGCTGGTGGCGTTGCTGCAGAACACGCAGAAACGCTCCGACGATGCGGTGCAGCACAAGTTGAACGCCATCGCCGACGGTTTGGCGGATCTGATGAAGCAGCTGGCGAAGGAGCATCCCGAACTCGACAAGGATCTGAAGGAATTGCGACTCGCTGTCGGCCTCGAAGATCACGAAAGCGCTTCCTGAGCAACATTGTCCACCGGCCAGAGGGATACAGCTTCAGGGGTGTCGTGTGGAACGCTCCCGCCGGAATCGGAACCTTTTCAGTGATTGCGAAGGGCGTCGATCAGTTCGCTCTTGTTGAGTTTCGAGTACCCGTGCAGGTCAAGTTCTTTGGCACGCTTCTTCAATTCTTCGACTGTCCATTCTTCGTACGGCGAAGACTTGCCGCCGGACTTGCCCACGCTCGATCGCCCCCGATTGGCGGCTGCGTTGGAGATTCGTGCTGCTTTCTGCTTCGAATCCCCCTTCTTCCGTAGTTCTTCGTAGAGGTCCTGATCCTTGAGTGGGGGTTGTGAGTCTTGTCGAGGCACTGGCGTGTCCTTCCACTGCGTCTACGGGGACTGAGGTGTCGGTCTCGTACAGGCGCTACCCGTGGGGGAGACGATCAAACCGGAAGACAAGGGCGCCTTATCTCGTTACCCGAAAGCACTCGAGTGAGGCGTCGGTGGCATCGGGCACGGCCATCCCTGCACGCAGTCCGGACTGGAGATAGTCGATGACTTCCGCGTCAAGGCGCTCCCCAGGCACCACGACCGGAATGCCGGGTGGATACGGGGTGAGTTGCTCGGCCGCGATACGTCCGGCAGCGTGCACGCCGGGGACCATTTCTGTTCGGCCGAAGAATGCCTCGCGTGGCGACGACACAGTTTCGAGCTGCAGGCTCGCAGGCGAGGGTAGCTCGATGCGCGGGGTCTCGGGGAAGCTCGGTGCTGCGCCGCAGAGAGCTTCGAGGCCGTCCAGCAGTCTTCGGGTGGTATCGCGATCGTCTGCGGTGGAGACGGTCGCGAGAATGCGCCGGTGATCGCTCATGCCGACATCGATCGAGCGTTCGGCTCGGAGCCAATCCGCGCATTGGTAGCCGGTGGCTCCCGTTTGTGAAACATCGATCAGTACTTGCATCCTGTCGAGGTCGTGGGAAGCCTGGTGTCCCAGCAATTCGGAGTCGAGAACCTCGAGACCTGGGAGTTGCTCGATGTCCTCACGAAGCGAGGTGACCAGTGTCAGCGCTGTATCCAACAACTCGTGGCCGGTCTCGACCATCTGACGGCGCCATCCGTCGAGAGCTGAATAGATCATGACGTTGGGGCTCGTGGTCATCAACAGATCGGCGCACGCCGACAGGTGAGCAGTGTCGACAAGGTCTCCCTGGACGTGGAAGACCGACCCTTGTTCGAAGCCCATCCCCATCTTGTGCACACTGACCACGCAGACGTCCGCTCCTGCATCCATCGCCCAGGTCGGCAACCCTTCGTGAAACGGTAGATGTGCACCCCACGCCTCGTCGACGATCAAGGGTTTACCCCTGCGGTGACATTCGTCTGCGATCGCGGCTAGGTCTGCGCAGGTGCCGTACGGACTCGGGCTGACGATCAGCGCCCCCGCCGCGTCCGGGTTCTTCTCCCACGCATCACGCACTTGAGAGGGGGAAGGGGGATGCGAAATATGGTGCGCAGCATCCCATTGCGGCGTGATCCATCGGGGAGTGATGCCGCCGAAGATCAGCCCGGCGACGATCGACTTGTGACTGTCTCGACTGAGCAGCAGCCCACCAGGATCGTTGCCTGCGACTGCCAGCATTGCTGCCTTGACGGACAGTGAACTACCGCAGGTCGAGAAGAACGCATAGTCCGCGCCCACCGCGTCGGCCATCAATCGTTCTGCATCTGCAAGGTAACCGTTCGATGATCGGCGGTCATCGAGGCCGGACGTAGCGAGAACGTCGTCGTGGAATGGCTCCCGTCCGAGAACGTCGAGTACCCGCCGGTCCGTGCCGCGCCCTTGTCTGTGTCCCGGTGGGGTGAACCCGTACCGATCTAACCGACGGTACTGCGCGAGGGCCTCCAACAACGGTGCTCGGGTGTGATCCATGCAGCCGGGCTACCCACCACGGAATCGAGACAACCGAGATCGCCGTCACACAGTCCGCCTTGGATGTCTTTTCCGACGCCCTTCGAGTTACCGCGGACCGGGGCGAGCGTCCTTGTCCGTCCTGCTTCGTGCCCGTCGTCCCTTCACGTGGTGACGTCCTCGAGCAGTACCGTCGGTTCGGTCGACGCTCGCGATTCAGCTCTACATCGATGGACAAGAGCTCGGAGCGTTGAACCTGTTCTCCGACACCGCCGGCGGTATCGACGACGAGGCCGAGCAACAGACACTCAATCTGGCCACCCATGCGCCGATCGCATTGTCGGGTGCACGCCGTAACGAGCAGTTCCGCAGCGCTCTCGCCTCACGCGATCTGATCGGTCAGGCCAAGGGCAGACTCATGGAACGGTTCGATCTCGATGCGATAGCCGCGTTCAGGATGATCCGGACCCTCTCGCAGGAGATGAACGGTCCGGTGATCGACATTGCGCGCCAGCTGGCGATTCGCGAGCCACGCACACCGGACAACGCAGTGCAGATCGCCCCGGACAACACATGAGTCCGCGTCGCCGCTCTGACGGGGACATCGACGTCGAACATGATCGCTTGTCGCACACCTGGGATGATCACCGGGTGGGACGCTTCCCACTGACGTGCGCCTCGTGGGGTTAGGGTGGATGCCAGTTCTTCGTCATAGGCAGTGGCAACGGACTGTGACCTTGTGCTGTCCGCATGGGGGCCTCGAACGAGTAGGACTGCACAATGCCGTTGACGAAGAAGTTCTCCGAACTGTACGACGACGCACTGACCGCGTTGGCTGCGGCGTCGCAGCGGCCCGCTGCTGTGGTGAATGTGGACGGGCAGTACGCCATTCGTGTGGACCTCGAGTACAACCGCTACGTGTTGGCCACCAATTCTGCGCGAGGGTTGTGGGACGAGCCCGATGTGAGCGGTTCGTGGTGGGTGCGGATCGTGCAGACCGGTGACGACAATTCGGAAACTCTGCTCGTGCAGGCGCAGAAGCCGTGGCTCATCGATGCGTTCGATGCGGCGATCGACCAGTTCGAATCGGAGGGGCATGTGATCGCTGCCGATGCGGATTTCGGCGCCATCGCTCACGCCGACGTGGGGTCCCTGGCTTCCGGGACGCTCTCGGAGGGCGACTCCTCTGCGGGCATCTGACTGAGCTGAGCGATGCGTTCGACCAGGATCGCGTTCCGGTTTTCCAGGTCGAGGATGACACCGATCGCGGTCAGGTTGATGCCCTCGGCGATCAACGCGCTGATACGTGTCAACGTGGCCAGGTCTGCTTCGCTGTAGCGGCGGGTTCCCCCGCCCGTGCGGGCTGGGGTGAGCAGTCCGCGGCGCTCGTACAGTCTCAATGTTTGCGGGCCGACGCCGGACAGTTCGGACATCACGGAAATCCCGTACACCCCGCGGCGGTCGTGGGCAGCATGGACGTGCGCTGCATCTGTTACTGCCACAGCACTGCTCCCTCAGCCAAACCGGATATCGCTCGACTTTAACACGGCTCGTCGCCATCCCTTCGCCGGGCAATGCTGCAAATCTTATGGTCAGCACTGCAGATTTTCGCGCAACCGCACATAGTTACGACCAGAACGTACCCGCCCGGTAAGAACGGAAACACACCTGAATGTGCAGGTGATCCCAAGGATAGGTTGCTCAGGGCGCCGTCGTCCCTGCCTTCTCTGCCGCTCGAATTGTCGCTTATCTGCATCGACTGATATAGATTTACGACATCGGATCAGACAGCTGTGTGTGAGCACGTGGACCCCGGGAGTGTGAATGACAACTGCCATGACCTCCGCATATGACGTCGGGCGGTCCTCTGCGCAGCGGCGATCCCCGATCACGACGCCCGTCGCCTCCCGAGGTTGGTGGAGGCGGGTGACGCTCGATCTCGTCCTGGAGATCGTGATCGCCGGAATCTTGGGCGCAGTCGGATCCGTCCTTGCCGGCCCGCTAACCGGAGTGGCGTTCGCCCTGGTCGCAGCGGCCTCATTCCGCCTAGTCCTGCAGACGATCAACCCTTGAGCACGACTGTGAAGGAGAAGACGATGCCCGCAGCACGATACGCACGAGCAACGACCACCCGGCAGAAGTTGGTGATCTCGTGAGCCGGCACATGAAAGACGCCGAATACGCACAGGTCGCGGGCTTGCTGGAAGAGTTGGCTTGTCTGCCGGGAGACGACGCACGCTGCGAGCGTCTGCGCACGCAGATCATCGAACTATGTCTACCGCTGACTCGCCATATCGCCTTGCGGTATCGCGGCCGCGGACAAGCGCACGAAGATCTCGTCCAAGCGGCCAGCGTCGGTCTGGTCAGTGCGGTGAACCGTTTCGATCTGGCCAAGGGCAAAGACTTCCTGGCCTTCGCGATTCCCACGATGATGGGGGAGGTGCGTAAGCATTTCCGGGATCGCGGATGGGATGTGCGGGTTCCGCGCTCGTTGCAGGAAAACTATCTTGCGCTCAACAAAGCACGCACCGCGCTCACGCAGGATCTCGGGCGTGAGCCTACGGTGCCGGAGCTGGCGAAAGAGCTCGGAGTCGAGCCCGCCGAGGTCGCGGAGATCGTCGCCGCCGGCGATTCCTATCACGCAGCGTCCCTCGATGCAGCCGCCGTCGGTGACGGACGATCGATCGCAGATACGTTGGGAGAGTTCGATGCTGCCCTCGACGGCATCGACAATCAGGAAACGCTCCGGCCGGCGCTCCTCGCTCTGCCCGAACGTGAGCGCACCATCGTGATCTACCGCTTCTTCGGGGAACTGACTCAGGCGGAAATCGCGGAGAAGATCGGAGTGTCGCAGATGCACGTTTCCCGGCTCCTCGCCCAAAGCCTCGCGAAACTGCGAAGCTCGTCCTCCTTTGCGCCCCGGCCGGTCGCGGTCGCAGCCTGACCTGCCTAGGAAGAAAGGACGAGGACCGAATGCATTTCACTTTTCTCTACGACGGTGCTGCGCAGCGCACAGCGGAGTACCCGACCTTGGAGGAAGCCGTTCGGAGTATCGAGTTGGGGCAGGTGGATCGCACTCTCTGGAGCATTCAATACACCGATCGCGAGGGCGGAATTCGGGTTTACCGATTCCCCACGGACCGCGAAGTCAGTGATGAATGACGAACGCGCAGTAGTGAATACAGCAGTGCTGACTGCAACAGGCCAGCTCTCAACACGCTGAGCTGTACCCGATAACCATTCCGGAGGATTGCGCCAGTCATGGGTTTGGTCCGCCCCGTGGGCGCGCCCGGATGCCGGGGCACGGAGGAAGTCACCGACGGCGCCGCTATCTGTCAGGTGTGATCGTTCTTGCCGCGGTTGGCGCTGTGTTCTCGCCGCGCACGAGCAGCCTTCGATGCGCGGATGTTGTCGGCCTGTCGGCGTTGCAGACGCATCAGAGCCGCAGCGGCGCCGCCTGCCACGATCGCCCAGGCGACGGAGGGAACCCACATCTCTTGGGTCAGGCTCACGGCGATGCCGACGACGGCGATGAGCAGGATGGCCCACACGAACATGGCGCTGAAACTGGCGATAGGCCTCACTAGTGACTCCTCACATGTGTTGGCAGGTCAGGTTTCCGTAGGGCGAGGTCGTCCGCTGCGGATCGCATCCCCGTGCGCGCCTTCCATTGCGGCGTTCGGCACTGTCTCGACTTCGGCATGACGTCGGGTGCTTTCTTCGCGCCGCGGCGATGTTTCGCTACTCGCAGGGATACGCCAAAGCTTCGGCGAGTCACCGTCTTCGGTGTTCGCGAGGGTGCGTAGTCCGTCGGCGTCTTGTTGGAGGGTGGTGACGAAGAGGGCTCTCGCGTTTTCGTCGAGGCCGTCGGGCAGGTTCGCCCCCTCGCTGACCATTTTCGCGGTGTTGTCGAGGAACCGGCCGATCCGCAGCAGCAGTGGTCGGGGCATGGGGACGGTACCGGCGCGGGTGCTTGTGCGGGCGTCGGCGGCGATCATGCCCAGAGTCGACAGGTGGGACAAGCCGTCGGTCAGAGAGTGCTCTTCGAGGTTCCCGTGGGCGACTTTCAGTGCTTCTGCCAGGGCGGCAATAGTCAGCCCGAGTGCGTTGGTGGGCATGGGGATGGTGCGTTCGAATTCGATCAGGCGTGCGCCGGGTGCTTCGTCGGAAATGGCTGTTGCGAGGGAGTGGGCGAAGATGGAGAGCTGTTCGTCGGTGAAATGTCGTTGAGCGGCGCGCCGGGTGACGTGCATCAGGCGGGCGTATTCGTCGAGTTTGTCGTTGAGCAGTACCCGGGCCTGGGCATCGGTGATCGTCAGCCCCAGCCCGAGAAGGGTCTGCCGTAGTTGGGCTGTTCGGCTTTCGAGCCAGGTGCTTCTCGGACTCATACCGGGCTCCACTCTCTCGCGAGATCTTATACCGAGCATAGGCGTCGTCCGGCTTCGGACTTCGCCTCAGGAGCGGCATCCGAATCCGCCGCGGGCTGATCATGTTCCTCGCCTGCAGCGGCCTACGGTCAGGTTCCTGACCCCTGTCGTCTGTGTTTGAGCGCAACGACCCGCACCCGCATCAACACACCACGAGAAGTGTTGTGCAGCCTGCGAACTGACCGCATCGACGTCGACGGTGGATCGAGTGGATTGGACCGCGGGTCAGTTCGTAGGCTGCTTTTTCGACTGTAGTCCTTTCATGTCTTCGGATCTGTTTCCGGAGGCCTCGAGGAGGATCGTTTGTCGGCTGCACACAGCGAGCTCGGCTTCTCCCAACGGAAATTCCGTGTGTCCGACGTTTCCAACGTCTGTGACCTGGGTAACAACCCCAGGGTTGATGAGGAGACACTGATGGATGTAATCGTATGGGCCGAATCCGAGGAACGTGAACGGTGGTGGCGACAGGTAGTAGGCCTCGCATCCGCAAGCGAGCGAGACCCGGGTACTGAGGCGACAGAGCCAATCACAAGCGGACCGTCGACGACGTCGAGGATGCGCGTATCGGCAGTCCGACCAATTCATGGCGTGACCGCTGCCTGAGTCCAGGTACCCGAACGCACGCGTCCGGAAGTGAGTGGATAATTCGATGTCAGAGGGAGCTGTGGCGATGGTGAACGTGGTTCTTTTACTCGTGATGTTAGGTGTCGGTCTGACCGTGGTGATGTGCCTGGACTTCCAGTGGCTTCGTTCGTCCTCACGTGGCGAACGACACCGGCACGCTCGGCACGCACGTGTAGGCCTCGGGAAGCCGTAGTAACCCCCTCCGGGGGAACCGTGCCGCCGATGGGCGATCGCGCTTCCGGTGGCCCGCGCCTACTCCTGCCGCAGCAGTCCCCCGGCATGCTGGATGCGGGAGTTCAGACTTCGTCGGGGCGTATCTGGTCCGGGCGTTCGATGTTTCCCCGCCAGGCGCCTGTTTCCTGGTCGCGGGATTCGATGAACTCCTTGAAGCTCTCCATGTCCTTTTTGACTCTGTGGGTGAGGACTCCGAATTTGTCGGCAATGTTTTCGACGAAGCCATCAGGGTCGATGTCCATCTGCGCTGTCACCCTGGTGTGCGAGTCGTCCAATCGGTGGAAGGTGATCACACCCGCATGATCGGGGCCTGCGTCCGATTTCCACGCAATGCGTTCGTCCGGGTGCTGTTCGGTGATGGTGGCGTCGAATTCCCGTGTTTGTCCGGCTATTTCGAGGATCCAATGTGTGTGCACATCGTCGGTTTGTCGAATTTCCCGTACTCCGGACATGAAGTGGGGGAACGACTCGAATTGAGTCCACTGGTCGTAGGCGGTACGGATGGGGACGTTGACATCAACGGATTCGGTCACGGTACTCATGACCTTCGAACTACCCACTCTGTCAACTGATACACATCGCAGCAGTCGACGTGGAACCACGGTCAGGTGTGTCTTCGGGTTCGCCCAGGTCGCGGCGTCGCCCACGCTGCGAGAAGGTTCGAAGACAATCGGTCATAGCACCGCCAACAACCCGCAGGGTGCGGTAGAGGCGCTCGGGTAGTTCAGTCCGGGGCATCGTCCCCGGTCCGCCATTGCCGTCGGCTTTCATGGAGAGCATGTGCAGAGCCGCCGAGAGCACACCCGGTGGGAAACAACCCACGACGTACAACGATGCGATCAGGGCAGCCACAGAGGCGAACTCGGGCACGAGTTGTGGGATCGCCGTCGAACGGTACGCAGACGGCGGTCGACTCTTCGCAACGCATCTCCCGCAAGGAGGACACCGAGGAACCGCCCGCAGACACTGCCCTCGCCCCGGGTAGGCCAAAAAATCGTCCAGTCCGGGATATAGAGAATTGCTGTTGCGTCCTCGGCCTGCCGGTCCCTTCCCCAGCCGCGGCGAACATCAAGTGCCGCAAGGCATCAAGCGCAACCTGGCGCGCAATACGTCTCCCTCGTGCACTGCAGGGGTCCGCGGATCGCCAGCCTGAAGGTCGTCGGTGTACATAGCCGTCGACGAATACTGCGCATCCGCCGGCCGTCACTGGTCCGGAGCATCACCGCATTCGTGAACGGTTCGTTTCGGCTCACGTTTCGGTGCGGCGTTTACATGACGGGCAGCGTGGGTAGTGAGTTGAGGATCCACTGGATAGCCGATCCCCCAATTTCGCGTCCGGTGGATCACTTGTGCCGTGCCTGACCTCTGCCGGGCCAGGGCACGGCACGGCTCGTCGGGTTTCACTGATCTGGGATCCGGCGAGCCGTCACGGTTTCGACCGCTGGCTACATCAGGAGATCCGGGCAGGCGTGCCCTTGGGCACCGGGATCCTTCGAGGATCTACCGATCGCCGGAGCTGCTGTGGAAGGTACCCGCCAGTTACGCCACCAACCCGCGTGATGCCGTCACTGCCCCACGCATCCCTGTTGCGGCACCCCAGGTCTCTGTCTTTGGCGCAACGCTGCTACGAGGCGAGGCTGTCGAGTTCTTTTCGTAGGGTTTTGAGGGATTGGCTGAGCAAGCGTGAGACGTGCATCTGGGAAATGCCGACTTTGTCGGCGATCTCCGCTTGGGTCAGTTCGCCGAAGAACCGGTACACGAGGATTACTCGTTCCCGTTCAGGCAACGCCATCAGTGCCGGCCGCAGTGTTTCGTGGTTGTCGATCCCGTCGAGCGCTGCGTCGTAGTCGCCGAGCGTGTCTCCGATGGAGGCGCCGTCGGGTGAGGCCGGGACGTCCAGGGACGCGGAATGGTAGGAATCTCCGGCCGCGGCGATGTTCGCAATCTCGGCGGGTTCGACGCCCATCTCTGCGGCGAGTTCGGGAACGGTGGGTTCGCGTCCGAGAGTCTGGGTGAGCGAGGCACGAGCTTTTTTCAGCGCCAGGTAGTTCTCCTGGAGTGAGCGGGGAACCCGAACGTCCCATCCTCGGTCACGGAAGTGCTTGCGCACCTCACCCATCATCGTCGGGACAGCGAAGGACAGGAAATCCTTGCCTTTCGCCAGGTCGAAGCGATTGACCGCATTGACCAGGCCCACGCTGGCGACTTGGACGAGATCTTCGTGTGATTGACCGCGTCCTCGATATCTGCGGGCGATGTGATGAGCGAGAGGAAGGCACGTTTCGATGATCTCGGTACGAAGCTGCTCGTAATCGGGGACGCCGGCGGGCATTTCGGCGAGACGAAGGAACAGATCGGTGACCTGTGAGTATTCGTTGACTTCCCGGGCAGTCGGGGTCACGTAGGGGCCTGCAAACCCTTGGTCAGTGTGATCGTCGCGGCCCAGTTCTGTTCCGGTGAGGCCGGTGGGACTTGGTCGAGGACTACTCCGTCGACCAGGATCTCGAGGACATGCCATCCGAAGGACGAGGTGCTCGTGGTGATCTGCCCGGTTGTCGGCGTGGAGAGCATTACGCGCACAGCGGCCGGTTCGGTATCTTCGTCGAACGCGCACGTCAAGGTGCTGGAAGAGAGGGCGTGGCCGATGAGAATGGTTGCCGCTTCGTCGACGGCGAGAACGAGGTCGGACAACCCGTCCAACGAGAGCGCATAGTGCGCGGCCACGGTCCGCACCAGTGAGCGCAGTACCGGCAGTTGATCAGGTGTTGCCGAAACGGAAAGCGATGGTGAGGCGGCGGCCGGGGAAACGATCGCCCGTTCGGAGGACGTCACGTGAGATTTGCTCCTGTACCTGGTCGGATGCGACCAACTGCCGTGGTGGGAGCGTGGTGGTTGCACTCGAGAAGAATGATCAGCGCATCAACAACCCAGTCGATGTGCCGTCACACGAGCTTAGCGCTGTTGTCAGTTACGCAACAGGACATGATCGAAGTGGGTGCGGACAGCTGCGGGGACCTCGAAGTCAGCCGCCACTCGGGCGAGAAGGCGCTCTGCGACATCGCGGACCTTGATATTCGTTTCCTGTGAATGCCAGGTGAGGACATCGAACGCTCGGTCCGCCGGTATCGCGTAGACAAGCATCAACATGCCCTTGGCTTGCTCGATCGCCGCGCGAGAGGAGGCGATTTCGGCGACCAACTCGTCCACCGATTCCTTGACCGTTTCGCCGAGAGTTTCGGTGACGTCGACGTAGAAGCCGGAACTGCCGATGATCTCGCCGGACTCGTCGACGAGCCGGTCCCCGACCACGACCATCGAGCGTGTCCTTCCTTTCGTGTCGACGATGCGGTGCCGGCTGCTGAACGAGCCCCCGGAAGTGCGGATCGCCTCCAACGTCTGGGCGACATGAGGCCGGTCCTCGGGATGTTTATGGGAGAGAATCAATTCCGTCGTCGGGACGATCGCGCCAGGCTCGTAGCCGTGCATCCGAGCGACGGCGTCCGACCACTCCCACCGATCGCCCTCACGGCGATAAAGAAATCCTCCCACCCGGTGCGGGGCACCGGATTTCGTCGTCGGCCCCACACTCATGTCGTCCGGCACGGCATGTCCCCTTTCGTTCTTCACTCAGCCCTGCGCCGAATATGGCAGTTATATCGGACATATTCGACATCATCATCCCGAATCTCGCCCGGGGCTCAGTGATCTCGACGACGCGGAGGGAACGTGCAGGTGGGTGTGACTGCTGTCTGCCGCCCTGTCGCTGAGCCCCCTGCGGACATGACGAAGCCACCGGCACCGACACGGGCGTGCAGCGGCTTCACAGGGTCGATGCCCGTCTCGCGCCTGTCGGCAAGTGGCCGCTCGAAGCGGGGCATCGTGTGCGAGAACGCTGGTAGGGCCGTCGCGATAGGGTGACTTACTGGTGTTGTTTATGGTGATGAATGAGGTGCACAACCATGGGATTCTCGGTCGAGCGGTTTGACCACATCGTGATCAACTGTCGTGACGTCGATGCCACAGCCCGGTGGTACGCGACAGTACTCGGAATGACGATCGAGCGAT
Organism: Rhodococcus sp. SB1D; assembly: GCF_048573875.1. Classification (NCBI taxonomy): domain Bacteria; kingdom Bacillati; phylum Actinomycetota; class Actinomycetes; order Mycobacteriales; family Nocardiaceae; genus Rhodococcus; species Rhodococcus sp. SB1D. The sequence continues at coordinate 109,770 of NZ_JBMAIQ010000004.1, forward strand.
TCGGCCCCACGGCACGCACTGCAGTGAAGTTCGGAAATCAGAAGATCAATTTGAGGCCTCTCGGAACGGTGGAGCAAGACCCGGGCTGGACCACCGGTGCCGTCGAGGCGGCAGGTTCCGAGGATTTGTGCTTCGTCACGTCGGCCTCGCCGGATGCTGTCAGTGCCCATCTGGAGAGCTGTGGGGTGGAGGTGCTCGACGGGCCCGTGACCAAGCTAGGTGCCCTCGGAGAGATGGTGTCGCACTATTGTCGGGATCTGGATGGCAATCTCATTGAGATTGCCGTCTATCCGAATTGAGCACGCCGGGAATGGCTTACCGTCGTGGCAACACGATCCGATGCAGTCTCAGTCGCGGTCGCGTATTTCGCAGCAAGCAAGTGATGCACACAGCCCGCGACGAATCGTCGGTCTCCCGACGGAGTTGACGAAGCCGCCGGCACCGAAAAGGCGTCCAGCGGCTTCACAGGGTCGGTGCCCGCCTTGCGCCTCTCGGCAAGTGGCCGCTCGAAGCGGCATTTCTGGGGTGGTACCCGGGGCAAAGAATCGAACACCGACAGCCTCTGCAACGAAGACTGCCGTAGAGTTATTCCGCGCCGCTGACCAGCGCAGTAGCTTATTTCCTGGTGATGATTGTCCGCAGCACGAAGCGGAACACCACTGCGGTACCGGCTCCGACCGCGATACCGGCTACCCGCGTCGCTGAGCCCCGAACGCGGTTGCCGCGAAGTTGCTCTGCCAGTATTAGGAAGATGACCGACAAAAACGGCAAAAGCAAAGATGTGACTGCAGTAGGTTCCCGTGTGCGAATCACGGTGTCAGACTCCGATGCCGGTGGCACTGTGGCATGCACGGGTGTGGTGATCGAGGACTACGAGGACATGGTCATCGACCGCTGTTCGGTGGGGCGGGACTGGGCTCCGGTGCAGCGGTGGGCGATCGCACTCGATGACGGGCGCCTGATCTTCGCGAACGACGACGACCTGACGCCGGCAGAATAGGGCGCATCGGAATCCCGGAACGCTTTGCGAGTCCATTCGGCAAGAGCAGCGTCAGACCCTGCTGCCCGAGGCTGTTTGGCGGTCGCCTAGCAAACACCCCGGAAGCGCAGGTCGAAGTGTCCTGTGGTCGGTGCGGCGGAAATCGTATGCAGGTTCCCGGTACGCCCCGCGGGCGAGCAATCGGGCGATGTTGGCCTGGTATGTCTCGGCGTCGGCATGGAGAACGGGATCACTCTCGAGTCACCGGTTTGCAGGATGAATCGGTTCGTCGTACATACGACGGAAGAGTTCGGTATGGACGCCTTTGAGCCAATTTGCTGCTTCCTTCGAACCGGGTTTGTCTTACTGGCTGAGCTGTGTTGCTGATACCGGGTTACCGCCAGATCATACTTTGGTACGCTTAAAGTATGACCACGAAATTTACCATAAGTATCCCTGACGAGGATGCGCACCTGCTCGACGAGTATGTGCGTGATCACGGACTTCGTGGCCGGTCGGCAGGAATTCGAGCCGCGCTTCGCCTACTCTCGACGTCCGGACTCGAACGTGACTACGCTGCAGCCTTTGCTGAAGGTGACGTAGATGAAGTGTGGGACGCTGTCACGGCAGACACGGAATGATTCGACGCGCACACATTCACTGGGTGGATCTCGATCCGGCGCAGGGCAGTGAAGCGGCGAAACGACGACCGGCGGTGGTGGTGAGCAACGACCGGGCCAACGCTACTGCAGAAAATCTCGGCAGGGGCGTGATCACCGTGGTGCCGTTGACTACCAATACTGCGCACGTGTTTCCGTTTCAGGTGATTGTCGAGTCCGACGAGTCAGGTTTGGCGCGAGCGTCGAAAGCGCAAGCGGAGCAAGTGCGGTCGGTATCGGTTCGGCGTCTGGATCCTGAACCTGTCGGCAAGGTCGGGATGGAGACTTTCGCCGCACTCGAGGACGCGCTGCGGCTGCACCTCGATCTGCAGTAACTTGGTTCTGTTGGGACCGGGTGATCGCCTCGATCGTCGGGGTGCGGTTGCCGAAGACCCTACGTGGTCTGCTCTGCCCACTCACTGCTTGCTTCCCTTGCCGGCGCGGCAGTGAGAGTGCGTCCGACGAGCGGCAGGACGACTCGGCCTGCTAGCAACTGGTCTCGATACAGCGAACGAACCGAGGGGCGGAATGCCTAAGGTGTGCTGGTCCATCCGTCCGGGGTGTGAAGTACTCCGTTCACTCGCACTGGAATAGGGGGTCCTCCGGTGTCTCCTACTGTGCGGCGGCGTATCTCGTCGAGGATTTGCTTGTTCGACATTTGTTGCAGCGACATCCTGGTCGGGGAGAGAGGGCGGTTCTCTTCTTCGGTCATGTAGCCGGCGGCGATCAGCACGTCTTGTATGGGCGCATCGAACAACACTGCGACCTGCCGAAGAACTTGCGGGGACGGCGATCGCACGATCGTTGCCCAATGACGCAACAACGACGGATACACCGCTAGCGCCCGGGCAGCCTCCTCGGTGCTCTCGTAGCCCCGAGCATCGATCTGATCACGAATCCACGCTCCGAATCCTGTCCGCATGGCCTGAATTTTTTCATGGATTCGTGGACTCGATATCGGTGTGGCGCTGCTTACTGAATTCTCCCGGGGTGCGTGAGTTTTGACGACAGTACTTCTGTCGTGATGGTGCGAAAAGCTCGGTGGCTAGTCGAGTCGTTCCGACACCGACTCAGGATGCTGCTCCTACGCCGATGCCGCGATGGACACTCAGCGGTCATCGCATCCACGGGTACGGCGCTGACCTCTGACTCGGTATCGGCTGAATCACCAGGGGTTTTCGTTGGTGGGGTCGCCACCTTGAGCGACGGTCATTTCGGATTCGGGTTTCATCGTCTCTTGGTTCGGCACGTACGCCGCGTGTCCGATATCGGGGTGCACCACCGCCATACTGCCCGCCTGTCCTGTAATCGCTCCTCGCGGACCTCTGAGTGCCGTCATCGACGGATTCGCGGATGCACCCCTCATTCAGTGTGCACTCCTGACCTCCACGTCTGTCGTCGGAACAGTGAACGAAGATCCCAAACACTGAGCACTGCAGGAAAACTGGCATTTCGGGTTCGAATTTGGCTAACATCTTGTCGCTGCGGTGATTCTGAGTGGTCAGTTCGTCCGCGCAGGGCCTGCCCTCCGGTTGCTCACTCGCCGGGCGGCGGGCTTCCACCTCGCCCCGATTGTCACACGATCCGAATACGTCGGGTGCGTGGCGACGGTACAGACCCGGCCCTCCTCGGAGAGTGAGGAACTTGGTATGACCGCCAACGGATCATCTGCCCATGCACTTCGTGATGCGCGGCGGGCACAGTCGAGACGAAAGCTGGCGGCCTTCTCACGTCTCGTCTCTTTGCTTCGAGCGCCGGTTGGTTCTTCGTCCGTGGCGATGGCTTCGTCTGTTCACGATGTGGTGGAGTGCCGGCCGGGCGAGCGTGATCGTGCGAGGTGAGGCGCGGGTGGGAAGAGTCCTTCGGGATGTGGGAATCGCGGTCGTGGTGGTCAAACATTCGTCCTGTGTGGCTCGGCTTTTGGTGGACCGGACAATCAGAGGAGCCCTGTCTTTTTGAAGAAGCTAGTGACAGCAGCGCTGTCGGTCATGCTGTAGACGTCGATTGTGAGGCCGGTTTCCATGTTGACGTAACTTCCCGATACTTGTCCGGTGGCGCCGTCACTGATGTTGACTCCTGCTGTGCGGGCGTCGTTTTCGACCAGGGTGTAGTTCCCGTAGTCGTATTCGCGGTATCCGAGAAGTGTCTTTTTCGCTTGTTTCAGGTCGAGGCTGGCTGTGAAGCGATTGCCGTACTCGGAGAAGCTTTCAGCGAGTTGGTTGGATTTCTTGATATCGCAGCTGATCACGAGAGCACCGTCGGTGGTAAAGGTTGATTGCCGGCAGTTTTCGGAGGCACTGCTCAAAGCTGTGGGGAGGGCCGCTTTGACGGTGTCGGCGTCGGTGACCGGTCCGGCAGTTGTGGTCGTTGAGGATGTGCTGCCAGCGGCGGCTGGATTGTCCACGTTCGAGTTGCCCGGTGACGGGTGCAGAACGATCACGGCTGCCACGATTGCGCCGATGACGACGAGAGCGCCGCCGGCGGCAAGATACTTGAGTTTCTTGGAGCTGGACGGGTTCGACGTGTGAGGTCTTTGGGTGGTGGCGTTGAGAGTGAAGGCGGGTTGCATCTGCCCGGGGGCGGGTTGGGCGTTCGGGCTTGCTCCGCTGCCAGGCGCAGCGAGCCGCGGGTTGGGGTAATCACGTCGAACCCCAGCACCGATGAGCGCGCCCTGGGCGACAACTGTTTTCGGGTCGTCGAGCGTCGCGATCGGCCCGAGGGCAGCGAGTCGTTGATGGACCAGTGGGATCCGTGACGAACCACCAGTCAGGTACAGGGCCGAGAGCTGACTCGGATGAGTGATGCCCGCATCGGTGAGTGTTTGTCGCGTCAAGGCGACTGCACGGTCGACGGCTGCGGCGATGAGGGATTCGAATTCCGGGCGGGTGATGGACAGTGTTTCCTGATGTCCGTTTCCGTTGACCGTGATCGTCGCTGACGGGCTCGAGGAGAGCAGTTCCTTGGCTCGCTGGATGGAGTCGTCGAGACTTCGGGTGACGTGCAAGGGCGCGGAGGTGCGGATGAAGTGCAGCAGGTCGGGATTGCGGTCATTGAGCATGTGATCGACCCACCCTCGTAGTACCGCGTCGAGGTTCTTTCCGCCGAGGCTGTTGTCGCCGCGGGCGGCGATGATGTCGAACGAATTGGCATCTGTTGCAGTGAGGACGGCGATGTCGAGGGTCCCGCCGCCGAAGTCGAACACCGCGATCTTCGTTCCTGCGGGCATGGTTTCGGTGCGTGAGTAGTAGTGCGCGGCGGCCCGGGGTTCGGAGACGGTACTGACGTGTCCGGATCCGTAGCCGACCCTGGCTGCAGCGTCGAGCAGCACCCCGACCTCGCGTGGTGACCAACCCTCGGGATGGGTCAGGACCAGATGGGAGGGCGCTTGGTCACGGTGGGCGGCGGTGGCGCGCCCGATCACGGTGTGCAGGACAGCAGCGACTGGCAACGAGGCGGGGATGTCGTAGCCGTTGACGTGCACCATGCCTTGGCCGACGACGCGTTTGGGGGAGGGGATGAACGCTGCTGGGTTCGTTTCGGCCCGGTTCAGGGCGACGTCGCCGACATCGATGGTCGCTGGTGATTCCACGAATACGGCCGAACTCATCAGGTTGCCTTGGTGGGTCAGAGAGAGAGTTTCCACTGCTCCGGTGACAACACCGGTGTGCGCGGCGGCGGTATTCGATGTTCCGAAGTCGACGCTCAGCATCCAACCCGACATGATGTGTCTCTTTCCTGTGATTTCTTCTGTGCCGCGCTGCGGTCAGTCTTGGCTTGTGGGTGTGGGCGTTATTGGTCGGTGACGGAACAGAACATCCACTGGCCGTCTTCGCGGACGTATTCGACCAGGACCACACCTTCGTCGGTCGTGCCATTTTTTTCTGTGATGATCCGCAGACGGACGGAGGCGTTGTCGCCGACGACGTTCGAGGAGATGAATTCCTTGACCGTGATCGTCACAGTGCCCGTTGCGGGGGCTTCGTCCGGGGTCGTTGTCACGGTGACGTAGCCGGCGCAACGCATGGATTCGACTGTGGCTTTGTCCCCGGCACTGACGGCGGCGAGGTATTCGGTGGTCCGGTCCTGGACCGCTGTGATGTCGTCAGCGGTGCCGGGCGCGGTGTTCACCGTGCGGATGGGCGAGGCGTTGTGCGTGGTGGTGTCGTTGTTCGACCAGGCCGACAGCCATACCGCTGCTCCGACAGCGCAGAGTACGACGAGCATTCCGGCACCGATGAGGACACCGCGTGAGCGGGACTTCGACGACTGCGACGCGGGGGTTACCGCGGGCTCGAATGGCGAGGACTGCGAGCTGTGCGGATTGTGAGTGGGAACGCTGCCGGTACGGGCAGATTCCCCGAACAACGGCGCTCGTGTGGGCGATTGCACACCTGCACCAGCGGAAGTGCCCGAGGAAACCGCACCGGTCGGTGCAGCAGACGATCGTGTGGTGGCGATTAGTGCACCTTGAACAACCACTGTTTTCGGATCGTCGAGAGTTGCGATCGGACCGAGCGCGGCGATCCGGCTCTGCACCAGTGGGATCCGGGATGATCCGCCGGTCAGGTACAGCGCCGTCAACCCTTGTGGTCCGCTCAGCCCTGCGTCCACCAGAGCGGCATGGGTCAAGGCGGCTGCGCGCTCGATTTCCGGAGCGATGATCGATTCGAACTCGCCGCGGGTCAGGGTGAGGGATTCGCGGCGGTCGTGCCGGCTGTCCACTACGGAGATCGTCGCGGACTCGGTGGAGGAGAGGAGTTCTTTGGCGCGGCGGATGGAGTCGTCGAGGGTCCGCAGGATGTGTGCCGGTGCGGCGGTCCGCAGAAAGTGCAGCAGCTCGGGGTTCTCGTCCTGCAGTTGAATATCGACCCAACGGCGCACGAGCGCATCGAGATTCTTTCCGCCGAGGCTGTTGTCACCGCGCGCAGCAATGACCTCGAACGTGTCGGCGCTGGTGGCGGTGAGGACGGCGACATCCAGGGTTCCACCGCCGAAGTCGAAGACCGCGATCTTCGCGCCTGGCGCGAGGTGTTCGGTGCGGGTGTAGAAGTGGGCGGCCGCACGCGGCTCGGACACTGTTACCACCGAGTCGTTCTGGTATCCCAGGGCTGCGGCCGCCTCGCGGAGAACCTCGATTTCGCGCGGCGCCCATCCTTCTGGGTGAGTCAAGACCAGCCTGGCCGGTGGTTGGCCGCGGTGTACTCCGGTCGCTCGATCGAGGGCGAACCGCAGCACTGCCGCGACGGGCAACGAGGCGGGAATGTCGTAGCCGTTGACGTGCACCGTGCCTTGGCCGACGACGCGTTTGGGGGAGGAGATGAACGCTGCTGGGTTCGTTTCGGCACGGTTCAAGGCGACGTCGCCGACATCGATTGCGGTCGGCGATTCCACGAATACGGCCGAGCTCATCAGGTTGCCCTGGTGCGTCAGGGGCAGAGTTTCCGGTGCTCCGGAGCGGATTCCGGTGTGCGCGGCAGCAGTATTGGAGGTTCCGAAGTCGACTGCCAGAACCCACCCTGGCGCCGGGGGTGGGTTGTCGTGTGGTGTGTTCATGCCTGCCTCCGCATGCTCGTGTACGTGCGAACCAGTTCCGCCAAAGCGGCGTCCTCTGCGGCGGTGCGCGTGGAAATCGCCTGCCGCTGAACGTGAACCAATCGTTCCCCGGCATAGTGGGCGAGCTGCCCGGGGCTGGTCTCGGGGTGCACACCGAGCCGTTCGGCGTCGGTCCGGCCGGAGAGTAGTCGCGTCAGTTCGTTGACGACGGGCGCGTGCGGGTCAGCGAGCAGCATCCCGCGCAGTGCTCGATACAACAGCACAGGGTGCATCGCCGGATCGTTGCGCACCCAGTCGGTGATGGTGCGGACGTGCTCGCGGGCAGGATGATTGACGGCGAGGAGATCGAGTTCGGTGAGGATCCGATCCGCGCGGTGCAGCGCCGCGAAATCCTGTAGTGCACTCTCGAGTAGGTACTTCACTTGCGTGATCCCGGAATGTTCGGTGAGCCATCGGTTCACCGCGTGCGCGCCCTGCCCCGCGACGGTGCGGGCGCCGAGGACGCCGTATTCGCCGAGGAGATCGAGTAGGCGATCGCGCATCACTGGCCCGAGCCGTTCGGGGCTTTCCGATTCGAGGACGTCCATCAACTCCAAGGTGTTCATCGATGCGAGGGTGTGCAGGGCGATTGCGTCGGCTTCGGTGACCTGCCCGGTGTGGCTGCTCTCTGCCAGAAGACCCGCGACCGGCACCACGGTGGCCACCGACTGCGCCAGGCGCTGCGCGAGCTTCTGAGCGTGAGCGTGTGCGTGTTCGATCGGGTTACGTTGCCCCAGTGCGCCTTCGCCGAAACTGTCTGCGCGGGAGAGCACACCGAGGGTGTTGAGTGGGGTGAACCCGAGTTGGCGCAGGAATTCGATCTCGTCGGCTCGCGGGGCGCTGTCGAAGAGGAACACGGCACCGTCTGCGTCGACGGACGCGGCGCGGGTTTGGGCGAACCCGTCGATCAAGGCCGCCCTGGTGCGGTTTTCGTTCGCCACGGTCAGTGTCGCGAGCCCGGGAGTATCGACGAGGGTCAGATTCGCCAGTGACTGCGTAGGCAGGTACCGGTGCACGTAGGCGATGTCCGCAGCATCGGCATCGATGCTCACGGAGGTACCGGCGGCGAGTGGGATCGGGCGGCGCTCACCGTCGAGGTCGACGAGTTCGGCACGTGAGGGTGCCCCCGCTTGGTAGACGGTAACGACGTGGGTTGCTTCCAAGGCTGCGGTTTCAGCAACCGGCGCCCCGATCAGGGCGTTGACCAGTGTCGATTTACCTGCCTTGAGGCGGCCGACGATCACCACCCGCGGCGGCGACCACAAGATCGCACCGATGCGGTTGGCGTGATCGACGAGATCCCCACCGAGTCCGGCGAGGGAGTGCAGGCCGCGGTCTAGAGCAGTGCGGACCGCTTGTTGCCGGTCGAACTGCGCGGCATTCGGCGGGTACGACGTACTCATACGGGCATCGGGTCCGTCGGCGCGATGTAGACAACGACTTCGGCGAACCGAATGATCCCAGCGGGGCCGACCCAGCCGGGCCGGACCAGGGCAGCGACGGTGCCGACCTGCTCCGGGGTGGCCGCGACCGCGCCGGAGACTGCCTTGTGGTGCGCAGAGTCGAAGAGGGCACCAGGGGCGGCGTCGAGCATGTGGACGTCTACCTGCGCGAGGTCTTCGCGGATCCGTTCACGGGCGGAGATGCCGCCGTCGAGGTCGTGGATACCGATCAGAGAGTTGACCAGGCGCCGATCCGCATCTATCGACATCCCGTGTGGGACCGCAGCAGGTGCGGGCGCGGTGACAACAAGTGGGCCATACCCGGCGCCGTTGTCATGGTCGGCGGTGGCGGGTGTTCGGGCGGTGCGCAGCATCCAGCCGGCGGCGACGCCTCCGGCACCCACCAGCACAATCAAGACGAATGCCAGCGTTGAGTTCATGAAATCGTCGCCTTCTCCGAGTCGGACACCGCTGTGGCCGGTGCGGATGCTGATGTGGGCGTGGACAGTCGGGTGATGAGGTTCTCCACTTCCGAGGACCGCGCCGTCACCACCCGCAAGTTGTTGTTGAGGCGCTTGAGCGTCGCATCACGCGTCGCGCCGTCCAGACGCGCAGCTTCCTTCGCGTCGGTCATCTGTTGCTGCACCTCGTCGATGCTGGCGCGCAGGTGCTCGCGGTAGCGGATCACAATTTCTGGCCGCGAGAGCGCCAACGCCCCCTCGAGCATCCGCGAAGTACTGACTTTCGCGGTCGCCACGGTCTCTCGCAGCCATGTCAGCAGGTTCGTCTTTCCTGCTCGCATCGCTTTGTAACCGAGGTTCACCCCGACCCACACGACGCCGGCGATCGCCCCGACTCCGATCAGAGCGCCGAGCATCGAGGTACCGATCATGCCCATTGTCAACACACTCGGGTCGAGTAGGCCTTGCTTCTTGCTACCGACCTGACCGGTCGTGAGGGGGTCGGATTGCATGGAGGCGATGACATCGACTTCGATGCTCTGCCACACGGTTTCGGAATCGAAGAGCGGCATCACGATGCCCCGCAGCTGATCGAGGAACACCTGCACCGCCGCGGTCATCGCGGCAAGGAGATCCGCTTCGATCTCACTCGTGAAGACCTGCGGGTTCTTGCGCAGTACTTCCATGCCGGAGGAGTTGATCCGGTCTGTCCACTTCGATTTCACGCCGTCGAGTTGTTCCTCGAGGCTCGTCAAGGCAGCTTGGCGGGCGAAGACGAGGTCTCGGCCGAGGTACTGCTCCCACTGCGTCGACTGCGCTTTCAGTTCGGTGAGCCGGTCCCGCTGCGCCTCCAATTCCGGTAGCGCGCCGGCGCCTTCTTCGGTGACGGCGATGTCCGCGGTGATCTTCGCGTGCACTTTCCGCAGCCCTTCGAGCGCGGTCCGCAGGCCGTCGACCTGGGCGCGGTGGTCCGAATTTAGTGAGCTCTGAATGAGGGTGCGGAGAGCGGTGATCCCGGAGGCGTCCTCGGCGGCGCCTCGGCGTATCGGATCTGCAATGTCGGCGGCCGCGAGAGCGCGCACACTCGAGACCCCGAGCACGGGGATGGTGCGGCGCAGATGAATACGAAGCAGGCGGCGGTTTTCTTCCACGATCGGCTTCCACCGGCGCAGATTCTTGTCCGTTTTCGTCACCACCACGATCACCGCTTCCACGGTCGCAGTGCAGGTTCGAACGAACTCCATCTCCGGTGCGGTCAGCGGGGAGGTGGCATCGCAGACGACCACGATGACACCGGCCTGCTGCGCCGACTGCACCGACAGTTGCGCACGGACTGCATCGAGTCCACCGGATCCGGGGGTGTCGACGACGACGAAACCTTGCAGATGAGGGGAGGAAACGGGCACGATCGCCCGGGTCGGGAGCACCTCGCCTTGTGTGTCGGCGACATGACGGCCCACGGCGCTGACCCAGTCCGCGACCTCGTCGAATCCGATGCGGCGTACCGCGCCGGGGAACACCAGATCCGCCGAACCTGGCGGATGTTCAGCACCAGCGGGCACCAGTGAGATCGTTGCAGACGTGGTGACATCGACATCGACAGGTGAGACACCCCGAACCCCGGCGAGGGCGTTGACCAGTGAACTCTTACCTCGATTGACCTCACCGACCACCACCACGGTCCGCTGATCGTGCCCGCCGGACGTTTTCGCAGCCGCGGCATCGGCTGTCGCCGTGAAGCCGTACGTGCGCAGGATTTTCGTCGCACCGGCCAAGGTGGATTCCGTCTGGCTGCTCATGTCGCTGCCAGCGTCCGCTGCGACAACCGCAGATTCGTCGGACTCCGCCACCTTCTGCCCCCTCCATCGCTCGTCCCACCCGGTGCACGACGTGTCATCGCCCAACCACCCGCCCAGGGAAGCGAGCCGTCCGCCTCGCGGACAAAACCTTATCCGAGGTGAGCGCACAGTTTGTGCGGTGCATTCACAAAGTCAGATGCGCACAACGAGCGGAAAGTTCCCCCGAAACCCGAACGAAATTCAGCAGCCACATCCAGGCGGGTGATCGCACACCTGACGAACGCGGATCACACCCGCCGCGCAGCGGATCCCCACCTTCGATTCGGAAGGCGCTGAGAAGGCCTGTGTTCGGATGGATCCTCCGCGACGGCGCCGATGGGAGATTTCTGCTGCATACTGCCCGTATGACTGATCGCTTCGATGAAGAGCTGATGATGTTGGCTGATATCCGAGCGTATCTCCGCACCGCAGAAGGCCCGGATTTCCCCATCTCGACATCTGTGATCGACCGAGTGCTCGACGAACGCAACAACGCCCGCCTCGGACGATCCGCGGAATCCGAGATCGGCCTGCCGGTCGACGAGCAGCAAGGATGAGTGCTCTCCACGAGAGACATCACTGAAGCAGATGAACAAATTTCGGGGCAGTGGGAACAAAACCCGCCGCCGTCCCATCTGATTGTCGAGGTTCCTTACCTGGTCGGTTCGGCCGGTTCAGGTCGATCACGCGGTAATGAGTGGGGACATGACAGTTCTGAGAGAGGGAAAGATGCGCCCGAAAATCTTTGCGCCGTTGGCAGCAACGGTAGCGGCAATCGTGTTGGTGACTGGATGCTCGCGCACCAGCGAAGGTCAGGCGAACGCCGAAAGTGAGAGCGGAAGCAGCGCGACCGTCGCTGCCCAGGGCGCAGCACCTGGGGAGATGGACCCCGGAACGTACCGCACCACTCCTCAAGCCGACTTCGGAACCGTGACCAGCGTCAACTCCGGCCGCTACGTCGAAGGGCAGCGGATGGCCGAATTCGTCGTCCTCCCCACCGAACTCGACCCGCTGCTGACGGGCCCAGTGGGGATGTCTACGTACGTCATCAAATCCGGCACCGCACTGAGCGTCCTGCTGACAGGTAAGTCGCCGGACATCGCCGAACGCGAAGGCATGTTGACCGGGTTCTCCACCTCCCGCTCCTACGAAGACAAGAAAGCGGACAAGTCCATCGTGCACGCTGTATTGCGGTTCCCGGACGCAGAATCAGCGCAACGTGCAGCGGCAGATATGTCCGCCGATGACGCGCTTCCCAGCGAGTACTTGCCTGGCGGGGTACCTACGAGCATCGACATCCTGCCGGACACACTGACCACCACTCGTGAGAGCTCCGACGGTACGTTCAGCTCGAATTCGTTCACCCCGCACGGGCAGTACATCATCTACACCTGGGCCAGCGCTCCGATCGCAGAAAAGGACTGGACGGCGCAGATCACCGCGAAAGCCCTCGAACAACAGGGCCCGATGATCGACAACTTCCCCGCGACCGCAGCCGATAAGTTCGCCGAACTGCCGATGGACATCGACAACGTGTTGGTGCTGACGATCCCGGAGGACGACGGCAACCGCACCACCAGCTCCGACGCCGTCTATGGGCCTCGTGGGTCGGCGCACTTCTCGACCAATCCGACACTGACGCTGGACTTCATGGACAAATCCGAGACGACGTTGATGGCACGTTCGGGAAGCAATGTCTATCGATCTGAAAGCGCTGACGGCGCAGCGACACTGTTCGATTTGTTCAAAGGAGACATCGTCGACTCCGAAGGGTTCACTCCATCCGCCAACCCACCCGGTGTCCCGAACGCGGCCTGCTTCACCAAGGACAGTCCGCAAGGAACGTACAACTACTGCATCGTCCACCAAGGACGGTACCTCGGTGAAATCAGTGCTCTCGACGACGAGACGAAGGTCCACCAGATGACCACCGCGCAGTACAAGATCCTCGAATCCGCGAAATAGTAGCTACAGCAACAATATCCGGCGTACCCCTTGGGAGGTGTACGCCGGATATTGGTTTCGAGGTGACGGGGGCACAGACCCATTTGGGGTGGTGAAGAATACGAGCCGACCTCCGCCACGACACAGCTTCAACTATTCGGGGGGTTTGCGTTGCCGCCGGGCACCATGGGTGCGGAGAACAATCTACACAGTCACAGCTGCTCCGGATGAGCCGTGATGCTGCCTCAGGAACACGGTGATGCACGCGGGGGTGTCAGCAAAAGAACTTATCGTCCTTCACATTTCGCGGCAGCAGCGATGCGGTGGTGTGCCGAAAGTGCAATGGCTTCGCGTTCAACGGTTGATCAGTGAACGAAGATAGAGGGAAACCTCATTAGTCATCGATGCTGTCGACCCATTTGTTCTTCCTAGCCAGAACACCCGAAGGGCCCGGACACAGATCGGCATGACGATCGTCGCGGTGCCGTTCACTCCGAGCTAGTCGGGTACATCCCCGACCCGGGCGCGAGGAGTCTTCGGGCAGGGACAGTCCCCTTGGCGAAATGGCGGTCAGCGGGTGGGCGCGAGCGCGGTGACGAGTTGTTTCCGGGCGCGGTTGATGCGGCTTTTCACTGTCTGGACGCCGACACCTTGATGTTCGGCGATGTCCGCATAGGAAAGTTCAGCGAATTCGCGGAGCACGATCGCGACCCTGAAATCTTCCGGAAGCTCAGCAAGGGCTGTACGGACCGCGTCGACGTCGGCGACGCGGTCTGCAGTCAGCGAGGCGGGGTCGTGCAGTTCGACGAGATCGTCCGGTGCAGTCGGGTCTGGGGTGCGCCGTCGAATTGTTGCCAAGGCTGCGTTCGCGGCGATGCGGTGCAGCCAGGTGCTGAATCTGGCGTCTCCGCGGAAGCGGTGCAGGTTCTGCCAGGCCGCGGTGATGGCGTCCTGGAATGCGTCCTCCGCGTCGTGATGGTTCCCGGTGATCTGCAGGCATACAGCCCACGCGTGGGTGCGATGTCTGCCGACTAATTCACCGAAGGCGCGGCTGTCGCCTTCGCGGCACAGCTGCAGTAGCGCAGTGTCGTCCATCGGTCCCCTCGGTTGGTCAGCGGTCAGAATATATGCCACAGGTTGCCGAGGCATGACACGGCCGATCACCTGTCCTTTTTGTGAGGATTCAGTCGGCGCGAGAGACGTCCTGGGTGGCTGACGCCGCGGGCGGCGCTGATGTCACACGCCGTCTCCGAGATCGATGTCATCGTTGATGTCCTCGTCGTCGCTGTCGTCGGGGAGATCAACGTCTCCGAAGTGCTCGAGGTCCGGGTGAGCATCGCCGCTGTCGCTGCTCACGGTGTTGTCGTCGAACGTCCCGATGTAGTCAACATCGTTTCCGGGGCGTGCGGTGTCGTCCATCGGAGGGGCGAGTGTGTCGTCGGTAGGGGCGCTGTCGGGGTCGAGCGCATGCACGAGGGCCGCGGACCACACGTCTTCGGGCGGTTCCGGCAGCAACGACTCGCGTGGAATGCCGAGTTCGTCGAACAGACTGCCTTCGTCACCGGACATTGCGGATCTCACTTTCTTTGATCATTCGGCCGCGGCGTGCGTGCGGTGAGTCATCGATGCGTCAGGGTAATGATCGCCCACGGCCTCGGAGTCAACGCAGCGACGGTCGGATCTACGGTGGAATCGGCGAGGTCAGCATCCGGAGCATCGGCAACGAGCATCTCGTGCCCGGAGTCGGACCACGCATCCTCGAACCTGTCGATGGGCACCTCGAGTTGGTTGCCGTCGGGATGGCCAGGGTCGGAGAGGATGACCACGCCACGTTCGGTGTCGATGCCGGCGACCACGAGAGCATGATCCGGGGTGTCGTCTTCGACGGTTTCCTCACCGGGATACCAGATCTCACCGGAATCGACCATCGTGACCACCCCGTACCCGTCGGACAGTTTCTCTTCCAGATCGCTGATCGAACTGCTTTCGAGATGGCACGGCACCCCTTGGTCCTCCATGAGGATTTCCATGCTCTTCGACGTCATCCCTTGCGACGGATCACCGTTCGGGAACAAACCGAGCTCGAGTGCACGATCGACGAGCTGCTGCGGGTCGCTGATGTCGAGGCCCGTGTATTCGGAAACGATCTGAGCAACAGAGGACGGGCCGCAGTATCCGTCGACCTCCTGGTAAAACCAATCCGCCGTCCATGCGGTGGGCGTTCCGTATGTTCCGTCGTCAGGGGCTGGGGTTTCGTCGGTCTCTGGCGCCGGTGCCTCGGACGGGTCGGGAAGTGAGGCATCGTCACGAGGCGGGGTCGGAGCGGGCGGCTCGGGCGAGGGTTCGATGTCTATGTCGAGTTCGGGGACAGTCATCGTAGGCATGGCTGGCATCGCATTCGGACTCGTCACCGAGTCGGGAGTGTCGTCCCACATGGTCGGCATCGCAGGCATGTCGATCCCTGCACTGTCCCCGAGGAAATCGGCCCCGTCATCCGTCGGCGTCGGGTCGCCGGCGTAATCGGTGTCGGCTAGGTCGGTGCCGAAATTCTCGTCCATGTCTTTCCCATCAGATGTCGGCACCGAAGTGCGAATAACGAATTGCCCTGCAGAACAGCGAAACCGCAATCAGACTTCAGTCAGAGATCTATCGCGTCGGGAGCTGGTGGCGCCGTGTCAGGGGTCTCGGCGGGATCAGTGAAATCGGGGACCGGATTCCACTCACCGGTCTGACCTGGATCAGTGACGAACTCGTCGGCGAAGCCGTCGCCGTCCACGTCGATGCCCGCGAAGTCGAGAATTCCGTCACCGTTGGTGTCCACGATGACGGTGTCTACTCGGCCGTCGCCATCGGAATCGAAGTCCGCTTCGTCTGCGAGACCGTCGAAGTTGGTATCGAGGACGACCCCGTCGATGCGGCCGTCGTTGTCGACGTCGATCTGGGTGATGTCGGCGTAACCGTCGCCGTTGCTGTCGATATCGATCACATCGAAACGTCCATCACCCGCAGTGGATGTTTCCACCACATCCGCCATGCCATTACCGTCGAGGTCGTGCGTGATCTGATCGATGTCACCGTCACCGTCAAGATCGATCTCGATGGTGTCGACGATGCCGTCGCCGTCGAGGTCGCGCGCTGACCCGTATCCGCTATCGACGCCGGAATTCGACGTCGGAACAGAGGATGGGGTGGCTGTATCGGCGCCGGTGAACTGGGCATCTTCCGGGTTGCCGGTGACCTGAGGGTTGATGGAGATGTCATTCGGAGTAGTCATCGCAGAAGTCCCTTTCGCCGTGGTGACACAGCGACCGTTCGCTGGTGTCGACAATCAGATGCACCACAACCCCAGAAAGTTCCCGAGGAGTGCAAACTGGTTCATTCCTCTGGCTGAGTTAGCGGGAACACGTTCGCCTTCGAACATTGATGAGACGCTTCCTTTCGGAGCTCTGCTCGGGCGAGGAGTGCCCCGGACGGTGGATTCCGCGATTCAACTTCGCCCTGAGCTGCGGCGTGAGGCCGTCGGTGGGGTCGATCGTGGAGAACCCGACGCCGAGTCCGAGGAATGCTGCGGCGTTGTCGGTCATCCGGATTGTGAGCATGTCCTCATGCTTCCAGTGACCGCGGAATTCCGCTGGCAGGTGATCCTGTGGTGCGGCGCACGTCGGGCCGAGCGCACTTGGTGAGCGTTACGGTCTGACGATGACTCCGATTGAAATCGACCTTCCGGATCCGGCTGCAGCACATCGGATGCTCGCGGGATGGGCGGCAGCGTACGCGGCAGTTTTCTCCTTCTCTGACCTCCATTCGACCTTCACCATCGAAAACAATCGAGTCACCTACCGCGACGGCGGCGGATCGCACTTCGACGTCATTTTGCTGCCGGGTGGCCGTGCTGCGATCTTCGGTTTCGATCGGCACGACCCTGATCCTGCTTTGGAGGGCGGCCGCGCCGTCTTGTGCGATCACGGTGCCGAACCCTGGTGGCTCGACACCGCAAGCAACGACGAAATCCTGAACTTCGCTTACGGATACGAGGTGGGGAGGTGGAGAGCTGTTGGCCATGATCCGACACGCGTTGTGCCTTTCGTCCTCGCACCGGGTTCGTCTGGGGAGCCGAATTCAGCGCTCTCATCCCTCGCGGATTTCCTTGAGCAGGCTTCGGAAGACCTTCTCGGGGAATCGGTACGCGGAGATGAGACAGCCCTCCGCGCGCTGTTGAATGCTGGATCGGACCTCGACGAGCTGACTCTGCGCGCAGCGCTGGTGGGGGAGTACGAGTACCTGCAGGATGGGCTCGAAGCGGCAGCTCTGTTTCGGCTCCGCGACGCTCCGCGGTGACCGTCAACTCAACGCGGTCAGACGAATGTTGCCGGTCCAGTTGTGCACCAACGGACGTGCGGTCAGACCGGCTCCAATAGTGACGGGTTGTTGTTGCGAGGGCTGTTCACCGTAGTCGAAACTTCGTAGGGCGCGAGATGCGGCTCCGAAACCGAGTTGATCATGGCCTGGACCTCGCCTATGTCGGTGAGGTTCGGATCGAGCCAGTGTCCCCAGAACGATTCGAGCAGGATCAGCGGGGATCTGTCGTGTATGTGCCCCAAGGAATCTGAGGCTGGCCGAGTCAAAACTGTGCAGGTCAATACCCACTTGTTCGGATCATCTTCGGGCAGTACAGGATCGGACCACAACTCGTACAGTCCGGCCATCGCGAGAATGTTGTCCTCGCCGTGAAGGAATAGGGAATTTTCGTCCCTGCTTCACTTTTCATTCACTCGTAGTATTCGGCGGCCGGGATGATGGCGCGCCGTTTGGAGGCACCATTTCTGAATGACGGCTTCTCCGTGACGGTTTCGCTGCGGGCGTTGATAAGCTTGGATGCCATCTTTCGATCCTTAGACCAACCGGCAACAAGCTCTATTTGACCGTCCTGAGCTGGCGCTCGGGCTCGGCGTCGGGTTCCTCGCGGGGGTTCGTTCGATGATCACACGCACGGGCTGGGTGGGTGCGACGTTGTAGGACGGTGGGAGTTCGTCGCCGACGGTGTGCATGGTGTCGAAAAACGACTGCAATTCCTTATCTGAGCTTCGGTTGGCGTAGCGCCCACACATGGCCTGACCTCCTGTTACCGGTTCCTGTCCCACTGAACAGTCCTGTACCACTGAACAGTGTGGGTCCGACTTCCACGCGCGGATGGCATGTGATGATCTCTGCAAATGCGTCAAACTCAGGGAAGGGGTAGCGCGATCAACGGTCCCCGGCCGGCACCTGCCGATGTCGCGTTGGCGGTCGCGTCCGCCACAGTTCTCGGTGTCACCGTGGGGGTTCTCCTTGCGGAGGTGGTGACCGGCGTTGTGGTCGGAGCCGGCACCGCGGTGGTCTTCCGCTTCGTACTGCGCTCGATCATCACCAGGAAATGAGCTACGGCGCTGGTCAGCGGGGCGGAATAAGTTGGCGCATCGTCTCGTTGTAGAGGTTGTCGGTGTTCGGTTCTTTGCCCCGGGTACCACCCCAGAAATGCCGCTTCGAGCGGCCACTTGCCGAGAGGCGCAAGACGGGCACCGACCCTGTGAAGCCGCTGGACGCCTTTTCGGTGCCGGCGGCTTCGTCATATCCGGTGGCGATCAGTGGCGACCGGGGAGGTCTACTGGCGGTTGTGCAGTATTCGAAACGTGCAATATTCATCAGCCCCGGGACGGACCGCTGTGAATCTGTCCACCTTGATCCGGTGTGTTCTCAGGTCGACCAGAATGGACGACATGGCGCAGTACTGGAGCGAGTATCCGTGGTCCGAGGTCGACGGTCAGGTGCCCAGTGTCCTGCCTGTGGGTCGCTACGTCAGCGTCGTTTCGAATGGACACGGAGCGCTGACTGCGTGGGTTGCGGGGCCAGGCCGGTGCTACCGGACACCGTATCCGGCATCCGCGCACCCGCCGGTACGGGTTACTCGCAGTGACCCGAGCAGAGAATCCGAGGAAGTCTGGTTCGAGCCCTTTACCGAGGAAGACCTGCGGATGGTCAACGACGACGTCAACTCCTACCTCGCTGAGGCCGGAGTTCGGTTGCAACCCCGGGGGTACAAATGGCACGTGCTGGTCCCTGAGCGCGTCCGCGATGGCGAAGCGTTGGAGCACGCTCTGCGTGAGAAGAACCAATACCTCGAACCGGCCGAAATCCTAAGAGCAATAGAGCGATTGTACGAATCGCTGGTCAGCCAGATACCGCCGACTTCCTGACTAGTCCCACCAGTCTGCGGTCTCAGCCAGACCGAATTTGTTGCACGATCACACAGCCAGTCGCGAACAGGCTGCGGAAACGGGCTCCAGTACAACCACCAATTGTCCATAGTGAACCTTCCTCAATTGTGCTGTTGCACTGACTCAGTGACGACCTGGCAGGTTGACCTCATCGGCGGTCTTGTCGTTTCGCAGCCCTCGATCGTCTCGGTGCGGACACAAGGGTTGCTAGGGTTACCCGGTCATTGGAGAGATTCCTATCGAATTGGAGACGATGTTGCATGGCTGAGAGAGTTATTCGCCAACTTATCGACGATCTCGACGGTAAGCCGATCGACGACGGGTTCGGCGAACGCATCCAATTCTCGTATCAGGGGTCGGACTACCTGATCGATTTGCGGCCGACGAACGTCGACAAGTTCAACGCCGCCCTCGAGCCTTTCGTGAAGGTCGCCGAGAAAGTCGGAAAGGCACGCCGCGGCAGTAAAGCTGATGTGACGGCGAAGGATACCGGTTCCGGGCGCTCGAAAGAGCAGCTGCAGGCAGTGCGGGACTGGGCAGTCAAGAACGGCTACGACGTGGCGCCACGGGGGCGGATCAAAGCGGAGATCCTCGACGCCTTCGACGCTGCGCACTGATTCGATCCGATTGATACGGCACGACATTCAAAGCTGATGCGCAATCGGGTGTGAGGGGAACCGTTTCCTCGCACACCCGTATCTTCCTAACCCGGCGTAGATTCCGCCACCGGCCGTCAGCTGTTGCGAACTGCGGGTGTTTCCAACAGAAAACACCCACGAATTACTCGTTTTCCGCAGTGAAGGACGTCGAAGCGCATCGCCGTCTGCGCTCGGCCGCCGACTGCCACTGCGAACAGCAGAGATTAGACGCAGTCATCTCCGGGTACAGTTCCGCAAGCAGCCTGCGGAGTGCGCGCATACACAATCCAGTCGGTCCACCGTCGACGTCTTGCGCTCATTCTGCAGGCTGCACCCGCAACCGTCAGTCCAGATCATTCCCCGAGTTCCCTTGCAGACGAGTAGGCCCGGCAACGGAAGCATCGTCGACGGCCTCACACAGTTCACTCCTCGTTGAGCCAGACACCTTCTGCGGCTTGAATCTTGCGGATCATCGAGGGACCTGCGGTCTATCGAACCTGCTGATCGCCAGCACTATCGGCGACGGCTCAGGCGGAATAGAGCGACTGGAACGTAGTCACGAAGCCGTCGATGGTTTCGTGCACTTCGGCCTCGTCTTGCGGTGCGCGGCTCGGGTCATCGTGTCGTAGAGCGTTCATGATTTCGATCTGCCCCCATGCCCAGCGTAGGTCTTCGTGGCGATCGTGTTGTTCGTGCTCGTACGTGTCGACGATCGATTCGTAGACGGTTACCAAGGCGTGCAGGGAAGTTCGGCCGTGATCGTAGTCGTCGGCTACCTCGAGGATCAGAGTGTGAAGATCTGGTGATTCGGGTGAAGGATCGTGCGGGTTGTCCGAAGTCATGAGTCTTGTCCTCGCGATTGACGGCCGGGGAAGGTTCCGGCGGGGATGAAGTGTGCGACAAGTTTGTGGTCTCGGGAGTAGCGCTCGGGCGTCGGTCCCGGTATTCATGGAGAGCCATGTCAGTCGGTGCTGGGCCAGTTCCACGCTGCGATCGTGCCGCCAGGTGTCGAGACGACGAGCACGTTCCCGGGCGCGGAGACGTTCCAACTTTCGAAATCCGGCGACGGTGGCACCGACAGTACGGTGCCGGTGTCGAACAGTACGACGAGTGATCCGTCTGCGGTGCAGGTGCTGAGTTCGATTGTCGCGCCGGTCAGTTCCGCTGCGATGTCTGTTCCGGATGCAGGTGCCGGAAGGCTGATGGTGACTTCGGTGTCGTCAGGAAGGGTGAGGACAGGGTTCTCCTCGACGAAGTATCGAACGTGCGC
The DNA here is from genome assembly GCF_048573875.1 of Rhodococcus sp. SB1D. Classification (NCBI taxonomy): domain Bacteria; kingdom Bacillati; phylum Actinomycetota; class Actinomycetes; order Mycobacteriales; family Nocardiaceae; genus Rhodococcus; species Rhodococcus sp. SB1D. Next base: position 130,847 of record NZ_JBMAIQ010000004.1, read on the forward strand.
GTCAGTTTCGAACTGTAGGGCGTGACCGACCTCGGTGCGGACAACCCGCTGTCCGGCACCTGGAAGTTTCATCGCGTTCACGTCAGAAGGATATGACGGCACTCTCGGCAACACCGCCCCGACGGTCAGCGGCAGGCATACTTAGGTGCCATGAGCTACAACCTGGCGTTCTGGGCCGGAGGCGATGATCTCGACCCCGGCAGCGTCTACACGCGTCTGAACGACGAGCAACACGTCGACAGCGTCGACATGGTGGACCGCGACCGTGTCTTGCGGTTGTTTGCGGAGGATCTCCCAGGCTGGACGTGGGACGGGCAGTTCCTGCGCCCGCCCGGGTCTGACCCCGAAGGAACACCGGCCTACGACGTATCCATCGGTGAGCAGTTGGTCGAGTTCATCGGCTACAAATTCCGAGGAGAGCATGCAAACGAGATCATCGGCGCGATGCACTCACTCGGCCACCGCCTCTACGACCCGCAGATCCTCGAACGATTCGCCTGAGTCCCGACGGGAGAGATTGAAGTTCAGCCTTCGCAGGTCGCCGTGTTGTTGTGGCACGCGGCCGCATGAGCGGCGAAACAACAGCTCGCTTGGGGGACTGCGAGCGTCAGGGCACACCGACTACACCAGGCTCTCTTGGCGGCGGCCGACGTTCTGGAGGCGCCCACAATGGCGATCTCACCTTCGTACGGAGATGGCGCCGACAAGGGCGCCTGACCCTCAACCCGGATGTCGACGTCAGCTGCATGGACACAATTGAAGCGTGGAGCCTGCATTTCTGTCACGAAAATTGCGGACGAGCTAGACGGAGAAGAACCGGAAGTACACCGGAAAATTGGGGGAGCGAAACCTCCAGCCCTCCTTGTGGATCCGGGGTAACGCGACGAGGCGAGGAATGAGCATCGAATACGGCGAGGAGCGATGCTGATCACCATGACCGACAAGATTCCACCGAACGGCCCGTACTATCGGATCGATATCGAAAATTCTGCCCCAGGCGTGCGGGCTGGACAGATGCACTTGCAGGACGATCGCGGTGGGAAGTACTACTACAACTTCAACACCCAAGAATTCGAAGGCGCACCCCAGTCTTTGATCAAGAAGATCCAGGGCGACAACGCCTACCAGAACGCGTTGAACAAAGGCGCACGCTTCCTAGGAGCGAACTGATGTTGGTCGAAAGCAAGCCCTGGCCGAGTATGCCTGCCTTCGACCTGGAAGTTCACGCGCCTCGGCTGGTCACGGGGCAGGAGATTCGTGTCATTGGAGTTTCCTTCGGCTCAGAAGGTGATTCCCTTGTCATCAATGCCCTTCTATGTGGTGCGCCCAGAATCTTGTTCAACGTGGCGTCGATGCCGTTGGCAGTGGTGTCCAAGGAATCGGATGGGCATCCGATCGTCTATGGCGTCGACGGAATGCTCCCCGACGGCGGTATCGGCGAAATCCCCCTATTGCCGGGGCTTCTCGACGGGCCGATGTCCTTGTACTGCGCTGGGCTGGTGTTGAGCGGCGACTTCCGCGTCCAAGCCCAGACCCACCGTGTGGTGGACGGGATCGTGTACTTCTCGCTGCACTGCCGCACCGAGAACGGGGCGCTGGTGGACTACGACGTCGCCTCCGTCGCGGTCGATCTCATCCGCCGCCGTCTCGACGGCGCCCTCGACATCGACGTCGACGACACCACCGACGCCGGAGACACCCACGCGCAATAGTACCAGATTGGCCCCCGAAAACTGTTGCAACGGAGCATTTTCGATGCTCACTTGAGGCGAACGGAATGCTGATTTTCGGAACAAACACGAAAACAACCTTCATCGCGGCACTGTTCTTCGCCCCCCAGTTGTGCCGGGTCACCGCAGCGCAGCGCCTGCACCGTCGCCGCACCTGGTTCACCCTGTTCTTCCTTTGGATTCGTGTTCGTTGTGCCGCAATAGTGCGTCGGCGTCCCGCATCGACGATGCCGCGGTACCGTCGACCGTCCGCAGGCTAGTTCCATCCGAGTGCGAGGCGGACGACGCATCTGTAGAAAAGTTGCGTCTATGGGGTGAAACCGCACCGCGGCCCCCGAAGACCCCAAACCACCACGGTCGGCCACACCGAAACGCGAACATGACCTCGGCAGAGACTGAAAACCTTCGGACAAAAAGCGCACCGAGTGTTGTATGCGGGCGTGGCAGTTCGCGATTGTGCTCACGCTGCCGCCGCTCGCGCCCCGTTGCGCTCAGGCAGATGGTGGGACGGTCGATGGACGCCGTCAACTGCCGTAGCCCGTCCCTCTGTTACCGTCTAACTGTTACCGTCTAATCAATTAAGACGGTAACAATGAAGGGGTGCTCCATGAGTGATTGGTCGCTCCCCGAGTGGTTCGACGTTGGCGACGGCACGGTGCGATGGAACTCGGTCGGCGACGGACCAGCGCTCGTCCTGATGCACGGCACACCCTTCTCGTCGTACATCTGGCGGGACATCGCCCCGGTGCTCGCTCGTGATCACCGGGTCTACGTCTGGGACATGCTCGGATTCGGACAGTCGACCCGCACCGCGCCAGATGTGAGCCTCCGTCAGCAGGCGACGATCTTCGTCGATCTCCTCGAGCACTGGGGAGTATCCGTGCCTCGGGTCGTGGCGCACGATGTCGGCGGCGCGGTCGCGCTGCGGGCGACGCTCCTGCACGGCGTGGCCTTCGAGTCGCTCACGCTCATCGATGCCGCCACGGTAAGCGGGTGGGGCGCCGGCGGGTTCTTCCAGACCGTCCACCAGCACCCCGAGGTCTTCGAGGCGCTCCCCGACTGGGCGAGCGCTGCCCTGATCGATGCCAAGATCCGGTCCGGCAGCCACGTGGGTCTGCGCGCGGAGGCCCTGGCTTCGTACACGGGCCAGTGGACAGGCACTGATGGGGCACGGGCGTTCTACCGGCAGTACGCCCAGGGCGGCGAGGACAACACCGACGAGCTGCAGGGCCGACTCCGGTTGCTGGACATACCGATTCACGTGATCTGGGGTGCGGACGATGCGTGGCTCGGTGTCGACTACGCTCAGCGGCTCGTCACGGCACTTCCGGATCACGCGCGGTTCTCGATCATCGACGGAGCCGGGCACATGGTGCCGGAGGATCGGCCCGGCGAACTCCTCAGACTGCTGAGCGCGTGAGCGCCGCCCAGTCCGCCGTGCCCGAAGAGCTGCGTGTCGTCGAAAAGTTCTGCAACAGCGCCACGCTGCTGCACGGCATTGACGCATTGGCGACCATCCGTGGCGGGCGGGAGTGGCTCGTCCGGCACGGATGGGGCGGGGAACCCACGCTCGAGCATCTCGACTCGTTGCGTGGCGCGCGCGAGGTCATTCGCGCCTTCCTGGCCGACCGCACTGATACGGCAGCGCGGTCCGCCCTGAACCGGCTCGCGCAGGAGCACTGGGCGGGGCCCCACGTCGACGACGACGGTCGGCTCGCGCTGATCCCGTCGGGTGCGCAGCCGGTCTCGCCCGCAGGAGCGGCGGTCGGGGCGCTCCTGCTCCACGGCCTGACCGGGTCGGGGCTGCGGCTCAGGACCTGCGCGTCGGATGCGTGCCGGTGGGTGTTCTACGACAGTTCACGGTCCCGGACGCGGACCTGGTGCGACATGAACACGTGCGGTTCGCGGAGCAAGATGCGCCAGTACCGCGATCGGCTCGCATGAATCTGAGCCAACCCGACGGGTTTGGCTTGCAGGGCTGGCCACCTCCGAAGGCAGGGTAAGGGTCTCGAACGCGGCAGCCTCAATGCTCGGTGTGAGCTGGTCTGCCGTCAGCCGAGAACACCTTGATGCGGACGCGAGACCGCACCCCCTTTGAGTGTCAACCAGATCCGATCATAGAGAGTGCTTTCCGGCAGAAGTCCGGGGCGGCCACTGCAACGCAATCGGACGCCGCTTAGTGGAAGTATTGCAGCAATCTCCTCGTGCAGATTCAACGAAACGTGTTTGGGTAGTCGATCTTTCGAGCGCAGTGTGGATGTGTTAGATGCTGTGAACGGCTGACGCCGGAGGGTCATTCGCGCTAAAGTTGGCGGGTACGCTGAGATGGGCACTCAACTTGAGTCTTCATGTTCGCAACGAACCCCAATGTTCTAGGAATCTAGAACGCGGGGGTTCGCTGTTTGGTAGGTGTCGGGCGTTCTGATCGACCGAACATGCACGGCGTCATGCCGGCCGACTTGCGGTTTGTCTCGTTTCGAGAGCTGTCTAGTTGGGGAAATCTGTTGAACGTGAAAGGGTTTCGTTAGCGCGGATGTCCGCCAGTGCCCCCTCTAGCGTGTCGGTCACGGCGTCAAAACCGCCGTTGCCTAGGACCAGTCGTCGGGGTGGTGGGTCCTGAGCCATCGCCGCGATCACTGCACGGGCACCGCGGCGCGGATCGCCGGGTTGCGCACCGTCCATGCCCACGAATGTTGCGCGGACCTGCTTGAGCATCTCGTGGTATTCCGGGATCGGCTCTGACACTGGTTCGTGAGCGAAGCCGGCGTAGGCGTTGGTGCGGGTCGCTCCTGGCTGGACTGCCAGTACGGAGATGCCCTGTGCGGCGACCTCATCGCGTAGCGTCTCGGTGACCGCTTCGACGGCGAACTTCGTCGCGCTGTAGTAGCCGAATCCGGGTGCCGCCACGAGCCCGGCGACCGAGGACACGTTGACGATCCACCCGTCGCCGCGGGCGCGCATCCCGGGCAGTACCGCGCGTGTCACCGACAGCACGGCGAAGAAGTTCAGCTCGAACATTGCCCGCATCGAGGTATCGTTCATGCCCTCGATCGATCCGAACCAGCCGCGGCCGGCGCTGTTGACCAGCACGTCGATCCCGCCGAACTGCTCTTCGGCCGCACGCACCGCGCGCTGTACCTGCGCGGTATTAGTGACATCGAGCGACACGACCAGAACGCGGTCACCGTACTGCTCGGCCCACGCCGCCAACTCATGGGGACGCCGGGAGGTAAGCACTACGCGGTCCCCCGTCTCCAGTGCGGCCTCGGCAAACGCGACCCCGAAACCGCCGGGCGTGCCTCCTGTGATGAACCATCGTCGCGTCACGGCTCGATCACCAACTGGCTGATCAGCGCGCCGTCCAACGTGAAGCGGTAGTGCAGGTCGGCGACTCCGCCGGGGAAGTTGCCGTCCAGGTGCTGCTCGACATCGACAGTGGTGGCGGTCGTGGTGGCGCCGGTGAATTCGGATGTATAGGTGTACTCACTGCCGCTCACAGAGGCGGCCAGCCAGGCTCCGATCTCGTCGCGGCCCGTGTAGCCGCGGCCGTCGTCGGTCACGACCGCATCGGCGGTGAAGGTGGCCAGCGCTCGAGCGTCCTCTCGGTCGTTGAGGGCGGTCATAAACGTCTTTACTGTGTTCGGGAGTCCATCCCATGCTGTTGTCATGACCCCACGATGGAACTTCCCGTAAGGGGAATGTCAACCCAGGGTGCGATCTCGCATGCCTGGCTGCAAGTGGGATCGGTTCGGTCTCGAACGGGACCTCTCGGACTTGCCCTGCAGTGTTGACCTTGCTCTAGGGGGAGACTGCAGGATGCCCCTACAGCCCGCCAGCGCGCAGAGGAGGATGCCATGAGTGCACAGGTCTCGATCGGTGACTTCGCAGTGATGACCAGCCTGAGCAGGAAAGCGCTCCGGCATTACCACGACATCGGCATTCTCGAACCAGCCCATATCGATTCCCGCACGGGCTACCGCTTCTACGACACCAGCCAGGTCGATCATGCACACATCATCCGACGGTTCCGATCGCTGGGCATGTCCATTCCCGACATCAAAGCGCTGCTGAGCACCAACGACGCCGAAACTCGCACCGAGATCATCACGACTCATCTCGAACAGATGGAAGTGCGGCTGCAACAGACCCGCGACACCGTGAGCGCGCTGCGCGAGTTGCTGTCTCCAGTGCAGACCCCCGCCTTCGTGGCGGTGCGCCATGAAGCTGCGCTCGCCGTGTGGTCAATCGGCGCTATCCTCGAGGTTTCCGAGATCGACACCTGGTTCGCGGCGACGCTGAAGACTTTGCTGGACGCAGTTGCCGCTGTAGCAGGCGCACCATCCGCAGTGGTGCCTGGTGGTCTCTACGAGCGAGCGCTCTTCCTCGAATCGCGCGGTAAAGCAACTCTCTTTGTCCCCGCGCTGCACTCCATCGAACCTCCGGAAGGCGTCCGTGCCGAGGTCTTACCTCAGGCTGAGTTCGCGGTGCTCACCCACTCCGGCGGACACGAAGGCATCGACCGCAGTTACGCGGCCCTGGGCACATACGTCAACGAGCAACTAATCAGCCGACAGGGGCCAATCCGCGAACACTACTTCGGCGGCACGCCCTCAGCTCCCACAATGTTCACCGCTACAGAAATCTGCTGGCCGATCTTCAACACCACCCCACCGTCACCATGACAACAGCCCGTGGCCGAAATAGCCCCCCGGGGGGCGGGGCCCGTAGCCTCCAAGCGGCGCCATGGTCGAGAACCGGTGTCAGGGCCCCGGCGATCATCGTCTCAGTGCCAGCAGCACGCCTAGACCTCGCCGCCGCAGTGGTCGCAGCCATCGTCAAAACCATCCTCGGGTCGCCACCGACGCCGAACGCCGAACGAGTCGTCCCGACTCGTCGAGACCGCACATCAACGCACGGCCACCTGGCCGGCATTCGCCTAAACAATCGCAGCAGACGACGTGCTGCAAAGCCGACCACTGAGGATCGGCCAATCGACGGGCGATTGACACTGATCACCACGTGATAGTGGATGAGATAATTTGCAACACAAATGATTGCACCTGGTAATGAATGTTACGTATTCGGTCGATGAAATACGTTGTGATGTAACGAAATATGTTCGCCGTGCATGTGCATCGAGGATGCCGCCCTTAAGCGTGGGCGTCAAAATGGACCGCTTGCCGCCTTCAGTTCCAGGTGAGTAAATGCCTGTCACTCAACCCGGTCGGTCGGATCTGCCACTGCATCCGCCTGTCCGGCGACGTTGCCACCTGCGGTGTCCTCCGAAGAGAACTCCGCTTCGCTCCGAGGGCGCGGACGCGACCAAGTTCTATAATCCGTCGATTTACCTCGGTTGATCGTGAAAGGGCCGTGACGCCGACGTGCGCCCTTTGCTCAGTCATTCCAAGCTTCCTGACCCGAGAAAGTCGCGAATGTCCTTGATGTCTCGGCGCGTATCTGTTCACAGGGGCATGATCGTCACGGGCGGTCTTCGTAGCGATCTGGGCGCGCCGGGCTGGTCTTACAGTCGGCACAGGGTCTTTCCGATGTTATGGCCGTTGAGCATTCCGACGAGCGCGGCGGGGGCTTGTTCGAGCCCCTCGAATACCGTCTCCTGGCAGGTCAGCCTTCTCGCGTTGAGGTGTCCGCCGACTTCCGAACGGAAGTCAGTGTAGAGCTCGTCATAGGTTCCTGCGCGAAAACCCTTTATTTGCAGGCTCTTTGCGGTGACTTGAAAGAGATTGGCAGGCCCGGGTACGGGGGAGTCGGTGTCGTAGGTCGAGACGGCGCCACACATTGCGACGCGTCCCCCTGGCCGTAGGTGATCCAAGGCCGCCCCCAGGTGATCTCCGCCGACGTTGTCGAAGTAGGCGTCGATACCGTCGGGGACGAACTCGGTCAGTTGCTTTTTCAGGTCGTCGGCGCGATAGTCGATCGCGTGCGAAGCCCCGAGCGTATTCCTGAGGTACTCGACTTTTTCCGGGCCTCCCGCCGAGGCGACAACCGTGTTGCCTCGCAAAGTTGCCAATTGCACCGCAATACTCCCGACGGCGCCAGCCGCTGCCGAAACCCACAGCACGTCTTCGGGTTTGAGCTCGAGGATCTCGAAAATCCCTACGTAAGCGGTCAGCCCTGCACTGCCCAACGGACCTAGGTACCATTCCGGGGCGAACTCGCCTGGGTCGATCCTCGTCAATCCGCCGGCACCACCGAGAGTTTCACCGCCTGCGGTGACCACTGCATAGTCGCGGTAGCCGAACATGTGCGAGACCAGCTCACCGGCAGCGAATTCTGGACTTCGCGATTCGATGACGGTACCGAGCGCCAGACCGACCAATGGATCTCCGGGGGTCAGCGGTGGTAGGTATCCCGGTGTTGTTGCTGCATTGAGTCGCAGTCGGATCGACGGGTCGATTGACAGCCACGTGTTTCGGATCAAAACCTCGCCTGGCGCCAACGGGGGCACTTCGGCATGGACGATCGCGAGATTGTCCGGCACCAGACGGCCAGCCGGGCGCGAGGAGAGACACACAACTCGATTGTGAATGGTGATGACAGAGGCCTTTCGCGCAGATGGGAACTACCGCAGTCCGGGTGATGCCAGTTCGATGACGATGCCGAAACTAGCACGAATTTCGCCTAACTGAATTAAGTTTAGGTTATTGTTCATTGATCGAGAGGGGCATCATGGATTGCGGTCGGTCAGTGAGCATCTTTGCGCCACTGCGCATTGGGCGACTCCGCATGATGCTTGGCTTCCAACTGTGCGTAAGCGTCGGGGTATGGATTCTGGTACTTGCGGTGCAGTGGACGTTCACCGAAGCCGGGGAGTCTGCGACGACGGTATCGATGGTTCAGTTCGCCGCCAGCTTGCCGTTCTTCGTGTTGGCGTTGCCGATCGGCGCGATGGCCGAGTTCGTCAGCCATCGTCTACTGCTTGTCGGTACCGCAATGGTGTTGACTGGGTCGACGATCGTGCTGGCGGTACTGCAGCAGTTGGGTTTGGCGAAAACTCCGATTTTGATGCTTGCGGTCTTCGTCGGCGGCGCAGGTCTGGCGTCCGTCGCTATCGTCTGGCAGGCGTTGCTGCCCAACATAGTCAGCCGCGAGATGATGGCGGTGGTTCCTGCGATCGACGGTGCCGTCTTCAATGGTGCGCGCGCGATCGGGCCGGTTATCGGTGGTGCCGTTCTCGCCGGCTGGGGATCGACTTCGGCTTTCGCCTTGACTGCCGCTCTGTTCGCCGTCTGCGTCTTCGTCGCGGCGCGGACGGTACCCGCATCGACCGGGCGGGTCGAAGTGCACAATTCGATAGGCCAGGCGGTGGCAGGAAGCGTGCGCTTCATTCGCCATTCCCGCTGGACCAGGCGATTGCTGCTGCGACTGACCATGTTCGGGATCCCGGCGAGTTGTCTGTGGGGGCTTCTGCCGCTGGTCGCGCATGATCGGTTGCAGGTGAGCACGTCCGGGTTCGGAATCCTCTCTGGCGCAATCGGAATCGGCGCTGTGCTCGGTACGATCCTGCTGATGCCGCTGCGCGCGCGGATGAGTTGGAATCACTTCGTGGCGCTAGGCTCGGGTGCATATGCGCTCGCTCTGGTCGGTTTGGTCGTGATCCCGTGGGTCAGCGCGATGTTTGCCGTTCTTGTAGTGGTTGGCGCCGCGTGGGTCGGGGTTCAGAGCACCTGGATGATCGCCGCTCATGCCGTGGTTCCCCGATGGATCAAGGCGCGTCTTATCGCCTTCGTCATGTTGATGTTTCAGGGGAGCCAGGCGATCGGCGCCCTGTTATGGGGCGTCCTTGCCGACTCGCTCGGCCTCGTTCCCGCCGTGCTACTGGCCGCACTGTTGATGTTCGTCTCGGTGTTCGAGACACTTCGCCGCGGGATCATGCCGAGTGAGGCGATTGCCCCCGAACTGACCGGGGCACCGGATCCCTTGGCCCCTAATGCCGAATACTCCGGTCTGCGCGTGATCGTCGAGACCACCTATCACGTGCTCCCTGGCCGTACGGAAGAATTTCTCGACAACGTGCACGAACTCAAACTCTCCCGGCGGCGTCTTGGTGCACTGCGCTGGAGCGTGTCGCGATCGGCAAACGAGCCCGACATCTACGTTGAACACTGCACGTTCCGTGATTGGTCTGAGTACCTCGCTCAGGAGACCGAGCGACTGACCGTTCCGGAGAACCGGGTGCGGACGAAATTGGCCAAATATCTTGTCTTAGCGCCGCAAACCCGAGTACTCGTCGAGCCGAAGCTATTTTGACAAAGCACGATGCCCGGTTTTGCACGTCTTCGGAAGACGTGCAAAACCGGGCATTACTACGGAACTGACCCCGATCAGACGGTGAATCTACCACCGTTGCTCAGTAGTACGGCCCCGACGACGTTGGCGGCACCCGGCGACGCCAGGTACAGGATGTTATCTGCCAATTCCTCGGCGGTTGCGTAACCGCGGAATCCGTCCTGTGTCATCGCAGCGCGAAGGTTGGCCGGAGTGCGACTGGCCATCCCTGTGTCGACCGGTCCCGGAGCGATCGTGTTAACCCGGATGCCAAAGGGTGCAACCTCTTTAGCTACAGCCTGGCTTACCGCATGAACTCCGGCCTTCGAAGCTGAGTAGTGTGGGTAGCCGACAAGCGTGTCGAACGCCGAGGACGAGCCGACCGTCACGATGGCGCCGCTGCGGGCTGGTTTCATCGCCCGGACTGCTTCGCGGAGTATGAAGAACGTACCGTCGAGGTTGATCGACATGACGCGTCGCCAATCTTCGTCTTCGAGGCGAGTGAGAACGTCAACCGGTTCACTACGCTCAGCTGCCTCGTAGATGCGCTGTTTACTCTTCGGGTCGTCGACGCCGGCGGCATGGACGACGATGTCAACCCGCCCCTGCTCGGCGATCACTCTCGTGAAAGCCTGGGTCACCTGCGCCGAATTGCCGACATCCAAACCGATGGCCTGGCCACCGACCACAGACGCTGCTACCTCGGTTACCGCGGCTTCGTTGACGTCGCACAGATACACCGCCACGGCGCCCCGGTCAGCGAGCAGACGCGCTGTGGCAGCGCCGATTCCGGAACCTGCTCCGGTTACCACTGCGACCTGGCCCTCGAACTGCCGATCAGACATCGAATACACCTTTCAGTCCCGTCGATCCGCTTGGCGGCCGCGGGTATTACGAGTAGAACACGTGCACGTGGAACGGTTGTCAAGCAGTTCAGTTGAACAGGGCTTGGAGGTCGTCGCGGTAACGCGCGGCGCCGTCACCCGTGGTCACCTCGGTGTTCTGATCGGGAACCTCTTGAGCATTCGCGATCGAACCTTCGATGTCGGGCAACACCGAGCTGTAACCGACCGACGTGGCCTCCTGGCCGGGTCGGGTGACCATGAAGTCGGCCAATACCTGCGCGGCATTGGGATGCGGTGACGAGCCGAGAGTCAGGCCGTACCAACGCGCTCCCCAGATATGTTCTCCGGCAGACCATTCAACCGGTGCCCCGGACTCCTTGGATGCCAACATCGGATCGGCCATCAAGCCGGCGGCGATCTCACCGGAAGCGAGTGCCTGAGCGAGCGGCTGATTGCTCGGATAGATGCGTGGGTTCTGGTCGGCAAGCTTCTCCAGATACTCCCTGCCGCCGTAGTATTTCTCGATGTGGGAGTAGAAGTCCAGGTATGTCGGTGACGTTGACGGACTGACGATTCCGACCTTGCCCTTGAGCGCAGGAGCGAGAAGATCTGCCGGGGAAGAGACACCGCCGGGCAGCTGGTCGGTGTTCCAGCCGAATCCCAGGATCACTGCCCCTTCGAGGAAGTACTTGTCCGAGACGATGCTTGTATCCCGGCGATAGTCCGGGTTGTCGAAACTCGGGCCGATCGGCTTGGTCGCCTTGCCTGTATCCTTGACAGTATTCATCCACGACACGTCGGTGATCACCGCGAGGTCTCCGATTCCCTTGCCGGACTTGCTTTCGGCATCGATCTTGGAAAGCAGATCCGAATCGACTCCGCGGACTACCTCGAGATCGATTGCGGGGTAGGCCTTTTCGAAGGCAGTTTCCAGGGCTGCGAGTCGGGGCGCCGCCTGGGTCGAGTAAATCGTGACCTTTCCCTCGTCATTGGCCGCAGCAACGACGTCGTCCCACGAACCTGAAACCGGCTCTGACGGGGCAGCGGGAGCGTTGCTACACGCCGTCAACGCGAGCGCCACCGCGGCGAGTGCCACGGTTGTTCTGAAAACCTGAGGGATCATGCGAACTGCTCCGTTTCTGGTACCTGCCGACGCAGAATCAAACCTAATTCAGTTCATATTAGAGTGACTCAGCCCACAGTGCAACCGTCATGACGGCAGTGACATCGATTGACTCACTCCTCGCTGCGCTTCTACTGTAATCAAATTGAGGTCAGTTCAATTTGAACGGGAGGCGCTCACCGGCGCCGGACAATTGGAGTGAATTTGAGTAGCAATGAATACGATCTGCTGGTAATCGGGGCTGGAATGGCCGGATTGACTGCTGGGGCAAAAGCTTCCGCAGCAGGCAGGCGAGTGTGTGTGATCGAGATCAGCTCCGATGTCGGAGGTTCTGCGCGATTCGCTGGATACGCCTGGACTGCACCGAATCACGACGTCATGGCCCAACAGAATCCGAGGGGCGACGAATCTCTCAAGCGCCACCTCGTCGACAGCTTCGATGGCGGGGTCGAGTGGATCCGCTCGATTGGCATTGATGTCGACCCGGCGCAGCCCATTCTTAGCTTCGGCCGCGGGCACAGATTCGACACCAATCACTATGTCGACACCTGCAAGCGAATCGTGCTCGACGCCGGTGGATCGGTCGTGTTCAATACCGCGACCGAAGGGCTCCTGTTCGAGGACGGTGCCGTCCGCGGCGCCGTGGTGCGTACGGATGCCGAGCCTGCGCGCGAGATTCGGGCCGGCCAGATCCTCCTGGCAACCGGCGGATTCCAAGGCAACAAGGAGTTGCTCGCTCAGTACGTCCACCCGGACGCGGGCCGGATGGCTTTGCGCTCGAATCCCTACAGTTGCGGCGAAGGTTACCGCCTTGCGGTCGAGGTCGGCGCGTCGACCGGGGTCGAGGATGCAGGCTTCTACGGGCATCTGATTCCGAGCGGTGTGGAACTTGCCGATCCCGCGGACTTCGTCGACATGTCGCTGTACTACAGCGAGCACGCTCTTCTCTTCAGTCTTGACAACGAACGGTTCGTCGACGAAACGCTCGGGGATCACCTCACCACGATGGCTCTTCTCGAACAGCCGCAGGGCCGAGGCCTGCTGATTGCCGACGCGCGCGTGCACCGCGACTGGATGGTCGCGTCGTATGTCGAAGGTGCTGTGGCCGTTGACAAATTCGAACTTGCCAGCAGGCGTGGCGGCAGGGTCGGCCTCGCCGAGGACCTCGAGGAACTCGAGTATTTGCCGGAGGAATGGGGATACGACGGAGCGGCGATCGCTGCGGCGATCAGGAAGTTCAACGAGGCGGCCTCCCAGGGTGCAGAACTGGTTCCAGGCCGTAAACTCGATCGCGCTCCCGTACTCGAGGGGCCCTACTACGTGATCGAAACGGTTCCCGCGGTCACCTTCCCGTTTCACGGGATTCGGATCGACACGCAAGCCCGAGTTCTGGGCGCCGCCGGACTGCCCATCCCCGGACTGTTTGCGGCCGGCTCCGACACCGGCGGATTGTGGAACCGGGCGTACGCCGGTGGCCTCGCCTCGGCTCTGGTGTTCGGTCTGTCCGCAGCCTCCGCTGCCGTCGGCTGACTCGTTCCGTTGACGGTGTCGAGCCGTCGCCCGGTTTCTTCGAAGCAATTTCGACGTCCGCGAACTTCGTGATTGACATCACAAGCTACGGGCACTACCTTCGAACTGACATCAGTTCAGTTTAAGCGGGTGGCTCTCGATTCGGCAGCCTCCGCCCGAGACCAGGCGCGATGACACACCGCGCAGGGTCAGCTTCAGAAATGCCGACGCGAGAACATCTCTCACTGGAGTGCCCACGACATGTCGATACATCGACGTCCGACGGCATGCCCGAAAGGAAGCCATGAAGTCATTCGTCCGCACCCTGGTGGCGTTGAGCGCCGCCGCAGCCATGGTCGGCATCTCGGGATGTGGCAGTAGTGAACCCGCGTCTGCTGCCGTCGACGGCAGCTGGGAAGATGTGGTCGCCGCAGCGAACGAAGAGGGCAAGGTGATGCTCTATTCGAGCCAGAAGCCGGCCAACCTCGATGCGCTCAAGGTCGCATTCCACGCTGAGTACCCGCAAATCGAATTGGAATACGTTCGCGGTACCGATCCGGATATCAATCCCCGGGTCGAGACCGAACACAAGATCGGTAAGGGTACCGCCGACGTCCACATGCTCACCGACTCGGCGTGGATCCAGAACGCCGCCAAGTCCGGTACCTATTCCGCCGAATTGGTCGGGCCCGCACTCGAAGCCCCCGAATTCGATCCAGCGGCGAGCGTGCTCGACAACCGGTTCTTCCTCACCAGCGCGGCCGTCTTTGCGCTCGGCTGGAATACCGATGCGGTACCGAACGGACTGAAGACGCCGCAGGACATCCTCAATCCGGCCTACCGCGGCAAGATCGGCATCGTCAACCCTGTGGGGATCGCTTCGTACGTTGACATGTACCGGCACTTCGCGAACACATACGGGGAGGACTACTGGAACAAGCTTGCGGAGCTGCAACCCCGCATCTACCCGAGCGCGCTCGGTGTGGCCCAGGCCCTGACGTCCGGCGAGATCGTCGTCAGCCCCTCGGTGCAGCCGCTGGTGACCGAAATGAACTCAGGCGCGCCTGTCGACTGGGTGCTGCCGCAGCAGCCGTGGGGAACCCCGTGGTACTCCCACGTTTTGAACACGGCGCCGCATCCGAACGCCGCCCAGGTGTTGGCCAACTTCCTGGTAACTGTCGCAGGTCAGACCGCCCTCAACGACGGATACGCTGCTGCACTCCCGAATATCCCTGGGGCTGTCGCCCGGGCTCAGGACATCGCGCTGCCCAATCCCGAAGACTTGACACCGGAAAAGGTCGAGCAGTACTCCCAGCAGTGGCAAAAGCTCTTCCAGTAACACCGAAACATGGCTCCGCAGAACATAAGCGCCGATCAACAAGTGGAAGGCTGACCTTGAACCACCTCACGGATTCGATGCGGGGAACGAATGTTCTTGTCACGGGAGCATCCGGCGGTATTGGCGGGGCCTGCGCCGAACTGTTCGCCGCGCACGGCGCAACCGTGTACCTTACCGATGTCGACGACGACGCCGGAAGCGCGTTCACTGCGACGTTGGGCGCAAACGCGTATTACCGCCATCTCGACGTGACGAGCGAGACTGACTGGGCCGACGCAACAGCGGCGATGGCGGCGGCCGGCCACGACATGACGGTGCTGGTCAACAGTGCCGGAGCTGCGATGAAGGCTACTCTGGCAGATACGTCACTCGACCAGTTTCGTCGGATGATCGACCTGAATCTTGTTGGCACATTCCTGGGGCTGAAGGCCGCAGCCGCGTCAATGGCAGATGGTGGGTGCGTCATCAATCTCGCATCATTGCGTGGCGTGCTCGCGACCGCCGAGTTGGGTGCGTACGGCGCAGCGAAATTCGGGGTCCGAGCCCTGACCAAGGTGGCCGCACTCGAGCTTGCCGACCGCGGTATCCGAGTCAATTCCGTCTGCCCGGGCAGCATCGAAACCGAAATCACGTCGGTATCGGACTTCTCCAACGACGACGTCGAAGCGTATGTGCGCAGCATTCCGATGCAACGGCGCGGCGCGCCGAGCGAGGTCGCGAGGGTCATTCGTTTCCTGGCCACTGACGACAGCAGCTACGTAACCGGAACCGACATCCTCGTAGACGGTGGCCAGGCCGCCGGTGTTCGTACCCCCAAAATCTCGAACGAGAAAGTATAGAAATGGCATCACAATTCGCAGTTTCAGGTCTCACGAAGACTTACGGATCGAACGTGGTGGTCGATCAACTCGATCTCGAAATCGAGCAGGGCGAGTTCCTTGTCCTGCTCGGTCCGAGTGGTTGCGGCAAGACCACAACGCTGCGGTGCCTGGCGGGATTGGAAACACCTCAGGGCGGCTCGATCTCGTTCGGCGGTAGGCACGTTTTCGATGCCTCCACCAAAACCGATGTCCCCGCACACAAGCGGAACATCGGCATGGTGTTCCAGTCGTATGCGCTCTGGCCGCACATGACGGTCCGGGACAACATCCGATACCCGCTCAAGGTCCGCAAGCTCAAACAGGCCATCGCCGACGGTGCGGTGGAGAAGGCTGCCGAGATGGTCGATTGCGGCGCACTGCTCGATCGGTACCCGTCGCAACTCAGTGGTGGGCAGCAACAGCGAGTTGCGGTGGCCCGTGGACTCGTTGCGCAACCGGATCTGGTCTTGTTCGACGAACCCCTGAGCAACTTGGATGCACGCCTCCGCGACCAGGTGCGCTCCCAGATCCATCAGCTGCATCAAAGCCTGGGCTTTACCGCAGTTTTCGTCACGCACGATCAGGCCGAGGCTTTCGCTCTTGCCGACCGGATCGCAATCATGAAGTCCGGCAGAATCGAACAGTACGACGCGCCGGAGCACGTGTTCGAGAATCCGGTGTCCGAGTATGTCGCCGCTTTCATCGGCATGGGCAATCGACTGGAGCTGCGCCGCGCCCACGACGGTTGGAACACGAGCGCGAACGACGTCATCGATCTCAGCAACGCCAGCGTGCGGGACCGCGCTGACGAGGGCACCGCCGCGGTGGCGCGGTTCCGACCGGACGACGTGCAGATGCATGCCTCGATGGACGACGTTCCGGCCGGAAACGTTGCACTGCACGCCGAACTGGTGACATACGAGTATGCCGGACGACACTTCGACGTATTGGTCAAGACGGGTACCGAACAACTGGCATTGCGTGCCAGTGCCGCCGAACACAGTGCCACACTGCGCGCCAGTGATCCGGGTACGCCCATGGTGATCAGCTTCTCTCCGTCCAGTCTGCGGGTATACGCCGATCCGGACTCCACTGCGGTGACCGTTCCCGAACTGGTCGCACCGGGTGTAGGAGACCGATCCTGATGGCAACCGCAACCGCAACGGCCGGCGGATCCGTCAAGTCGTTCTCGATTTCACGGCAGTGGCAGGCCCGCATCGGCTACGCGATTCTGATCGCCGTTCTTGCGTATCTCGTAGTGCTGCCGATGATTCGGCTGCAGATGCTGGCGTTCGAGGACGGCGGCGCGGGTTACCGTACGCAGTACGGCCGCTACGATGTGGCCGAGGCGATCTGGACGACGATCGCCCTGGCACTCGGCTCGCTCGTGATCGCGATGGTCCTCGGTACCGTACTTGCGTTCGCCGCCAGCCGACTCCCGGAGAAACTGGGATGGCTTCGCATCGTCCCCATCCTCCCGATCGTCATGCCCGCCGTCGCAAACATCGTCGGCTGGGCATTCCTGCTCTCGCCCGGTCCCGGCTACCTCAACGTGCTCCTGCGCAAGCTCCCCTGGTGGAGCGGGACCGACACCGGACCCATCGACGTGTACACCATCCCGTGGATCGTGATCCTCACAGGTTTCGGCCTCACGTCGTTCGTCTACTTGTTCGTCAGCTCCGGCATGCAGAACATCAGTTCGGAACACCTCGAAGCCGCTCAGGTGAGCGGATCGTCAACGGTCGGAATCTTCTTCAAGATCGTGCTGCCCTTGCTGCGGCCTTCACTCATCTACGGCGGCGGAATCGCATTGCTACTCGGTCTGGGACAGTTCACCGGTCCGCTACTGCTGGGCCAGAATTCGGGCGTCAAGGTCCTGACCACGGAGATGTACCGCCGAGTGTCCGAGTCCCCTTCGGATTTCGCGGCCGCGGCAGCTGCCGGTTCACCACTGGTGATCTTCGGTTTAGTGCTCGTCCTGGTGCAAAAGGTGCTGCTGGGCAACCAGACTCGGTTTGTCACGCACGGAGGCAAGGCGTTTGCCTCGTCCACCGGCCGGGCTACCTGGGCGACGGCCACCGTGGTGATCTTCTCGATGTTCGCACTGGTCATTCCGCTGATCGGGCTGATCATCGTCTCGCTGACGCCGTATTGGTCAGGATCGCTGTCGTGGGGTTTACTGACCCTGGACAACTTCCGGGAGCTCTGGTCGACTAGTGCGATCACCGAATCCGTTGTCACCAGCGTACTTACCTCTCTGGGAGCGGTGATCATCTGCATTCCGATCGGGTACGCGCTGGCCAACCTCCTGGTCCGCGGGCGCCGCTTCAAGATACTGGCGCTGCTGGCCGATCTGATGACCGCCCTGCCGCTCGGCATCCCCGCAGTGATCTTCGGCGTCGGCTTCCTGCTGACCTACACCGAACCGCCGTTCATCCTGTACGGCACCCGCACAGTCATCATCCTCGTCTACATCGTTCTGATGTTGCCGTTCGCCACACGAATGCAGATGACAGCCATGCTTGCGCTCGGAAACACATACAACGAGGCCTCGGCCACCAGCGGTGCATCCCCCTTCGTCACGACGCTGCGAATCATGTTGCCGCTCATGCGTCCGACGGTTCTCAGTGCCGTCGCGCTGATGTTCATCTTGCTCACTCACGAGTTCGCCGCGTCGCTCCTGGTACGCGCTTCCACAACTCAGGTGATGGGAACGCTGCTGTTCGACATGTGGCAGAACGGTTCGTATCCGATGGTGGCCGCCATGGCGCTGCTGATGACCGCGGTGACCACGATCGGCGTTGCCATCGCCATGCTGGTCGGCGGGCGTAACGTCCTGAGCAAGCTGTGACAGAAAGTGAAGCTGAAACGATGTCGGTAGGCAATACTCGTTTGCGTGAGAAAGTGGTACTGGTTACCGGAGCCACCGGCGGTATCGGCGTCGAAATCGTCGGCCGCCTTGCATCCGAGGGTGCTTCGGTGATCGTGACTGATATCAGTGGTGACGCGTGCGCCGAAGTGGTCGCGAAGCAGGATCAGCCCGACCGCCATCAGGCTCTCGCACTCGACATCGCTCGCGAAGAGCAATGGCAGAGGGTCATAGAGGCTGTCACCGAGCGGTATTCCCGACTCGACGCCGTGGTGAACAACGGTGCGATCGGTAGTTTGGCTTCCGTCGTCGACGAAGACGTCGATCGGTACAACAAAGTCATCGAGGTCAGTCAGACCGGAACGTGGCTCGGCATGAAACACGCCGGGGCCTATATCGAAAGCACTGGCGGCGGTTCGGTCGTCAACATCTGCTCGATCCTCGGCACGGTCGGCGGATTGGGTAACAGCTTCGCCTACGCGGCCGCCAAGGGTGCGGTCCGCACGATGACAAAGAACGCCGCATTGCACTGGGCCACGAAGGGTGTGCGCGTGAATTCGGTGCATCCGGGATTTATCGAGACCCAGCAACTGCTGCGGCGTTACGAGGGTAGTGAGCGGCACCGGGCGATGATTGCGAATACGCCGATGGGCCGACTCGGCACGGCTTCAGAAGTTGCTGCCGCCGTAGCTTTTCTGGCTGGCGATGACTCGACGTTCGTCACCGGTATCGAACTCTATGTCGACGGCGGATGGACCTGCGCCTGAGGGGGTCGGTAAACGGGGTGGATCTCTTCAGTTCGAACTGAAGAGATCCACCCCGTTCCTGTTTTGCACGGACAACTGCCCACGTTCGACAAGCACGTCGAGGTGGGCAAGCGTCTCGCAGGTGGCCACCATCTGGTTGAAGGTATCGAGAGAATCGAAGCCGCGTTCGCGCCGGGTCCAGGTCAACACCTGCGCCACTTGCAGCCCTGAGACCTCGCCCAATTCGGCTACCGCAGAAGCAGTCTGACCTAGACGGTGATCGTGGTGCGCCAACAACTCCCGGCATCGCGCGTGCAGACCCGCACCGGTGCCGCCGTGCGCCGGCATCACGATCCGGTCCCGGTCGTCGAGCATCATCTCCAGCGAGCGGAGGTACGCTCCGAGTGGCAGCTCCCAATCGCCGAGTTCGAATCCGATCGACGGCGTGATCGTCGGCAACACGTGGTCTCCGGTGAAAGAGACGTCGCGTTCGAGGTCATGAAAAACCATGTGCCCCTTGGTGTGTCCGGGAGTGTGTACCGCGGACAAGCGATGGCCTGGAATATCGAGAGCGCCGGGGGAGAGCCAGTGATCGGGAGCCTCCCAGTCCGAGGGCTCGAAGGGTTCGTCGATCGAGTCTCGAGAGACCTGCTCGGCGATTGTCGCTGCGCCGGATCGGTGCAGCTGAAGAATTGAGCTCTCCGGAACATTGTTGCCCAGCTTGGCGATTGCGGCGATGCCGGGAGATTCGGCTGCGCCGAGGTGGATTCGAGAGCCATGCCGTCGACGCAGTTCAACGGCAAACGTGTAGTGGTCACGGTGGACATGCGTGACATAGATGTCGTGAATCTCCGCCGGGTTGCGACCGATCAGCGCTAGGGCGTCGGACAGTTCGGCGTGCGTGCTGTTGCGATGCCAACCGCCGTCGACCAGCGCCAGTCCGTCCGTGGTCTCGAGCGCGTAGACGTTGATTGCACGCAGGCCGTCCTGCGGCATCTGCAATGGGATCCGGAAAACGCCGTCGGCGACGCGATAGCAACCGGGCCGATCCCAAGAGTCGGTCATTTTCCGCTGTCGGCGAGCGGCACCATGGTCTTTTCGTCGCCGTACCACATCATCCGGCGGCCACCCATGGTTCCGACGTGATCAACGGCGGCCTGCCACTGCGGACTCGCCAGCGCGGCTTCGAGTGCCTCCCACGATTCGAAACTCAAGACGGACAAGCCATCCCACCCCTCCGACTTGCTGCCAAAAGCTTCGAGCAATTCGGTGTGCTGCCATCGCAGAAGGCCGGGAAGGGGATAGGTGACCTCCGCGTGTTCGCCGCGCCACCAAGTGATGAACTGCTGATGGGTCCAGTCGGTGGGGCGGGATGCGACGAGAACAAGATTGTACATTTCAACTCCTAATTGAATTCACTTTAGTTTAAGAGGGCAGTCAAAGTTGATACTCGCCGTGCGCGGAGTGATCTACGCGCACACCATCCGCAGGGCCGCATCGGTCACTCGTTCGGCGATCTCTGTCAGGCTGAGTTTGCCGTCCGGTCGGTACCAGCGCCAAACACTGATCACGAGGGCCAAGACGAGTCGGCCCATCAAACGAGGATCGGAATCAGCGAAGACGCCTTCCTTGATTCCGTTCGCGATCAGTGCGGTCCACTTTTCTTCGATCGCTTGGACGAGTTCACGGGACTTCAGTCGTTCGGACTCCTCTTTTTCCGACTGTCGTTCCGCAGCAAGAAGATCCATGTGGCTCTGAAGAATGCGGCGCTGCAGAGCATCCCTCGGTGAAGCCTTGAGTGATACGACGATTGCCGCCCTGAGTGCCGTTGTGGGATCCGAGTCGACCTCGGTTGCAACAGTGACTCGCTCCAACGAATCGGCCAACTCCAGCCGCATGATTGTCAGCAGGCAATGTGCTTTCGACTCGAAATAGTGATAGAGCGCCGTCTGTCCGATACCGACCTCGTCGGCGATCGACGCCCACTTGGTGTGCTCGTAACCCAGTTCGCCGAACTGGTCGATCGCCGTGGCAAGAATGAGAGTTCGTTTGGAGCGCGGACTCTCCCGGCGCAACGCGGTCTCTGCTGTCATGTGGCTCCCCCGGAGGTGCGTGGATGATTAGTTCGACCTTACCCCTTTTTGAGATGAACTCGTGTCAACTTCAGAGGCCAGGCCTGAGGCGAGCGCGACCGCATCGGTCCTGGAAAGTTTGCCGACTCGGTTCTGCGGAAGGTCTTCGACGGAGAAGAGAAACTCCGGCCACTTGAACTTTGGAAAGCCCCTCGCGGCAAGCTGGGTGGTCGCCTCCGCCAGCGTCAGCGGTTGACCACCGGTGACGACGAGGGCTGCCGCGCGCTCGCCGAGGAGGTCGTCCGGCACCGGCACAACGCAGACCTGAACCACTGCGGGTAGCGACGCGATCGCCGATTCCATTTCGTTGATGTCGATATTGCGGCCGCCGCGGATGATGATTTGTTTCTGGCGTCCCATGACGCAGATAGACCCGTCTTCGCCGACTTCGACCAGATCGCCCGTCGGCAGGAAGCCGTCCGCGGTGAGCTCGGGCAGTACCGGAGCACCGCCGCGCGCATAACCGACGAACAGCGACGGTCCCTTCACCTGAGCATCCCCGATCTCACCTGCAGTGAGCAATGCCCCGGCGGCGTCGACCGCGCGAACGACGGTGCCAGGGAACGGGCGGCCGTCCCGCCCCAGCCTGATGGCCGGCGGATCATCCAGACGCGGGGTCGTGTGGCCCAGGCATTCGGACATGCCGAATACTCGAAGGAAGGTGGTACCCAGGACGGTTTCGGCGTTCCCGAGTGTGCGCTCGTTCATCGGACCGCCACCAACCGTCAGGGCGCGCATCGCCGAGAGCTTACCGTCAGCTCTTTCGGTAACCGAGAGCTGTAGGGCCATGGTCGGCACCAACATCGTCCAGGCGACCCGATGCTGCGCCATTGCCTCCAGTGCTACCGCAGGCGACCACTTGGCGATCGAAACCATCTGTCCGCCAAGGAAGGCAGGTAGATACATCCCGAAACAGAAAGCTGCGACCGACGACAGCGGCACAAAAGCGCCGACCGCCTCACCCTGTTGCAATCCGACGGTATCGATGGTGCTCCGGCACGCGTAGCGGATTGCCTCTTCGGACTGGACGACACACTTCGGGCGACCGGTCGAACCGGAGGTCATTGCGATCGCGGTGCCGCCGCGCCAGCGCTCGATCGGGGCGAAAACGCCCTGCCGAGACCTGAGCACTCGCGTGCCGAAAGCCGTTAGGGAACCGGCAAACTGGTCGTCCTTGATGCCCCAGTGGGTCAGTGCATCGGCATCGGCAACCACGAGATCCGGGTCGATGTCGTCGATCGCCATCTCGAATTCGGATTCGGTGGCGTGTGGGCTGAAGACCGCCACTACGCCGCCGCGAAGTCCGATCGCGAGGGCGGTAGCCACCGTCTGCCACGTATTGTCGGCTTGAATGAGTGCAGTGGGCGCTCCGCTGTCGAGCGAAGCGATGGTATCGGCCAGCGAGCGAGCCGCCTCGACGATCGAACCGATTGTGTGAGAACCTAACTCGTCGATCACCGCAATCTCTGCCGGATTGCCTTCCGCCCGGGCGAGCATCTCCTGTGCCAGCAACTTCACTGCGGCGTCCCTCTTCCGTCTTCGAGTTCGATTGTGTGTTGGATGGTTACAGCGATGAAGGGGCTGCGGGCACCAGTACGGCGCGGCCGGACAGATCGCCTGAACGCAGGCGATCGTAGGCCTCCAGCGCGCTGTCGAACGGGAACGTGGTCACCTCGGCATGCAGCTTTCCTGCACTGGCGAGTTCGACCACCTGACGCAGGTCCTCGATGGTGCCCCAGAACGGCGCCCGAACTTGCCAGCCGTTGACCAAACCCAAGCTCTTGCCGACGGTCAGTTGCCCGCCCGCACTTCCCACGACGACAACTCGGCCGCCGGGAGCGAGAAGCTCCGGAGCGGGTTCGACCGTCGCCTGAGCCCCGACAAAGTCGAAGACCACGTCGGCACCGCCGAGGCTCGCCACAGCCTCTGTCGCTTCCGCGAGCGTCGCAAAACACGCGTGTGCTCCCGATTCGAGCGCGAGAGCGTGTGTCTGCGTTCTTGTCTCGACGGCGATGATGTCTGTGACGCCGAAAGAGCGCAGGATCTGCACCGCCAGATGGCCGAGACCGCCGATTCCTATCACCAAAGCCACAGTGTCCGAGTCGATGAGGTCGCTGTTGGTCCGGATCGCATGATATGCGGTCAGGCCGGCGTCGGCGAGCGGAGCGGCCTGCTGGGGGCTCAGCGAACCGACGCGAACGAGAACAGCTTCCGAGGGCACCAGCAGGTATTCCGCCAGCCCGCCCGGATGGCCCAACCCGTTTCCGATCGGACTGAGTCGGCCGTCCCCACGCGGAACTTTCTCCAAGCAGTAGTTCTCGCGCTCGCGCCGGCAATTGCGGCACCGGCCACATGGCCAAACACCATGAATGACAACATTTTCACCGATCCACGCGTGATCGGCCAGCGGCCCCGCGCCGACGACGGTACCGGCAACCTCATGACCGAGTGTGAGAGGCAACGGGTAATCGAAACGTCCGGCGGGCGAATCCATGACGTGCAGATCCGAGCGGCACAGACCAGCGGCGCCGACTTTGATCAACAGTTGTCCCTCAGCGGGCTCGGGTACGGGGACCTCACGCACCTGCGGAGGCTGACCCCACGCCGTCAGCTGGACTGCCAACATCAGCGCGCCGTCCAACCACCGTCGACAACCAGCGCCTGGCCGGTCATGTACGAGGAGGCATCCGAGGCCAGGAACAGCACTGCGCCGTTTATCTCACCTTCGACCCCGCCGCGGCCGAGCATGGTGTTCTTACGCACCCACCCCGCCGATTTGTCATTGCTGAACAGTCCGTCGGTCATCTCCGTATCGAACCACCCAGGCACGACGGAGTTCACGCGGATCCCCCTGCGTCCCCACTGACCGGCCAATTCCCGGGTCAAGCCGAGTGCTCCGGCCTTGGAGGCCGCATAGCTCGCGCCGCCGATCGGGGCCGTGGACACCAGCCCGATCACCGAGGAGATGTTGATGTACGACGCGCGTTCGTTCTCCGGAAGTCGGGTCGAGGCGTACGTCGCCAGGTGAAAGCCTGATACCAGATTGAGCTCGAGTACCGAATTGAATCCCGCGATGGTTTCGTCCTCGGCGTTCGGAGGTCCGGGAATGCCGGCATTGTTGACGAGTACGTCCAGACGTCCGAACTGTTCGTAACACCCGTCGATCAGGGCGCGCCGATCGGCGTCGTCAGTGATGTCGCAACGAACCGGAACGATCCCCGGTACCTCGGCTGCCAAGTCCTGCAAGCGGTCGAGCCGGCGGGCCGCGGCGTACACCGTGGCCCCGGCACTGGCCAGTGTGCGCGCAAACCCCATTCCGAGACCAGACGACGCACCCGTCACGATCGCTACCCGCCCGGCCAGCCCGAACATCTCGGTCAGCATCTGTCCACCCTCGAATCCGTTGTCTGTCATGGCTTTACTGCGATACCAGGACATCGCAGCGTCAGTACACGGCGGTTCGGCCGCCGTCGACCGGGATGAGCGCGCCGGTCGTGTAGCCGGCCGCATCCGAGGCCAGGTGCGTTACCAGACCGGCGATCTCCTCCGGCCGGCCCAGTCGCCCGGCAGGCAGACGGTCCACGATCTTTCCGATGAACTCGTCGTCCCAGTTCTCGGCCATGTCGGTAGCGAAACCACCCGGCATCACACAGTTGACCCGCACCGTCGGCGCGTACTCTTGCGCAAACGCCCGGGTGAGCGCATTGAGGCCGTTCTTGGCCGCGGCGTACATCGCTTCCGGAGGGCTCGGGCGCTCCGCTCCGATACTGGAGATGTTGATGATCGAGCCGCCGCCGGCCGCCCGCATCCGGTCTCCCGCGACGGCCATCAGCCGGAAAGGTCCCTTGACGTTCACCTCGATAGTTTTGTCCCACAGTCCTTCCGAGGCGGCGAGCAAGTTGTCGGCCAGCGGTGCGATGCCGGCATTGTTGATAACGATGTCGAGGCTGCCGAATTCGGCAATGATCTTCTCGACCGCGGGCTCGATACTGTCCCAGTGCCCCACGTGCAGGGCGAACGGGTGAGCGGTTCCCGGACCGGTGTCACCGAGCGACGCCACCGCTTCGCGGCAGGATTCGAGCTTTCGACTGGAGACGATCACGGTCGCGCCCGCGTCCCGGAGTCCGCGCGCGATGGCCAGTCCCAAACCGCGGCTCGCGCCGGTCACGAGTGCGACCTTACCGGTCAATTCTGGTGTACTCATTTGTGCTTCTTCACCTCGAGGCGGGCAATGGTGCGCAGATGGACCTCGCTGGGTCCGTCTGCAATCTGCAGGGCGCGGGTAATCGCATACAGCCGAGCCAGGATCGTGTCATTGCTGACTCCGGCGGCGCCGTAAGTCTGCACCGCGCGGTCGACAACCTTGTGCGCAACTTCCATTGCTGCCACCTTGATAGCGGCCACTTCCGAGCGCGCAGACGCGCTGCCCTGGGTATCCATCAACCAAGCCGACTTGAGTACGAGCAACCTGATTTGGTCGATCTCGATGCGGCTGCGGGCAATCCATTCACGCACTACGCCGCGGTCGGCAAGGGGGCCTCCGAACGCTTCCCTTTCGAGCGCGCGCTTACACATCATGTCCAGTGCCCGTTCTGCCATACCGACGGCGCGCATCGCGTAGTGCATCCGGCCGGGGCCCAGGCGTCCCTGTGCGATGGCAAATCCGTCGCCCTCGGTGCCGAGCATGTTTGCAGCCGGTACCCGAACATCGGTGAATTGAACTTCGCCGTGGCCGAGGCGGTCTTGGAAGCCGAACATCGGCAGATCCCGAATGACCTCAACGCCGGGCGCGTCGGCCGGTACCAGGATCATGCTCTGCTGTCGGTAGGTCGGGCCTTCGGGATCCGACTTGCCCATGAAGATCATGAGCTTGCAGTCAGGATCGAGGATGCCGGAGGTGTACCACTTACGGCCGTTGAGCACGTATTCGTCACCATCACGTTGGATAGTCGATCGAATGTTTGTCGCATCCGAACTTGCCACGGCCGGTTCGGTCATCGCAAAAGCCGAACGAATACTGCAGTCCAGCAACGGCTTCAACCACTGCGTCTTCTGTTCGTCGGTGCCGAACATGGCGAGGATCTCCATGTTTCCGGTATCGGGAGCCGAGCAGTTGATCGCCTCGTTACCGATGATGGAGCGGCCGACGATCTCAGCCAGCGGAGCGTATTCGAGATTGGTGAGCCCGGCACCGAGTCCGTCGTGCGTCATGAACAGATTCCACAGACCCAATTCGCGTGCCTTCGCCTGCAGATCGCGCATGATCTGGGGCTGTTCGTGCGGGTCGTCGTTCGCAGCGACCTGGGCGTCGTACACCGATTCCGCCGGATAGACGTAATCGGCCATGAAAGATTCGAGCTTGCCGAGCAGCTCCTCGGTCCGCGGGGAATAGGCGAAATCCACGGTAGGTCTCCTTAGGTGATTATCAAGCGACGCAAAAGACCAGCGGCCTGGAAGAACTAGGGACGCAGGAGAGCGGTACCGGTCTCGATCAACCGGTTGATGGTGTCGGGCAGCTTCTCCTGATCCGGATCATGATGGCGACCCTCGCGGTGCCGACGCAGGTTGTGGCCCATGATCGCCGCCATCTTCAACCGGCCGAGTGCGTCGAACCAGTTGAGTTCGGGGAGTGCGGGACCCGCTCCGGTGTACAGCGCGACCAACTCTTCGGCGCTCGGCAGTCCGGTGACTTCCCGACCGACACCGGGGAAGTTCGAACCGTCGGCGAATACCAGGAACCAGCCCAATTCGACTCGGGGATCTCCGGTCGACCAGATTTCCCAGTCGATGAGTGCAACTGGCTCCAGTCCATCGGAGATGATGTTGCCGAGACGGTAATCACCGTGCACCAGTGTGGGTTCGATAGGTTCGGGAATGTCGGAGCGCAACAGTTCCAACAGACGATCGGCGCCGACAACCAATTCCGGTGGCACTGCGCCCAGCGTCTTGGCCCAGCGCTCGAGCTCGTCTGCCGGTGTCAGGGGATCTGCGAGCCCTGCAATGGTGGCCAGGTCCACCTCATGCAGTCGCGGTAGGACTGCAGCGGCACGACGCATTCGATTGGCAGCGAGCACCGGATCGACGGCCGGGTCGTCGAGCACGGGCTCGAGTGACTCGCCTGCAACAAATTCCATGGCAAACCACGCGGGCTCGATCTCGTCGACGACAACTACGCGCGGCACCGGAACTTCGGTGCCGGCCAGCGCCTGCAGAATATGCGCCTGTCGCAGCATGTCGTGCCTGCCGATGGATCGCTGGCCTTCCGGCACCGCCTTGATCACCACGTCACCGGTCGAGGTGGTGGCGCGGTACGTCAGTCCGGAGTGTCCACCGAGTAGCGGCTGGAAGTCGGTTAACGTCGCGCCGCAGTCCGCCAGTAGTTTGGCGGCGACCCGTTCTTGCAGAGACGAACTGGTCACGGTCGCGGCTCCCTTGGTAGACCGAGCACGCGCTCGGAGATGATGTTGTGCTGAATCTCGTCGGTGCCGCCCGCAATTCGGTATCCGGGGGCGCCGAGTGCGTGTTCGGACCACGCGAACGTTCCCCATCGACCGGAATCGGCGGTAAGTTCACGGCCGAGCAGCAAACGGGCAACTTCGGACGTTCTGGCCATGGTGTCGGTAGCCAACAACTTTCCGAGTGAGGCTTCAGGACCCGGCTCGTTGCCGGCAAGCATCGCCCCGGCCACCCGCATATTGCTCACGCGCTGTAGATAGCTCCTGGCGACCAGGTCGGCCACCTTGTCCTTCTCGATCTCGGTCAGCTCGCGTCCGAGGTTCTGTGCGAGGGCAATTGCCTGATCTGCGTTGGCCAGACCGAGATTTCCGCCGTCCAGACGTTCGGCCGCCAGCACGGTGAGAGCAACCTGCCAACCCTTGCCGACCGGACCGAGTCGATACGTGTCTTCGAGTTCGACGCCGTCGAGGTACACCTCGTTGAACGAGCTGCCGCCGGTCATCTGCCGGATCGGGCGTATGGTCACGCCAGGTGCGTTCATCGGGACCAGGAACATGGTGAGCCCGGCATGTTTCGCAACGGTGGCGTCGGTACGGCACACCGCAACTCCGTAGTCCGCCACCAGCGCGCCGGAGGTCCATACCTTGTGCCCGTCGAGAGTCCACGTGCCGGCTTCGCTGCGCAGCGCCTTGGTGCGGACGGCAGCCAGGTCCGATCCGGCCTCGGTCTCGGAGAACAGTTGGCAGGCAATGATGTCCGTGCGAAGCATCGCGCGCACGTAGCGCTCCTTCTGCTCGTCGGTGCCCCACTGCTCGATGGTCGGCGCGATCAATTGCTGTGTCACCGAAAACATCTCGGTCCGCCGCGGCACGTCGAACGATTCCTCGGCCCGGCGGAAAGCCAACACGTATGACAGCGGCAGGCTGCGACCGCCGCGTTCGGGCGGCCAACTCAGTGCTCCCCAGCCGGCATCGAATTTCGCCTGCTCGTAGCGCGAGATTTCGTCGGTGTGCTCACGTTCTTGCTCGGCGGTCCAATTCTCGAATACCGCCACCGAATCCGAACCAACGCCCCACACCGATTCGGTGCGAGGTGCGGCGACGCCACGCAACCAGGCGATGGCTTCCTCGGTGAACGCGTCGAGACCTGGAATCGTTTGTGGTGTCACTGATCTGCCCTCAGTCGTCTTCGCAAACTCATACGGACAATACGGTGCAGGCACTGATGCCTGGTGCGCCGTATACGTGGGTGAACCCGATCCGGGGAGTACCGGGAACCTGACGGGCACCCGCCTCACCACGAAGTTGGATGACTATCTCGTGCACCTGCCGCAGGCCCGATGCGCCGATCGGCTCACCGTTGGCGATGCATCCACCGTCGGTGTTGATCGGAATGCGGCCGCCAATCTCTGTCTCGCCGGCCGCAATCATCGATTCCTGTTCGCCGGGTTCACAGAAGCCGCACTCGGCCATGTGCATAATTTCGGCACCGCTCTCGGTGTCCTGCAGCTGAGCCACGTCGACTTCGCCGGGGGAGATGCCTGCCTGCTCGAAGGCTGCCCGCGCGGCGTCCGCACTGACACTGGTCGGTTCACCGTTACCTTGCACGGCCGGGCTGAAAACCTCGAAGGAGCCGAACCTTCGGGTGCGATGGGTGATTGCCCGAAGTGTGACCGCTCGCGCGGCGAGCGCTTTGGTTGCTCTCTCGCTGGCAACCACGATCGCGGCGGCGCCTTCTCCAGGTGAGCAGAACATGTAACGGGTGAGCGGGTCGTTGACCATGTCGGCTGTCGCGATGGTCTCGGCGGACATCGCCTCCCGGCGCCAGGCGTTCGGATTGAGAACGCCGTTTCGATAAGCCTTCTCGGCCACGCGGGCCAGGGTGTCGGCCGAAATGTTGTGCTGGCGCATATAGCGCGAGATCTTGGCTCCGAAGAATTGTGTGGTGACCATCAGACCGGCCTCGCCGTATCCGTCCGGCAGGCCCCATTCTTCCGGTCGGGGATCGAATGCCCCGCGTGGGTGCTTGTCGAAGCCGACCGCCAGTGCGATCTCGGCTGCACCCGAGCGAACTGCATTGACTGCCGAGAAGAGTGCGCTACCGCCGGTTGCGCAACCGTTCTTGACGTTGGTGAAAGGTATTCCGGTGAAACCGAGTTCGGCCACCAAGGTGTCGGCCAGCCCGGATCCGTCACTGCCGCCGAAGGCGACCTGGACGTCGGGCCATGAAAGTCCGGCATCATCGAGCGCGGCGCCGATCGCGGTGACGGCCATGGCACGCCCACTCACTCCCGGTTGGCGGCCGAACTTCGAAAGTCCGGCTCCGACGATCGAAATAGGCTGCGTCACTTGGTTGCTCCTTGCTTCGCGTCACGATCGACGGCGAACCGGGGCACCGGTGAGGTGGCGACCAACGTCACCGGTGCCTGATCCAGTCCGTCGAAGTCTTCACAGTCGATGATTGCTTCGACCTTGATTCCTTCAGGGAGTTCGATGTAACCGACCGCGAAAGGAGTGAACCCTCCGGCGGGCGGTACATACGGCGGCGATTTCGGAGGAAAACGTTGAATCGTATACGCCCACAGCACACCTCGGGTACTCAAATCGAGAGGTGCTGCCGTTGGCGTTGCGCACTTGCTGCACATGACGCCGGCCGGAAAGGCCACGGTGGCGCACACCGTGCACCGGCTGCCTTCGAGCACGATTGCTGTCTTCTCTGCCATGCCTATCCCTTCAGGTCTCGGGGTGAATCAGATCAGCGGCCGACCCACACCGGATTACGCTTCTCGAGGAATGCGGTGACGCCTTCCTTGCCGTCCTCCGACTGCAGTGCGTTGCCGACGGCCAAGTGCTCCATGACCATGAGCGACTGGATGTCGGCGTCGAGGCCCTTGTCGATGCACATCTTGGTGAGCTTCATCATGAACGGGCTCTTGTCGGTCAGGGTCGCGGCGAAGTCTGCCACGGTCTGATCGAGCTGATCGGCCGGTGCCGAAGCATTGATCAGGTCGAATGCAGCGGCCTCGGTGCCCGAGAGGAGCTTGCCGGTGAGCATGAGCTCCTTGGTCTTACGGACCCCGATCATGCGGGGAAGGCGGTAGATCGGGCCGGCGCCACCGAAGAGTGCACGACGGATGTGGAAGTCGCCGATCTTGGCGTCATCCGATGCGATCGCGAAGTCGCACGAAATCATCAGTTCGAAACCACCTGCGGTGACATAGCCTTCGAGGACTGCGATCGAGGGTGTGTTCATCGAGTAGAGACGGTCGCAGACCTTGGCCGAAAGCACGGCGACGTCCATCGCTGTGGTACTGCCGATGAAGTCGGAGAGCAGCTCGTCCAGGTCGAAACCTGAGCAGAACGTGTTGTTGACGCCACGTAGCACCAGAACCTTGAGGTTCGGATCGTTGTCGACCTCGACAATGATCTCGTCGAGGCGGTGCAGCAGTTCAACGGTGACCGCGTTCTTCTTGTGCGGGCGGTTGAGCCAAACCCGTGCGATGTCTCCGTCTTTCTCCAACAGGATGTGGTCGGTCTCGATCATCATGAGCCTTTCGTGTGGATATAAATTGAACTGGATTCACTTCAGTATGCAGATCGGGTGACGCCGCGTCAATACGCGGCGTCGACGACTTTTCGAACAGTCAAACGCCGATCAGTTCGGCGATTCGTGCGCGATGAGTGCGCGAATCGCCCTGTACTGCTTCGTTTCCCAATGCGCGGCGGAAATAGGAGTGTGCCGGGTGTTCCCACGTGAAGCCGACGCCGCCATGCAATTGCACGGCCTCGGCCGCGGCGTCTATGGCCGCGTCGGCGCAGACGGCGCCGGCCACCGCGATCGCCAATCGGGCAGTGTCCGGGGCCTCGTCATATACGGCTGCGGCATATCTGCTTGCCGATCGAGCGCGCTCGAGCAGCACGAGTACGTCGGCCAGTCGGTGCTTGACGGCTTGAAACGAGCCGATCGGGCGCCCGAATTGGTGTCGGGTTTTCACGTATTCGACGGTCATCTCGAGCAGGGCGTCGACAAGTCCGGTGTTCTCGAAAGCGATTGCGAGCGTCCGTAAATCATGAATCCGAGTACAGACCCGGGCATAATCGTCGGCACCGACCACGGGAACTGCCGGCACTTCCGCTACGGTCAGGTCGGCCTGTCTGCGGGTGGGGTCGACGACTTCACGCTCGCGCCAGTGCACCTGACCGGCCGTCTTGATTGCGAATATCTGCCGTCCGGCGGCAGTGTCAGCGGAGACGATGACGATGTCGGCAGCAGCACCACCTACGACGGCCGAGACCTCTCCGCTGAGCAGCCAGGAGGATTCACTTTCGATACCGCTGAGTCGATCGGTCGCGGCAGTCAGTGGACTGACGCTTGTCACCGAGGATCCATCGAGGGTGTCGACCAGCAGTTCGTCGACGGGATATGTGGCCGCCAATAGTGCTTGGACGCCCAGGGTTGCCGAGGAAAGCACGGGCTCACAGGCCAGGCTCCGTCCGCACTCTTCGAGAATGATGCCGAGTTCGACCATGCCGTAACCCAGCCCGCCGCGATCTTCTGGTGCAGCGAGTGAAGTGACCGACATATTCGCGATCAATTGCTGCCAGAGGTCCGGCGAGTATCCCTCGGCCGTGTGCGAAGCCGACCGAGCCTGCTCTACGCCGCCGTGTTTCCCGAGTAGCGATCGAATCGCATCGCGAAGCTCCAATTGTTCGGGGCCGGGATTGAGGGCCGCGGGCTCGGAGAGTGGCCAGGGGGGCTCTATCGGGGAAGTAGACGATTTCATATCACTCCACTTGACTTGAGTTCAGTTTGGTTATGAATCGAGAGTAGCGCCTCAGGGCCTCGACAAGAAGGGATGAACCGAACTAAGTTCATCTCATGAGCTCAGTGATCGAAACCTATTACGCGACCGTCGACAGTGGTCGACTCGAAGATGCTGTGGCCTTGTTGGCCGAGAACGTGGAGTTCGCCATGGTTTTGCCCACCGGGGCTAACTACGGGAGTGGTCGTGCGTCGATGCTCGACTACCTGTCGGGTCGCCCTCCGGTAGATCGCAAACACAAGGTCCTGCGCGTCGCAGCCGATGGAGATCTGCACTTCCTGCACGGGTCGGTGACTGAGAACGGGACCAAGACCACAGGCTATTTCGTCGGTGTCATGCACGTCGATGCCTCCGGTTTTGTCGATCGCTATCAGGTGACCTTCGATGCAGAGTTCAGTTTGATTCCCTCCGATTCGTCCGCCGAAGGAGTTCGCTGATGAGCGAGACAAACCAGACGCCCGTGCTCACCCAGTGGTTCGAGTACATGGATTCCGACGATCCGGAGCGCGTGCTGACGATGATCAGCAAAGACTTCGTCATGTCCGTTCAGTTCTCGAAGGGCGATGGTCAGTCTGCCGAGTTCGTCGGCGATCGCAACGGTCTCGTCGCGTACCTGGCGCAACGCGAGAAGAGCGTTCTGATCCACCACGTCGACGCCGGGGCATTCGTCGACGGCGTCGAGTTGTCACTCGGCCGCACCACCCGAGGCGGCGAGTTCGAGGCTTCGTTCAACGCCACCGCGCAGCTCGACAGCGAGGGCAAGGTGCGGCGCCTACTGATCGCCCGCACCCCCGAACTGTCCTTCTCCTGATTCCAGCTCCATCCAGGCCGACCTCGGGTACCGCGCAGCCTTCCCGCGCTACCCGGGGACGCCGTATATCTCCCGCGATCTCGCACTCCTTCGCGATCTCTATCGCAGGCGCGCGCCGCCACTGCGGCAGGCGGCCCTCCCTCTCGTCCGGCCGAAACAACTGAGCCGTCATGACCAAAAGGAATCCCTGTGAGTGAACAAGCATTTATCTACGAGGCCATTCGCACGCCGAGAGGCAAACTGCGAAAAGGCTCGTTGAACAGCGTCAAGCCCGTCGACCTTGTAGTCGGGCTGATTCAGGAACTCGGAACACGTTTTACCGCAATGGATCCCGCAGAAATCGACGACGTAGTGCTCGGCGTCGTCTCCCCGGTGGGCGAGCAGGGTGCCGTCATCGCGCGCACCGCGGCCCTGCTCGCGGGATTGCCGGATTCGGTGCCAGGCACGCAGGTCAACCGTTTCTGTGCGTCCGGTCTCGAGGCCACAAACCTGGCGGCGCAGAAAGTTGCGTCCGGCTGGGACGACCTGGTGATCGCCGGCGGCGTCGAGTCGATGTCGCGCGTCCCGATGGGTAGCGACGGCGGCGCCATCTTCACCGACCCGGCGACCGCATATGATCTGTACATCGCCCCGCAGGGAATCGGCGCCGACCTCATCGCCACGGTCGAAGGATTCACCCGCGAGGACATCGACGGTTACGCCGCACAGTCACAGCGGCGCGCGGAAAATGCTTGGAGTGCAGGCTATTTCTCCAAATCCGTGGTTCCGGTGCGGGACTTCAACGGGGTCGTCCTGCTCGATCACGACGAGCATCGCCGTCCGGGAAGCACCGTCGAGAGTCTGGGCAAGCTCACACCGGCGTTCGAAAAACTCGCGGCTACAACCGGTTTCGACGAGGTTGCGCTGCAGAAGTACGTCAACATAGAAAAGATTAACCACATCCATACCGGCGGTAACTCTTCGGGCATCGTCGACGGTGCCGCACTGGTACTCGTCGGCAGCGAAGCCGCGGGTAAGCGCGGCGGCCTGACGCCGCGCGGCCGCGTCGTGGCCACCGCCCAAACCGGTAGTGAACCGACGATCATGCTGACCGGACCTACTTCCGCCACCGAACTCGCTCTGAAGCGGGCCGGACTGACCGTGGACGACATCGACGTCTTCGAACTCAACGAGGCCTTTGCCTCCGTGGTCATGAAGTGGATGCAGGATCTGAAGATCCCGCACGAGAAGACCAACGTCAACGGCGGGGCCATCGCGATGGGCCACCCACTCGGCGCTACCGGAGCCATGCTGGTCGGCACCGTGCTCGACGAACTCGAACGTACCGGCGGACGCTACGGCCTGATCACGCTGTGCATCGGCGGCGGCATGGGTATAGCCACCGTCATCGAACGCGTCTGAGTTTGCACCCCCGATCCGCTCCTGCCTCTGTTGAAGAGAAAGAACATACAGAATCAATGACTGACAACATGATCGGCTGGGCGCTCGATACTGATGGCGTCCTCGTGCTCACGATGGACGACCCGAATCAGGGCGCCAACACGATGAACGCCCTGTACACGTCGTCAATGGCCGCGACAGTCGACCGACTCGAAGCCGAGAAGGACAGTTTCGTCGGCGTCGTGCTCACCTCGGCAAAGCGAACATTCTTTGCCGGTGGTGACCTCAGGGACATGCAGGCTTGGGGACCGCAGGCGAAGAACCCGGTTTCTGCCACCGCGGTCACCACCCACCTCAACGAACTCAAGAAGGTGCTGCGGCGACTCGAGGTGCTGGGCAAGCCCGTAGTGTCCGCCATCAACGGCGCCGCGCTCGGTGGCGGGATGGAAATCGTGCTGCACACCCACCACCGCATCGCGGCCGACGTCAAGGGCAACCAACTCGGCTTACCCGAGGTCACCCTGGGTCTGTTGCCCGGCGGCGGCGGAATCTCCCGTGTCGTACGGCTGCTCGGCATCCAGGGGGCGCTGGCAAACGTGCTGCTGCAGGGCCCGCGTTTGAGCCCGACACGCGCGCTGGAGTTGGGCCTGATCGACCAGGTCGTTGGTTCGGTGGCGGAATTGCTACCGGCGGCCAAGGCTTGGATTCACGACCACGCCGATGCCATACAGCCTTGGGACACCAGGGGATTCAAGATTCCCGGCGGCGGGCCGGCTGACGTGAAGATGGCCCAGGTCCTACCGGTTATCCCGAGTCTCCTCCGTAAGCAACTCAAGGGTGCACCGATGCCGGCGCCACGCGCGATCATGGCTGCCGCGATCGAAGGCGCGTACGTCGACATCGACACTGCCGACGAGATCGAGACCCGCTACTTCGTCTCGTTGGTGACCGGCCAAGTGGCCCAGAACATGATCAACGCCTTCTTCTTCGACCTGCAGGCGATCAACGGTGGAGCGTCAAGGCCTGAAGGCTACGACAAGTTCACCGCAAAGAAGGTGGGCGTCATCGGAGCCGGAATGATGGGTGCAGCAATCGCGTACGTCTCCGCCCAAGCCGGAATCGACGTGGTACTCAAGGACATCTCGCTCGACGCTGCGGCGAAAGGCAAGCAGTACGCGGTAGCGCTGGAGGCCAAAGCGCTCGCCCGCGGCAAGACCACGGCGGAGAAGTCCGAACAACTCCTCGCCCGAATCACACCGACCACCTATGCCGCCGATTTCGCGGGCGTCGACCTGGTAATCGAAGCCGCATTCGAATCGGTCGAAGTCAAACACCAGGTATTCCAAGAAATCGAGAACATCGTCGAACCCGACGCGGTGCTCGGCTC
Organism: Rhodococcus sp. SB1D; assembly: GCF_048573875.1. Lineage (NCBI taxonomy): Bacteria > Bacillati > Actinomycetota > Actinomycetes > Mycobacteriales > Nocardiaceae > Rhodococcus > Rhodococcus sp. SB1D. The sequence goes on from NZ_JBMAIQ010000004.1 coordinate 167,142, forward strand.
CAACACCTCCACCCTGCCGATCACCATCCTGGCCGAAGGTGTCGCGCGCTCGGAAGACTTCATCGGAATCCACTTTTTCTCCCCGGTGGACAAGATGCCCCTGGTCGAGATCATCAAAGGCCCCAAGACGTCGGATGCTGTGTTGGCCAAGGTCATCGACTACACCCAGCAGATCCGCAAGACCCCCATTGTGGTCAATGACAGTCGTGGCTTCTTCACCTCGCGCGTCATCGGCAAGTTCCTCGACGAGGCGATGGCCGCCGTCGGCGAGGGCGTAAACCCTACGTTCATCGAGCAAGCAGGCGCACAGGCCGGATACCCGGCACCGCCACTGCAGCTCATGGACGAACTGACACTCACACTGCCGCAGAAGATCCGCAAGGAAACCGAGCGGGCACTGCTCGCCGCAGGCGAGACCGTTCCATTCCACGGTTCCAACGCCGTCATGGATCGGATGGTCGGTGAACTCGAGCGCACCGGACGATCCGGCGGCGGCGGTTTCTACTCGTACGACGAGAGCGGCAAGCGCGTCGGCATCTGGCCAGGTCTGCGTGAAGCGTTCAAGTCCGGGTCCAGGGAAATTCCGTTCGAGGACATGAAGGAACGAATGCTGTTCGCTGAAGCGCTCGAGACCGTGCGCTGCTTCGACGAAGGTGTGCTGGTATCGGTCGCGGACGCTAACATCGGCTCGATCTTCGGTATCGGCTTTCCAGCCTGGACCGGCGGCGTGATCCAGTACATCAACCAGTACGACGGCGGGCTGCCAGGTTTCGTCGACCGCGCCCGAGATCTGGCGTCGAAGTACGGCAGTCATTTCCAACCACCGCAGTCGTTGGTCGAGAAGGCCGAGGTGGGTGAAAAGTACTGAAGTAGTAAAGCACTGAGGTGGCCCGCCTCGATTCGAGGCGGGCCAGATCGCACCACTAACGTTGAAAGCTCCGCTCCCATTTTTCTTGGAACTTGCCGGTCAGCTCGGGAGTGAGCGCAGCGGTGTCCGGTAGAGGGATATCCTGCGCATGTCCGACCGAACCCGAGATGTCCGGCAGAGCACTACCGTATCCGTACGAGAGTGCCTTCTGCCCTGCTTCTGTGACCATGAAGTTGGCCAGTACCTGCGCGGCATTCGGATGCGGCGCGGACGCAAGTACCAAGGAATACCACGGCGTTCCCCAAGCCGGCTCCGGCAGTACCCAGTCCACCGGGGCACCTGTCGCCATCTCCCTCACCAGCGGCTGCACCATCGGGGTTGCGGCAATCTCACCCGAGCTCAATGCTTGGGCGATACCCAGCGAACTCGGGTAGATCCGAGGATTCAGGGCCGCCAGCTTTTCGTTGAAATCGCCGTTGCCCCAATTTTTTTCGAAGAACTGGTACTCGTCGACCACGGCCGCGAATCCGCCGGGGTTCACGACCCCAACCTTCCCCTTCAGTGCTGGGTCGAGCAGGTCGTCCGGTGATCGAAGCCCCTGGGGCAGAGCGTCGGTGTTCCAGCCGAGCGCGAATATCGCCGCGCTGGTCAGAAAGAACCGGTCGTCGATCACACTTCGGTCGCGCTCGTACGCCGGATCGTCGAAGGCTGGACCCACAATCGGGGTGGAGAAGGCGCCGGAGGCGGCAGCATTTTTGATCCAGGACGGATCCGACGACATGTGAACGTCGCCTACGCCCTTGCCTGTTCGATTCTCCGTCTCGATCCGAGGGTTCATCTCGACATCCGTCCCTCGGGTGACTTCCAGGGTGATCTGCGGGTACTGCGCCGTGAACGCAATTCGCAGTGCCTCCAGATTCGCGGGATGTTGGGTCGAGTAAAGGCGCACGGAACCTTCGGCATTGGCTGCAGCGACGATGTCGTCCCAGTTGCCGGAAACCGTGCTTGTCGGAGTGTCGTTACTGCCACACGCTGCTGCCATGATCAGCGTGGCGACCGCAGTCACCGCTATGGCCGACCGAGGGAGAATCTTCATGAACATGCCCTTCTGGCGCGAGTTTGTTGCCCGTGGTCCTCATCGAGCTTCAGGGTGAATCTCGAAAAATGTTAGAGAGTAAGCGAATTCAGATTCCGCCGATAAATAACCTGAATTCGGTTTAGCTTGCGACGGCAGCATATAGTCATGTGGCTCGGGTCACAACAGGGATGATCGCAGGGCTGTTCCGCGCCGGTTCGATCAGCTAAACTGAATTCAATACAGGAAAGTATGGAGTGCCATGTCAGTAGGCGCGAGCAAGGAAAGAGAGCGTTGATGGGTAACGATTTTCCCCACCTATTTTCACCGTTCACGCTCGGCGGGATGACCCTGAAGAATCGATTGGTGGCATTGCCTGCCGGTACGAGTATGGCCGAAAACGGTGTGCCGACACACGGGGACACCGAGCATTTCGAGCGGCTCGCGGCCGGTGGAGTGGGAATGATCATCGGTGGCGCAACCGTGGTACACCCGACCACGACGCTGCGCTCACGAAAGCTCGTCGAGGCGTACATCGACGAATTCGTTCCCGCCACAGCCGCGAAAGTCGAAGTGATACATCGCCACGGTGCGAAGTTCATCGGTCAGTTGTGTCACCTCGGTCGCGAGTTCATCGGCGGCGAATCGGATGCGCCGCCATCTGCCCCGTCCCCGATAAAGACAGCGCGCGATGCGTACCCGCCTCACGAACTCACGATTGCCGAGATCGAGGACATCGTCGAAGGTTGGCGGATCTCGACCGCGAATTTGGTCAAGGCAGGCGTAGACGGCGCCGAAATCCATGCCGCGCACGGTTATCTGCCTGCTCAATTCATGTCCCCGTTGACCAACCAGCGAACCGACAGCTTCGGTGGATCGTTCGAGAACCGAATGCGGTTTCCTCGCTTGGTGATCGAGGCAATGCGCTCCGTCATGCCGGCCGGATTCGTTCTCGGCGTGCGATTGAGCGGTGAAGAGGAGATCCCCGGCGGTATGCAGATCGACGACTGCGTGCGCATCGCGGAAAACATGTCCGAACTCGGTGTCGATTACTTCTCCATCACACACGGCACCCGCGGGAAATATGTCAAGGACTCCACCAACGAGGACGCTGTCGCAATTCCGTCCGCGTCAAAGGTGCGAGCTGCCACCGGCATTCCCACTCTCGTTGGCCAGCGTATTCGCGACGCCGCCACCGCCGATCACGCGATCAAGTCCGGTTACGTCGACATGGTGGGGATGGCGCGGGCGCTCATCGCCGATCCTGACTTACCCATCAAGTCGCAGACCGGCCGCATCGACGAGATCCGTGGCTGTCTCGGCATCAATCAGGACTGCCGTGCCTTCGACCCGCATCTGCATTGCGCGGTCAACGCCGAAGCCGGGCGCGGTCGGCATCCGGGTGTCGGTGTCATCTCCCCGCGCACCAAGGAAGTATTTGTCATCGGCGGCGGGCCGGCCGGACTCGAGGCAGCGCGCGTCGCCGCAGGGCGCGGGCACCGTGTCACACTGTTCGAGCGGGACACCGTTCTCGGCGGCGCTGTCCGCGTGGCCGCGGCTGCGCCGCATCGCGCCACCTTGGTCGATATCATCGATTACCTTGGGCGAGAACTCAAAAGGCTCAAAGTCGATGTCAACCTCGGTGCCGAAATCGACGCCGACGACCTTGCCGATATCCACTCGTCAGCTGACCACGTCATCGTGGCCACCGGATCACGGCCGGCCGAACTACCGATCCAATTGTCAGGCCGAGCAGCAGCCACGGTCGACGACGTCTTGTCCGGTCGAGTAACGGAGGTGGCGAGTCGACGCGCAGTGGTATTCGACGAGGGTGACGGATTCTGGCCCGCATACAGCGCCGCCGAAGCGCTCGCAGGCCGGGGTTGGCACGTCGCCTTCGCCACCCCGCTTTCTGCGTTGGTCTCGCGGATTCCGGCCGAGAGTGCAGGCCCACTTCTCGGTCGGCTCGGTGACGGCGGCGTGGAGTTCAAGATTTGCCACACCCTCGTGGTTCCGGAAGATTCCGCATTGCCACTGATTCTGCGGCCCGTGTTCGGCGGTGGTGACGTAACGGTCGACGACGCGTTGGCCGTCTGGCATCAACCACGGGTTCCGATGTCGAATCTTGGTGTCGTTGCTGGAGAGTCCGTCAGCGTCATCGGTGACTGCGTCGCGCCCCGTCGGATCAGCCATGCTGTCGCAGAGGGATATCGTGTCGGCGCAGAACTATAGAAAGTCCAGAGGTTGTCGACCGGACCTACCTCCCACATGTCGATACGCGGATCCACGCACCTGGTTGAATGGAATCATCTGATCAATCGCCGCAGCCAGTCGAAGTCGCTGCTCGAATTCAGTGTTGCACGCTGGGCCATGAAGCAGTCTGATGCCGAAATCGATTTCACCTAGCCGAGATTGGTGTACGGAGTGGGCGCGTCGATAGTCCGCGGCTGCATGCTCAGTCCAACCCTCGGGATGGGTGCAGAACCGGCGCCATGCTCGTTTTGTCGTTCGACGCCGTCGGCACCACGAGGCTGACGGGATTTCCGAGAGTCGCCTCAGCCGAGTCCACGTGTCACCCATGTCGGAGCGGTAACGAATCCAACACGGTGCAGATTCGCTTGTGGAAGTGGAATACGGTCCGAACGCATTCACTCACACTGACCGCCGACCGAGGGACTTGTTAACATATTCCGCCGAGGAAAGAGTGGCTGGACTTGATGCGCTGGTAGTGAGCTATGTGCGGTGCTGGTCGATTATTCTGAGAACACGCTCAACCTCTTCCCGGTTGCCGCTGTGAACGTAAATCGCGCGTGGCCACATCCTATTTTCACGCATCCAATTGAGGACCGCACGAGTGGCGTCTTTGTCGCTCAGGTCGAAACCTAGAGAGAGTTGCCGGACCATGCCGAAACAGAGTGCGTCGATGGCTCCTGAGCTGGACTTCGCCCACGTCCACCCATCTGGTGGTGTCCGCAGGCTGTCCACCCATAGATTCATTCTTCGGCCGATTCGGTAAGCGGTTGCATTCGCTAACCATCTCCCCACATGTGGCGAAAGTCCAGCAGCTCATCGGGCGAGTCGCAAGTGCCATCCGTCCTGAGATTGAGGTGGCCTTAGTCGGCGAAGGTGAGCCACGGCCACTCGTTACCTGGGTGCAGCTGCGCCTTGCCAACCCACCCGCGAAGCGTCACTCACGATAGGTAGATTCTTTGCGGCAGTGGGCCTCAGCAGTTGGGCCGACTTCCGCGGTCCGGTCGCCTTCCATGGCTGATAACCCCAACCGCGGTGGGAGAAAGTGAAGAAGATTGTGGCGTCGAACGTCTTCCCCAACGACGGACCGTGAGGAAATGCGTAACTGTGGGATCACTTGGCGGTCGCCGCGGTTCAAGTAGCAGTGACTTTCGGAACAATCGCGATTGCAGTGTGATTTCGGGACACGAACTGTCGTAACGCTTTTGCGTCGCTGAGTGCAAAGAGCTCGAGATTTGTTCGCGCATCGGGCACACGGGATGGCCTACCGGGCGATTGAACAGCGGCGAAGTCCGTGCGAGTCCGATCAATGGTCCAGTCGCTACCGGTAGCGATGTCCGATCTGTCACCCGGCACTGCTTCATCGGACCCGCACTGTCGTCGAATTCGATTACAACCTGAATAGGCCTGTGTGCGGATAGAAACACATGGAGGGATTAGTTCTGGTTTATGCTGCGACAGCACACTCCTCGGCGATCATCGTTCACTCGGCGCCGTCGACAAAGTCGATTGAATCGGGATCCCGATGACCGGAAGCTCGTTGGAAGCAGATGCCGACGGTGTAGAGCAGGCCGTTCACACCGGTGTGCTTCCGGGGTGGCATCAGGTCGAGACCGATGTCGTGGATGCGTACGAACGATATCGGTCGCGAACGTCGGGTGTCGTTGCCGATTACATACCTGCGTTGGCGGCGGCGGATCCGGAATTGTTCGCAGTTTCGGTCGCCGAAGTCGGGGGTGCCGTCCATGTGGCTGGAGAGGTGGAGGTCGAGTTCTCGATCCAGTCGATCTCGCAAGCGTTCGTCTATGCGATGGTGTGTGAGGAACTCGGCCATCATCTTGTGCGAGAGCGTGTGGGTGTCAACAACACTGGGCTGTCGTTCAATTCTGTCATTGCGATCGAACTGAACGACGGTCACCCGATGAACCCGATGGTCAACGCAGGCGCACTCGCCACGACCGCACTCGTTCCTGGAGCGACACCTGCGGAGCAGTGGGAGAGGATCCGCACCGGGCTCTCCCGATTCGCTGGACGCGAACTCGCGCTCGACGGCGAGATCTATCACTCCGAGATGCTCACCAATCAGCGCAATCAAGCCATCGCCCGATTGCTCGAGAGCTACGGCCGCATCGACATCGATCCTCTCGAGGTGGTGGACACCTATACGCGGCAGTGCTCTTTGAACGTGAGCGCTCGAGATATCGCGGTCATGGGAGCGACACTGGCTGACGGCGGAGTCAATCCGGTGACGGGTGATCACGTCGTCTCGCCGCACGTGTGTCGGGACACTCTTTCCGTGTTGGCAGCGACCGGAATGTACGAGCGTTCTGGCGAATGGCTCTTCGAGATCGGACTCCCCGCGAAATCGGGGGTGTCCGGTGGAATCGTGGCGATCGCACCGGGAAAAGGCGCGATCGGTACCTTCTCACCGCGTCTGGACTTTGCCGGAAACAGCGTCCGTGGGCAGCGCGTTACCGCGTATCTCTCGCGGACCCTGGGACTGAACCTGTTCGCTTCTACTGCCCACCGCACCGACGAGGGAGATTCTCGTGACAACTGACCGAACTGCACCCTCGACCGACGAAGACCGGCAATCCTGGCTACCGATGGTCGGACTTTTCTTCGCCCAGATTCTGATGTCCTTCAACGTCGCCGCGCTTCCCGTCTCGCTCGGCGGCATGGTCGAAGACTTCGGCGTCGCTCCCACCGTCGCTAGCACCACGATCGTTGTCTACGGCCTAGCCGTAGCCGCGTTGGTGATGGTCGGTGCGAAACTCGGTCAACGGGTCGGATGGGTCCTGATCTTCCGCTTCGTCGTCGCCACTTTCGGCTGCTCGGCCCTGATGATGATCCTCGCGCCGTCGATCGGATGGGCCATTGCAGGTCAAGCCGTGGCCGGCGCCTCGGCCGCGATCATCGTTCCGTCACTCGTCGCATTGATCGCCGAAAACTACCGAGGGGCACAACAAGCCACCGCTATCGGATCGCTGGGCTCGGCACGGGCAGTATCGGGATTGAGTGCATTCTTCATCGGAGGCGCCCTCGGCACACTGGTCGGATGGCGTCCGGTTTTCGGGATCGTCCTCGCCTTCGCCGTCGTAGTCTTCGCGCTCAGCTTCACCCTTCGCTCCGACCGCGGGCACGCCGGTATCAAGATCGACCTCGTCGCGGCAGCCCTCATCGGCGGCGGCGTCGTCTTGCTCACTCTGGGCTTCAACAACCTCAACGGATGGGGAGTCTTCCTCGCCTCCCCGGACGCCCCGTTCGACCTACTCGGACTCTCGCCAGCTCCGCTACTGATCCTCGTGGGAGTGGTGCTCGGACAAGCATTCTTCACCTGGACCCGACGCAGAATCCGTGAGGGCAAAGTGCCCCTCGTCGATCTCTCGGTACTGGGAAGCTCACGCGAGCGCGCCGCGGTGTATGCAATGTTCATAGTCGTAGCTCTCGAGGCTGCGCTGAACTTCACTGTGCCCTTGTATATCCAGATCGTGCAGGGCCGGACACCGTTCGACACAGCCCTGGCGATGATGCCGTTCAATCTGACCGTCTTCGTCACCGCGACACTGGTTGTCCGCTTCTACAAGCGGTACAGCCCCCGCACCATCGGAGTCTTCTCGTTCACCCTCACCACTGTCGCACTTGTCTGGCTTGCCTACGTCGTGACGAACAACTGGGAAACCGTCCCCACCATCGCCGGCCTGATCGTATTCGGAATCGGTCAAGGCGCGCTGGTTACCCTCGTGTTCAACGTCCTCGTCACCGCCGCGCCCAAAGAACTGGCGGGAGATGTCGGGTCCATCCGCGGCACAACTCAGAATCTCGCATCCGCAGTCGGCACAGCATTGGCAGGAGCGCTTCTCGTCACGATCTTGAGCTTCAGTGTCGGTCAAGCCGTAATCGACAACGTCGATCTACCCGAATCCCTCATCGCACAAGTCGATCTCGACAACGTCAACTTCGTCGGCAATGACCAACTCCGTGAACTCCTCGACGACACCGATGCAACGGTCGAGCAAATCGACGCCGCCGTTGCCGTCAACGAGGACGCCCGACTCGGAACCCTCAAGTTGGGCTTCCTCATCCTCGCCGCCATCAGCGCAACGGCGATCATCCCCGCCACCCGCCTCCCCAACTACCGCCCACACGAGATCCCAGACCCAACAGACGACGAAGCAGTAGTCCGCGCCCGGCAATAGGCCAGGGGTGTGCTTAGCGGCACAAGTATGCGTAGGAAGCGGAAGGGATGCGACGCGTCGTCGACTACCTGTCCTAAGACGTCAAACCGAATGATGTTTCCCGTGGTCTGCGACCTTGCCGACCACGGATTCCCGTCATAGTGGCAGGCCGTGTGCTCGGCTTCACGACGCAAGGCTTCTGCACATGGAAGTGAAGTCCAGTTATGCAACGTGATTGGGATGATGCGCATCTAATCAACGCTAACTACGACATTCATGCCGAGGACCCAGCTTTCGGATATCAGTTCATCGCCGACGAATCGCCGAACCGAGGCGTCATCGCCGGCGAGAACCGCGTCGCTCGGTGGCGCTGGTGGCAACGTATCTGGCCGATGTGCGCGAAGAAGCGAGAACTGAACAAGCAGTCGAGCCCACCCATCCATGACGATCTCGTAATCCGGAAACACAGCCACAGAAGCCGAACCAGTTGTGGCACGGCGACACCTCCGCGAACACCGGACTGATACCGGAAAAGCTATACCTGTGCGCGATCAAGGACGTGAACGCGAACAAGCATAGTCGGGTACTCGATCGACTTCCGGATCAAAGCGGCGCTGACGGTGAACGCGCTGACCAATGCCTTCAGTCGACGCGACGCTGCCGGAACGATCGTGCACTCCGATTGGGGTAGTCAAGATCGGTCGAAATCGTATTAATGCATTGTCCGACAATGGTTTACGGTAATCCGCGGGCCGGGTCGGGGATTTGGTCGACACGCGCGGCCATGGAATGCATGGTTCTCACTGTTGCAGAAGAACGTCCGCGACCGACAACGGTGGTCAACTCAGGAAGAATTACGATTGGCCATCGTGACCTGGATCGAGAAGACCTGCCATCGCAAACGTCGGTAACGACGCCTCAGGAAGCTCACGCCGATCGAGTTTGAGACGATCAACGAACCGCATGTGCGGTCTGAAGCTATCAACCGCACGCGTCAACTGAAGTGGGTGCACCCCCTCTACGTATGGGCGGGCACCCTTCGCACCCACGACACCGGCGCCGCCGGTACGGACCTCCGACACTCCACACTGCCGACCCGAACACATCGAAAACCAGACAGCGTTCATCTTTCGCAGAATCGCCAAAGGCGTCTTCCCTCAAGCACTCCCGAAAGGCCACGTCGTCGACCGACTCGCCCACCACTCGGGCGAAACCACCGTCATGCACCCGTTCGGTCGCCAAACTCCGCCGGAGGGGAGTCGTCCAAGGTCAGGAACGGAACTAGATAAAAAACGGTGTTGACCGAGGCCAGAGGCCACGTTTCAATCGAGGTCTCCGGAGATAGGGAGGGGATGCTCGAGCCGCAGATCGCCCATGAAACGCCAAACGACGATTGAACCGGGTCGACGAGATCGTGTTGTCGCGCAACGCCAAGGGGTTGACGACAGGTGAGATCAGTGACTCGGAGACAGTGTCTGGCGATAGAGACCTTCGTCGGAAGGCGGGGTGCTAGAGCGGCGAAGACACTTCACGCTTGACCCATATCTCGGCTTACTGGTTCGAACTTGGCGTGATAGTCCAATTCGCACGGCGCGCCCGTCCAAGTTTTTCGGCTCTGGAAGGCCCACTATTGGGGTCCCGGCAGCGAATTGTGCTGGGTATCACAGTAGGTTCGAGTGTGGAGGATCTGAGCATCATGGCTATCGATTTCGACTTGAGCGCCGATCAAGCAGCATTGCAGAAGGCAGCGCGATCGTTCGCGCAGGAAAGGCTGAGCCGGGTAGAGGATGTGATCGCTCCTTACCCTCGGCCGGAGCAGCGGTTTGCTGCAATCAAACCCTTCTACCAGGACATGGTGGACGCGGGTTTCGTGAAAGCGCTATTGCCGGTTGACTGCGGCGGCACCGCAATGTCCTCCGTCGACTTCGCCCTCGCTGCCGAGGAGATGACGGTTGCTGACGTCAACGTGCCAAGCGCTCTTCTTGCTACGGGCCTAGGGCTCAAACCGATCATCAATTTCGGTACAGCGGACCAGAAAGCCCGGTTCCTGACTCCCTTCGCCGGTGACAAGCCCCTGCTCGCGGCCTGGGCCTTCACCGAGACGCACGGTGGAGCGAACCTCGACTCCGCCGACCCCTCGGTGGGTATCCAGACCTTCGCGAGGTTGGAGGGCAATGAATGGGTAATTAACGGAGACAAGCACTTCACCACCAACGGTTCAGGCTGGGACGGCAACGGCGCCGATCTGATCAGTGTCCTGTGTCGCACCGACCCGAATCTGCCTCCACAGGAGTCCGCCGCCGTAATTGTTGTGCCCGGTAACTCTGCGGGCATCAAGGTCGAGTCCTACATCGACACAATGGGACATCGGGCCACGGTGTCGCCACGCATTACATTCACCAACGTTCGGGTTCCGGCCGAGAACATCATTGGCGCCCCTGGCGACGCGCTCGAGATCGTCCGCAAGACCCTTAACTGGACCTCATCACTGATCGGGGCAGCGTGCGTGGGGCGAATGCGCGCAGCTTTTGAATACGCCCTCAAGTTCTGCAAGACCGATCAGCGTTCGGGCCCCGTGCCGATCATCGATTACCAGAACGTCGGCTACATGCTGGTTGATATCAAGACACGAATCGAGGCTGCCCGCTACTTCACGTGGAAGGCATGCGACCTGTACGACAAGACCACCGGAGACGACGAGGAACTTGCTCACATGGTCAAGGTCTTCGCATCAGAGTTGTCAGTGCAGACGGTGTACGACGCCATGAGGGTCGTTGGTGTGAACGCGTACGGCGACCAGACACCGATTGCGGGGATCATGGAGGACGTTCTGTGCTTCCCCGTGTACGACGGAGGCAACATGGGCGTTCGCCGACGGCAGCTTCATGAATTGCTCAGGCGCGACGACTACGACCCGATGCAATCCGCCGCAGGGATAGTGTCGTAGTAGCCAGTCCGTTCGCTGCTGAGCTCACCCGGAGCGATTTGTTTCACGGAACTGCGACGGTGTGCAGCCGAGGTTACGTTGGAAAGTGCGGGTCAGATGAGAACTGTCACAAAATCCCCAACGAGCGGCGATCTCACTCAATGTGACATGGCTCGGCGCAATTTTCAGATCACTCGTCGCTCCCAGGAGGCGTTCGTCTCGGACGCAATCGGCGAAGGTCGTCCCCGCCACTTGGAACGCACGATGCAAGGTCCTGACCGAGACCGATGCCTGCCGCGCCGCCGCCTCCGCAGTCACCCGCCCCAGCGGAATCGCCTCGCGTACATAGTGGCGCACGACTCGCCGAACAGCGGCGTCGCTTCGCTCGTTCCCACTCGGCGCGCCTTGCCCCTGATTTGTGGAAGTGACCGCCGTGAGGACGTCGGAGAACGCATTTTCGATGCGCCGCAGAGTCTCGAGGTCAAGTGTTGGGCGTTCGGCCCACACGGTATTCATCATCGTTCCGACGATTCGGCCTGGTCCTGCATCCGTATCGATTGCACGAGCCACCGCACCGTTGCCCGCCGCTGCCTCCCACTGATCCTGGGGAACACGGAAGGAAAGCACCCGCCAGCTGTCTTGTTGCGGAGGCTCATGGAACTCGAGCTTGTAAGGGCGGGTGGTATCGAAGACAGCGAAACTGCCCGGACCGATCACACATCGTCGGTCATCTTGTTCGCCATAGCAGGTCCCAGCGATCTGGAGATTGACGAAGAATGCGTCGAGCGGAGCGCGCCGAACCTCTGCGGGTCCGTGCGTTAACAGTTGGGTACAGGACGCGATCTCCGCGACATTGGTGTGGACCAGTGATTCGGACCGAACCCATCCGGGGACGCCCTCGGGCGTAGCACTGCGATCGACCTGCGCTGGTCCACGCCGAGGAGTGAGCGGCGTGAATGCCTCGCAGATGACATCCCCCCAGTAACTGACCTGTTCCTTGATGTCCAAGCCAGAAGTGGACCAGTAGGGCACGGCAATCCTCCGGAAACAAGCTTCGTCGGGCTCAAATTAGCCCGTCTAGAGCCAAGATTCGACGTCGACCCTCAAGTTTGTCAAGGCCACACGGACAGATTGACCACGACAGATCATCCGCATGGAGAAAACGATGCGGGGACGCGGAACACGTCGATGCAGAAACCGAAAATCAGGCTTCATGCCGCCATCAGAACACTTAGGAGAAATCATGACTGTGAACAATGCACTCCCGTCTCCGGCCCAGATGCCGAAGGTGTCGTCCTTCCTGGCCAGTCCAGTACTCAACCTGATAGATGGCCGACAGGAAGAGTCCGCATCCGGGGACTTCTTCACCACTTTCAATCCTTCCGACGGCACCCCGCTCGCCCAGATCACCCTCGGATCGGTCAGCGATGTGGATCGAGCAGTCAAGGCCGCACGGCGTGCACTCGACGGGCTGTGGGGTCGGCTCACCCCGGTGCAGCGAAGCAAGATCTTGTGGAAGGTGGCTGACCTTATCGAAGAACGTCTCGAAGAGTTCGCAATTCTTGAAGCGCTCGACAGCGGGAAACCTGCTACCTACGCACGATTGGTCGACCTCCCTTTGACCGTCGACTGGTTCCGGTACTTTGCGGGCTGGCCTACCAAGCTTGAAGGAACCACCATCCCCATCTCCGCTGTCGCGACGCCCGGTGATTACTTCGCGTACACCGTCCGCGAACCTGTCGGTGTGGTGGCTGCGATCGTCGCGTGGAACTTCCCACTCATGCTGGCAGCCTGGAAGCTCGCACCTGCTCTGGCCACAGGCAACACCGTCATCCTCAAGCCCGCGGAGCAGACACCACTCACGGCGGCTCTGCTCGGTGAAGTGCTCCTCGAAGCCGGTGTTCCCGACGGAGTGGTGAACGTCGTGCAGGGATACGGCGATCAAGTTGGTGCCGCGCTCACCGCCCACCCCGGTGTGGACAAGGTCTCGTTCACCGGGTCCACGGAAGTGGGTAAGAAGATCATTACCGCAGCTCAAGGTAACCTCAAAAAGGTCACTCTCGAGCTCGGCGGCAAATCACCGAACGTGATCTTCGCTGATGCCGACATCGACGCAGCGATCGCCGGCGCCGCGAACGCGATCTTCTTCAATCAGGGAGAAGCATGCGAAGCCGGTTCCCGCCTCTTCGTGGAGTCATCGGTATACGACAGAGTGGTCAGTGGACTCGCGGAAGCTGCGAATCAACTCAAAGTCGGAGACAGCCTGGACCCCGAGACACAGGTCGGCCCGGTTGTTTCTCAGGAGCAACTCGACCGCGTGCTCGGCTACCTCGACATCGGGCGCAGTGAGGGTGCCACTTCTGTTGCAGGAGGTGGCCGCAAGGGCGATACGGGCTACTTCGTCGAACCCACTGTGTTGGTCGACACGAAGCCCACGATGCGCGTGGTCAAGGAGGAGATCTTCGGCCCTGTCGTGACGGTCTCGCGATTCGACGATGCCGACGACCTGATAAGAGCCGCTAACGACACGGATTACGGTCTCGCAGCAGCCGTTTGGACGTCAGACGTCGCGAAAGCGCACAACATCGCTGCCAAGTTCCGGGCTGGAACAGTGTGGATCAACAGTTACCACGTCCTCGACCCAGCGCTGCCCTTCGGAGGCTACAGGCAGTCCGGGTGGGGTCGGGAGCACGGCGCACCAGTCCTCGACGCGTACACAGAAACCAAGACAGTCATTCTGAAGAAGGGCTAGCAGTCACTCCAGAGACAGGGGTGACAGTTCACTCCTGTCTCTGGCTCCTGCGCAAACACATGTCCACATCTCATGATCGTCGTTCGACCTGGCGCCCGAAGGCAGTTGGACCGGCTCCCGTACAGGCGAACTCGCATCGAAGCCCGATCGAGGATGATCGGATCGTCTGTCTTGCTGTCAACTGGCTTCCTTACGGAGGCCCACCCATCGAGACTGTCTGGGGCAGTTTCGGTTTGACGGAGCAACAGTACTGACGCCGTGTCCATGATCTCGCGCCTGAGATGGCGTGGCGTGGATCGTACGATGCCCAGCCCTTCGAACTTCTTCGGACATCTGCTATCCAGCATCTTCGCCGTCTCGAGAACGATTGACCACCCCTGCTGTGAAGGAAATAAGATCCTCAGTGACACAATCGCTCCCATTTATGCGACCTCGCGACAGTGACGCACTACGCAAGGAGCTGCGCGCTGTAGCCACCAGCGGGATAGTGGCTTTCGCCGGCGAGGTCCGTAACGATGTTTTGTATCTGAGCGAGTTCATCGGAACCCGAGCTCACGCACTTCGTGGATTGGAGGTACTGCCTTCGACAGGTCTCGGTGGCCACGTGGTGTCGAGTAGAAAGCCGGCGTTGGTCACTGATTTCCGCAACTCCGAACAAATCACCCACCACTACGACTGACCCGTCGCTGCCGAAAGTCTACGTACTATTCTCGCGGCACCGGTGGTTGTCCAGCGAAAAACCCGTGCTGTCCTCTATATCGCCAACCGCGACAATGCCCGGCTCGATGCGTTACTCGAACGGGAGACCCTCAATGCAGCTCACCGGCTCAGCATCGAGATCGCTGTCCGTGACGAGGTCGATCGGAGACTGAAACTGATTGATAATTCCGAACTCCCGGGATGTACCGAAGCAGATATCGAAGTGCTTCGCGAGATCCACGCCGAACTGCGATCGCTCACCCAGCGGATCTCGGATCCGACTGTACGGACCCGTCTACGCCAGATATCTCTGAATCTCGCTTCAGTGTGGAGAGGTCAAGTAGCGGTAGACCCCGCAGTACGCCTGACTCCTCGCGAGATCGACGTGCTTTCGAATGTGGCACTCGGCTGCAGTAACAAGGACACAGCACGCCGCCTATCTCTCGCACCGGAGACGGTTAAAAGCTATCTGCGAAGCGCCATGAGCAAGCTCGACGCCCAGACTCGTTACGAGGCTGTCGTCACCGCTCGAAAGCTCAGAATTCTCCTTTGAAGCCGAACCTCAGGTCGAGTCGGTAGGGGAAGTCGACTCCTTCGTTATTCGTTTCGGTGGAGTACCGACGGGACGACATACAGATTCCCTGAGTTCATCGGCGCCCCATCTTTGTTCGTGTATTCGTGATGTATGCGGGTCTCGATGATGATGCGACCGGTAGATGCCAGGTGATCCGGCTTGGCTGACGCAGATTTCAGACAGTGCCGCAACACTGCTTGTGATAACGAGCGAACATGCGAAAGAAACTCGGGCTGACGCCGCTGGCACGCGTACATTCCGCCACCGTGATCGGCGACGATCCGGTCACTATGTTGGCCGGCCCGATTCCGGTGACTGTCGGGATTCTCCATCTGATCACTCACATTCAGGCATTCAGCGATCACCGGAACCGCCCCGCCCGCGAGATCCGTCAGAAGGAATCAGAAATGATGCTCGCCCGATGCGGCCGCTGATCGCCTCCATGAAGGTGCCCGAAATCGGCTGGAAGATCCGGTTATTCCGGCACGCACCCATCATTTAATGTGACTCGATGAACTACAGGGGAATTATGGTCAGCTAACGCCGATCACTGATGCGCAGGGCCGATACCGGATCCCCGGATTCAACGACCCGGCCGAACTACGGTGGCGACGCCGAAAGACGCTGCGGCTGATCTGGGTGGGCATCGGGGCGATTACGACCGGTGCCCGTCTTCCGCGATCCCTCTTCCGCTCTGGATGCGGCCACCGAGGACTTCTGGTCCCCGAACCCTTGTGGAGGGTTCGGGGACACCCGTGTCGATCGGGGCGATCGCCGGAGGCTGGTTCGGTGGTAATCCCGGCCTCTCGCCGTGGCACGCGCTCGGGACTTTCCGCGTGCGGGAAAATCAAGCACGGATGGTGGTGGCAGGAGCCAAGTCGATCCGACGGGCCGGATTTACGGCAGCGGCATTGTGATGATGCAGAGCACTCACTCTGCGGACTACCTGTCGACCCCGATCGCCGAGATACCGGCGAATCTCGCGAACCCCTTCACCGCGAGAGGTCCACAACGGATGCGACGGCGGCGGCTGGCGAGCACATCGAGTTCCAGCATGAGGAGGGCGTCGCGCTGTATGCGCTTGCTCGGAATGGTCGTTGTCTTTCGCGGTCTTAGCTGGCGAGCTCGTCGATCCAGCTCGATCGCATCCGCAAGGCACGTTCGGTGCTACCGACGACGGCTCCGATCCCGAAGAGCAAGCTTACTGGAAGGGGAAGTTGCACAGGAGATGTGAAGGTTCCGATCGTGTTGGCGACAGGTGGGATCCGGGAGATTGCTTCGACGATCTGTGGCACCGTGACGCACAAGCCGGCGAGGACGAGCGCGGTCGAGACGAGGCCGACGATACGACTCAAACTCGGGTGACTACGGTGCATTCGGGCCCGGCGTCCTTCTGCGGATGCGGGATCGGGGTTCAGTTGCCGCTCGGTGCCGCCTGGATGCACGTAGTGGCACCGTTTGAGCCCGAAGCCGTTGATGGCGACCTCGATGTGACCGCCCGGGACCGAAAACCGGACCGGCATCCTTGCGAATGAGTGCAACGATCCATCCACATAAAGTCGTGCGCGTATCTCTCCGTCAGTCATGTCGCCAGCGTGGCGAACGTCGACTGTGTAGACGGACGTCGTGCCGTCAGAAGAGGGAAGCGAGATTGCCCTGAGGGATCTGCCGAACATCTGCCACCAACGGTAACGACTCAGCGGCTCACCGGATCCAGCACGCACACGCCGGAACCGCCAATTTTCAATCATCATCTTTTCCCCGTTAGTTCTGCAATTAGTACAGTGTGATAGAAATGTGGAGCTAGGCTAGCACGCTGTGATATACGATGATGACGAAAGGGTGCTCATGGACGCTGAGTCGAACGGAAGAGGTGCGTACGACAAGATCCTGATTACTGCCGCTGTGATCGGTCTATGCCTGCTCCCTGCCTGTGGTCGGACCGTGTCGAGCACGTCGGACGCCATCGACGCGACATCGGCTCCGGAAACCGGCGTCGCCGATTCGGTGTTCGCTGCGCTAGAGGAGCGCTTCGATGCGCGCCTGGGTGTGTATGCAGTCGACACCGGTACGGGGCGCGAGATCGAATGGAGGGGTGACGAAAGGTTTGCCTACGCTTCGACGATCAAGGCGCTAGCCGCCGCAGCGCTGCTCGACGACGTGGGCCCAACGGGTCTTGCCAAGACCGTGGAGGTCGGCGCCTCGGACATCATCAAGCATTCCCCCGTGACCGAGACCAGGGTGGGGCAGACGATGACCCTTGACGAAATCTGTGAGGCCGCATTGACCCGGAGTGACAATGCAGCTGCGAACTTCATCTTCGCCGAGCTCGGCGGACCGCAGGCCTTCGACGCACAGCTCGATGAACTCGGCGACACCGGGACTATGGTCTCGCGTATCGAGCCGGACCTCAACGAAGCGCTCCCCGGGGACCCACGTGACACCACCACCCCACGGGCGTCCGCGAACAACGTGCGCGAGTACGTCTTCGGTGATGCGCTCGATGACGAGGAGAAGACCATGCTGACCGACTGGATGAAGGACTCGCGGACTGGAGGCAACTTGGTGCGCGTTCAACTACCTGAGGATTGGACGGTCGGGGACAAGTCCGGAGGAGGAATGTACGGATCGCGCGGAGACTTGGCCGTGGTGTGGCCCACCGACGGACCGCCTATCGTCATCTCGGTGCTGTCCTCACGTGATGAACGGGAAGCGGACTACGACGACCGTCTGATCGCCGGGGCAGCGGCGGCCGCTGCAGACCAGCTCCGCTAGGTTCCTGGTGCATACCTCCGTGGACAGCCATCGTTCGGGCATCTAGGCGCCGCCGTCTCTCCTGCGCCGATGTTGTTGCAGTCCACTGGGTGAGTGTTCTCTCCAATGCGGCTGCGGCGGAATGTTATCCACGGAGTTCGCCGAGGCCACGCCATTCGCTCACTTCCTGTCGACCGCCTGTTCTGTCACGGCACTGTGCAGATCGACTTCACTCAACTAGCACACTGTGATAAATCAGCTTCAGGAGGCACGAAACCATGAATGGCCGTTCAACACAGCGAGATACACGCGATCGAATTCTGATCGCGGCTGCGACAATGCTCGGCGAAGACCCCACGGCTCGGCTGAGCGTCCGCGCCGTCGCAGCACGAGCCGGCGTGAGCACGGGGTCGCTTCGTCACTTCTTTCCGACGCAACGAGAGCTCGTCGAGACCGTTGTGGCAGGGCTTTACGACATCGAGATCCCCGACGACCCGATCTATGACACCGAGCGAACACCCGCGGACCGCCTCGTCGCATGTTTGCGGCTACTGCTCTCGGAATTCGGGGCCGGCGATCGCGCGCGTAAGCAGTGGCGCGCGATGTACGAGTCGTACATCGCCTCCGGCCCAAGCGAAGAGGAGTCCGCCGTGTACCTCGCGCTCGAACGGTTGGGGCTCCGCCGAATCGAGCGTTGGTTGACCGTCCTCATCGACGAAGGCGCAATCCCCGCAGGTAAGGCGGAGCGACGTGCACGATTCCTGACCACCGTCCTCAACGGACTCGCCACAGAACGCGCGCTCCCGGCCAACGCTATGCGATTTGCATCCGAGACCGAGACCCTCCAACTGGCCGTTGCCGCCGTCATCGGCGACACACCGGCGACGGGGCAGTCGGACTCCTGACTTGTCCGAACCGGCATGTTGCAGACGCGTTCGGCCTTGACGGAGTTCCGCCTACTGCGGACGCGGTTTCCAGAGGTAAAGACTGGCCGGATTGCGCTGAGTTGATGTCGTACTGGACCACTCGTGGTGTCGAAGTGCCCGTCGAGTTCAACGATGTGCTGGACGGAAGGGTGGACGTCGATGCCCGCGAGCGGGTGCTGGGGGTCGGCGAGGCTACGCCGATCCTGATCGACTCGGTCGGTCGGATCGATCCGCGACTGGCGAGGTTCGTCCGTCGGTCACGGTTCACGTTTCTCGCCGAGGGCACACGGCAGTCGTATGTGAAGGACCACCGTCGGTTCTTCAGCTTCCTGTGGCGCCGCGGAAAGTACTGGGATCAGCCGATTACGACGACATCGGCGGCTACGAAGCGTGGCGACGACGGTCGATGGACTCCATGGGCGCGGCGGACGGCCCGGTGAGGATGGGGCCGTGACTACAAACGGTGCAGGCAGGTCGACGGCGGGCTGATCGGGTTCGCAATGCTGACAATGGTGATTACTGGTCAGCTGCCCGGACGGCCCGGATCCAGGTACAGCCAATCCACGGCGAGGTCAGCGCGTTGATGCGCGGCGTCGGGCGAGTGGTGGGCTCGCGCCCGCACGCCGGGCAGATACGCAGGGTAGAACCGGCGGCGGAGGTTCCGGCGGTGCCGTGGGCTCCGATCGGAGCTCCGTTCCCTTACACAGATCCCCCTACACCGTGGTCTGCGACATTTTCAGTCCGTCTGCGATCTGCGCGACGGTGTGCTCGCCCGCGTCGTAGTGGCGTGGGGAGCGCGGTCTGGTCCAGGCTGTGCTCAAGGGCCGGCCGCCCTTGCGGCCGCGGGCTCGTGCAGGGGCCAGTCTGTCGCGAGTGAGGGGCCGCGATCAGCTCGCGCTGGAACTCGGCCAGAACCGACAGCATCTCGAACATGGCAGCTTCCCGACAAGGGGCATCCCGAACGTGGTGCCGATGCCGATGCCGATGCCGATGCCCTGCTCGTGATCGGCATCGTGCCAATAACGGCGGCAAAAACCTGCCAGATAGTGCCGGGAGCCACAGATTTTGCCGCTCGGTGGCGCTGCTCTGTAACCATTCAATGGCCGGTGCGGCTCGCTCGGTGACCAAACCTTTGCGTTCGCTCAGTTCCACACGGATGTGACTCCTGAGGGTGTGGCAAAAAGGGCTTGCTCGCTCCACGAACGAATCGCGTTGACCCGCTCGCCGGTCAGACGATCGAAGAAGGTGTCACCGACGATCTCCTCGTGCACTCGAAGCGCCGCCTTCCGTCCTGGTCAGCAGGCGAGCCTGTCAGCCCTGAACGGTTGGGCGGATGACGAGCTCGCCGATCTCGACGTCCCACGGCTGGTCGATGGCGAATTCGACGCTGCGAGCGACGGCGTCGGGGTCGATGGAGATGTTTGCCATGCCTGATTGGATGCCTGCTAAGACGGCCTCGTCGGTGATCGTCGATGCGAAATCGGTCCGGATGTACCCGGGTGAGATAGCGGTCGTTTTGATGGTCCCGTCGGTGGACTCCTGCCGAAGCCCTTCAAGGATGGTGCGGACGGCATTCTTCGTTCCGGCGTACACCGCCATGGTGGGCAGGATCTTGATCCCGGCTGTCGAGACTATGGTGACGAAGTGCCCGTGCCCTTGGTTCTCGAAGACGGGCATCGCCGCGTCGATGCCGTGCAGGACCCCGCGCACGTTGACATCGATCATCGCGTTCCACTCCGCCGTCTTGCGAGAGCGCATTGGGGAAATGGGGCCGATTCCGGCGTTGCTGACGAGCACGTCGAGCCTGCCGTAAGTCTCGACCGCGACCGAGACTAGGCGCTCGACGTCCTCGGGCTTGGTGACGTCTACGACAGTGGCGACAGCCCGGCCGCCGTCCGACTCGATCTCGGAGACGAGTGCGTCGAGAAGTTCCAGGCGGCGTGCCCCGAGTACGACGGCGGCCCCCGAACGTGCAAGCCTCCGAGCGGTCGCAGCACCGATCCCGCCGCTGGCTCCAGTTATTGCTATGACTTGCTCCACGAGATACCTTCGTTCTTAAGCGGACAACCTGTCCGCTTGAGTGAAGCGGACAAACTGTCCGATAGCAAGCCGGGGAGCTGTGATGCGTCAGGATGCAAGTCGGAACCGTGCGGCGATCCTCGCTGCTGCCCGTGAGATCTTGAGCGGCTTCGACGATCTGCGACTGTCGACGGTCGCCCAGCGGGCAGGCACCGGACAGGCGACCCTCTATCGGCACTTCTCGACACGGGATGCGCTTCTCGCTGCCGTCTACGAGACCGAGATCAGTGAGCTCGTCATCGCGGCCGATCAGCTCGTGGCGGAGAAGCCGCCCATAGAAGCGCTCCGATCCTGGTTTGCCCGTCTGGCCGAGTACGTCCGCGTCAAGCGCGGCATCCTCGAGGTCGTAGAGATTTCCGTTTGGAAGGACATGTCCGCGTCGACCATGGGCAAGCTCGGCAGCGCGCTGGGCACGTTGCTGAGCGCTGGTGCGTCATCGGAAGAGTTCCGAATCGACATAGACCCGCGTGACGTCATCCTGTTGTCCTGGTTCATGTCCCACGTCACAGCTGAGGAGTGGGACGATCGCGTCCCACGGCTACTCGACGTCCTCGTCACAGGACTCCAGATCAAGCCCCACGAATAGCCTCGTCGTCATAGCTGCCCCGGCGGACTAGCTTGCGAGCGCCACCGTCGCTCGAACCTTGTGCACAAGATGCCCGCCGGCTAACTCGTTTTTCCGGCGACGGATCCGCTATCGGTGTCCGCGGGCTCGCTGGATCCACTGCGTGAATCCAGTGCTTTATCTACGCGCTGAGCCGATTCTGCTGGTCGCGCCCGGGGGGATTGCGACTCGTCCAACTCGCGCCGACACAACACCCCTACTTTCTGACTGCTCGCCGCTCACACAGTCGATGGCCGGGGTCGATGGGCCGACACCGCGTAGGTCGAATCCCGCGATATCGAAGCTGTCGACGATGTCGGTGCCCTTCAACCCCCTCCGTCGCCGCGAATGCCTGCAGTGCGCCCGGGCGCACTCAGTCCGATCGATGACAGCGAAGATCTGGTCAGCGAGGGCGGTGCCTATCCCTGGCATGATCCGAAATCGAGACTCTGGGTACGGAGCTGCTCGATATCTGCCGCGTCGGACCTGGTGCCGGGAGCCGGGTCGGGTCCCGTGGACGTGTAGGCCGCCGCCAGTAGCGCAGCCGGCAGCATTGTGGCGATGCCGATCACGCGTGGTTGACGGTCTGTTCTGTTGCTGTTCGAGCGACAGCGAAAGTTTACGGGCATCTATGCCTCCGTTTCGTGATGAAAGTTCGTCTTGAGAAGTGGGCAGTTCAGGCGGGGCCTCATATCGATATCCGTGGCCGGGTGATGCTGCCGGATCGGACCTCCATCGTCGCTCGGTCCGTGCCTGGTGTTGACGGTGACCATGCCGGGCTCAGTAGGTCGTACGCCACAAGCGATCAGACGCGCGCGATTTCAGCTGGTCTCGATGTCCTCCTTCGCGGCACCTCTGCCATCCACTTTGACACACTGTACTAGTACAGTGTGCTAGCGTCTGGACATCGAGTTTGGTAGTGCGGCGTGTCGGTCCATCACTCGACGTCGCCGTATGGATCGACCTGCTGCGGCAGGCCCGCATCTCGCCGGCTGTGGTGCGCAGATCGCGGATTTGCAGCCTGTCTGGATGCGACCGAACTGGTCGACGAACTCGCTAGCTGAAACCCACGAGAGGAAGACTGTGCCGAACAGCACGCCGATGCGTAGCCGATGGAAAGACGACGAACGTAGGCGATGGACCAAGAGGGGCCGGGTGGTGGTCGCCGGGGCTTCGCTGCTGCTGCTCGCCGGCTGCGCCGGCGCCGCACCGGCTGACCGCGAAAAATCGAGCAATACAGGACTCGAACAGTTCATGGAGCAGGAACTCGAGTTCGGGCCGTGCGACCCCACGATTGTGAGCTCCCAAGCCCCCGTTCCTGAGGTTGTCGAAGCGGCCCAGGGAGCTGAGTGCGCCACACTCACGGTGCCGATGGACTATGAAGACCTCGACGGCGAGACTCTCGAGATCGCCGTCACGCGAAATGCCGCCACCGGCGCCGACCGTATCGGCTCAGTCGTGCTGAATCCAGGCGGCCCCGGCATTCAGTCGACGACGTTCGGCCCGCTGGTCGCCGCGCTGTGGACCGGCGGGCCCCTCACCGAGCGCTTCGACATCGTCGGCTTCGATCCGCGTGGAGTCGGTCTCAGCCGTCCGGCGGTCGATTGCTACACCGACGAAGAGCGTGACGCCGACGCGCCCCTCTCGGCGCTTGGAGAATGGACGGAAGAGTCCGCACGAGCGATCGTGGACAAGTGCGCAGACGGCTCGGGAAGTAAAGAGCTGCTCGCACATCTCGGAACGCGGGATGCCGTGCGCGACATGGACGTACTCCGTTCCGCGCTCGGTGATGACAAGCTCACCTTCGCCGGTGTGAGCTACGGCACGCGCCTCGGAGCGGTGTATGCCGAGATGTTTCCCCAGAGTGTCCGGGCCCTCGTTCTCGACGGCGCGATGGATCCTCTCATGAACACCGCGGATCGCAGGATCCAGCTCAGTGAGGGGCTTCAAAAGTCGTTCCAGCGCTTCGCCGACTATTGCATGACCCAGGCTGCGTGCCCGCTCGGTACCGACCCGGCACAGGCGACCACGGCGGCGCAGGAGCTCCTCCGACCACTCGTAGATGAACCGCTGATCGCCGCTGACGGGCGGGAGGTCGGCTTCCTCGCTGCGGTCGAGGGGATCGTCGTCGGCCTGTATGCCGAAGCGAGCTGGCCTGCCATCAGCGCGGGGCTCTCGGAGATGCAAGTGGGCCGGCCCGATGCTCTCCTCGCGCTGCGAGACGGGTACTACGGTCGATCTGGAAGCGGTGTGTACGCGAATGCGTACGAAGCGCTGTTTGCCATCAACTGCCTCGACGAAGAACGGTTCACCGCGGTGGAGATGGCTCAGCTCGGCGGCGAGTTGAACGAAGCAGCGCCGTTCCTGGACCCGGGAACCAGTCCCGCAACTCAAGACGGGTGCGAATTCTGGCCTGCTGAACCGACACTCGGCTACCCCTACGCCACGGATATCGACGGGCTTCCGGGGGTGCTCGTGGTCTCGGCAACCGGGGACCCGGTGACGCCTCACGAAGGCGGTATCAGCTTGGCCGAGGTCCTCGGGGCACGGCTACTCACTGTCGATGGCAACCAGCACGGGACAGTCATCTCTCGCAACGAATGTATCGATGGGATTGTCGCCGATTATCTGGTCAACCTCGAGCTGCCGGACGAGGGTGCGCGCTGTCGTCTAGGAACCTGACCTGCGGCCCGATTGCGGTGCGTGCTTCCGTTCGTCGGCACTGAACCGACCGTGCACAACGGGATTGAGGTGTGCCGCCGCCTTCCGGGTCAGGTTCGATGGATAGCTGAGCTGAGAGCGCTCAGAGCAAATCGAGATCGTCTGCGGTGAGGGCGTTTCCGGTCCCGCGAATCTCGGAAGGATCGAACAGGCCCTGAGCACACCCGCACCGGCGCCTCCAGCGAGGTGAGCGCCCCGGAGGCGACATTCTCGTCGCAGTATCCGGCAGCGTCGCCGGCTCGCGGGAGAGTCTGCCACCGGATACCCGCACCGTGCCCCGGCATTCCACCTCCGGACGCCGGGGCACTCCTCATATCCGCGGGATTGTCTGCACGGGATCGGGGTCACTCCAGGATTTGTCACACCCCGTGCGACCCAATCAGGAATGGGTGCGACGCCACGGCGCAGGCTGAATTCCACCAAAGGCCTCCTCGCCGACATGAGTACCCACATGAGATGGTGTGCGGGCTCAGTCTCTGGGCGCAAGACCACCTGCATCTGGTCCCCGCTCACAGCGGGCGCGAAGTCTGATCAGGGCGGCGTTGTTGCCACTGAGTCGACTCCTCACGTTGCCCCCAGAGACTGCCGTGAGAATCGGCCCATATCCATCCGTTGCCCTCACTGCCCTCGGGTCGACGGGTTGCACAATCCGTCGTGCAGGATCGAGGCAATCCGTTCCGCGTCTTCTTTCCACCCTTCTGTGCGGATCCCGCAGATGCCTCCCAGGGCACGCAGAACGATGCGCCCGTCGACGTCGGCGCGGATGAGACCAGCAGCGGCCCCGGCAGCGAGTAGTTCGTCGAGGGCGAGGGCCATCTCGTTGCGTGCGTTCTCGAAGACGGGGGAGTCGGTAGCCATGATGCTCTCGAGGGCTTCCCCCATTCCCCTCCCGACTGCCGCGTGCTCCACGAGCGAGAGGAGGAACACGCGTAGGGCGTCGTCCGGGGCGTGCTGTTCGAGAAGCTGTCCAGGGGTTGCGCAGAGCGTCTCGACTTCCTGACGGTATACCTCCGCTACGAGTGCCTCGCGTGTGTCGAAGTGCCGGTACAACGTGCCGATGGACACACCGGCTCGGCGGGCGATCTCGTCGACGTGGGCGGTGTCGTCGCCGAGGAAGGCCTGCCGCGCTGCGGTCAGGAGTGCTTCGCGGTTGCGGCGAGCATCGGCACGAGGCGGGCGTGGTGACGGCAAGATCGATTCCTCCAAAGGTGAGTCAGACTCCGTTTACGTGTACGGTTTCCGGAGTCGGGTTCACATTACTGAAGGAGTGCGTCAATGGCGATCGCGAACGACGAGTTCGGCGGCCTCCGGGTGCTGGTGACGGGCGGCAGTCGGGGCCTGGGGGAGGCGACGGCTCGGCACTTCGCCTCTGCCGGAGCCACGGTGCTGACCGCCTCCCGAACTCCGCCTCCGGACGACCTACCCGCGACCTTCATCCGTGCCGACCTGCGGTCGGAGGAGGGGGTGGCCGAACTTGGCCGGCAAGTGGTGGACAGCGTCGGAGGTGTCGACATCTTGGTCAACAACGCGGGAGCGGCCACCGGGCCGATGCCGACCCTGGGGCGGTCCGATGCCTCCTGGCTGGCTGATCTGGAGATGAACCTGCTCAGCGCAGTGCGCCTCGACCGGGCACTGGTTCCCGGGATGATCGAACGCGGCTCGGGTGTCGTCGTGCACGTGTCCTCGATAGCGAGCCATCTGCCCCAGCCAGCTGAGGCCTCCTACGCCGCGTCCAAGGCGGCACTCAATGCCTACAGCCGCGAGTTGGCAACGGCAGTGGGCGAGCACGGCGTACGCGTGGTGTGCGTTCTGCCGGGCTTCATCGTCACCGAGGGTGCGCGCCAACACCTCCAACAGATGGCCGACAGTCAGGGTGCCGATATCGACGGCATCACCCAGCAGATTGTGGATCACCTGAATGTGCCGATGGGGCGCCCCGGTGAACCCGAGGACATCGCAGAGATGATCGCATTCCTTGCGTCGAGCCGCGGCAAGTGGCTCACCGGCGCCCAATTCCGCGTCGATGGCGGCATCATCCCCACGGTCTGAGCCGCATCATCCCGCAAACAACGAGGAGAAACATCATGAACTTTTCCCTGGCGTCACTGGTTGTGGATTCCGGCGATCTGGAGAGCGAAAGCGCGTTCTGGCACAGCTTGCTCGGCGGATCGATCACCAGAGCGGAAACACATCATTTTCTGCAGGCCGATGGACTCCCGGTGATCGTGGTCCAGCATGCACCGCGGCATGTTCCGCCGCAATGGCCTGACGGGACGCCTCAACAAATCCACTTCGACCTCGGCACGGATGACGCGCTGGCCGCGGACGCGTGCGTGCTCGCGGCCGGCGGTCGACGGCTGCGGCCGACAGACGATCCCGTCGCCCCCGCGCAGAGAGGTTCGCGTGTGTATGCCAGCCCGGCCGGGCACCCGTTCTGCATTCGTGCGGTGTGAAGCCGAAACCTCAGGGCCCAGAAGGCTCGGTTCCACGGAGAACCTACTTGCGCTGAGGGCCGTTTCGGCAGGAGTGGCGCTGTCACAATGGCCGGGAGCTCCGGCTTCTGTTGGATGCGCTCGACGGCAGCTGGATCCCCGTCAGCTTCATCGCCGACGACGACTGCACCCAGTGCGGACGCGCCTCGTGAATAGCTGTTGCGCGGCGGCTCGTCCCGCACGGGCGCAGCGGTCCTGTGCTGCTTCCTGCACACGAGTGGACGATCTGACTACCAGGGCGTTAACCGCCCGTGGCGATTTATTGGGTGACCACGTCCACGTCCATTGCCTCCCCGAGGGGGCCGAGCGGCCAGCCGAAGAATCCGTAGTCGAGCATCACCGAGCCTCCTATTAGGGGCAGTAGCCGCGGAGCCAGCAGGGGGCGTTCTCAACGACCCACTGTCGGACCTCCGGCGGGAACAGAATGGCTGGCATCAGCCAGTAGATCAGCGGGAAGTGCATCGCGGTCCCTCTCCTCAGGTAGAGCACGTAGCCGAACGGCGCGCGCAAGTTTTCTGTGCCAGGGCTGCGTGATGGCTGTTCAGCAGGGCACGGGGACCTGGAGCGCACCGATCCCCGGCGATATACCGCCGCACCACTACTGGGAGAGCGCCCCGATCGTCGTCGGTGACCGTCCGAAAACGGCCGCGGACTACTGGCGCGACACTCATGCCGGCGCGCCAGCTGACTGGAGAAGGCGCCGACGGGAGGAATCCTGCGGGTTTTCGTCCGAGCCGTTCGTGCAGGAGCACCGTCCCGGGCAGTAGCGCTCCCAAGTAAAAGTGCTGGTAAAGCGAGTTCCCGGCCGTTCGGAGCGCTTGAGTAGGTCTGTGAGTCAGGCGCCGTGCACGCTGACTTCGTGGACCGCCGTGACGGTGCTGGCGAGGAGTCGGGCACGTCGCCGCAGAGTGACCATCGCGGCCTCAGTTTGTGTGGACAGATCGGCTCGGGTTCGATGGAACCGGTGTGAACGATCGGTTCACTTGGAGAGGATCTCAATGACCGCGACCATCGCAACCGCAAATCCCGTCGCTCATACGGCCCTGCTGGGACTCGGCGTGTACCGACCCCGACGGGTCGTACCCAACGCGGAGATCGTCGACCGGATCGACTCCTCCGATGAGTGGATTCGCACCCGCTCCGGCATCACGGCCCGCGGCTGGGCTGAGCCGGACGAGACCATCGTCTCGATGAGTGTCGCGGCCGCCAGGGACGCGCTCGCCGCCGCCGGGCTCGCAGCGGACCAGGTCGACGCCGTCGTGCTGGCGACGTCCTCGCAGATGGTGCTCGGCCCGTCAGCCGGCGCGGTGGTGGCCACCGAGCTGGGAATGGACGACACCGCGGCCTTCGACATCTCCGCTGGCTGTGCGGGCTTCTGCTACGCGCTCGGTAACGCCGCGAGCCTCGTGCGCGCCGGCCAGGCACGGCACGTGCTGGTGATCGGTGTGGAGCGCCTGTCGGACCTGCTCGACAAGACCGACCGCACTTGCGCGTTCATCTTCGCTGACGGTGCCGGCGCTGTCGTGGTGGGACCCGACGATGCAGAGGGCATCGGCCCCGTCGCGTGGGGCTCGGATGGCAGCCAGACCGCGGCGATCAAGCAGGACAAGGACTTCACCCAGTATTTCGGCGAGGTGGCGGAGAAGGGTGCCGACGCGGAGCGGCCGTACATTCGGATGAACGGCCAGGCCGTGTTCCGGTGGGCCGTGACGTTCCTCGAGAAGGCGTGCCGCGCCGCGCTGGACAAAGCCGGAGTCACCGCCGACGACCTGGACGCGTTCGTGCCGCATCAGGCCAACAGCCGCATCACTGACGCCCTGATCCGGACCCTCGGTCTGCCCGACACCGTCGCCGTGGCCCGCGACATCGTCGAGACCGGGAACACCTCTGCTGCGTCGATACCGATGGCGATGGAACAGCTCCTCCGGTCCGGCGAAGCGAAGCCCGGCGACACCACGCTGCTGCTTGGCTTCGGCGCCGGCCTGGCCTACGCGGGTCAGGTCGTCCGCCTACCCGCGATCGTCTCGGGTCAGTAGAAGGCTCAGAAGCCGCGACGAAGTGCCTGGGCGCGGTCGCGAGTGGTGAATATCTGCCCTCGCACTCATTTCGGGTGCGGGGGCATTTTACTGCTCTTACCAGGCAATATGACACGTCCCGCCGATTTCGTATAGGGGTGATCGTGATTGGTCTCCCCCCGGATCTGTACTGCGGGATCCGCTGGAATCGGGCGTGTGGCCAGGGGTTCGCAGATGGAACCTCTTCGCTGCCTGGTGGAATCAGTTCTGAGGCCGTTCAGTATGCGCCGAATTCGGCAAATCGGGGGAAGTGGCGGTAGTCGATGTCGTTGACGCCGCGATCGCGAGAATAGTCGGCGAACAGCAGTGGCCGGGCGGTGGATTCGCCTCCGACGAGTGCGGGGCCGCGCCCGGACATGTGTATCGAGCGGAGACCGGTGATCGGGACCCGATGTGCCGTCAGCTTTCGGCTCAGGAGGGCGTGCTGTTTTCGGAATGTCGATGGCGGAGTGTGTATGTCAGGTTGAGAATTCCTGACAGTAGTAGTCCGCCGCCGATGTAGCCGATGAAGACAGGCAAGAAGTTTTTGTTGTCCAGGCGGCGGCTGTTCCACCATAAGAGCCTGAAAACTGCTGCGGCCAAACCCAATACGTTCTTATCCAGGGTTGACGGGCCATCCACAACGGGTCTGCAATGCATCGCAGCGTCGCAGATCCGGCAAGGACCTGCCAGACTTGAACGTCACCGCTCTCATCGGGGGTGAAGCCCGACCGACCGTTGTCCTATCGGCTGGAGGCGCGGCCGATTGGGATACCGGAGAACCGGCCGGTCGGGTCTACGTCGTGTTTCACCGAGTGCAGCCGGGAGAGGTTGTCGCCAAAGGTTGCCGCGGCACGCTCGCCATCACTGTGCTGCAACAGGTTCGGATACGCTGCAGGCAGACCGAGCGGCTCCAGTTGACTCAGCAGCTCGTCCGCCCATGCAACCTGCTCGTCGTGACCATTGGCGTCCGTGGTTGTCGCGATCATCTCCACCATGAGGTGTGGCTGCCGAAATGCCCAGGGTGAGACGCCAGATTCGGTGCGAGTGGCGGCACCGTGGAAGTGATGGATGTTCACAGCGCTCAACTGTGACGTACGGCCTCGCTCTCCGTCCTCCAAAGCGTCGATTGCTGCAGGGGTCAGACCGGGCAACGACACCGTCCGAACCGTGTAGTGCTGTCCCGCGGGAAACATCCCGTCGAGGGCGTGCAGCGCCTGAGCGGGCGTGGCCGCGTGTACCTCGGACATCAGCGGCGTTCCGAGCTTCTCCGCAGCCTGCACCCACGGCGCCCCCTCCCGGGGATCACCGTTCCACTGCACCGCCATGAGCAACGCAGGGTTGCCGTCGGGGCCGCTCGTGATCGCGGGTCGCAGTGCGAGCTCGTCCGGAACGCTGGGAAGCAGCTGATCGAACCCGGTGAGGACTTCTCGGATCTCGGTCGTACTGAAGGCGATGACACCTGCAAGAACGTCAGGCAGTTCGGTGAGGCGAATCTCGAGCGACGTGACGACACCGAAGTTTCCGCCTCCGCCCCGAAGCGCCCACAACAGGTCCGCGTTCTCGTTCGCCGATGCCCTCGTGATCGATCCGTCAGCGAGCACGACGTCTGCGGAGATGATGTTGTCGGCGGCAAGACCGAGGGTGCCAAGGTAGGGCCCGTAGCCCCCGCCCAGTGTGAGCCCGCTGACGCCAACCTCATTGACCGTCCCGACCGCTGCAGCCAGACCGTGCTCGCCGGCAGCGTCCATCAAATCATCCAGCCGTGCACCGCCTTCCACACGAGCGACCCGGG
The DNA here is from genome assembly GCF_048573875.1 of Rhodococcus sp. SB1D. Lineage (NCBI taxonomy): Bacteria > Bacillati > Actinomycetota > Actinomycetes > Mycobacteriales > Nocardiaceae > Rhodococcus > Rhodococcus sp. SB1D. The sequence continues at coordinate 197,889 of NZ_JBMAIQ010000004.1, forward strand.
CGCCGACGTCAATCTGAACGCCACGCATCTGCGACAGGTCGATAGTGATCCCACCCTCGGCGTGAGCACTGCCCGCCCAATCGTGCCCGCGACCGCGGATGCCGACGGGTGCTGTCTGAGGGGTCGCCTACAGAACGCGCTGCACATCCGGGGCACCGGCCACTCGTGCAATGAGTGCGGGACGGCGCGGCGGGCGTGCGCTCCACAGAGCAGCACTTCCCTCGAACGCTTCATCAGCGGGCGCAATGATCTGCCCATCAATGGATGCGCTCAGCGATGCTGCCAGCTGGTCCCAGTCATGTTCTGCTTGCATTGTCTCTCCTGTCATCCTTGCGCCGCGGCGGTCGCGGCGCCGGTCGAATCGTGTGACGAGGGGCGTCACAGACTGCACTTTGCCTGCTCCGGAGGCGACTTGAGGTCAACGAGATAGTCGGCGACTATGTCGTCAACACATTCGTTGGTTCCGTCGGCAGCGATGGTGTGCTGTTCACCGTCGACGGTGAGCAGGCTGCCGCCCAGGGTGTCGGCAAGGTTCACGCCGCCGTCGTAGGGCGTGCTCGGATCACCGGTGATCGAGATGGTGAGTGTGTCGGGTAATCCACTGATACCAGTGGCGTAGGGGTAGTCCAGATCTGGTTCAGCGGGCCACGATTCGCAGGCATCACGCGCGCCGCCGGCGCCGATTCCGGCATCAGTGAACGGCGCCACTTCCTGGATTTTGCGTTTGAGTTCGACTTCCTGTTCGGGCGTGTGGCGCTGCTCGTCCATACAGTTGATCGCGAAATTTGCTTCGGAAGAATTGGGGTAAACGCCGTCCTCTCCGCGTCCGCCGAACACGTCGCTGATCTGCAGCAGCGTCTCCGGTGATCCGTTGCGCAGTTCACCGATTCCCTTGGTGATGACAGGCCACACCCTGGAGTCGAACAGGCCCGCGGTCACCGCGCCGTAGGCGGCGTCGAAATTCATCCGCCGGCCGTCAGCCGTCACAATCGGATTCTCGATCAGTGGGCGCGTGATGCTGTGGAAGACCTCGACGGCTCGGCTCGGGTCTGTTCCGAGCGCACAACCCGCCGTCGACGCGCAGTCGACCGCCATGTCGTCGAAAGCCTTTTGGAACTGCTGAAATTGCGCCACTCGGCGTTCGGCCGTGCCCAGATGCGGGTCGATGCCGCCGTCAAACACCATCGCCCTGACGTTGGCCGGGAACATCTCGGCGTACACCGCGCCCAGCCTGGTGCCGTAACTACGTCCTAGGAAGGTCAGCCGATCGTCACCGAGCACTGCGCGAAGGACGTCCATATCGCGGGCAGCGTTGCGGGTTCCGACCGCAGAGAGGACGTCGTCTCCGCCGGACCGCTGCGAGCACCGTTCCACGATCGTCCGGGTGTCCGCTTCGGTCCAGGACCCGGATCCGGTCAACACTGTCGTAGTGCCCTGTCCCGCATCGATTTCCGCGTCCGTGAAGCATTCGATCGCAGGTGCGGACGCCGCGACCCCGCGAGGATCGAAACCGACCAGGTCAAATTTCTCCGTCACTTGGCTCTGGCTCAGCGACCCCGCTGCGAGCGCGGCCATGCTCATGCCCGCTCCTCCAGCGAGCCGACGCGTACTGCACCCGGCGTCAGAGCACTCGACCGGATTGCGGTGATGTTCACCTCTGGCACGACCTCGGAGCCCAAAGGTGTGGTCCTGACCCAGGCTGCCTACGCGCAGGTGGCGAGGACCATGTCGAGGACCATCCAGCTCGCGTCGGGGGATCGGTGGTTTGTGACGCTGCCCCTGTTTCACGCCAACGCGCAGTACTACTGTTTGGCCCCGGCCATCGAGGTCGGGGCGAGTGTGGCTATGACAGCGAGCTTTTCCGCCTCTCGATGGATCTCGCAGGCGCGCGAGCTAGATGTGACCCACGCGAGTCTCTTTGCTGCCCCGATCAGAATGATCCTGGCACGAAGCCAGGAAGAAGAAACGCCGTTGTCGCTCAAACACGTGTGGTTCGCCCAGAGTTTAGGTAAGGAGCATCATGCCGCGTTCGGGAGGCTCGTCGGGGTCTTACCACGTCAGTTGTACGGAATGACCGAGACCGTGGCGATCGTGACGGCTGACAACCGCGAGCCGCCCGTTCATGACCTAATCGGGCCTGCGGCGGCATCCCGGCAGATCAGGGTGATCGATCCTCGAACCGCGCAGTTAGCCGTCCCTGGCCAAGCGGGCGAACTTCAGGTATTCGGCCACCGCGGCTGGGATCTGTTTGCCGAATACCTCGATGCCCCCGGCATCAACGCCAGGGTCTTTTTGGATGACGAAGACAGCGGCGCGGGCGGGAGTTGGTTTCGTACAGGCGATCTGGTCGTGATAGAGCCCGACGGGAATTCACTCCGTTTCGCAGGCAGGATCGACGATGTCATCAAAGTCGCCGGAGAGAACGTCAGTCTGACTGAGGTGGAAGCCGTTATCGCTCAGGCTCCCGGTGTTCTGGAGGCCGCCGTTGTAGCGCAAGTGGATCCAGTTCGCGACCAAGTACCAGTGGCCTATGTTGTCCTGAAAGACAAGGCGAACCGACCGCTGGTCGAGGAATTGGACCGATTCGCCGTCCGGAGTCTGGCACCCGCCGCTCGGCCACGCGAATGGCACTTCATCGATCAGCTTCCTCGCACCAGTGTGGGAAAGATCCAACGGTTCCGTATCAGGACCGACGGGTAGGCAACCGATGGCCGACCGGACTCTGCAGGAAGGTGCAGCCGCCATTCCTCGGCGACGATAAAGGGCCCCTGGCGTTTTGGGGGACGGATCACGCTCCAGACAAGCGCATACTTGAGCCATGAATCTTCAGGAGCTGGGCGCCTTTCTGCGCTCGCGTCGCGACCGCGTGAGTCCCGATGAGGTGCAGATCCCCACGGGTACTCGCCGCCGGGTTGCAGGGTTACGTCGCGATGAGGTCGCCGAACTCGCCCACGTATCTGTCGACTACTACATCGAAATTGAGAGGGGTACGGCGCAGCCTTCGGCCGGGGTACTGGATGCCCTCACCGCGGCGTTGCGAATGAGTGAAGACGAGCGAGCACATGCGTTCACGCTCGCCGGTCGTCGCCCACCTCGGCATGACTCGACGACCGAGCTGTTGCCGGCGATGCGCGATCTGCTGGGGCGGTTCGGCGACGTTCCGGCCTACGTGACCACTGATCTGCAGCTTGTTCTTGCTCAGAATAGTGCGGCCACCGCGCTGCATGGGCCGATCCCTGAATCATCTGACCTGACGGAGAGCTATGTCTATCGGTGGTTCACCAACCCGGCCGTGCGCGCCCAATTCGATGACGCATACCACGACGCCGAGGCCCGCGCGCTGGTCGCAGACCTTCGCGTGGGTGTCGCCAGGCGAGGGCCGTTAGACCTGGAGGCAGCGGAGCTCATCGGGGCCCTCGCCGAGCGAAGTCCGTGGTTCGCGCGGCTCTGGTCTCAGCAGGATGTCGGGATCCGGCGGGCAGAGAGCAAGAGACTGAACCACCCCGGGCGAGGGTCGATCAAGTACGACTGTTATGCGCTGCTTAGCGACGATGCCCGTCAGCGCGTGGTGTGGTATGTCCCCACCATTGAGTCTTCACTGGTGTCGTCGTTCGACGCGGCTGGCGGCAAGGGGTAGTCCGCCGCTTCTGTCGCGGCCGAGACATGATCGAGCGAACTCGGCCGTACGTTGATCAGGTTTGCACAGTGGGTTACGTAACGATCTCGTTGTCGCGCTGTGTCACAGAACATTCTCGTTAATGTGACAATCCCTTCGATAGTTCCCTGGCTAGACGGATCTTTGGCGGCAAGCATCTCGGATCCGGTCTGCCAGGATGAAGTCCTTGTCAGTCCAAATCGCCGGACTCTATCCGGGCCACGAGGTTGACATGCTCGTCACGAACTTCTTTTGCCACGGCTACGAATGCCTCGACCAGCGGGGTGGGGCGCCCGCGCCATCCGATGCACAGCTCCGAACCCGGTACCTGTTCGAGCCTTCGGTACACCAGTGATGCCCGGCGTGCGAACCGGTTCATGCTGGACACAGATACCGACAAGGTTAGTCCGGCCGCGACATTGTCCAGTTCTTCGTCCATGGTTGCGGTTTCCCGACCGATTCTGGGCAGGCTATCCTCGTCGACCCCGAGGTCGCGCAGTGTCCAGAACGCGCGCCAACGTGCGTCGTCGGTGTTTGGTGCAGAAATCACCTGATCTTGCAGATCGGACAAACACACGGAACTCTGTGCGGCGAGAGGATGGGAAGTCGTCATTCCTACTACGAGTGGTTCTGTGAACAAGACTTCAGTGTTCAAATCGGTCAGCTCGATAGGCAGCCGCAAAAATGCCACATCTGTCTCCCCGGACCGCAGACCGCAGGATGGATCTGTGAGGTCGTAGCTTTCGATTCGAGGACTGACGGAGGGGTGGTGAGCCCTGAACTCCGAGATGATCAAGGGGGTCAATTCCAGTGCTGACGCCGCAAAAAAGCCGATCCGCAAAACACCGGACATTTTGGAGTGAGCGCGGCGCGCGTCCTCTACGCCCGAGTCGAGGGCTGCCAGTGCTTGACGTGCTGCTCGGAGAAAGGCCGTTCCGGCGTCGGTCAGTTCGACTGCTCTCGTTGTCCTCGTGAAGAGCGGCACACCTACGTCGTGTTCGAGTTCGGTGATGCTGCGACTCAAGCCCTGTTGGGACACGTACAGTTTCTCGGCCGCACGCGTGAAGTGAAGGGTTTCGGCGAGAGCGATGAAGTGTCGAAGTCGACGCGTGTGAACATCCATCTGACTCGCTCTCGGTATTTGAGTTGTGACGCAGACCCATCTTGGGCTATCGGACCCCGATTCACAACAGGGCAGAGTTAATTGGCTCAAAACTGTTGTTTCCCTCGTCGGAAGCGCATCAGGCACACTCACAGGACGAAATGTGACGTGCATCTCGACTGGTTTCGAAGTTGCCTGTCCCGCGCGAGGGGCCTGATTTCACCTGCTGTGCCGGACAACATCTGGAGACCTGGCATGCCCTGGCCCGGCGGGAAGGCACATATCGCCGACTCCTAACGCTGTCGGAAGTCGAGTGGGGCGCGACTATCCGGATCAATCAATAGCTGAATCACTCAACCGCTCCTAGTAGGCGGATCCAATGTTACGAATGGAGGAAAGACCGTGTTTTCTCTGGAAAATCGAGTTGCCGTAGTCACAGGGGCGGCGTCTGGAGTCGGCTTGGCCATCGTCCGCCGGTTCATCGCAGCAGGTGCACAGGTAGCGATGTTCGACCGCTCGGATGCGTCGACCATCGCCGAGCAAATCGGCGGGACGTTTCACTTGGTTGACGTCGCAGACGACGCCTCTGTTGGTGCTGCATGCGATGCCGTAGCTGAGTTGCACGGGCGCATAGACGTGATGGTCAACAATGCCGGAGTCTTCGACATCGCAACCATTGAATCCTCGTCCGACGACGATTGGACTCGGCAATACCGCATAAACACCCTTGGTCCGCTTCACGGAATAAAACACGCGGCCCGGCACATGCCCGCAGGCGGATCGATCATCAATACGTCCTCTGTCGCCGCGCTCATGGGCTTTCCCGGGTACGGCGGTTACTCGACCTCCAAGTCGGGCGTCGTTGCTCTGACGAAGGTCGCGGCACTCGAATACGGCTCCCGCGGCATCCGGGTCAATTGCATTTGTCCCGGGTCGGTCGAGACGCCGATGCTCGCTTCGCAGGACAACGCCGCCGACGAAATCGGTTTGGTGACCGTGGCGTCGGCGACGGGTCGCATTGTGATGCCCGAAGAGGTCGCAGCCCTGGTCCACTTCCTAGCCTCGAACGAGTGTGGCTCGATTACCGGCGCCGCCATCCCGATCGAAGGCGGACTTACGAGCGGTTTCACTCCAGCCCTGGCTGAAGCAGCGAGCGCCAGCTCTCAGAGGGCCGAGTAGGCGTTCCTTAAACCACCTCGTTCGAAACCATCGGCGAGATCCCCCATCTCAGTCAGGTAGGCATGCCATGTCTCATCAATCCTCCACGGCGCCCTCCGGTTCCGTCGCCGGAACCGAAACCAGTCCGACGCCTGCCCCTGTGGGAAAGGGCATCGGCGTGCGAGGTGTCGTATTCCTGGTAGCTGCCGGCGCCGCCCCGCTCGCCGCTGCGGTAGCGGTGTTTCCCGTTGTAGTCAGTTCCAGCGAAAGTCCGGTTTCGCCCCTGTTTTTTGTCGTTGCTGCACTTGCGCTCGCAGTGTTTGCCGTCGGATTCACTCGCATGGCTCACGAAGTCAGGGACGCCGGCGCCTTCTACGACTTCGTTCGTGCCGGATTGGGTCAGGCGTTCGGGCGTGGAGCAGCCACGTTGGCGTTGGTGTCGTATGCGTTGCTGTTTGTCGCGCTCGTCGCATATCTGGGGGCTTCGACCGGAGCTGCTGTCGAGTTCTTCGCCGGCGTCGTCATCCCATGGTGGGTGTGGAGCACCGGGTGGCTGACAATTACCGGCGTATTGGCATACCGCGACATTGCTCTGAGCACGAAGATTCTCGGTGTTTCGTTGATATTCGAAGTCGCGATCATGCTCGCGCTCGATGTCGTCATGGTGTTCCGCGGTGGACCCGAAGGAACCGATGCGTCGTCCCTGAATCCGCTGCATTTCACGGAGGGCACACCCTCGCTCGGCCTGATGTTCGCATTTTTTGGGTTTGTGGGATTTGAGGCCACCGTCATCTTTCGAAGTGAAGCACGCGATGCGCAGCGAACCATCCCGCGAGCGACCTACATATCGATCGTCTCAATCGGGTTGTTCTATGCGTTCAGTTTGTTCGCCATCGCCGTCGGCGCAGGCCCCGACAGTCTCGTCGCTAAGGCGACCGAAAGCCCTCAGAGCCTGATCATGGATCTCGCGTTGACGTTCCTAGGGGTCTTCGGTCGGAATGCCATTCAAATTCTCGTATTAGTAAGCCTATTCGGCTGTTTTCTAACATTCCACAACGTGCTCGCCCGCTTCACATTCAACTTCGGTGCGGCGGGCTTGCTTCCCGTAGGACTAGGTCGAGCGCATCCACGTCACCGCGCACCCTCTCGTGCGTCGGTGGTGGTAACGGTGTTCGGGATGCTTGCAATCGCCGGGTCCGTCATGCTCGGCTTGGACCCAGTGCTCGACGTGTACACGTGGTTCTCCGGGGCAGCCACCCTGGGAATTATTGTGCTGATGGCTTTTACCTCGTTGGCGGTGATGGCATACTTCCGCGGACACGAACGCGGATCCTGGCTGACCACGTTCATAGCGCCAGCAGTTTCGTTGATGGCGTTCGCAGGACTGATCTTCCTGGTGGTGAAGAATTTCCCGCTATTGGTCGGTGGCAACGGTGTCGCGGTCGTCTTGATTTCACTACTGACTATTGCGCTGGTTGGGGGAGCCGGCAGCTCCGTGCTCGGCAAATCATCGGCGGCGAGCATCTAACCGACCGGATCCGTTTGGAGACGTTCGCTCCATTTTCATCGTCCACCGCGGGTGCAGAATTTGCATGGTGCCGACCCTTGAATGTATCTCTCCGACAGAATGATCCGTCAAAATTTGAGTCGAAATCGCCGCAATATTCGAATGCGCGTCACCCCTACCTCCCGCACGCCGAACGGCGGATTGCGGTCGTTTACAGAAAGCGAAGCATCATGACTGGCCAGTTGGAGAACAGAAGTATCGTCATCACAGGCGTCGCCGATCCACAGGGAATCGGCTTCGGGACGGCGCGAGTGCTCGCGCAGAAAGGGGCGCGGCTGACCCTCGTGGATATCTCTGAGCAGGTGCACGACCGACGCGACGACCTACTGCATGAAGGATTCGATGTCCGCGCTGCCACTGTCGATTTGACGGTGCATTCAGATGTTTCCGAGATGATCGACCAAACCCAAAGGGACGCCGGTGCTATCGACGGCTTGGTAAACCTCGCGGGTATTGCAGCACGCGCCAAGAAGGGCGACGATGTCGACTTCGATGTGCCACTCCTTGCCACGACATCGATCGACTCGTGGGAGCGCACGATCGCGATCAACCTCACGACTCAATTCAACTGTGTGCGTGCTGTTCTGCCGCACATGATTGAGAGAAGGTACGGCCGCATCGTCAATTTCTCCTCCGTCACCGGACCGGTCGGCGCTATCGCGGGACTCGGCGCCTACGCAGCGGCCAAGGCAGGTGTAGTGGGTCTCACCAAGTCGATCGCACTCGAGAACGGTCAGTTCGGTATCACTGCAAACGCGATTGCGCCTGGGTACATCAACACCGCCGCACTCACGCCCGGCATGCATATTGGGGGAGAGAACACCCCGCTCCGGCGAAGTGGTGAGCCATACGAGATCGGCGCGCTCGTCGGATTTCTTGCCGCAGAGGAGTCTTCGTACGTCACAGGTCAGCTGATCACCATCGACGGAGGAAACATGATTCAGGAGTACAAGGGCCCCGGCGAACTCGTTCTGTAGCAGGCAGACCTGTAGCAGAGGCGGAAGAGATAGTCATTCGCCTCTCCGCCGTCCTTACCTCCTAAACGTTCACCGAATCTACTTGGACTTCAGTTCCAGAGAGGAGCCAGTCGTGCGCAGGTCCCTCACCGCCGATGGTGGTATCACGACACCGACGCTCGGATTCCTCGTCAACCCTGTCGCTGGGATGGGCGGTAGCGTCGGACTGAAAGGAACCGACGGGCCCGGCATACTCCGCGAAGCGAAACTCCGCGGCGCCATGCCTGGCGCTGAGACACGCGCCGTTCGCGCATTGAAGCGACTGTCGACGACGACGTCGTCCTTTCGAGTGCTCGCTGGCCCGGGGGAAATGGGGGCGACCGCCGCGCGCGTCGCGGGCTTGAAACCGGAAACATTGGGCCGGTTGAACTCTGGCGACTCAACCGCAGCGGATACACAAACGACGGCACGCGCCATGGCCGAACGGAATGTTGATCTGATTTTGTTCGTCGGCGGTGACGGTACTGCACGAGATGTACTCGCCGCGGTCGGAGACCGCGTTCCCTTACTCGGTGTACCCGCCGGCGTGAAAATGCAATCTGCGGTGTTCGGCACCAGTCCGGAGAACGCCGGCTATCTGGCAGGGCTGTTCCTGGCTCGAAGCCCGGCGGCCAAACTCCGTGAAGCCGAGGTGATGGATCTCGACGAGGGGGCAATTCGTGAGGACAGGTTGTCGGCGCGACTCTACGGCTACGCGGTCAGCCCCTTCGAACGCCACCTCGTTCAAAACGCGAAGTCTGGATCGCGAGCGGGAAGCGAGAGGGATCTTGACGCGGCTGCCCGGCAACTGGCAAACACCATGCAGGCAGGCTGTCTCTATATTCTGGGACCGGGCACAACCACCCGACGCGTAGCTGACGCCTTGGGTTTGCCTTCGACGCTATTGGGTGTTGACGTCATCCTGGATGGGCAACTGATAGGGGCCGATGTCGACGAACATGCGCTGCTTCATCTCGTGGGAAATCACGAAGCACGCATTGTCGTCAGTATTCTGGGTGGGCAGGGCAGCCTCTTCGGCCGCGGAAATCAGCAAATCAGTTCGAAAGTTATCGAGAAGGCCGGACTCGACAACATCTTGGTGCTTGCATCCCTGGACAAGTTGATCGCCCTCCACAATTCACCGATACGGGTCGATACCGGTGATTCCGAACTCGACACCCGTCTCGCCGGCTATATCCGTGTTCGCACAGGAGATGACCGCAGCACGATTCTCAGAATCGCCTAGTTGCCACCAATCTTTGTACCAAACAATGAAACTGAGGAAACTTCATGAGTAGACCCACAGCCCATCCGTACATGGCCAATTCGGTGCCCGCCGTTCAAACGGAGATGCTCGAAGCGATAGGCGTCACGGACATTGCGGAACTGTTCGAACAGATTCCTCTCGACCATCGCACCACCCGGCCGCTCGACTTGCCACCAGCACTCAGCGAAGGCGAACTCCGGCGTCACCTTCTGAGCACTCTCGCGAAGAACCGTACGTGCGAACAGAACTTGAGCTTTCTCGGCGCCGGTCTGTGGCAGCATCATGTCCCCGCAGCGTGCGACGAGGTGGTCCGCCGGAACGAGTGGCTAACATCTGTCTTCGGAGAGCCCAGCTCAGATCACGGCCGCAATCAGGCCTGGTTCGAGTTCTGCAGCCAACTTGGCGAGCTGCTCAAACTTGATCTGGTCGGATTGCCCGTTCGCAGTTGGGGTTCCGCTGCAGGACATGCCATAAGGATGGCGGCTCGTATTACACAACGAACTGAAGTAGCGATTGTTCGCGCGATCGATCCCGAACGGTTGTCCGTCATTCGCAACTACTGCGAGCCGGTCGAAATGGAAAGCCATATCGCAGTCCGTCTAGTTGACTACGATCCGGCCACCGGGCTGATGAATTTGGATGACCTCCGCGCCGTAGTGGGCGAGCAGACTGCGGCGGTGTACTTCGAAACGCCTTCTTATCTCGGCGTGATCGAGCAGCAGGGAGCGGAGATCGCAGCCATCGCGCGTGCTGCGGGCGCGGAAACCATTGTGGGCGTCGATCCGATCTCGCTTGGCGTTCTTTCATCACCAGTAGATTTCGGCGCGGACATCGTCGTTGGCACGGTTCAGCCGCTCGGTATCCACATGCATACCGGTGGCGGGGTCGGAGGTTTCATAGCCTCGCGCGACGAGGATCGTTACGCCCATCAGTACCCCACGTTGTTCATCAGCATCGCCGAGACAATCAAGGCCGGCGAGTACGGGTTTGGTCTCAGCCTGTTCGAGCAGTCCTCTTATGGTCTGCGAGACAAGGGAAATGACTGGACTGGCCATTCGGTATATATGTGGGCGATCGCCGCCACCACGTACATGGCAATGATGGGGCCGCAAGGGTTCGAAGATGTCGGCGGACTCATTCTGCAGCGTGCACACTACGCCGCACAACTATTGTCCGACCTCGACGGTATCCACGTCACCTTTCCGTCCGGTTTCTTCAAGGAATTCGTCGTCAACTTCGACGGCACCGACAAGAGCGTCGACGAGATCAACGCAGCACTGCGGGATCTTCAGATTTTTGGGGGCAAGGACCTATCTCGGGATTTTCCTGAACTGGGTGCCAGCGCGCTGTACTGCGTCACAGAAGTTCACACAATGGCCGACATAGAGCGCCTCGTTGGCGCTGTCAGGAAGGCGACCGCGAAATGAGCGTCAAGATAGAAGAGATCCAGGCGCCGGTCTGGAACGAGCCGGTGATCATGGAAATGGGTTACCCCGGCCGTCGTGGCGCGTTGTTTTCGCCAACCGAGGAAGCGATCGAGGCGCGCGTTGGTGCTGCAGTCGACCTGGTTCCCGCCGCTATGCGCCGTCGCGACCGCCCCGCGTTGCCAGAACTGTCTGAGCCGGAGGTGCTGTACCACTATTTGCGATTGTCACAGCAAACACTGGGGATGATGGGTACTAGCCTATTCGGCACCTGCACGATGAAATACAACCCGCAGATCAACGAGGCAATTGCCTGGCGCCCGGAAGTCACTGAGGTACATCCACTTCAGCACGAAGACACGCTGCAAGGGACCCTGGAAATTGTGCACGGTATGGATCGCATTCTGCGTGAGCTCTCAGGAATGGACCAGTTCGTCTTCCAAGCTGGCGGAGGCGCCGAGGCTGCCTTCGTTCACGCCGCCGTGACACGCGCCTATCACGCGTCCCGTGGCGAGTTGGAGCAGCGCAACGAAATCATCACAACTATTCAAACCCACCCCTGCAACGCGGCGACAGCTGCCGCCGCCGGGTTCAAAGTCATCACGCTCATGCTCGACGAGAACGGTTACCCGTCGCTCGACGCGCTCAAGGCCGCGGTTTCCGACCGAACGGCAGCCTTGATGGTCGGAAACCCCGACGATATGGGTGTCTACAACCCCGACATGAAAGAGTGGGTACGAATTGTTCACGAAGCAGGCGGCCTCTGCTTCTACGACAGTGCTAACTTCAACGGAACGATGTCGAAGATTCGTCCGCGCGAAATCGGATTCGATGCGTGTATGTTCATGCTTCACAAGACCTTTGGAGCACCCAAGAGTGGCGTCGGCGGGCCTGCCACTGGAGCCTACGGATGCTCGGCAGCGCTCGCACCGTTCCTGCCGGCGCCAATCGTCACGGTTGATGGCGATCATTACAGTCTTGATCACGACCGCCCGCAAAGCGTCGGAAAGATACGCGAATTCTGGGGTAATGTTCCTGTGATTCTCAAGGCTTACGCGTGGGTGCGCGCCATGGGGGCCGACGGAATTGCGCAAGCGTCGGACATCTCCGTGCTCGGGAACAACTATATGGAGAAGGGGCTCCTCGCAATTCGAGGCGTGACTCGCTCGCACCCGGAGAGTAAGAGCCCTCGCCTCGAAATGACGCGATACAGCATGCAGACTCTCAAAGATGAGACCGGCGTCGATGTGCACGACGTACAAAACCGCATGACTGATTTCGGTATCGACGCAATGTGGACCAGCCATGAACCGTGGCTGATTCCTGAACCCTTTACGCCTGAGGCCGGCGAAATGTACGGCAAGGAGGCTTTGGATCGCTGGGTCGCGGTACTCGCGCGCATTTCGGATGAGGCGTACTCAAACCCCGATATCGTCAAGACTGCACCTCACAACCAGGCCATTCACCGATTGAAGCCTGGCGTCACCGACGATCCGCGTACCCGGGCTACGACGTGGCGCGCGTTCCAACGAAAGCTCACCGAGAGCCGTACGTAGGTCGACGTACTTGTGTGCAATTCACCGTCTGACTCTCTCGATCCATGTTTATCAATTCTCATGACATAAATCTTTTATGGGTGCACACATCAGCACAAGGGTCGTAGCAAACTTTTAAATTGCTTTCTCGGCCAAGCTTATGCGCGATTATCAACAAGGAGCCTTCATGGCGGGACTGGATACCCCGGTAACACCCCTAAAATTTCTCGAGCGCACAGCTGAGGTTCATCCGAATAGGATTGCGGTGATAGACGGAGATCGGAGGATTTCGTATTCCGGCTTCGCCTCAGTCGTCACACGCCTCGCCCACGGTCTTCGTCAGTCCGGGGTTCGGCCCGGAGACCGAGTCGCCTACCTGGCAACCAACTCAGCTGAACTACTTGCCGCCCACTACGCAGTTCCGCTGATCGGTGCAGTTCTAGTTGCGATCAATACGCGACTTTCACCAGCGGAAATCGAATACATCTGTAATCACTCCCAAACCGTCATTTTGCTTGGCGATCCCAATCTGCTTGGACAGCTACACAACTCACCGTTGCGGACGGTGCGCGAGACGGTCCAACTACCGCAGCAGGACGGTACCTATCCAGACGTCGGGTCATCACTGATCAACTACGAAACGCTCATGGCTCGCGGATCGGACGAGCCGTTGCCATGGGAGATCGACGACGAGACCCGAACTATCTCAATCAATTACACCTCCGGTACGACGGGACGCCCGAAGGGTGTGATGTATACCCACAGGGGTGCTTACCTCAACTCCCTGAGTCAAATACATCACCAAGGTTTCGACGCAAATACCCGATACCTGTGGACATTGCCCATGTTTCACTGCAACGGGTGGTGTGGTCCCTGGGCGATAACTGCGGCATCCGGAACTCACGTGTGTATCCGTGCAGTCCGCGGTGACGCGATGTGGTCACTGATCGACAACGAGAAGATCGACCATATGAGCGGTGCTCCGACGGTGCTCACCACGCTGGCCGCAGCCGAATCGGCGCATCCACTCAAGCACAATCTGACCATCACTACCGCGGGAGCCCCGCCAAGCCCAACCACAATCCAGGCGGTCAGGGCACTCGGAGCCGACCTAGTGCACGTCTATGGACTGACCGAAACTTACGGGCCGTGTGCGGTCTGCGAACCTCAGGCAGCGTGGTCCGCTCTCGACGAAGAAACACTCGCAAACTTGCTGGCGCGTCAAGGAGTTGGGATGCTCGCATCCGGTCCGGTGCGGGTCGTGCGCACCCAACAGCAGCCTGGTGGCGAACTCGTCGATGTCGTGAGAGACGGCACCGAGATAGGCGAGATCGTCATGCGCGGAAACATCGTCATGAAGGGCTACTTCGAGGACGAACAGGCCACCGCAGAGGCTTTCTCCGGCGGCTGGTTCCATTCCGGAGATCTGGGGGTCATGCACCCCGATGGTTACGTTCAGCTCGTGGATCGTGCTAAAGACATTGTCATATCCGGAGGAGAGAACATCTCGACGGTCGAAATCGAGCAAGTGCTTATGAGTCACCCGTCAGTATCGGACGTCGCGGTGATCGGCGTTCCGGACTCGAAATGGGGAGAGCGGCCGAAGGCATTTGTGGTTGTCGAATCGGGCTCCAAAACTTCCGATTTTGATTTGACACAGTTCGTACGAGAGCGCATCGCGGCTTTCAAGGCGCCGCGCGAGATCGTATTTCTCACCGAACTGCCGAAGACATCAACTGGAAAGACACGCAAGAACGAGCTGCGAGATAGCGAATGGAATGGAAAGCGCGAGCGAATCCGCGGGTGAGTGCATATAGACGAAAAATCACACATCCTCGCGCTGAGTTAAGGTGGTCGGCCGATTTGAATAGGCTCACTTTTGGCTGACTGTATGAGAATTGCATCAATCTCGAAAGGACGCTGACATGACAGAAGACGCAGCTCGCCGGGTACTCGCCGAAATCGAGGAATCACGTGAAAGAATCATCCAAGACGTAAAATGTCTAGTTGAGGTACCCAGCGTGAATCCGAATTATCCAGGAGTCCGGTCCGAGGAATACCTCGGCCAAGAGTCTGAGGCGAATCTCTTGCTTCGGGATCGGTTTGGATATCTTTTCGACCGCTCCCAACTCGTCAAGAGTCAAGAGCGACGGGAAAACTTCGCCGGGGTCGTGAATGGAAGTGGTACGGGTCGATCGCTCCTACTCAACGGACACATTGACGTCGTGCCAGCAGGGAATCCCGATAAGTGGGAAACTGACCCCTTCATCGCCAGCGAAGTCTCCGGGAGAATCCACGGCCGAGGCGCAAGTGACATGAAAAGTGGCGTGATAGCGGCATTCAGTGCGATCGAAGCGATTCGTAGGTCAGGTATCCAGCTTACTGGCGACTTGGTTGTCCATTCAGTTGCAGGCGAGGAACTGGGCGAGCACGAAGTCGGCACAGGATGCGTGCTTCAGAACGGCTACACGGCGGACGCAGCCATCGTTGTCGAGCCTTCAGCTAGCTTCGACTCGCCGCTGACCATTAATCCGACTGCTGCCGGCCTGTTGTGGGGCAGAGTCCGGGTTGAGGGATTAGCCGGGCACCCAGGGCTTCGACGCGAGTTGGTGCGCGCAGGTGGAGTCGGTACACGCGCAGGCGTGAACGCAATCGACAAGGGGTACCTGGTTTTGCAAGCGCTGTACCGAATGGAAGAACAGTGGGGAATGAGCAAACAGCGACCACTTTTCAAGCCAGGGCAATTCGTCGTCATGCCGGGTACGATTCACGGTCGGGGGAAAGACATCGATATCCCGTTCGTATTCGCTGAATATTGCGAGATAGATTTCATTGTCTGGTATCCACCGGAGGAGGACTCAGATTCGGTAAAGCTTGAAATAGAAAACTTCGTCAACTGGTCAGTCTCTTTGGATCCATGGCTAGCAGAAAAACTGCCCACCTATGAGTGGCCGGTTGAGTTCCCAGGTTTCAGTACCCCGGCTGATCACGAGATTGTGCGTACTCTCGGGAAAAGTCACGAGCGCGCAAACGGAATCTCGGCAATCGTCGAGGCGTTTCCAGCCGCCTGCGATGCCACATGGATTGCGAAAACTGATATCCCGGTCGTGAATTACGGCCCCGGTCATTTAGCAAATGCGCACAAGCCGAACGAGTATTGCGATGTCGGCGAAATATTCGCGGCGACCAGGAGTTTGGCGCTCACTGCTCTTGAGTGGTGCGGTGTGAAATGAATACTCTGTATTAGGTGTGGCACTGCCAAGTTGTTGCGATCCGCTAATCTGAGATGATCCGGTGATGTCGTCGACGTATAGGGTTCCGATTCCCGCGCGAGATCATCCCACATTGTGTGGCTCTACCATCGGTTCACTCTCTCGTTCGCGACGTCGAGTTACTGATGTCCTCACGGCGGGTTCGGTAGTTTTGGCGACTGCGAGGACCTGTCCGAGTTCGCGCCGGCAGAGTGCACGAGGACAAGTGCGTCATGCAAGTGACGAACGCCTGAGTGTCGGCTATTGGGAACGGTGTGCCACCGGTTCGCACTGCGGACCGGCGGCATTCCGTGTGGTTCGAACACTGCCCATCCGAAGGTTCGAATATGTTGCTGTACAACAGATTTACTCCAGAAATTGATTGATCGAGATGACATTTTCCCGTAGTGTGACGTGTGCAACATCGCGCACTTCGGCGCACATTCACCTAACACTCTCCAGGAGACTGCCATGGGTTCATCCGACACCGATCTCAAACTACTCGACAGTGTCATCAGTGTCGCAGGTGCGTTGGCGGCAATATTCGGCGGAGTTGCCGGTGTTGCCGGGCTCGCGACATTCCTCGGGACCGGCGGCGGATCGTAGGCGGCTTACGTTCGGTCTCACCGATGGGGATGAAAGCTCGATCTCGACGATCAGATCCGCGTGCGAGCAGACTGCCTTGAGCGCGTTGGTATTCGGGTAATCGACCGCTCGTACCCACTCTGCAGCCGCCCGGAACGTTTTCCGGAGCGGCTGTGGCGATTCTCTGGACGCTCCGAGTGAACGACCGCGGGAACTTCGACCTATCAGGTCGGGTCGCCCTTCTCCTATCCGACTCCGGCTTTCGATTCACTTATCGTGAAAGCGGCCGGCCAGGATCGTGAAGGTCACAGCTCCGGAAGGCTGCGACCGGTCCAAACGCCGTGCGGCCCGGAAGGTTGTTGGTTGCGCGCGGTAGTGGAATGCCGAGAACGACGGTGTGAACGTCCCGCGTCGACCGGCTTGGGGTGCTTGGGCGGCGAGATGCCGGGGAGGAATGTGGCGGCGTCGGTGGGTGTTGGTGGGTAAGGGGTTGGTGGTGGGGCGGTCTTCGAATGAGCTGTGCGCAGCCGATTCGGCTGTGGCGTTGGAGAGTGCTTCGCGGGTGTGGCGGCCGGTTGTCGGATCCTCGTGTACTTATACGCCTTCCGATGACCAGCGCGAGGTGAGGATGGCGTTCGGCGAAAAGGCCAGACGACGACTCCGCGGGGTGTCGTAGAACAAATCCCCTCGACTGCATCTTCCCTCTCAGCATCCACATATGGTGGTGCCTGTCGCGTATTTTCGGCGCTGGGTATTCCGATTGCCTGACAGTCACCGGCTGCTCAGAACGGCGTCGACCGTTCTCATCATGTTCTCTCCAAAGGCCTTCCGTGAGAAGCCTTCGGCCCATGCGCGGATTGCCTTCGCATTGAAATCGTTTGGATCGAATGTCTCCATTGCTTCTGCGAGACCTCCAACTACCTTCGCGTCGTCGCCAGGGGCCACGAGAAGACCGGACTTGCCTGGGATAACTGTGTCGAGGGCACCGCCTTCGCCCAAAGCGATCACTGGGGCCCCGGTGGCCATCGCCTCGACCGGGACGATGCCGAAGTCCTCGACGCCGGGCATCAGCAGGGCTCGGGCTCGTCGGTAAAGATCCAGAAGCTGATCGTGGGGGACTCGCCCGACAAAGACCGTGTCTTCGGCGGCCAACTCCTTGCATACGTCCATCCATCGGCCATCGCCCACAACGACGAGTTTCTTGCCCGCCTGCCGTGCGGCTCTAATCGCAAGGTCTGGACGTTTGTAAGGCACCAAGCGGCCGGCAAGAAGGAAGAAATCTTCCCGTTCGATCGAGAAATCAGGGGTGAATCCATGGGTGTCTACAGGGGGGTGCACCACCACTGCTTTTCTGCCCCACCAGCGTTCAATCCGGTCGGCAACTTCGGTCGAGTTCGCGACTACCTGGTCGAGTCGGCGCACAGCTTTCAGCTCGCCGCGTCGCGCGACTTGCGCCAATGCTGCGAGCACGGCAGCGCCAGCTACGCCTCCCGACTCTTGCGCGCGAAAGGCGGGATCCCAGGCCCAGCGCGCCGGACTGTGTACGTATGCGATCACCGGGGCGTCGGTGGCGAAGGCCGCTTGTGTGGCGAATGCATGGTGGCTCACCACCACCGCATCGACCTCTCCCAGTTTCATGCCGCGAAAAGCGCTGGGTAGCAGCGGCATCAGCGGTGCGTAAGAAGACCTTCCCAGCATCCGGTAGGCGCCGTCGACCCAGGTGGTCACAGGAGGGGACGAAAGTCCTGAAGGTATGCCGGCAGGTCGTGCAAGAGGCACATGGACAGTGGCTTGCGGCCAAGTCAGGGATAATTGCTCGACTACATGTTCAGAACCTGCGATCTCGGTGAATCGCTCGTGCACTATCGCTAATTTGGGTTCGTTCATGTTTGCTTCGAGACTCCCTCGGCGTGTGACAGTTTTTCGATACGTGCTCTTTGGATCGGGCGATTCGGCCGATTGAGCGTTGTTGATAACCAGCCAGATTCAGCTTCGGTGCCGCGGATGCAACTGAAACGACCGATGGTCCGGCAAGACCAGTACGTTCGTGCCGAAGATACCATTTCATCGGCGAAATCGGACATTTGACACGGCAGCATTGTCTCCATCAAATTGACGGACCTGCAACAATTCACCTATGGACACTCCCAGTACAGGTCAGGCGAGCCGCGATGGCGAGTTGGTTGATCTGTTGTTCGATGCCCGACATATCCGTCAGAGTGGTATCGGCACCTACATCAGGACCCAAATTCCTATACTCGAGCAGGTACTCAACGAGCGCGGATTCAAGCTGGCCATCCTCGCCGACCGAAACGCGGAACCGCACACCAGCAAAGGAACTCGTGTTATTTTCGCGGATCCCGCGGGTGTCCGAATGTACTCAATGGGTGAACAGCGCGTGTGGCGTCGCGCATTGTCGGCAACCCACCCACGGGCACTGTGGGTTCCGCACTACCCCTTTCCTTTTGCACTAACGTCTCCTCGCAATCGGGACCTTCGATACTTCTCTACGGTGCATGACACGCTCCATATCGAAGACAAGAAGCTGAGCGACCAGAATCGCGCAAAGAACGCGTACGCGTGGACGATGCTGAAACTTAGTGCGCTGAGGGCTGCAACGATTTTCACCCCGTCTCAGGCCACCGCTCGTTCTATGGCTGCCATCGCACCCTCAACTGAGGTACTGGTGACACCGATACCGGTAGACGACGTGTGGTTCTCTGAAGCTGACTCGGCATCGTCGCCAATTCAGCGGCCATACATTTTGTATGTCGGCAATATCAAGCGGCACAAGAACTTACCGGTACTTCTGGACGCATTTGCGAAAATCTCAGATTCCATCCCACACACACTGGTGATAGCCGGTGGCGATGAGTCACTCAGGACACTCGACGACCGAATCAACCAGCTTGTGGCAAGCCTGGGTGAACGTGTGCAGTTGACTGGCCGACTTCCGTTCGACAGTTTGCGTGCTCTGGTGGCTCAGGCGGATTTGTTGGTGATGCCTTCACTTTTCGAAGGCGCTGGTCTTCCGCCGCTGGAGGCAATGGCGTCGCGTACCGCTGTTCTGGCGTCTGACATCGCAGTGTTGAGGGAAACATGCGGCGACGGAGCAGAGTATTTCGATCCGCACGATTCCGCAGCCTTGGCCGAACTCGTGAAAACGTACTGTGACAACGAAGACGCCAGGGCATCGTTGAGTCACCGTGGAGAGTTGCACGTCAAGCAGCGCCAGTCCGAGATCGTGTCAACAGCTACTGCCGAGAAGATTTGTTCCTTCCTGAGTGAGGCACCCATTGGCTAATCGGTCGTCGGCGCTGTCGCGTCGCAAATTTCTCGGAATGGTTCCGGCAGCGCTGGCACTCCCTGCCGCTCTGCCAGAACCCTTCAACGCCGTTCGCCGCGCAGTGAATGGTGGTGACATCATCGATGTCCGCGACTTCGGTGCCGTAGGTGACGGCACACAAGATGACTCGACTGCTATCGGCAACGCCATCGCCGAACTGAAATCTGGAGACGTCTTACTTTTTCCTCCAGGTCAGTACCGCTTTGCCCAGCGTCATCCAGCAAGCGGGGCGGCGATCTCGATAGTGGGGATCTCCGATGTTTCGATCGACTTCGACACCGGTGCCGAACTTCTGATGGACAACCTGGACGACAACGGTGCCGGCACGAGTCACGGCATCGTGCTGCGTGGTCCGCTGGAGCGCGTATCTCTTCGCAACGTCGCAGTGCGGTGGGCAAGCCAGCCGGCGCTGCGGTCGATGGGCGACGGTATCAGGGTCGTGGGTTATGCATCGGACACGTCGGCAGTCCCCGATGGTTGGACCGGCTCGGGCAGGCCTGTTGATTGGGTGACTTTGAGCGACTGCAGAGTCGAGTCGAGCCCGCAGGCAGGTGTGATCATGATGGGCGTTTCCGACATCACTGTTGACGGACTTCACGTCGAGAACACCATGGCCGACGGACTCCATTTCAACGCGTGCCGACGCGGAACCGTCGAACGGTATTCAGCAACGAACACTGGTGACGACGGTTTGGCACTGGTCACCTACTATTCTCCAGAAGCCCAGTTCGACAGCGCTTCCGAGACCTTTTCCTTCCCTACGTTGACAGAGTGGTCGAACACCGACTTCGATGTCACCGATGTCCACGTGTCGGGCGGTGCGGCAAACGGAGTGCGTTTGGCGGGGGTCAATCGATCAACGGTAGCTGCAGTAGTGGTCGATGGGATATCGAACGGCGCAGGTGTCATGGTTGACTCGGCATCGCCGGACTCGGGCGCCGGGTGGCACTATGTGGCATCGCGCGGCGTGCGGCTGGATGGGATCACCGTTGAGGATTCTCATACAGGGCTGCACGTACTGGCAAGACCGAACGGGTCGACTGGCGACGCTTTCAGCCGGTTCGACCTAGAGGTAGCGGGCGTTGCCGTTAACAACTGTCGTTACTGGTCGGTTCTCGTGGAATCTATTGCAACCCCGCCTGTTACCGGCATTTCCCTGATCGATTGCACGGTGATCGACACCGAAATAGGTCCAGGTACCGGAGCTGTCGGGCTGCAGAGGACCGAAGGTGTTTCACTGGGAATCGTCTCCATCACGACGGCGAAGTCTGCGGTGGCGTTCTCAGCCGACAACTCGGCACAGTTCACGATCGATCAGCTCAATGTGACCGTGACGGGTCCGCAGCTCGGTTCCGAAGCCGGCGGACCATTCGCCGTGTTCCAGGGCTCATCCGGGACAGTGGTTGCTGCGGATTTGGTTTGGGAGCAAGCACCCTCGTCGTGGCTACCTGTTTTGATCTTCAGTGACAGTTGTGTCGGTGGCACGCCTACGAACCCGGAAGTGAGCGTGGGTACCGTGACAACCACCCCGCCGAAGGGAGAGCCGGTCTTCGTCGCCTGCCGATGACGAATTCGATGCCGATCGGTTTTCTGTCAGACGTTTGTTTTGATCGGGCGGGACTCGCGCGCGAGCAGCGTTGCCGCTGACAATCGTGCGCCGCGTTTGCGTGCTCTGCGTGCCAGTGGCCTCGGGGAGTCATTGAGTACAACGCCCCAGACTCGTAATTCGGCCAACGACAAACATTCGATGACAGCCCCCAGTTCGGCGTATCTCGTATGGTCAGATCGCGCCACGAGCAGGACACCGTCGGCCCAGCGTCCCAGCACAAGGGCGTCTGATCGGTCAGCCATCGGTGCGGTATCGACGATGACGTAGTTTGCGCGAGCAGCAAGACCTGCGAGTCCGTTGCGCATCCGAGTGCTCCCGAGTAGTTCGGACATGCCGGGAGCATCGCGTCCCGCCGGGATGAACGAGAGCTTCGGATGCCAACTCGCAGAGATGTATCGGTCGATGTCGTCACCATTGAGTAGGTAATCGATCAGACCGGCTGGTGATGCGTTCTTTTCATGATCAGAACCGTGGCGTCCGGAGCGCGCATTCGCTTCTTTTCTTCCTGCGGCATCGACGAATACGACCTCATTGCCGCTCTCAGCGAGAGCGATTGCGAGGTTCAGCGCGACCGCTGTCTTACCGTCGCCGGTGACTGCACTCGAAACGATGATGGTTCGACATTCGCCCCGACCGGGTTCGTGATCGGCGATCACGGTGCGGAGACGGCGGAATGCCTCCGCGGCAGGGCTCTCTCTCGAGAAGTCGACAACACCGGTTTCCAACGCTGTGTCCGCAGGAATGCCGGCCAGGACTGGCCCGGACAGAAACTTGCCGAGTGCGGCAACATCTTGAACTTTCCGGCTCATCTGATTGCGCAGATATGCGTAGAGCAACCCCACCAAAAGCCCGGCGATCACGCCGAGTGCGGTATTGCGCGCATACTGCGGTCCGCCCTCAGCGTCGTCGGGTACCGCCGGGCTGATGACCGACAATCGCACTGGGTCCGGAACCACGGTTTCCGACTGATCTGGTGCCGGTTGTGCAGGTGTGCTCCCGTCCAAAACAGCGACGGCACCGGGAAGTGCTTGCGCTAGAGCATTGGCGAGCTTCGCCGAGGTATCGCCGTCGTCCGCGCGCACGGTCACCGTCAGGATCGCGCTTCCGACATTGGCACTGGCCGTGGTCATTTCGCGCACGTCAGAGTTCGACATCTCCAATCCAGTGTTCGCCAGTGCGGTTTCGATGAGGAAGTCGGAGCTCAGCAACTTCGTGTACGCCTCGGTACGCTGACGACTTGTACCGTCGGTGTCGCCGAAGTGAGGCGTCTGGTAGATCACCGCGGAAGATTCGTAGCTCGGCGACTGCACACTGGTCAAGATCGCTCCCAGGAAGCCCCCGAACAGTGCGCACACAAGCAGGATGATCCAACGATTGCGAACTGCGCCAACCGCTGAGCGGAGCCATTCGTTGCCCACATTGCCCGGCCGATATGTTGTCCCTGCAAACTTGTCAGTCACTTGACTTCACATTTCCTCTCGAAACCATGTCTTCCAGTTTGGTGGGAGACTGCCCTCGTGCCGCCACGAACACGCAGACGAGCGTCAGGAGGACCAGGAAAACGGTAATTCCTTGCGTAAGAAGCTGAATCCGCCATACCTCGGCAAAACAGTAGGCGATAACTCCTGCCGATCCGGCGATCACTGGACCATATGTCAGGAACCGACCGAAAACGTAACCGGCCAGCGGGAACAGCAGGAGCGTGTATAGCCACCCCCACGCTCCGAAATCCGTATAGATGTCAGCGAATTCAGAGTTGGTTGTGAAATTCGGTGCAAACGAGACCGAAAAATCGTAGGAGTCTGCGCCGAGCGACTCCTTTGCTCTGACCTCATGTGCCGGAACCAGAAAGCTGGGCAGCGCCGCCGATACGGACGCGACGACACTCCCTGGCTTGTCAAAAGTGCCGCGCATGATCGCATCTGACACGCCCATGGACACCTGAGCCGGCACGGCGAGATAGGCGCCGGACTGATAGAGATTCATCGCGATCGGGTTCGAGACTCCCGCATCGCGGTAGTAGTTGCCGTTCCGGACGTAGTTGAGTGCCGTGAGCATCAGGAACATGATCGCTACAGCGGTGATGATGTGCCAAGGCCGCAGAGATTTACGGTCCGCGCTCACGGATTTGCGGGGCACCGCTATCTGTAAGACGACGTACACCACGACCGCCATCACCAGCGAGAGGCGGGAGGCGACCATCGAGTTTGCCACCAGGAGAAGAACGGCCCACAGTACGAATCCAGGATGGAGCACCTTTTTTCGCCAGAGGTAAACGCTGATGGGTGCCGCCAGGATGGTCGCGTATCGAAGCGTCGCGATTCCGGCCGAGTCGGGTAGTGCCTCCGTGAAGGCGTTCCCGGTCTGGGTGGTCAGGGCGTCGATAATGGATGTCGCCGCAGTAATTCGGTAGTACGCATACGCCACGCCGATCGTGGACACTGCGAGGATGAGGAAAAAGTAGCGCCGTTCGAAGTTCGTACTGGTCGTTCGCTCGACGAACTCCCGTGTCGGCGTTGTGCCCAGTCCCAATCTCCAACCGATCGTTGCGAGCACCACAACCATGCCGTACCAAACCGCAAGCAACGTCACGCCGGCAATGGTGAAAGGGGCAGGTTCTAGAAATCCGCGCAAATTCAGCAGTGAGCCGGCCGGACACTTACCAGCCGCACACCAACCGATCAGGGATACCCACGCGGTGAACGATCCCAGGACTGGTAAAAGAATTATGACGGCCGGGGCCAGCCACCATGTCGGTGTATTGCGTTGTGGCGGATCCTCGCCGGCCGCTCTTGGCGAGAAATCAGAATGCATGTGTGTCTTGGTGCTTCGTAGCGCAGTTATTCCGCGGCCCGACGGGAATGAAACTTCGACGAGTGGGAAAGGATCTCGAATCACACATCGCTGAGCTCCCTCTTCGTAAGTGGCTCGATCTCAGCGAGCACGGCAGCCGATCCGTGGCATACACTACTACAGGTGGAGTGTGCATTACGGGACGGAAGTGCGGATACGCACTGGCCACCGGGAATCGACCTGATCCAATTGGATGCCAACGTGATTGATGTTGGGGTGCCGCGCTACGGAGCAGTTATCGCCGTCAATTTCGAAGAATCCACGATGTGTGCCGTGCCTGTAGAGGCAGGGGAGTGACGCGCGTTCAGTCAGTGCTGAACGTGAAGCGCGTTGAGCCACTGGTGCAAATTGTCGCGGGGTTGGCACTTAATGCGTTCCCGGCAATTTTCATCGCTGTTTTCGCACGCGTTGCACCCATCGAACAGCAAGGCCTCCTTGCTGTTTCGCTGGCGATCGGAACATACGTGGCGCAGTTGCTGTCAGCGTTCGTGGTCGAGTCCCGCCTTGCCACTCCAGAAGCGGATCACAAAGTATCGATGCCCTGGTGGATTGCATTGCTGAGCTTGGCATCCGGGACTCTCCTCATCGTGAGTCCAGCGGTACCTCCGACGCCCATCACGCTGATCGGAGTTCTGGGACTGTCGTCGGGCTTGCTGATGGCCCGGACGATCGGGGTGGTGCGGGGTCGATGGAAGCTGGAATCGGTTGCCGCTTCGGTCCTTATGGTTGGTTGCCTGTGCGCATTGATCCTTGCTGTGTACGAGAACGCCAATTGTGTCAGGGTTCTTGCAGCGGGAGCTCTCGTAGCCATCCTCATCAGATGTTGGCCGTTGCCTTCTCGCCGTGATCTAGGCCTGCCGCCTGACCTGGCCAAGGCTGCGTGGGTCACCGGCGAGACTGCGACAGTCGGTATGGTCCAGCCGGCATTGGCATCTTTCATCCTGGCTGTCCTCGGACCGTCAGCTGCTGTCGGATTCCGGGTTGTATCAACCATTTCAGGGATCCTCGAACCGATTCTCGCCTACGGCCGAGTGCGTCAACTCGCCCACGGACACAAAGGTGAGGTCGCCAACGTGGCGATAATTATCGTGGTCGGAACAGCGGTGATCTTTGCCAGTGCCTACCTGGGTGTGTGGAGCCTGATTTTCGGTCCCGCCTGGAACAGTTCACTGTATGTTGCTCTGGCGGTTGCCTGTGTGTGGAAGCTGTGCATGCTGGTGACAACCATCCCCTTTGCCGCGCTACGACGGGCAGGCCGCACGCAAATGGTGTTCTGGCTCAGGGCCGCGAACACCGCGCTCTATGTGGTGCTCGGACTGACCTTCTTGTTCGGTTTCCATTCCGGCGCTGCAGTATTTCTGTCCTTTGTGATCACCGAGGTGCTCATGTTCGTGCCCTATCACGTGGCAGCCTCGAGGTTGGCGCCGGAATACAACTCGGTCTTCCTCAGCGGGATGCGAGCGAACAGACTCGCGTCCGAGAAAGCATGAAGACTGCGCCGCGCGTCATTCGGCCTGTTTGAAAACTGCCAGCACGGTCAGCATCAAAATCTTGATGTCCAGCCACAGAGACCAGTTCTCGATGTAGTAGTTGTCCCATTCGGCGCGGTCCGCGATGGAAGTCTGTCCGCGCAAGCCGTTGACCTGAGCCCAACCCGTGACGCCCGCCTTGACTCGGTGTCGCTCGCCGTAGCGGCGGATCTGCGCCTCGAAAAGGGTTACGAACTCTGGACGTTCGGGTCGGGGTCCGACCAGACTCATGTCACCCCGGAGGACATTGAGCAGTTGGGGGAGTTCGTCCATCGACGTCGACCGCATGAGCTTTCCGATCCGGGTTCGTCGATCGGTTCCCTCGACGCCACCCGGTGCGCTACCGAACTTCGGAACAAACGTCACGTGGTCGGGATCGGGTAGCCGCATCGAACGAAACTTCAGGCAGCCGAAGATCTGGCCGTTACGCCCCACTCGCTCTTGGGCAAAGAATATCGGTCCGGGCGAGCTCCATCGCACCATGAGCATGAGGGTGAGGAAGAGGGGGGACAGCACGAGAAGGATGCAGCCGGCGACGATTCTGTCGCTGATGTGTTTGACCCGGAACTGCCAGCCTCGGGGATTGGTGTGAGGCACTGACAACAAGGGCATGCCGCCGATGTGGTCGATGAGGCTCTTCGAGCCGATCACCTCATACATGCGTGGCACTACCCATACGCGAAGTCCGTGGCGGTGGGCGATGCGCACTGCTCCGGTCAGTAGTTCACCGTGAACTTTTGTGAATGCGATGACCAGGCGTTCGGCCTGGGTTTCGGCGATGACGGACTCTAGGCGATCGACAGTGCCCAGGTGCGGCACCTGGGCGGCATTAGTCCCCTGGTCACCGTGTATGGGGGATTCGTCCGACAGCACCCCGACTGGGTTCATACCGTGTTCAGGAGCAGCGATCATGCGAGCAATCACGTGTTGGGTGAGCTGTCCGGATCCGATGACCAACGTGGGGGACACGAGATGGGATTTCCGTTGCAGGCGTCGTTGGACCACCACGCGAACCAGACGGCCAAATGGAATAAGTACGCTCGCGCACACCCATAGTTTGGTCACGGCAGCACCGGGGCGATCGGTGATTCCGAACAGGACCAGCGCACACAGCAGCAGCATTGCCGCGATCGAGCCAGAGGACAGGATCCCGTAGAACTCGTCGAGGAATCGGCGGTTGAGCGATCGGCGATACAACGACCGCGCGCCCATGACGATGACGACCAGGGGAACGAAGAGCGCGAAGCACCACAAGGGTGGATGAAGCAAAACTGATGTGAGCGCCCACCACCATGCGAGCGCCGCCGCAATTGTCGCCGACAACGCATCGATGGAAACACTGATGATGGTGCTCAGCGGATCGGTCCGGATGCGCTGCCCGAATGTTTTACGAGAATTCGAGGAGGTAGGTGGGAGGCCTCCAGGGGCGGTCGAAGTCTCGACCTCCAACAATTGCGGCAATTCTCACTCCATCCACGACAATCCCGAATTAATCAGACAATTCGTACATTCACCATTGGCCGCATTCTATAGGGAAACTAACAATATTCGCCGTAGCAACTCGCACATGGTTTGAATGCGACTCGGCGTCACAGTCAACAATCGAAAGTTGCGCGGCAATGGTCTTCTATTTGTCGAATACTACGTTTTGGATCACGTCGGCAAGGTCCGTCATGATCTGGACCTCACCACTCGACCAATGATGCGGTTGCGTGTCCCACGCGCACAGTGTCCCTACGGGGTGACCTGCGTTGTCGATGATCGGTATGCCGATGTAAGCGCCCACTACGCCGCTCTTTGCCGCCGAGTGATCCCTGAGTATCGGGTGGTCGGCGATGTCGTCGATTACGAGTGGAGAGCCACTCACGACTGTGTATACGCAGAGCGAGTCGGAGAGAGGGTGGGTCCGTTGGTCCCCGATGTCGTTTGAGCGGGAGGCGATGCCGACGTTGATTTGTTCGACGTCGGTGATTATGTTCAGTGCAGCGTTTGGGATCCCGACTGCGTCGATGGTCAACTCGACTATCTGATCGACTTCAGGATGTGGTCCAGGCCGGAGTAGTCCTGTTTCGTGGAGGGCGCGTAACCGTGCGCTGTCGTTGAGCGCCGACCATGCGTGCGACTGTCCGTCGGCGATGGTCGCACGCAGTCCCTCGAAGATGGCCACGAGTGCGGGGTCCGTGTACGTCTCGTCGATCGCAGCGAACGGGTCGAGAGTGGCGCGTTCGGCAGGATCTGAGATCGCTTTCTTGCGTAGACCTGTGGCATCGTCGCCTGCATTATCGGAACCTGTTGCGTCTGTCGGACTCGGTGGTGTCATATCTCTTTCCTGGTGAATAGATAGCAACGTGCTGTATGACTGCGATTGGTCCGCGCGGCGCCGCATCTCCAATATCCATACCTCATGCTGCTGTGTTTATGAATACTCGTGATGTGGACTGAAGTAGCCGGATCTGCCTAAGTGCCAAAATGGGCATTTTGGCATTGCATTATAGGGCCAAAAGTCCTGCCTCATGGCTCACCGTAATCTCTCGTAAGACGTGTAGGGAAGATATTGCCGGATTGGGCGTCGCGAAGGCTCTCGATTTCTAATGTGGTGTGAGAGTGGATTTGAGTCTGACACGAATAACACAGATCCGGGTTGCGATAGTGCGTATCGCGGACCGATGAACGGTAGGTATCGGCCAGCTTTCGGACTGCCGCCCGATCGTCGACATGTAGTGGCACCTTCAAATCTCGGGCTTCGCCCTCTGCAACCCGCGTGAGTTCCCGGCCTTCGGCGGTCAGATCATCCCAGTATTTCTGGTTCATCTCGGTATCGGTTCTCTTCCACGTCAGGTTTGCCAACGTAAGTGGTCGCTCAGATTATCCAATCCCTTGAGCAGTGGCTGGTCGTTCACAACATGTGACCGGCCGGTGGGGTGGCGGGGATCTTGACAGCGTACTTGCATTTTGCAAGTGTTGTCGTATGAGCCTGTTCATCACCTGTCCGGTCGAGAACGTCGAACGTGCGACCACCTTCTACACCGCTCTCGGCTGGACCCTCAATGCCGAGATGTCCGATCACAACGTCTCGTGCTTCGCGATCGCTCCCGAGCAGTACGTCATGCTCGGCAGCCGCGAAATGTATGCGAGTGTCGGTGGCGCCGAGGGGTTGGTCGGCGGACCTGATACCCCGTCGAAGGTCACGGTCTCATTCGACCTCTGCAGTCGCGAGGCGGTCGACGAACTCGTCGAGCGTGCCGGCGCCGCCGGTGGGCGGATCGGTGACACTGACGACTATCCCTTCATGTACCAGCGCCAGTTCGACGACCCTGACGGTTACCACTACTCGCCGTTCTGGATGAAGCCGGAACCCACCCCGGCCGCGTGAGTGACCTTGCTGCGGCCCTCGACATCGTCGGAGCGCGGTGGGCCCTGCTCATCGTGGAGCGGTTGCTCGACGGGCCGCAGCGCTATGGCGATTTGCAGCGCGACCTCGGAGTACCAACCAATATGCTCGCGACCCGCCTGCGTGAATTGGAATCGGCCGGCGTTCTGGCCCGTCTGCCATTGCGGCACAACTCTCGTGCCTACGCGTTGACCGATCGCGGGCGTGCGTTGCGAGAGGCGATCGTCGCGCTCCAGCACTGGGGCCGCGAAGGAAAGCCGCATGTGTCACAGGGGTCGTGATGCGCTCTGACGAACTTCTCCGTGGCGGGCTTGGCTGCAGGAACCTGCGGGAGCCGTTGACCGTCGAGGCATATCGTTGGATCCGCCTGGCTCGATGCGTCGAAGAGGAAGCCCGGCGGCAGTGACGGATCCGGCGACCGTCCGTAAAGGTCGGCGTCTACCGGATTGTGGGCGCAAAGTAATTGTGCAGCAACGTATTGTATATTCTGCCCATGAAATATGTTGCGCTGCAATGAAATATGTTCACAGTGAATATGCATTCATAAGTGTGTCGAGTGGCAGCTTCGCTACCGGAGTGAGAGTGGACGTCCTGCAGCCTCGGCCGCGGAGATACGTTCTTCGATGACGCCGCTTCCTGCGATCTGTTCGATCCCGGCACGGATGGCGGCGGCGGCACGGGTGCGGCCCGTCAGCGTGTGCTGTGTGATGGTGCAGAAGTTGGCGATGTCAGTGGACGGGAAACTGACACTGGCATGCCGTGCCGGTTTCCTCTTCGCTCGCGAGGGCCTCGTGCGGCTGCGCGGAGGCCCGCACGAGCAGTGCTCCCGCAGCGACGGCGATCGCGGCGTAGTAGGCGAGCATGATCCGCTCGCGACCCCGAGGCGGTGTGTCGACCTGCGGACGTGGGAGTTCGGGTTCGGAGGCGACGTCGCGGCGGGTAGCGAAAGGCACGGCCGCGCTGCAATTTTCGGTCTCTGGTGGGTCTTGGTTCTGAGCGCCATGCACAGTGTAGGCAGGAGCAAGTTGTCAGGGCTGTGTTGCGAATCGGGGCGTGGCATTCACGCTGGGCGATTCATTCAGCTCAGGACAGTCATGAGTGCCTGTCGGAGGGCATTGCCTGGTAGTGGACACGACGTTTGCACGGTCCGACTCGGTTCGGGAGGCTGCACGATGACGGTTCACGGCATTCGACTCGACAGCGGCCAGCGCTTCAAATTGAAAGTTGCGGTATTCGCGGGTGTAGGGCTGGCGATCGGGTTGCCGGGCGTATTCGCGAGCAGGGTGGGTGGTTTGAGCTGGGATTATGCTCACACCGCGGTAGGGCAGCCGTGGTTCCAGCGTTACAGCTTCATCGCGGGAATTATCATTGTTTCCGCGTGGATCGTGGCTGTGGGGACGGCGTTGTTCGTTTGGCTCGCGAATGCGATTGGCAAGGTCGCCACGACCAGGAGAATGGGCAACGACCGCTAGCTGATCCAGACTCCGAGCGGGCTCGTTGGTTTACCTGCAGCGATCGGTGCGGGGTACTCGACTGATGTTGGGCGACAGCGAGGAAGCTCACCTTCCGCGTTCGGTGCGGTTCGTGGGCGCCGTGCAACTGTACTGGGCAGATCCTCTGAAGCGGGTTGTGATGATCGTGTTCGGTGTGTTGGTGGCGTCGATCGGGGTGGCTATCTGTGGTTCGCGTCCAACTAGCATTCGCTGACCTGGCTATTTCACACACCGGGACGGATCAGCATGCCCGGGCGTGACTACCGCGCGACCTTTTCGCCGCTGGACGAAGTTCCGGAACCTGATCGGCAGTCGGAGATCAACACGATGATGCCCTTCGGTTACCCGATCATCGGTTACACCAGCTACGAGACCAGCACCGTCATTTATCTGCGCTCCGGTCGGTGGATTGGCGCCGGTAGCGCAGACCTCGACGCACACGGACATAAAACAGACGTTTTTGACGGCTGAGGTCGGTCGCACTACGTCGGGGGCAGTGACGAATCCCCGTGGTGACCGGTGGCTATGACGACCACCTGAAGAACAGCGTCTTCAGGCATCTCGGGGTAGTAGTTGACCCGGAGTTGTCTTGCGAAATTCGTCATGTCGGTGCCGGGTGGCTGGCGGGCTGCTAGCGGCGACAGATGAGCGAGATCGTACGTTTCTACAGCGGTGACCTGTCCTGAAAGGGGGCGGGCGGTCGGGTGATTTATCGAAGATGAAAATTGCCGGCCCTTCGTGAATGTCTTCGCGCCAGCGGACGGTGGAAACTTTCGCGCCAGAAACCACTGCCGTGTAATGCTTCTGATGAAAGTGCACGGTTTGAGCAGGAGCGCCGGTCGTCATGTTCGCATTGTCCACTAAGCACGGCCAGCACCAAGGCGGTCCTACCCTCGATGGCGGCGGCCGAAAGCGTGGCCTTCGCGCGGGGTGACCGAATCCGACTTCATCACGGTTGCAGGGTTGATCCTGGCCGCGGTGACGATTGCCAGAGTCCGGCGCGGCCGGCGATCGAGTATCGAATCCTGAGCTGGTACCTCGTTCGTCAGATGTAGTACTGCAGATGGATGTGCAGTCGAGTACCTGCTGATTGACTCTCTCCCGGAAGGGAGTCGTCAATGAGCACGTCCGTCAACCGAAGCCGCTGGTCGATCGTTGCGTTGTCATGCGCCGGAGCGGCATTGGTGGCCGCGTTCGTTTTGGGCCCGGCCGCGTTGTTACGCGGACGCTATCCGCAGTTCCAAGATCAATCCGTCATTAGTGTGCTGCTCGGCCGCGGCTTGGTCGACTACTGGGGTAGCGGAGTCCGCACCTATCCTCCCGGCTTGGCGGAGATGGTGGACTACTGGTTCGAGTGGCACGCGATCAAGATCGTCATCTCGGTGCTGCTGACCGCGGTTCTGGGTCTGCTCGCGGCGACTCTGTGGCGGCGATCTCTGACGGCCGGCGTAGGTTGCGTGGTCGCGGCGGCCACTACGACTGTGCTGTCATTGTTTTCGGTGTTTGTGGCTGTGCTCAACATCCAGTCGACGGTCGCACCCGTAGTCGCGCTGCTTCCGATGCTCTCCGCTGACAACGCGGACGGGCAGACAGCGCAGTCTCTGATCGAGAACGGTGTGCAGAGCGGAGACTCCAGGCCGCCACTGCTCGAGTTGCTCACACAGGTCGAGCACTACAACTGGGCGGCGATTGTCGCTACCACCGTGGTGATCGCTGTAGTCGCAACCGGAACCCGCATCGCCTTCCGACGCTACAGATCGTCGGACACGACAAACGGTGCCCACCGTCGGATGTTCGTCGCCCTCGGATCGCTCGGTGCTGTGATGACCATTGCGATGGCGCTGCTGTTCGTTGCGGCCGTCGTTGCCGTCGTCGATCCAGGAGAAGCTCTGCTCGGCGCGGTTGGCCTGTGACTCTATTGCCGGACCAAGATGAAGGGCGACGGCGTATCCAGACCGAATCGCGGAAGTGCTGAACGTCGCTCGCAGTACGCTGTGCCGAAACCTGTAGTAGCAAAAGCGAATTCGCTATGTCATTGGAAATGCTGCGTCTTCGCCGGCACTGATGTCGCTGGTTCGCCTTGGTGGATGTGCTTCCTACACTTCGATGGGGCGATTCGGGTGTGGGCCTGTGGTTGGCGCGCTGATATCTGTGCGCCATTGCCTCGACCGCGGTGAGTGGGTAACGCAGCTGTCTGTCGAAGTGGGAGAGGGGCAGCTGCGTCGCGGGTTGCAGATCGTCAAGCCGCGGCCCTCGACGGCTCGTTGCGGTAACGCGAGAGCCGGCCGTCGGTTCCGGTAAGCCGCCAGGACCAGAGGGTGAGCCGGGTGCGCATTCCGTTGGCGTCGGCGAGGCTCCGGACGTCTGCGCAGGACTCTGCAAGGAGTCGCCGGAAATCGGGGTTGCGCATCGAATAGGTCTCGCGCAGAACATTGCGGGGGATACCCAGCAACGTCGCGTCCTGCCGGCTCGGGACGACGATGGACCAAAACCCTATGCGCATGACTACAGGCGTGGTGAGGCCGAGTGCGAGGCGGTTGAATCGGCTCATGCGCGGAGCGTGATGGCGCAACCATGCATGGGCGAACCCGATGTGACGTGCTTCCTCGGCGAGATGGATCTGCATGATGCGGTCGGTGAGCGGGTGAATGCCACCGCCGCGCATGATGCTCTTCTGGATGTGGTCGATCGGCTCCTCTCCAGCGAGGATGATCTGAAAGAAGAAACTGGGCCACAGCGATCCCAGCGAACCGACCAGGGGGAAGGCCTTGACAAGCCACGTTGGGGCACCGTGGACCTCCGGAGCCACCCGGTTGGTGAACTCCTGAAACATCTGGATGTGGTGTGTCTCTTCGGTGAGTTCGTGCATGAAGTAGCGGAATTCGGGGTTCTCGTTCGCCAGGCCCATCAAGAACTGGGTACCGCCGAGAAGGAGCAGTTGCTCGAACTGGGAGCCGGTCTTTGTTATAGATGCGAGCCGAATCCGGGCAACCCGCCGTTGTTCCTGGGGTGAGAGCGCGCGGTACCAGTCGGTGTGGGACAAGGGGTCGACCGCGGGGAGTGTCCATCTTGGGTCGTCCGCGGGGGCGGCGAACTCGGGCGAATTCCAGGCGATGTCTTTGAACGCCTCGAAGTGGAGCCCTGTCGAGGATGCCTCGGACAGTGTGCGCAGAGTGTCGTGGTAGTCGCGATGTTCGTTGACGGTATTGCGCCCCGGAGTTAACCGGACAGATGGCGCGTTACGCCGCGTGCGACGAGGTGTTAGGAACTGCATTTCGGGCTCCTTTGTGGCATCTATCTCAGATGTGCCCACAGTAAACTAAGTGTGACTACGCGTCCACAGTAACTGTATGAGTCTGCACGTCCACGGGTAAGTCCGGAAGGGCGAAAGGGGCACTCAATATCGCACCATGCACGCAGCTCTCGGCATTTGATGGTGGTGTGGGTCCTGCTGTCGAGACGACGGCGCTGGACGTGGTCGACGTTAGGCCATTGTGTGCATCTGCCGACCTATTCGGTGGGATAGGTGCAGGACGAGGTTCTCGCGATCTCGTCACGGTCGGTGTCCCGCTTGATCGGGTCGGAACTCACCTCGCCGAACTCGCGTCCCTGCACCGCGGCGACATCCGAGGCGGCGCAGACAGTTGATCATGTGGATCGGCCCGCACGTCTTTCGTCATGCGACGGGGATCCGATGGACCGTGGTTTGTTGCTCGGATGGCGATCGGTAACAGTGGAAATATCTCACCGGTAACTTTCAAGTTGTGTCAGTTCTCTTTCTTAAGTGACTGTGTAACAACCAGTTTCGATGGAAGTCGCTATCTGAATTGAAATTCTGGGCGGAAATGCACGACGACCAATGGCTCTGGCAGGGGTAACTGTGCGCGTCACCGATGGCGACGGAACCAACAGCGTCGAGATCGACATGCTCGTGACCGCCGACGCCATCACCGAAGTGCCGTCGGTTGGCTGAGACTTGTTCAGTGCCGAGACCGGCAAGAGCGGAGTTCGCGTCGGGCGCTCCCGGTAGATCGGCGGTGGCCTTCATGGTGTGATCGCGCTCTATACGGCACTGGCTTTAGTGGTGGGTGTTGCTGTCGCGGCGCGCCGTCCTGTGGGCGGCAGGAAGAATCTGGCCGACGTGTTCGGCGGGACCGAGCATGAAGCGGTCCAAACCGGAACGCGTCGGGCTGTAGACGTACTGGCGGCAGAGGGAATTTCTGCTTCGGAGCAACCGTTGGCCGCATTACGTGAGTTGCGGCGGGCTAATCGAGCGTTGTCGCTTACCGGTGCCAAGATTCTTCTGGACCAACTTCTGCCACCTCGCTAGCGCAGTCGCGGATCGCTGTCACCGAAAACGTCAGCGGCCTGGGCCTGACAGCTACTGAATGCACGGAAAGGGCCAGCGAGCACTTTGCTCACCGGCCCTATGAGGGAAGATCGTCCTGGGTCACCACTCCTTGATGATATCGACGGTGCTCGTCCGGATCGCAGGATTGTCGACTGTGAAGGTGACCTCTCCGCGATGGCCGGCGGTCTCGTCCACCAGCTGATCAAACTTGCGGATGTGGTGTGGCCGGGATTGCCCAAAGTTCGAAATGGGCGGCGCCCCCTTCACCGCAGAAGCAGAAGCAGCAGCCCGAGCAGTCCTCAACGGCGAGATCACAGGAGACGAAGCGATCGCCCGCGGACTCACCGAACTGAACGCCCGCACCGCTCAGTGAGCAACGACTACCACTATCCCGGCACCACGGTCCTACGAAACCGACTCGGATACACCGACCCTCACACGCTCGCACAGGCAGAAGCCCTCATCGCCGCAACACGAATGGCGGAGCTGGCAGCGAACCCGATCGACGGACACTTCGACTTCGCGCACCTGCAAGCAATCCACCGACACCTACTCGGTGACCTCTACAAATGGGCCGGTGAAATCCTCACAATCGACACCGCGCCAGGCGATCTCGGCATCCTTCACGACCCACCCGCCGCCATCCCCGGCGAACTCGATCGAGTGTTCACCGACATCAACAGCGGCGTCTACGTCAACCACCACAGTCACGAAGCGTTCGTCCAGGATCGCGCCGGCCACTGGGGAGACCTCACCAGCGTCCATCCGTTCGTCTACGGAAACTCCCGTACTCAAAGGGTTTTCTTCGACCAACTCGCACGCGACGTCGGATGAGCAATCCAGTGGCGCGAACTCAGCGTCGACGCCGTCCAGGCTGCCCGTAACTTCGCCTACGTCGACGGCGGAACCATCCTCGCCGACGTCCTACGACCCGCAATCAAGCCTGTCACCGAATTACCTGCGGACTCCATCACCACCGCACCCCGTGGCAGCGCCATGACCTTCCCCGAGCACTGGCAGGCGATGATCGAGCACTACGACACCATGCCCGAGCAGGCCTACACCTGGGTGAGCCAGATCAAATCCGAAGCACCGCCATGAACCACCGGCGACCGAGATTCGACCAACTCTCATACCGGCCGCTCCGGAGCGAGAACTTGCCGACCTACTTTGACACCACCAAGTTCCACACCCACTGGAGCCCAGAAGTCGACTACCAACTTCTGAACAGCCGCACCATCCCACAACACAGCAGCAGACCAGAAGGACCGAGACTGTGAGCATCATTGGATACGCCCGCGTCTCCACTCTCGAACAAAACCCCGAACTGCAGCAGCACGCACTCCGGCCAAGCCGGAGCGATCCGCATCTTCACCGTCTACGAATCCGGCTCCAAAACGCAGCGTCCCCAGCTCACCGAATGCCTGAACTACCTACGTGACCACGACGGTGATGTCCTCGTTGTATGGAAACTCGACAGGCTCGGACGATCCGTCCGCCATGTCATCGACACCGTCCGCACACTCGGCGAACGCGGCATTGCATTCCGTTCCCTCACAGAAGGATTCGACACCACCACCGCAGGCGGCGAATTCCTCTTCCACATCATGGCAGCCCTCGCTCAGATGGAACGCCGCATGATCGTCGAGCGCACCCACGCCGACCTCGAAGCCGCCCGAAGGCAAGGCCGACACGGCGGCCGACCGACCGTCATGACCCCCGAACGCACCGAACTTGCCCGCACGCTCCGCGAGCAGGGGAGAAGTCTCGACGCCATTGCCTCGACGCTCGGCGTCGGTCGATCCTCCGTCAGTCGCGCACTCGCACCGGAAGTCCTCCCGGGCTGAATGCGACAAAGGTATCGCTCAGTCCAGCGGGTACTCGCTTAGCTCGACCGAACTGGAGAGAGTTCATTCCGTCAGGTGCCCGAAGAACTCTTCTGCGGCATCGGTCAGTTTTTCGTGTACTTTCCGGGCAGTCGCAGTGCGGCGGCCTCCAACTCGGCGGTATACCTCGGCTCGAATTCGGGCACCAACCCGGCGTGCGTCCAGTAGTCCGGCACGATGTGGGCGGCCCCGATAACTGCGCCGGCAATGCAGGCAATGGAGTCCGAGTCACCGTTACTGGTTGCCGCCCACCCCAGTGCAGCGGGCCCGGTGAGCGGCGCACCATCACCTCCGTCGGCGGAAGTCGCCAGATCCGCAACGAGCAGCCCGAGAGCTACCGCGCTGGCGGATTCCCACCCTTCACCGACATCGGCGCACGGATCACCGAACGCGGCCGCATCGATCCCGGCGAGTCGATCCCGTGCCCGAGTTGCGGCACCGAGGATGTCCACCACATCGTCGTTGAGCCCATCCACCAGTACTGATGGCATGTCCCTTCGATACGGGGCGAGGACGTCCGCTAGGTACGTATCGCTCAACCACTCGC
Organism: Rhodococcus sp. SB1D; assembly: GCF_048573875.1. NCBI lineage: Bacteria > Bacillati > Actinomycetota > Actinomycetes > Mycobacteriales > Nocardiaceae > Rhodococcus > Rhodococcus sp. SB1D. Next base: position 235,433 of record NZ_JBMAIQ010000004.1, read on the forward strand.
TGACACCATCGTAGATTCGCTCTGCCTCCGCCAGGGCGAATTCGAGGAACCGGCCGCGGCGCTGCGGCGCGTGACGGACCGCGTCGGCCAGAAGCAGCGCGGGAACTATTGCGCGGGGGTGTTTGTGGGTGATCACAGCTTGAAGGGCGCTCACACCCCGCCAATACGGTTCCGGCGCGAATGCGGCGGGCACCAATCGCATGACCGCACCGCACCCGGCGGACTTGTACGCCCCGTCCGGGTCGTACCACTGGGCGCCGCCGCGCAGATTCGCCAATGAGCCCATGCAGGTCATGCCCGGGGCGCGGAAGTTTTCGGGATCGAGTTCCCATGCGATGAAGTGTCGGACGATCGAGTCGGTGACTGCGGGGATGTCGGCGAAGTCCGAGACCTCTACGAGTGCGTCGTGCAGCGCGAGAGTCATCTGGGTGTCGTCGCTGATCATCCACTCACCCGCAGGCGCGGGCACCGGGTAGGCCGGCATGTCCGCGTACTTGCGGAACTCGACCTGGAAACCCCACGCGTCACCGGCCGCGAGCCCGACAAAAGCATTCCCGTAACGGGCATGCTCGGCGGCGGGATCGTCAGCAGAAGGTAATGCCATGGAAACTCCTCTATCCCGGACTCAGTCTGGGGTCGCAACCGGTGCACTGGTGCGAGGGCTCATCGTCCAGGGCTGGACGGTAAGACCAGGCCGTTACTCCGTTCGAGGCCCAGGTGGTAGCCCGACAGGAACTACGGAAGCAAGTCCAAGAATTCTTGGATATACCCCCGGACTGCCGTCTCATTTTTGGATGCCTTCGTGGGATCGTCCCACCGCACCGCATTTATTATCTCAATTTGCAACCACGCGCCCCTCAATTCCTCGAAATCGGGCGCATTTTCGGATTCGCGGGCGTCCACATAACTCTCGAATATGTCGACGAGCGTTTGTAAAGATATTTTACCTTCCCTGTAATCGCGACTAACCTGCTCGCCTTCAGTGCGATATCTTCCATTATCTGTCATGTTAATTTCACCTTCCTCTTAGCCGTCCAAATGAGGTCGTCACAACTCTACCGAACTCGTTAACGATGACTGATAGGTTATTTGCCGCATCGTAGAACACGATCGTTGCGTCGTCGCTGGGGGTTGCCACCCCGTTTCGAATTGCTTGTTCGACAAGAGAGGGGAGGATGCCGCGCTCCTGCATCCGGTCGAACGCATGCCCCGTGTATTCGCGACCGTTGACTATTCCCGGAGGATTGGTTCCAGGCTTGACGCCCAATTCACGGCCTCGACGACCCACGGGCATCGAGGCGACTACCCGGCGGCCTGCTGCTTCGGCTTCTGCGGGGGTGCCGCCGCGTCGCAGGACTGCCTCTACCGCTTCTCGTACGGCTGTGACACCGGCTCTGCCCCCTGCACCCACTCCGGGAATCAGCGCGAGGATGTTTGTGGCCGCGAGTGTGATCTCGGCTGGGGAATGCTCGGGTGAGGGCTCGGCTCGTAGGCCAGGATGGAGGCCGAACGGATCGACGGCGGCATCGTTGACGGGCACGACGAGGAAATTGCGCCAGGCATCTCCGAGGGTTTCCACGCTCTCGACTGCTGTATCGACGACGCTTTCCCCGAATCCCCACGCACTGTCCCAGAGGCCGGTGGTCGGCGGTTTCTGCGGTGTCGTGCGTGGTGTCATCGAGTTCGGCTTCGACGTGGTGCCGCCGGATGTGTTGCCCGTATTCGTGTTCCCGCTGTTCTGCGGTTTCTGCGGGCTCGTTCGTGGTGTCATCGAATTCGGTGCCGACGTATTACCGCCGGACGTATTCCCACCAGAAGTGTTCCCGCTGTTCTGCGGTTTCTGTGGAGTCGTTCGTGGTGTCATCGAATTCGGTGCCGACGTATTACCGCCGGACGTATTCCCACCAGAAGTGTTCCCGCTGTTCTGCGGTTTCTGCGGGCTCGTGCGTGGCGTCATCGAATTCGGCGCCGGCTTGTTCCCACCGGAAGTGTTGCCCGAATTCGTGTTCCCGCTGTTCTGCGGCTTCTGCGCCGTGGTCCGGCCGGTCATCGAATTCGGCTTCGACGTGGTGTTCGAGCTCTTCGTCACCTGTTTCGAAACCACCGAAGCTGGCGCCTTCACCTTCTTCGCCGGCGGATCAGCCAAAATCGGATATGCGGTCGCTTCGTCGGCGTACACCTTTTGAATCAGGTGGCCGTCGCGGACTTTTGAATCAGGTGGCCGTCGCGGACTTCGTAGTCGGTCGGGACCGGGTTGCCGTTGGCGTCGTACGCCCACGGAGCTGCGACGACCGAGACGGGGTTTCCGTCCGCGTCGAAGACGGTGACGGAGCCGTCCGGATTGACATGCATGTGTCCTCCGGGCGGAACGTCGACAGGGATTTCCGCTTCATGTGAGGACGTCGCGTCGTGGATGAGGAAGAATGTACGACGTCCGCCATCGGGTTCGGTGACCGTGATCTTCGACTGGCCACCCTTCGTATACGCCATGAGCGGTGAGGCGAGAGTTCCGACGGTCTGGGAGAGGATCGATTCCGGTGTCCGGCCATTCAGCGGTATGCGTGGGCCGAAGGGTGAGCGGCGCCCACGGACTCCGATCCCGCCGGCTGTGAACGCGGCGGCGCCGACCAACACGAGTTCGAGGTAGCGGTCACGTCCGTCGTCTTCGTGGAGCCCGGAAGTCGCGACAGCGGGGGCTGATTCCGACTGAGTCGGAGCATTACTCGGCGTCGACGCGGGTACTGGTCCGGGACCACGATCAGTGGTCGATGCGGGTGCGGTCGATCCTGCAGGTTGCGGGGTGGTCGGTGCAGGTTCGCTGGTGGTCGTCGGAACCGGAACTCCCGCAGGGTTCTCGATGCCTGGAGGTGTCGGCGAATTCGGCTGCCCCGGTTGCGCCGCACCTGGCACGGGAACGATGGGGGTGCCGTTGTAGGTGGGAAAGTTCGTCGGCGCATTCGCCCCGACGTTCGGGCCACCGCCTGGAGCCTGCGCGCCGGGGAGCCCGACAGTGGTCGTCGGCGCAGCTGTCGCCGTCGTGGACGGCGCACTCAGGCACGGGTTGATGTACTCCGGCGGGACGGGGGCACCGGGTGGCAGTGAGGCGATCAGGTTCAGGTAGATCTGATGATCACGTGCCCGTACCGCTGCGCAGTCCTCTGCCGGCCCTGCGGAGGAGGTCGGGGCGAAGATCAGCAGCGCGAGCAATGCGATCACCATCGCCGCGAGCACCACCACGGTGGAGATCACCGTGGTCGGTGAGGTGCGGTCGAACCGGCGCGCAGGCTTCACCGGCGATCACCCGTGTTCGACTTCTTCCGAAATTCGGCGATGAGTGTGTCTGCGCCCCACCAGAACACCCGTCCTGCGATCGACATCCACAGAAAGAATGCCAGATACACCAGAATCGTCCCGTAATCGGCGGCCCACCCTCCGAGGCGTCCGATCACCGCGAACGCCGCGATCAACAACGCGAGCCCGAATACGGTCGCGATCACAGCTTTCGAGGTCTGACTCAGTTCACTGTCCGGGTCCCACTCCCGTTTCCCTGTGTCAGCGGCCAAATCCTCGTATGCCGATGGAGTAATCAGAACCGTTCCCGGCGGCACATGGGGCAATGTGTGCTCGGCTGTGTTGTCGCGGCGGGTGGGCGAGGTCATCGGGGCGTTCGGTGAGGTGGTCATCGGAGATGAATTCCTTTCCCCGCCAACCAGAGACGCGGGACTCGAGATACCCGTCACCGGCCACAAGGACGGGCGGTCACCGGGTGCAGGATTCGGTGGTGGACGGAAGTTGCGGCTGTTACCAGGGGCAGTTGGCGTACGAGGCAGCGTTGACGGCCCACGTTCCACCCGGAGGAAGATAGAACTGGTACGAGGTGCACCCGTTCGGGTACTGGGCAGCTCGGGCAGTCTGGTTCTTCAGGACCTCCGCGGTAGCGTCGATCACCCCAGTCCACCCCGGTACCGGGATCGTCACATTCGCATTCGACAGTGCGGCCACGATCCCGCTCTGGTGGGCGGCGACGGTCAGGGCGTGGTTGATCGGGATGTTCACCACTGGCGCTCCGTAGCTGGCGGGAACATTTCCCGGCCGCGGTGCAGGCGCCGCGGTTGCAGCCGGTGCGGTAGCGAGCAGAATCCCGCCGGCAGCGAGTGATGCAGCCGCGGTCGTGGCCGCGATTTTCTTCGTACGAGTCAAAGACATGATGCTCCTCTGATGGATGGATGGAAAAGTGGAAAGTGTTGGGTAACAGCGCCAACGGCGGCCCAGCACGGCAACCGAGACGTGCGATTGCGGGCGCGGACTACCGTTGACGACAGTCCTGGATCAGAGCCAGGTGGGATCGGAGTACACGAACACACTGTTGTCCGAGACGGCTGTCGACACCGCGAACTGCGCGTACGAACGGATCGTGACCGGGCCCATGCACGCATCGACCTTGACGTGCACGTTCTCCGCCGTGATCGACGCCTTCGCAGCCTCGAGGTCCTTCTTCCCGAGCGGGATCGTGGTGATCGTGCCCGGTGCGATGGTGGTCTGGATGCTCGGGTTCACCGAGGCATTCACGCCGACGTTCGCCGACGGAACCCCCGAAATGCTGACCACGACGGACGGGCCGAGGGAAAAACCAAGTCCCAGGCCGAGGCCGGAGGACACATCGATTTGGCAACCGATCTGCAACCCCTGCTCGACGTAGCCCGTCTTCACCGCAGAATTGCCGGCTCCGGAGATGGTGCCGGTGACCTTCGCCGACACGAACCCCTCGCGGGTGAATGCGGTTGTCGCCAGGTTCGGGACCGGGTTCGCCGAAAGTTTGGTAGCTGCCAGGTCGAGGGTCCATCCGTCGTCGGTGACCGTGCTCGCAAACTTGTCCGGCAGCGCCGTCGGGGTCGCCGATGCGCTGCCGGTGAACGCGAGAGAACCCGCCATCAGCACGGCCGACATCGCAGCACAGGAACCCACAGCCTTACCGATACGGTGCTTTCCTACTCGGGCCTGAGCGGTCTCGACGGTCGTGGTGGCCATGGTCGGTCTCCCTGTAGGTGAGTAAAAAGTCCAGCAACCCGATCGATTGCCGAAACTTAGCTGAACGTCTGACCGGGACGCTACAACACGACACGGATGCCCGACCAGCCCCCGATATCCGACTCAGCCCACCAAAAGTCGTACCCGGCGTTACAGCAACATTTCCGGAACACTCGGACCAGGCGGTTTGTTCGCGTGGGGTGTGTGACGAGCCTCATGATCACGAAATGGTGACTGTTTATTGCGGATCAGTGATTTTTTGGCAACCCAGCACCGAAACGTGTTGACAACTGGGGCGAGGGTTATCTCGTCGGGGTGGTGCGGCGAGGTCCGACCGCTGCTTCGGCAAGTCGGCTGTAGCCCGGTGAGTCGGCGGGAACCTTCCGACGTTGATCGGAGATGCGCAGTTTGCCGGCCAGTTTCAGCAACAGTTCCAGCGAGGTCGCCGAGAGCCCGTTCGCGGCCTGCAGCAGCTGCTTCAGTTCTTGATTGTCGAGACGGTCGACGATATCGGCGTCCTGGGCCTCGACGAGGGTACGGTCGCCGGTCCAGGGGACGGTGAAGAAGTGGCCGGGGGAGACTCCGAAGTAGTCGGCGAGCGCACCTACGACCTCATCGGATGGGCTCGTGCGAACACCGCACCGCAGTTGGGAGAGATATGGTGTCGAGATCCGACAGCCTCGCTCGAGAAGGCCTCTCGCTACCGCAGTGTTCGTCAAACGCCGACCGCCTCGGGCTGCGTCGACGGTGGCGAAAAGTTCGTTCAACCTGACCTGGAACACGTCCTCGCCGGCCACTCGCCCGACCATCACTGACTCGCTTTCTTCTGTCTGCTCCCATGCCCGAGGTGAGAGTACCGGCGAGGCAGGCAGCTCCGGGGTAGGCGACGTATGAGGGGGGAGTGGCGCTCCCACACGGGATGTCCGTGGTAGTCAACGAGCCGGGGTGAGTAGCAGTGTCATGGTGCGGAATTGTTGTTCGGCGCTGGCTGCGAGAAATGCACACCGATCCGCGCTCATACCCGAATCCGCAGTGGCCGTAGCATTCTCGGCTGGGGCGGCGCAGTCGAGGGAGGTGAACCGGTCGACGCTGCGGTTGAATATCTCGATCGGTGAGGAACTCTGACCTGTCCACGCCCGCGCCAGGTTAGCTGCAGTCGATTCGTCGATACTTCGCACCAACGCGGACTTGCGACTCAGGGAGTCCGAGCACAACGATGCCTGGAAACGGCACGAGAATTCGACCTCGGTACCGAATTCGGCGCATCCGGATGCATACCGCTCACCCGCGCCGGCACTCAGGCTGTCGACGGAGTCGCCTCCTGGCGAGCAACCCGCTGACATGATCGCCGCGACAGCGAGAACACCGATCGCACATCGGCGAACAACGGTGATACCGACACGGTGATGCACGGTTTCCTGCATGCCGGGTTCAGCTGTTCTCTACCAGGCGCTTTCGGCGTTGAAGATGTTCCCTTGATTGATTGCGGGGTCGACGAGATACAGCCCGACACGACCGCCGGGGTGCGAGGCTGCCTCGTCGACGAACTGATCGCCGGTGACCGGGGTCCATGCTCCGGTGTACCAGATGGAATCGTGCGGCAACCCGACAGTCCAGGCGTCGCCGAATGCGGCGTTGATCAGATTGCCCGCGTTGATCTGGCTCGCGACGACCGTCTCGTGGTGATCGAGAATGACTCCGACGTAACCGTTTCCCGATACCGGAGTCGCCGCCGAGGCAGAGCCTGCGCCGGCAACCGCCACAGCTCCAGCAGCCGCCGGGATGGCCAGAGCGGCAACGATCTTGAGTGCACCTGTCATCGAAAGGGCCTTTCTTCGTTCGGATCTAGTCAGGGGTCGAATCCGGGGCCTCGAAACCAAAATAGGTGGAGGGCCTGTGCCTCCAGTGAACGCCATTCGGCAAATAATCGGCAACCCTATGGGCTTACTTGGGAGTCAGATCACATGGGTAATCTCTATTCGTTGCCGTATCGATGGCAGGTGTCCATGGTCCCGAACGGGTCGTCCCAGGCGTCGTCATTCTCGCGCGGCGGCAAGTCTTCGGTTTTGGCACTGAACAGGTGCGCGACCGAGGGAATCCGCCCTCGATATCGCGAACCCAATGCTTTCAGTCCTCCCACGCATTGGCATCAGGTGTGAGAATCTCCAAAGATGCTTCGCGTGTATACCGCCGGGGTCGATCCAACCGTTGTGCGAAACATTTCGATGAAAGCACTTGTCGACGAATATCCGACGGCTGCCGCTACCTCATGTACCGGCGTGCCCCGCCCTAACAGGTCCATGGCGGCATGTACGCGAACCGTCGTTCGCCAGCGACCGAAGGACATCCCGGTCTCGGTTTGGAAGGTTCTTGCCACCGTTCTCGGGCTCGCGCCCACACTGCGCGCCCAGTCCTCGAGCGTCCGCGAATCGGAAGGGTCGGCGATGAGCGCGTTCGCAACGGTTGATGCCCGAGCGTCGGAGGGGATCGCGAGAGTGTCTTTTCGCTCCTCGGAGTTGTCGATCAGTTCGTAGAGAAGATCCACGCTTCGCCCCCGCTCCGTGGCAGGGCGATCGGAATCTTCCAGATGTGTCAACAGCGCAGCGGTCAATTCGCTGACAGCGACGACGCGTTCGTGACCCCACCGTTCACCACGTGGTCGAAGCGCCGTCGACCCGAACAAACAAAGCAGCTCGCCGTCGCCGAGCAACGTGGCCTCGTGTACTTCCCTCGACGGTATCCACGCGAGGTGCCCCCCGGTGCAAGCTGAGTCGATTGCCCGAAACGACGAGCTCGAGGCGACCGCGACGCGCCCACATCAGTTCGTCGGTGTCGTGGCGGTGGGCCGGAAAGTGCAAAACTCCGGCCGCTATGTCGCGCGTCACATAAAAAGCGCGATCTGACGCAATTTCGATACTTTGCGTCATTCCTGTGTGTCCCCGGCTAGATGATGCGGAATTTCTGCCACTGAAGTGACCTTTCTCCGATACCGAAGGCGTAATTCACGCATTGTAACCAAGGTAAAGCAAGGCTAACTTCTTCGGAGAGTGTGGGCGATTTCCCGCACCGTGCGAGAGGAACTCAGGTGTCACGGATCAGGCCGCGCTCACGAGCGACAGTGGTGGTAGCCATTTTGATCGCAGCATTCTGGTCACTGGCAGGTTGCGGAAACTCCGACAACTCCCCGGATTCGCTTCCGGCGACTTCCAGCGCAGGAGACGACACGGCATTTCCTGTCTCGATCGAGCATTTCTACGGTGAAACGACGATAAGCGCGCGCCCCAAGCGAATTGTGGCATTGGGCAGTACCGACTTCGAAATCCTCTACGCCCTTGGGGTCGTCCCGGTCGGAATTGCCACCTACCCCGGATTCGGTGCAACCAACGACGACGGTATTCAACCGTGGGTGGAACCATACGTCGATGCGACGGTCACGACTTTTCTTCCAGACGGAGACCAAAGCGTCGAGCAGATCGCGGCCCTTGACCCCGATTTGATTCTGATGACCTACGGAACACTCGGCGAAAACAGCTACCGACAACTGAGTCGGATTGCGCCGACTGTCGGGTCACCCGGTGGAGACTGGACACTGGACTGGCGCCTACAACTTCGCACAGTCGCCCGAGCAGTAGGCATGACCGACAAAGCAGAAAACCTCGAGGCACAGCTCTCCAACGGCATCGGAGAACTTCGAACGGCACACCCTGAACTCGACGGGAAAACGTTCAGTTTTGTCGAAGTTCACCCCGAAGGCATTTGGGCATACCTCTCCGGCGACCCCCGCAATGGGCTCATACAGGAACTGGGACTCCTTCCGTCTCCGGGTATCCGAGCTTTGGACGAGAGCACCGGCGGCAAATTTGTCGGCGATGTGTCTTACGAACTGGCCGGGGAGATCGACGCGGACATCATTGTCGTACAGGCACCGTCGCAGAGCGCCCAATCCATCCGCGACGCACCTATTTTCGGGGAACTGAACACTGTCAAGTCCGGCGCCGCAATCCTTTACGGCAAGGACGATCTCGCCTTCCTCGGATCGATGGTTCCGTCGCCCTTGACGATTCCCGCGTTTACACAACGATTCGTGACGGACGCATCTGAGGCCGCTACCCATATCCGATGAACAGCGCATCTGTGACGACCGCTTACGTTGTCGCTATCGCGTTGGAACCGTAGTCGAGTTCGAACTATCGCATGTGTCGGACAGAAACAACATTCATATTGAATGCCATTGCCGATAAAACGCTGATTATGTCGTTCTAAGGGCGAAATCTGCCGTACAGCAACGAAATACATTCACATCGAACGTGCATCGTGAGTGTCGCTACCAGAGTGAGAGCGGACGTCCTGCAGCCTCCCGATACGGATCGCGACGGCGATTGCCCGAGTGCGACCCCCGCCAGTACTCCCCATTGCGCTCTGGCGCACCATAGCAGTCGAAGGATGGCTTCGTACCCTCGACTAAATTGCGATCCATGGGGGCTGTGCCGAGGATCGGGTAATTGGTTGATTTATAGCCACTTTCGTCCGGAAGTCATTTACGTGGCGTGGAGATGGTGGTGACGGAGTTGCGGTGGTGGAGTTCTGCGCGAAGGTGGTGCGCTTCGAGGCTGAGTTGCTGGATTTACAACGTGCGGGCGAGGATAACCGCTCGCCCGGATCCGATTCGCGTGCCGATTGCGTGTGCACTCGATGCTCCGAGCAGGCTGGCGACTCCGAAGGTCGTCAGAAGCAAACCGTATGTGTAGGGGGCTGAACCCGAGCGAGCGGAGGGTGAACAGCGACAGCACAGTCAATGCGGCTCCGTTGGCGAGGAACCACACGTGTGTCGATGTTGCGAGCGGGTTGAGCGTGCGGTGGCGGTAGGTGAATCTCAGACCCTCACGCATTTCGTTCATCAGGTTGCGGGAGCGAGCAGTGGGTCGTGGCTCGTCTACGTCGAGACCGGAATTGAGTGCGACATCAGCGAGGTAGCTGATTGCGTCGACGGCGATCACGACGGGAGCGCCGAGCAGGCCTACGAGTGCGCCCCGACCGTTGGTCCCAATGTCGTTGCTGCTGCGTCGGCTTGGTCGAGTCGAGCGTTGGCTTGCACCAGTTGACTGCGTGGAACCAGCCGGGGCAACAAGGACTGCATCGCAGCGAAGCCGAACACAGAGAAGGAGCCGAACAAGAGCAACACGATGACCAGAACCCAGATGTGCAGAAGCCCAGCGAGCCACAGGAGCGGAACAGTACCGAGTGCTACCGCTCGACCGATGCTGGCCCACACGAGGATCGGCTTGCGCCGCCACCGATCGACGTAGACCCCCGCGACCAACCCGAGCACCGCATAGGGGATGAACTGAGCCGCGTTCACCACACCGACTTCGAAGGGCGTCGCGTTTAGAAGCTGCACGACCAGAATGGGCATCGCCACAGCTGTCACCGACGAGCCGGCCGAGCTGATCACCGCGGCCGTGAGAAAGCGGCGAAACGATGAACTACGTTGTGGCGGCGTCACATTACTCATCCGCTACTCACGACGCTCCACGTAGCGGACGCCACAGGTCCGTCCCGTCCCATGAAGGGGACTGTAGTCGAGCACTCCCGATATAGTGCTGAGCCCGGGACGGTTGTTTGGCATTGCGAAGCTGACAGAAGTACTCGACATGGTGACAGGGGAGCGACTCCACCGACTCGAGGGAAGGTATCACCGTGACCGAAACAGCCTTTCCCACAAGCTTTGTCGCGATGCCCCGCACCGGAGAACGCGGCGGGTACGAGAACGAGTGCTTCACCCATTACGTCCAAGGCAACGGCGGCCGCTGCTGCCTGCGAGGACCGATGGTCCAGTTGGACGTGGAATGGCTCGCGAACAACATGAACAGCGCAACGGAGCCCGAAACTGTTTGGCAGGTCAAGCGGACTGCGTGTGCGTCGCACCCACGCAGCGTCGTACTCGCGACCGAGTGTTTATCGAAGTGTCTACCGTTTCCGCTAGATCGACAGCAGTGCCGGGACGCAGACAATCGAGAGCAGAAGGAACGTCCCTGGGAATGCGATGTTGTAGTACACGCGAGTCTGGATGTGGCGGACTACCTCCTCCGAGGAAGAACAGGATAAGGCCGATCGCTGCGAGCAGCCCCACCGGTCAACCGCCCAATAGCCCGAGCATCAGATCGACCACCACCGGCGGTGGGTGGCCCTAGCAGCCCACGCCCCGGCTCGTCGTACCGTGCGCACCCCCCGACCTTCGTCAGGGGGACGGTCCCTATACGCCGCCTTCAGCAGCATCCTGAACGGGCGCACTGCTACGGCCCGACCGCGATGGACCTGCGAATACCCGGGAGCGGCATCGAGGCAACGCGGCAAAAGGAACAAAGCTAGCTCAATCGTTCGAGGACCATAGCCATACCCTGCCCTCCTCCGACACACATCGTTTCGAGGCCAAACTGCTTGTCGTGTGTGGTCAAGTTGTTCAGCAGCGTTGCGGTGATGCGCGCACCGGTCATGCCGAACGGGTGACCCAACGCGATGGCGCCGCCGGAAATATTCAGTGTGTCCTCGTCGATGTCCAATTCCCGCGCCGAACCGATCACCTGGACCGCAAACGCCTCGTTGATTTCGACGAGGTCGATATCGGAGATATTCATCCCGGCTAGGGCGAGAGCACGCTTGGATGCCTCGACCGGGCCCAGCCCCATGAGCTCCGGCGATAACCCGGAAACCCCGGTCGATACGACCCGAGCTAACGGGTTCAATTCCAATTCCTTCGCTTTGGTATCGGACATGATTACCAGCGCCGCGGCACCATCGTTGAGAGGGCACGCATTGCCCGCGGTGACGGTCCCGTCCGGGCGAAAAACCGGCTTGAGGTGGGCGACCGCCTCGTAGGTGGTGCTGATGCGAGGGCTGTCGTCTTTCGAGACCACGGTTCCGTCTGGCAACACTATCGGGGTGATCTCACGGGCAAAGAAGCCACTTCTGATCGCTTCCTCTGCGCGATTCTGCGAGCGCGCCGCCCACGAATCCTGCTCCTCACGAGTGATTCCCGTGACCTGGGCGACGTTCTCCGCAGTCTGACCCATCGCGATGTACGTGTCAGGGATCAAGCCCTCCTGTCGTGGATCTACCCACCGCTGGTTGCCCTGGGCAAGCTTCTGGGTTCGGATCTGCGCGTCTGCGTACAGCGGATTCTGGGTCTCGGTCAGTGAATCGGAGTTGCCCTTGACGAACCGAGAGACCGTTTCGACGCCAGCGGAGATGAACACCTCGCCCTCACCTGCCTTGATCGCGTGCAGCGCCATCCGGGTGCTCTGCAGCGAAGACGCACAGTACCGGGTGACGGTGGCGCCGGGAATGAAGTCGTAGCCCAGTTGGACCGCGACGTTGCGACCCATGTTGAATCCCTGTTCGCCGCCTGGCAGACCACAGCCCAGAATCAGGTCATCTATGTCGGTCGGGTCCAGCGCAGGCACGTTGTCAAGGGCCGCCTGGACCATCTGTGCGGCGAGGTCGTCCGGGCGCATTCCTACCAGTGAACCCTTCATGGCACGACCGATCGGCGAACGGGCGATCGAGACGATAACGGCTTCGGGCATGAAAATTCCTCTCTAATTGTCGACGGATTTGTGGACGACACCTACTTCTTGTCCATCTAAATCGAGCGCTCGGGATGGCACGCCGAAGCGAAAGCTATCGGCGAGTTCATTGACTGAGAAAGCTCAGACTTCGAACGTACCGCCATCCCTTATCGTGTTGCAGCCCAGCATTATTGGCCAGCGCCTCGGTCCCGTGACTGTGCACGGCACCGTCAGGTCCACCCGGTTCGCTGAGCTGATGGGTGCGGACTATCTTGCGGTCTCCACTGGAAGGTGGAGCTCGTTCGCTAGCGCCGAGAGGGTGTCGTCGATGACGTTCAAAATCGTGTCGACTTCGTCGGAAGTAACGATCATCGGCGGGCAGACCAGGAAGTGGTCTCCTGCGGCGCCGCCGCGTGTGCGCCGCGAATAGATGATGAGCCCTCGTTCGTAGGCGAGCTCGACGACGCGACTGTACGCGTTCAAATGCGTCGGAAGTGGCTCCATGGTTTCCCTGTCGCTGACGAACTCCGCCGCCAACAGCAGCCCTTTGCCGCGCACATCTCCAATGAAGGGGTAGCGCTTCGCCAACATCCGGAGTCCGTCTTTGAGTCGGGTTCCCATGCTTGCTGCATTCGCGACTAGGTTCAATCTGTCGATCTCGGATAGGACTGCCACTCCTGCTGCGCAGGCGAGAGGGTTGCCTGCGTAGGTGTACCCGTGGGCGAAGCCCCCCGCTTCCATGATGGGCGCCACCAAACGGTCCGATGCGATCATCGCACCGAGCGGTGCATAACCGGCGCCGAGCCCTTTCGCCATCGCGACGATGTCGGGACGACACGCCCAATGATCGCCGGCGAGGTATTCTCCGGTGCGGCCGGCACCGCTCATGACCTCGTCGTGAATGAGGAGAATGCCGTAACGGTCGCATATTTCCCGCACGCGGCCGTAGTAGGTGTCCGGCGCGACCAAGGCTCCGGTCGAGGCGCCGCCGACAGGTTCCATGATGAAGCTGAGCACAGACTCAGGGCCTTCGTCGAGGATCGTCGACTCGAGCTGGTTGGCGTATCGGATGCCTCGCTCTTCGAAGCTGAGTTCGTCGCGGTCCAAGTAGGCGGTTGGGGCCGAAATTTTCGGCATGGTTTGGAGCATTGGCGCGAATGGTGTTGTCAGGGCGTCGTAGCCGGTTACCGCGAGCGCTCCGAGCGTGGATCCGTGATACGAGGGGAAGCGTGAGATCACCTTCCACCGGTTGTTTTGGCCTGTCGCTACGGCCCACTGTCTGGCCAGTTTGAGCGCTGATTCGGTGGCCTCGGAACCGCCGGAGACGAAGAAGACCTTGTCTAGGTCGTTGGGCATACGTTGGACCAAGTCGGCGGCCAGTTGCTCGGCCGGTTCGTTCTCGAAATGCGTGCGGTAGAGGAATGTTGCGCGATCGAGTTGGTTCTTCATTGCAGTGATCACATTGGAGTTCGAATGTCCGATGTTGACGACCATCGCTCCGCTGGACCCGTCGATGTATCTGTTTCCGTCCCCGTCCCAGATGTATATCCCAGCTGCGTGCGACCCGCATGGACGTCGCCCATGGGATTGGTAGAACAAGTGGGATTTGGCTTGTGACGCTACCTGCATTGTTTTCGTTCTCCTCTTTCTGGCTTGTCGCTGGTTCGTCGATCGGGTGGTGAGGCGAAGCTGGCCGGATTGGACACGCAGGGACGAGCACTGCGATCGGATGTAACTTGGCACCCTGACGGAAGATTTGTGATCATGATGGCATACTTTTTGTGATCACAAAAGCGTGGATCTTCGTTCGGCTTCACCTAATGTTCGGTTCCGCCAACTCGACCTGGGCACGCGCTTGGGCTCTCGAGCCACGGGAACGACTACGGCAGGACAGTCGCGGAACACCTACGGTTCAACGATTCATGCCTTGAAGGTTGCTGTAACGGCAGGCAATGCTTCAATAACGACGTCTAGAAATCTTGACCTCGACCTGAAAGTCATACATGCACGACGTCTCCGCAGAATCCACATCAGGCGGCCTGGAAGAGCTGGCCTATCAGCGCCTCAAACAGGCGCTGGTGCTAGGCACATACGGGCAGGGGGACCGCCTGTCGATTCGTGGTGTCAGTGACTCTCTCGACCTGAGCCCCATGCCGTGCCGAGCAGCGATCCGACGGCTCGTACACGAGAATGCACTCGACACAACCCGGGCGGGCACCGCAATCGTGCCGCATCTGACCCGGCGGGAATTCGAGGACCTCACTCTCATGCGTATTCGGCTTGAGCCCCTGGCCTTGCAGCTAGGTGCACCGAAATTGACCTCCGAGAGTTTCGAGCGTCTCGGCACGTTCGTTCACCACCACGACGTCGCCCGCCTCGCCGGCGACACCCTCGCTGCGCAGCAAGCGGACACTGCGTTCCTCTTCGAGATTTATCGCGCTGCCAACTCCCCTCTCCTTCTGCGATATATCGAGGGTCTCTGGCTACGACGAAGCCCACTCTTCTGGGAAGCGAGGTGGATTGTGATGGGAAGCAGCGTCGGCCGCGTTCTTCGCCATCGAGAAATCATCGATGCCCTGCGAACAGTCGACGTGGATCTCGCGGCTGAGCTCCTGGCCGAAGAGATCCGGGCGACGGCGGATTTACTGTTGGCGGAGTTCGACTTTCGTATTTGAAGCGAATCATCGGTAGGTACGTTGAGCGATTGGGACTGCGTCCAGCATCGAGCGGACGCGCCCGAGGAACGCTGCCTCGGCGGCGTCGAAACTGCGGCGCGGATTGATCACCAGATGGACCTCGGTCGACAAAAGCTCGGATGTAGGAAGTAGCGGCCACAACAGCCCCGACTCGACGTCGGCACGTGCGGTATGCACAGGCAATGCCCCGATGCCCAGGCCCGCGGTGATCATGCGGCGGACCTCGAGCAGGTTCGCCGACACCCCTCGCGGCTTGGGATCCAGTTTGAACCGCTCCCGGAGTTGCCGTACCCGAAAGAGTGGGCCGTTTTCCAACTCGGTCTGAAAAGACACGGCCGTTCTCCCTGCCAGTTCGGGTAGCGCAATGCGTGTTCGCCCGAACAATTCGTGCCCCGGGCCGCAGTAGAGTCCGAAGTATTCGCAGTAGAGCACATGACTTTCGACAGCAACGTCCTCGTCACGCATCAAGCAGATACCGAAAGTGGCTCGGTTCTGCCGTACCCGACTGAGTACGTCAGCACTGTCAGTCACCACGGTTGAATATGTCACGTCCGGGTGGGCCGCATTGAACTGTCGCAGCACTTCGTCGAAGTGCGGGCTCACTACGTGACTCGCTGCAGCAAGGGACACGTGGCCCGATACGGATTGCTCGGAGGCCACCATAAGGCTGGGTATTCGCGAGACTGAATCGAGCATCGCACTACTTTCCCGGTAGAGTGCCGCCCCCGCCGTACTCAGCGAGAAATGGCCCGGGCGTCGGTCGAGCAGCTGGTGACCTACTGTCTGCTCCAAACGCTTCAAAGCACTACTGACGGTGGGTTGGCTCAGGTCGAGAAAGTCCGCCGCGCGCGTGATCCCTCCCTGTTCGACGACAACAGTGAAAGTTCGCAGGAGGTTCCAGTCGAGGGACCAGAGGAACGGTTGTTCGTACGGTCGCATAATAGGCTCCGAGAATGGTCGTCGCGCACTGATATAGACCTCAATGATAGGTGGGTATGTGTGGCGTCCCACAGCGCAACGGGGGAGGTAGCTGGTCATCGGCATGTCAGCGCACGTTGTCTGTCATCGTGCTGTCCGTGCGCACGCAGGCCTTCCCGAATCCGCCGCCATGAAACGCGAATGTTCCAGCGCGGCAACCCCCCATCCAATTCATGGGTGTCCGTGCATCAGTTGGCGAGGTCTCGCCACTGCATCGCAGTTCGCGCGATGCTCAAATCCTCGTCATACGTCGCGGCCAGCGCGCCGTACGAGTGTGATCGCGGAATGTGGGAAGAGATTCGCTCTGTGAATAGACAAGATCAATTCTCTCTATAGTCGAACATTTCTTTGTTCTCTAATTGAGGACGTTGTAATCTTCATCACGACCCGCACACATTTCGGTCGGCAATGGCCAGGTCTTCTCTCCTTTCCGCGTACGTGAGCACTCTGCGTAAGTGATCACTCAGCACATCGAGAATGCGACCGCGCTACGCGGCCCTACGAATGCACATGGATGGTTCGTGTTCACACTCCCGAGTAAATTTATCCGTATCGAAGAAGCTGTCTCCCAGATCCGGGACGGTGCGGTAGTGATGATTGGCGGATTCGGCGCGCCAGGCACTCCGTTTCTCCTCATCGAGGAGCTGGTCCGGCAAGGGCCACGTCACCTGACGATCATCAAGAACGACGCGAACGAGACCGGCTCGGGGGTTGATTGGCTCTTGGAGAATGGTCAGGTCGACCGCATCATTACCAGCCACATCGGACTCAATTCGAACGCTGTCCACATGATGAATGAGGAGCGGATCGACGTCGAGTTCGTACCGCAAGGCATTCTCGCTGAACGTATCCGAACCGCGGGCGCAGGACTGATCGGCTTCGTCACTGACGTGGGAATCGACACCGAGATCGCGACGGGCAAACAGTGCGTCGAAGTCGGCGAGAAAGTCGGAATTCTCGAGACTGCGCTCGCTGCCGACTTCGCGCTCGTGCACGCCGCGAAGTCCGACCCGTTCGGGAATCTGACGTTTTCGGCGACGGCGAGAAATTTCAACCCGATCATGGCGATGGCAGCCGGTCAAACAATTGCCGAAGCGGAGGAATGCGTCGGTCTAGGCGACATCGCGCCCGACCATGTTCACCTTCCGGGCAACTTCGTCGACCACGTCATCGACATGTTCGAACTACCGGAGGTCCCCAATGTTGTTGGACGCTAAGGAATCGATGCTGCGCCGTGTGGCAGCGGACATTGTCCCCGGAATGACCGTAAACCTCGGCATCGGGCTGCCTACAGGGGTGATCCAGTACATCACCCCTGGAACCTCCGTCTGCCTCCACTCCGAGAACGGTATCGTCGGAGTCGCACCGACAGCGCCCGGTGACACCCCGGATCGCAATCTCGTCGACGCCGGCGGTGCCTATGTGACGCACCTGCCAGGTGCTGCCTTCTTCGATAGCGCAGTCAGTTTCGCGATCGTCCGTTCCGGTCGAATCGATCTCACACTGCTCGGCGCCTTTGAGGTCTCCTGCCACGGGGACCTGGCCAACTGGAAGATCCCGGTCAAATTCACCCCCGGTATGGGCGGGGCCATAGAACTCGCGCAAAAGAGTCGTCGGGTCGGCGTGGTTACGTCCCATGTCGATCGTAAAGGTAACCCCAAAATCGTTTCCGAATGCACGCTTCCGCTCACGGCACGAGGACGCGTGAGCCGGATCTACACCGATATGGCGGTCTTCGACGTCACTCCAACAGGGTTGAGCCTGATCGACATCGCAGACGGTATCAGTGTGCGGGAACTGCGCTCGGTCACCGGAGCCGAATTCGTCATCTCTGCTCTAAACCCGACTACCTTCGTCTAAACGAGAGCCCAAATACCTATGCAAACAACCAAATTGGACATTCTGCACGCCGTCGACGAACTATTCGACCAAGAGACAGAGTTCCTTGCAGAACTCGTGCGATACCCCTCACTGCGCGGCAAAGAGGCACCCGCGCAAGTATTCGTCGCCGATGTCTTGGCCGAGCGCGGATTCGAAGTCGACAGCTGGAATCTTGACGTCGACGAAATATCGGCAATGCCCGGCTTCTCACCCGTACCCGCAGCCTACGACAACGCCGTCAACGTCGTCGGAACCCTCCGCAGCAACACTCGACGTGGAAGATCCCTAATTCTCAACGGACACATCGACGTTGTCCCCCCAGGACCTCTCGAAATGTGGACCCACGATCCCTTCACTCCCACCATCGACGGCGGGTGGATGTACGGTCGCGGCGTCGGCGACATGAAGGCTGGACTGACCACCAACCTATATGCCCTCGAGGCCCTCCGAAATCTCGGGAAACGGCCCGCCGCCGACGTCTTCTATCAATCGGTAGTCGAGGAAGAATGCACCGGCAATGGTGCCCTCGCTTGTTTGCACCGCGGATACCACGCTGACGCGGCATTGATCTCCGAGCCGTTCTCCGAATCCCTCGTCGCTGCACAAGTCGGCGTGCTCTGGTTTCAAGTGCGTCTCAGAGGCCGCCCGACTCATGTCGCCTACGCAGGATCTGGGGCCAACGCCATCGAAGCGGCAATCCCACTCATTGCCGCGCTGCACGAGATGGAACACGAGCTGAACACCGAAGCTCGGCGCCACCACGCGTTCGCTGACCAAGAGCGCGCCCTGGCCCTCAACATCGGCAAGATCCACGGAGGCGACTGGGCCAGTTCGGTGCCTGCATGGTGCACTTTCGACGTTCGGATGGGCCTGTTCCCCGGCCAAAGCATCGAAGCATTGCGGGCCCATATCGAATCCGTCATCCACGATGCGGCCCGGAAGCACCCCTTCCTGGCCGACAACACTCCCGAGATCGTGTACGACGGCTTCGCCGCCGAGGGGTACGCCCTGATCGACGACACGACTCCGAACGCGGCAAACGCCCAGAACTTGCTCGAATCAGCTCACCGAGACGCCACGGGGAAATCGTTGCAGCACAAGGCGATTACCGCAACAACCGATGCGCGTTTCTTCGGACTCTATGCAGGCACTCCCGCGCTCGTGTACGGACCCCACGCCGAGGAAATTCACGGCTTCGACGAACGGGTTGATCTCGAGTCGGTCCGCCGCGTCACTCATGCGACCGCGTTGTTCATCGCGTCCTGGTGTGGACTTGAGGACGACAAAAACAGATCGTGAATACTACTGCCGCCCTTGGCCTTACCGCTCAAGCCGCAAAAAATTGCACACCGAAGTTCTCTCACGAAGTGCCAAATCGGGCACTCACCGCTCGCACTGTCCGCGCCTACCGGAGCGAACAAGCATCGAGATGGAAAGGCGCTCATGGTCAGGCCTTGAAGAAATGAGGAATACCCATGAACACCGCCACTCGTTGAGAGCACTTTTCGTCGCGCTCGAAGACTGTGGGGAGACGCCACGCGCTCACGGCACTCACCGAGTCGATCGGCGGCATCACCTAGGAAAGATCAGGGCCGCCTCCCCAAACACCTGCCCTGTAAGGCACAAATCCGAGGATCGATATGGACATCCCCCCGATCAACAAAACACTCACCGAACCGACACCGGAGTCAACGATGACCCAAGTTCCCGGCGCGCCCCTCCTGCGCGCATCAATCAATAGCCGCCAAATGAGCATGATCGCGATCGGCGGCGTCATCGGTGCCGGCCTCTTCGTCGGCAGCGGAAGTGTCGTCAATACCGCCGGACCGGCCGCGCTGGTCGCGTACACAGGGTGCGGTTTGTTGGTGGTTCTCATCATGAGAATGCTGGCCGAGTTGTCGGTGGCCTCACCGACCACCGGATCGTTCGCCGCCTACGCCAGCCGAGAATTCGGTAGTTGGGCCGGCCAGACGATCGGGTGGCTGTACGCCTACTCATGGTCAATCACGGTAGGTATCGAGGCCGTTATCGGCGGCGGTTTGGTGCATGAACTTTGGCCGCAGACCCCCGCCTGGTTGGCGGCCCTCGTGTGCATGGCGCTCCTGACGGGATGCAATCTGCTCACGGTACGCGCATACGGCGAGGTCGAATTCTGGTTCTCCACCATCAAGGTAGGCGCCATCTGCCTCTTCCTGATCCTCGGAGTCGTTGCCATCGCTGGCTGGTTCCCGGGTGTCCCCGCGCCGGGTACCTCGAACTTGCTCGGAGACGGCGGTTTTGCGCCACACGGATGGGCAGCGCTGTTGCCCGCACTGCTGGTCGTGATGTTCTCGTACAACGGAACCGAAGTAGTGACAATTGCCGCCGGAGAAGCCGTCCGACCCGCTGAGGCGGTGCGCAAGGCCATGCGGTCGACCGTCCTACGTATCCTGACCTTCTACATCGGCTCGGTTGCCGTGTTCGTCACACTCATGCCCAGCGATGATGCCTCGATCACCCGCAGCCCATATGCCGCTGTGCTCGAAAAACTCGGCATCCCCGGTGGCACACTGATCATGCAGTTCCTGGTCCTCGTTGCTGTGCTGTCCTGCCTGAACTCGGGCATCTACACCTCGTCAAGAATGCTGTTCGCGTTGAGTAGCAACGGTGAGGCCCCCGCGGCGCTCACCCGCACCTCACGTCGGGGGGTACCGGTGAGAGCAATTCTCGCTGTGTCGATGGTGGGATTCGTCACCGGGGTTGCGAACTATTTCTTATCGACTTCGTCCCTTTTCGTGCTCCTGACCGGCACCACTGGCTCCATCGTGGTTCTTGTCTACCTGTGCATTGCCGCCACCCAGATCCGAAGCCGCTCGCGGGCACGTCGTGAGGGCGTCGAGCTTCCGGTCCGGATGTGGGGGTTTCCGTACATCTCTTGGGCGGTGATCGTTCTGCTTCTCGCATTCACCGCAATGCTTGCGATCAACACGGAGACGCGACCACCCCTAGTCCTGACCCTCATCGCAACATCGGTGGCCATGGCCTGCGCAGTCGTACGCCAACGGCGAACTCCATCCCGAACAGACACTGCCCACACAATTACTGCACAGTCGAAACTGGCACAGAACGACGCGGTCCGCGATGGACGGAACTGACGATCCCACACGCTGCTGGAGTCGAGAACGGTTGTGTCGCGACTTACCACTTCCCATCCAAAGAGGCGATCGCCGAACACCTCATCTCAGACTGGAACCACACCCTCGACGAAACCATCAGCGAAGCACTGGCGGCCAGTCCGAGCAGCACAGCAGGGGAGAAGCTGACAGCGATCTTTATCTCGCTCGCACAGCGCATCGGCGAAGACACCAACCTGCGGGCCGGCATGAAACTCACCCTCGAACCCACCATCAACAACGGCGCAGCATTCGCACACTGGGTCGACGTCATCAGCGACATCATCGAAACAGCCATCACCGAAGGTGAGCTCACCGACACTCCCACCACACACCGACTCGCCTGGAACCTGTGCGTCGGCACCATCGGAGCCGCCAACGCATCAGCAACCTTGAGAGAAGACGTCGACCTCGCGACCCGCATCGAAGACACCGTCACAGCCCACACAAAGGCTGCAACCCATCTTGATCGGGAATCTACAGCTCGGAGACAACCCGGGGGGCAGCATCCGGAATGAGATTGCCCTGCAGGAGTTCCGTGTGACAGGAGAACCGTCCGGTTGAGTTCTTCAATACGGCTCGTGCCGCCGAGGGAGACACGGCACCTGACTCGACTTGTTTGAGCAGATCAAACAGCTCTCGAGTGTCGATTACCAAACCATCAGGGTCAGCGAATGAATCGAGTTGGTCGTCCGCACCAGCAAAAATTTCGGGTCGGCCTTCGGGGCTTTGCGTACGGAAGATGTTGGCTACGTACCACATACTTCCTGCGTCACACCCGTGTCGACGCTCGTAAGCTCGTCGGTGTTTCATCACGTCCATGAGATCGTTGGACTTTGCGCCCTTTGCGTAACCCTTCACTTCGACTATCGCACTCCAGTCGTCCTCGGACACCAGGAGGTCGGCGGTCTTCGCCACTCCTTCGCTCACGAGTGCGTCAAGATCGACAACATCGAATTCGAATGCCTTGAGCGCGTAGGCCACGGCGTCGACGAGTTCATCACCTGTGGCCATCAGCAGCTTTCGCTGAGGCGATTGCTCAACATCACCACTCAGTACGTCAAGTTTGAACTCGGACTCTCGGATTGCAGAGGTCAAGTGATCGATCTGTTCTCTTGCAGAATCGATTTCGTTCCGTAACGTCAGCACGCGCTGCTGTTGGTCCGCGGACATCCACCGTGCGTCGGACGTCCAGCTCGGCGACGAGGGGAAGCGGTTCGGGTCTTGTGCATTCCATTCGGTAAAGGCCACACGAAGAATCGCGTCCAACGCATGATCAGCTTCCTCGGGGAAGTACCACACCTCGCGGGCACCGCGATGAGGTCTATAGATGACCGCGATCGCCTCGCCATCAGCGTTCTCTAGAAGCGGTTGCCATTCCACGTCCTCGATGCTGTAAGACCGATGCAACACTGCTCGTTCGTGTGGGTATTGCGGCAGGAGCGGAATGATGTGCCGTTTCACGAGATTCGCTCGCTCCTCGCTCAATCCTTGAGGAGGTAGCAGTTCATGCCCGGGCTTGAGCTCGGTTCGGAGCACACTGTAGGACTCGAACAAAGAACTAGCAGGACCCGAGATGCCGGACCTATTGCCAGCTGACCCGCGGAAGCTTCCGAGTGCCTTCCCCCCGATTTGAACCACGCGTAGCTCGCGCGAGTCGGGAAGCGCAGGCAGAAAGGGCGAATTTCCAATTGCGACGATCGAGTCCCAAGTTTTCCATCGAGGCGTGTTCCGTACAGGCGTAATGCTCTCGGTGTACTTCGACACTGCCGCTGTGATCCGGTCCTCGACGCCCTCGTTACGACCCCCGACGAGCACGCACGGCGGCGGCAAAGCGTTCACTATGTTCAACCCGACTACCCTTCAGAACTAGCCATAACTCGCGGAGACCATGCCTACTCGGTAAATCTATGGCAAGGGTGATCCGGGCTCGTAGGTAACAGCGGCATGGAAGCACCAAGGTCGTCCAGTGGGCCTCGCAATCTCGGAATTGCCCTCGCGTCAGCGACAGCTGGAATCTCGTACGACGCGACCGCACGCTCGATTCTGACTAGATCCTGTCTGTTTCCCTCGACTCGGGCCGGGCGAGACAGTGCCCGAATTGGTGCGTGCAAATCGTTCGTTTTCTCGGACACAAAGACGTCTCCGGCAACGGTCCGACTTTCGAAATTATTTGGCACGTTCTTCCCTGAATTATTTGGCACGGCCGTAGCCGTCGGACACTCTCACCTTGGGATCCTCGGTCGAGCAGGAGGCGGGAAGTATCTCGGGCCTCTCACCGTGTTGGGATCCGCCAACCCGGCATCCTCAGAGCCTCCGAACAACTCCTCGACGCGGCGACTGTTCAGAAAACCACTGATCAACTGCCACAGTTCATCCGCGTACGCCGGGGCGTCTGGACCGACCAAGCGCAGCAAGAACACGAACGCATCATCATCGTCGAGGGCGGCCACGATGCCGTGCTCGGCGATCGCCCCCGCGTCATCGGGGTATACCCCACCCAGGGACTCCAGCCCATGCAGATAATCGTCGAGGTACCTGTTCGGGCGCATCCCCTCATCCTTGCACCATGATCACTCGTGCAAGATCGCAAGCCGGACCCACCGCTAGGGCAACGCAGCCAGTAGGTCCTCTTCTCGTTCGATCGTTTCTAGGACCCAATGCAGTCGGTGAAATCCGTTCGATAGGGGCGATGACGACAGCCATCCACCTGCGCCCCTCGACGCCCGGTGTCCGCGTGCAGACAGATTTGGCCCCAGCAGACCGATACGAGCGCTGGATAGGTCATAGCCTGTAACGGCGTACACCAGTTTCAGAGAAGCAATACATCTGACCGCGAAAAGGAAGAAACATGCCATCCCGTGTCAGGCTTGCGATTGTCGCCGGCTGCGTTGCCGCACCTCTTGTCGCAGTTGGGGTCGTTGCCTTGAGCGAAAGATCGAGTGAGCAGAGCCTCTCGCCTGGCGAGATCGTCGTGATCGGAGCCGAAGGTCCAGATGCTCAAGACGATCCCCATGAACCGCCTCCCACTCTGAATCCTTATGCAATCGACTACCCGCTTCCCACCGCCACTCTCGAACTCGACTTACGCGAAGTCGAGAGATCGGTGCATGCACAAGCGGTCGCAGACTTAACGCCAGCTCCCGTCGACCGGGCACAGTGCCTTCAATCGCGCGTTCCGGCGAAACCTGGGATCAAGTTTTCCTGCAACGTCTACACGACCAATGAAGACAAACGGACATATTTCGTGACTGTCGACGATGCGCTCGGCAACTACACCATTGCGCCCACCTAAAACTTTAATTGCGGGATGAGATGCTTGCCAAATGGAGAGTGATCAGTTTTTACAGGATGAGTTCGCCTGGGTCGAGGAGGACGATCGCTTCGATCTCGGACTTTGCTTCACACTGGTTCATTCCACCGATGTCGAAGCCGTGCTGGAGGTCTTCGATTCGGCCAATCCTCGGAAGCTACGCAAACCAACCGAGATGGGTACCGAAGAGTGGTTGGACTCGCTTGCCGACGAGGACACTCTGACGATGCGCCATGCAGCCGCGGTCGGCGACTGGACGTGGATACTCGAGGAACTGTCGATCGCCGCCATACTGCCCCCGTTGCCAGAACGGCTGTCCGCTGCTTTCGGCACCAGCATCACAGTCCAGTGGGATGTCAACATGCTGTCCACATTCGTTCTCGCACGCGAAGGCGTCGTCGAGCGTCGGTTCGAACTCGGCCGGATAGCGGATCCGTCCGATCAGAGAAGTCTTGAAGGCTATCTCGACGAGGAACTGGGACTTGACTGGGAACAATGGATGTCTGCCGGCGTGTGCCTACAGGCCCGAATTGCAGGGGTGACGTCGCTGTCCGAGATGCCGATCGAGCCCATGATCACCGAAACCTGCACATAACCCCCACCACACCAGTCGGAAGAAGCTCGGAGTGACCATCGAACGACACCAATCAGTCGTTGACACCGACTATCACCAGTTCATGATCGAAGCAGGCCCACTGCGGGAGCTGATCCACGGCCAAAATCCCGACTTTCCGCTCGCGATGTTCGCCGGCGACCTTTTACGGGTAAATGTGGGTGTCAAAAGCGGGCCGGTGAATGTCACCGTCGAGGTACACCACACGCCGCCCTTCTATGACGACAGCGCATGGGAAGACTCCGTCGAAGGCGACCTGACTCAGGCCATTGCCCACCGTGTAAACATCGTTTCGTTCTGGGACAACATGAACGCAGACGGGAAAGCAGCCGATATTGTCGGGTTAACACCACCAGGGGAACGTCGGTATCGCGTGCGGATCTACGCCCGCGGGAAAAATATCCGATTCGATGCGCATCACGATGGCGATCCTGTCGAGGACTACCTGATCCAAATGTGGCCCACAGCAGAGGCCGAATCTCCCCGCCAGATAAAGCACACGTCCGGAAGATAACCTCGCGCTTTCACGACGACTGCCGCCAGCAGATCGCATCTGCGCATCCGGAAGCTGTAAAGTTGATCTCTTCGTCTCTGTGCGGAGTCATCAGGAGTAGACCCGTGACCAAGCACCCCGAGAGGACTTGCCTACACTTCGCTTTCGCCGACACTGCACGACATGGGTGAACTCCAGCCAGTACCAGTCGGTGACGACGGTATCGACATCCAGGCAATTCTGCGCGGAAGCAGAATCCCCCAGCCCGGGTATCGGGCAGAAATCGGTGGTACCCCGGTCCGGATCACCGTCGCCCGGCGCTGCGTCGACGATGACGGAACATTCATTCCTGACACCGGAAACAGAATGCTCAGCTTCGCCGTCACGGATTCTGTTCTGCAACCTTCGACCGCTATCGACGTCGTGCGGCACGCCGCACCGGTGAACCTGGGACCTGTCTACATCTACGTACCGGATCTCGAGAAGACATGGTCGAGATACCTTGTTGCCGCGTTCTTCTCAGGTTCTGGAACGATGACCGAAGCCCCACCGGATTTCGATTGGCGCAAGTACTCCAACATGTTTCGGGACTTCACTGTGTACCGTGCGGATAAGATTCTCGGCCCTCTGACACCGGTGTATCACTCCCTGAACCGCGATTTCTATCAGCCGTACATGGACCGGCGAGGAAGATACTGGACTCTTCGTGTCACCGCGCCACCCGAAAGTTCCGGTCTCGGCGAGGCATTCGCTGCCACCCTCGGTGCCTTGTCTCGCAGGTCCGCGATCAGAAGCGACATTCGGCCCCTCGCCCTCGAATGGCTCCGCGGCGGAATCGTCCGGTTCACCTTTCAGCGGATCCTCAAAAAGCGATGCTTCCAACTGGAGTTCGAGATCCCCAGCCTCAATCAGATGACGTTCGGCCGCTTCCTTCCACCCGGCTGTAATCCGACTATTCGCGAACCCGCCCAGTTTGCTGCAGGATTCGTCTATCGACTCTACGAAGCATCAGCCGCCTCGTATTCGCTGTTCGGGACGGAAGTTGTATGCGATGAGAGAGGCAACCTTCGGCGTTGACAGGTGTCGAGATCGCTCGGCCCAAGGATAGGAAGCGAATCACGCCTGAGCTCGCTTCTCGGGTTTGGGTGTGCGTTTTGACCGTCGACAAACTGGACGATTTGCATCTGGTGAGACACGCTCGCTTACTCGGGTGCCGTCGACTTCCATACCTGCAACAAATAGCTTTCCGGAATCGACGAATTCCCATCGTTTTGATTCGCTACCCTGCCTCGAGTAGACACCCGCATGGTGTACGTACCGGCACCTTCGGTGGTGATGGGCTGTTCGAAACCCCTCGCATACGAGAACGAATTCAGGTCGTACACGTACATCTGACCGTCTGCAGTCGAGAATTCGAGATCGAATGATTCTTCCCAACCCTCATCGTCTGGTGGTGGCGATTGCACCGAATTGACGGTGACGTCGACGCGGGGCCCGTACTGTTTTCCGGTGTGGATGATGACGACGCCGTCACCTGCGGATGCACCTCTGCGCGTGTCGTCGGCCGAGAATATCGAGTGTGGGAGTTGCGGCATGCCCGTAGGGCCTTCCGGCCAAGTCGCGATCGGGCCGGCGATCATCAGTTGACCATCAGGGGTTTCAACAGACCCCGACTGGCTGTGGCGGTTATCGGACGACTCGATTTCTTCCTCACCAGGTGAACAAGCCATCAACGCTCCGGCCAACATCAGGATCGTCCAGGCCGTACCCAGTGAGCTTCTCATGCTCTCGAGCTTGCCATGTCGGAGCTCACGCGAAATCAAATATCCGTTCGTTTGGACGAGCATCAACTCGAACTCGCTCTGAGCACGATTCAGTTGCCACGCCCTCGTGAGTAACCAGAATCCACTCGGTGGGGTGCGTGTCGTCGTGCTTGTATGTGAACGATTGACCCGTTGCAGCCTCGTCGAAATCGACATGCTCGTGACCGCCGACGCCGTCACCGAAGTGCCGGCCACTATTTGAGCCGGGCAATTACGGATACGCGACAAGGGCCGGTGAGTAATGCGTTCACCGGCCCTACGCGTACGAACTCGACCTATGTCACCAGTTCTGGAGGATGTAGATGTTGTTGTTCCAGATCGCAGGATCGGTGAGCGAGAAGGAGATTTCACCTCGGTGGGACGCTGTTTCCTCGACCAACTGATCGATGCTGGCGTAGACGTGCTGGCCGTCGCCCTTGTAGATCGAGCCTTCGCCGAGGGCGATGCTCCAGTAGTCGTTCGGAACGACCTCGAGGAAATCCGCGGCATTGGTGTCGGCAATGAATTGAGTTTCGTTCGGATCGAATCGAACACCGACATAACCGTCTCCGGAATACGGCGTAGCAGCAGAAGCGGCACCCGCCCCGAGGAGAGCGACAGCACCGGCCGCGACCGGTACCAACAGCGCAGCTACAGCCATACGTGAACGGGACATGGAAACCTCCTGTGACGCGAAGGCTGCATCGACCGCAACCAACTTGATGTAACCGACGGTATCGCAAAATCCGGTAACCGAACATTTGCGACAGCATGACGTCGGTCACGTCCGCGGTAGTGGAAAGCCTCGCAATACGGCTACTCATACTTTATGACTAGGCGAAACAAGGCTTATCGCCCTTCAGAGCGGACGTGGAAACGGGCAACTTGCCGTTTTCGGCTCCCGATGAGTAAATGCCTGGCACTCAACCCGGTCGGTCGGATCACCTAATGCATCCGCCTGCCCGGCGGCCCGGCTACCTGCGGTGTCCCCCGAGGAGAACTCCGCTTCGCTCCGTCCGGAAAAGCGTTCTATTTGTTCCCTTACCGTTTTTGCTGGGCGATGATGGCCGAATATTTGTAGGTTCGGAGCTGCCTGGGGACGCCGGGTATGGCTCTTTTTGTTTCTGCTGTGCGCATGGCTGAAGGAGAATGGCCGCCCGGTGTTGTCGACGACTCGACCGCTCATTGAGAGACGCGAACCATATCGCTGTGTAAGGACACGACGGAGAGGTCGTCCATCAGGCTTTTCAGCCGACTCGACAACCATCGGAGGGGTGCGTGTGAAGCTACTCTGGGCAGGAATCGACGCAGGTAAAGCCCACCACCATTGCGTGGTGATCGACAGCGACGGAACGCAATTGTTCTCCCGCCGTGTCGCGAACGACGAAGCGGATCTGTCGACGCTCGTCGACAGCGTCCCTGATCGCGATCGGATACGCATACGCTCGGTGGATGGCGCGCAGGGTGGTGTTCGATCCGACTGAGTGGGAACTGTTCGATGAGCAGCGGCAAGGTTTCGACTGGACGCTTCTGCAGTCGGGGTTCGTGTTCCGGTACGCCACTCGGTTCCAGTTCGACAGCGCGTGCACACGACTCACGGACCTCGGCTATCTGGTGCATGAGGTCGAGGCGCAGGAATGGGCCTCGGTTGAGGATATGCACGCCGCGTTCGCAGCGTCGATGTCGTTCCCGGACTACTACGGAAAGAACCTGGATGCGTTCAACGATGTCCTCAGTGATGTCGCGACTTTCAGCTATGGCAGCGATCCTGCGACGGTGGGAACTGTCCTTGCGATCGCGGACTTCGACGTGCTGCTGCACATCGACCATCGCACCGGCCGGAAGATCCTGGAGATCTTCGCAAGGCAGGCGCGCCTGGCGGCTCTCTACGGCCATCCGATGCTGTGCTTGGTGGAGACAATTGCGGCTGATCTCGGGACGGTCGGAGATGTCGATGTCTACGAGGGCACGGTGTGGGATACACCTCCGGATCCGCCGGTTCCTTTCGAGGAAGCTGACGTCCTCGAATTCGGGTTTCGGATTTATGCCACGTCCGATGAGGCTGCCGACTATGTGTCTGCACTGGATCAGGTGATCGCACCCGTTCTCGGCGAGATCGGTCGGTGGCAGGTTCTCGATCCCGCACTCGTACCGGAGAATTCAGTCCGTTTCCACCGAGAACATCCCAGTGCACGGCGACTGCCCGGCCAGCAATTCTGGGACGTCTTCATCGGTGTCCGCGGAGTGGGGGATGCCATGGTGCTGGGCGAAGAGGTCTTTCGCGCCGTCGAGCGGGCGGGCATGCTCTTCGAGCAGATGTCACAGACCTTGTACAAACTCGGCTATCAGGAAGCCGCGTTTGAGAAGTACCAGGAGTTGGCCGACTTCCCGAACGGTATCCGGCAAGTGGATTCGTGACTGGTCCCCGATCCGGTAACGGAGAGTGACCGGAGTGAGGATTCTGACGCGTTCGTGAGAAAGAAGCATGACGCGATGTAAGAACCTGCAATCAGGGAGCCCGCACGCGTCAGCGAAGCTTCGGCGGCGATGTACCGGTCATCGTTCCTGAGTCGAGCTACCGTACCCGGCAATATGATCGACCAGTGCTCAACCATGCGATGGAGTCATGACACAGCGGCTTCTCACGGTGCCGATTGTGCTCAAATCCGACGTGCTGCCCTACACCACGCCTTTCCATCTGGGTGGCCAGATTGGTGTCCACCTGTCCTGGACGCCCACGCTGGGACGCTGGTGGTGCGATCTTTCGGAGGGATGGCGCTTAACCATGCCGTTTCGGTTGCACTCGGAAATCGCAGCCGAGACCCGCGATACATACCTCACGCAGGGTGGGAGACCTGTTGCCGTTGACGTGGTGGCGGAGTTGGCGGGAGTCCGGGTCGCGACGACGGTTGATCTGCCGCTTCCCGCTGCGCATCGTATCGAGCTGTCCGGAGCGCTCAATGTATTGGAACCTGCTGATCGGGTCGACGGCAGACCGAGCCGGGCTCGCGTGCTCCCGACCATTGGCAGGGTGGACCGCATCCGGATGATTTCCGTCGCGATCGGTATTCCTGCCGAAGCTCCCGACGGGTGGATCGCGAGCCAGTATCTATCGGGAACTGCGCGCGAGTACGAACTCCGCCGGAGTCCAGTGGGCGTGTACACGTATCCAACTGCTGAAGGTGACGAGGGCGATTGCCGCGAAGAGCTCCTCGTGGTCGATCTGATGTGCGAGGAATGAGGCCGTCCGGGATCTCCCGTATAGGGATCGTCCACCGGTCTCCGATTTTCCTGCTCGAAGTCTCACAGATTGTCGTCTCGGAAACGATCGAATGAGAGAAGACCACTAGCACATAGCTTTACCAAGAGTTGGTGGCGGTCGGGGCCAGGCTTTTGTGCTGTACATACGATCGACTCATTCCGCGGATATCTCTTCGATATCGCGGAACACCAAGTTGGAGGTTGAGATTGTGAATCGCCCTAGAGGTGTCGCTGTAGCAGCTGTCGCGGTTGCGGTTGTTCTCCTCGGTTCGTTCTTGGCGCTGACCAATCGAGGCCAGCAGTACGACGATGGTGCGAGCAGTGGTCCGTTCAGCTCCAGGGCTTGGGATTTCGATCCCGACGGGACCGTTCATGAGAGCTTCGACCTCGACGGCACGATTGCGCCCCGGGGCGGTACCCCAGCGAGTGGCGTCGTCACCATGTGGAATGGCGAGGAAGGCTGGGGAGTCATCGACTCTGCGGACACACCGGGCGGTTGTTGGACCTTCTACAGCGCCCTGCACCCCGACGAAGTCCTCAATGCTCAGCCGGGCGACAGTTTCAAAATCGGCGGAGGAATCCATGGTCTCGTCGTGGGCGAGCAGGTCGACTTCGAATGGGAGCCGGCCATCGACCAGGACGGATACAAATTCCGTGCGATCAAGGTCAGGCCGCAGCGCGAGATCCCGCCTTGGCACGTCGAACGAATCGGTAGGTAGCGCTCGGAGTGGACTCATCGGCGACGTAGTCGATGCCGCAACGGACTACCTACAGTCCGGCCTGGCTGCGGGCTGCAGATACTTGGATTGAAGCATGACTGAGCTTGAGGCTCGACCGCCTATGTCGTCAACGCCGGTCGATCTCAACCCTGGGTATGTCACCCTTCAGGTGCTTCACAAACCGTCGAATAAGAGACATCCGAATATGCGCGTAATTACCCAACCGATCAATCGGCGGCGAAGCCGTGCGACGGATTCACCGTTCTGATTCAGTGGTCTCAATGAACACACGAGTGAGCCAAAGATCGCACGTTCGCTTCCTAGCGTTTGCTGCCGGTGGCCTTCTGAGCATCGCCGCAGACCGTTCAATCTCTCGTCGGAATCCGACACGTCGAACAGTGGTCTATGCCGCGGGGCTGGTGGGCGCTGCAGTTGTCTATCCGATCTCGCACCTGGGGCGTACTGCGGATTCGGCTGTGCTCACCCGTGAGTGGATTGCGGTGTTGGCGACGGCAGCGGTCTATGTCGGTGCGAGCATTCTGCCGGCACAGGGTGCTGCGCGGCTGACCGCTGGCGGATGGCTTGGGCATGCAGTTTTCGATCACGGACACGATCGAGGTGGGTCTTCACGGCTACCACAGTGGTATCCCATGCTGTGCGCTGGCTTCGACGTTGGCGTAGCAGCGTTGCTGTGCGTGTCGAACACTCCTGTGCCATCGAGAACCACCGCGTAGCCGCAGAATCCGGGCCAGCCCATTCAATTGCGCATCGATCTGTCGACATTGGCCGCGGCGCCCATACGGTTCGGTAACCGCTGCCATCGATTTCGGACCGGCACCCACGGGAGCGGCAAGCATCGCTGTGTCTCAGCCTTCGATGCCCCAGCAACGGCCGATTCAGAGACATCGAAGAAACGGATAGCTCCTCACCGTTATGGACGATCAAGCTAGGGAGTGGGACGGCTCGCCCACTCGTGCCGCAGCCAAAGGGCGCTGCAATCGACTGCGCCGCAATTTTGCTGGAGGGATTCGACGTGGTTGTCTTGGGGACTCTCTGGTGGCGCTGTAGCGCCCTCCCACGGGCGGGCAGTGGCCGCGCGCCAGGAGTAAGGGATCGCTACTGATCGTCACAGAAGGGTAATGGGACGGCCTGGATCTGCGGATCTTGTCGCGAGTATCCGGACACACAGGTCTATCAGCGTGGAGAGGGCGTGTGACCGGCATTCGGCTCGACGTCGCGGCCGCCGGCAAGGGATTCCAACAACGCACAGGAAGCCTGGAGATCCGCGACGAGAGTGGACAGCTCCGCTGGGCCGCCATCGACGACAATACCCTCGCAGCTACACGACCATTGAGAGCAGCACAGTGATCAACACTGACCATTGGACCGAACGCTGGCCCGATCACCCCGTGCTCAGGACATTCGACGAGCCGAGAGCAGTAAAGGTCGACATCGGCCGGGCGCTCCCACTCGGACGCGGGGGATCATCACGTGCCGATCACGTGAGTATGCGCGTAAAAACATCCGCGCTCTACATGTCTGGATATCTCGATGCAACCCAACAGTTTTGGGTCAAGATGCATTCTCTGCACTAGTCAAGCTAGGCGTCGATTCAGCTTCGATGGACACTCCAGAACCGGGCCTTGACAGTTCTTGCGACTATCCCGAGCGCTCTGCCAATCTGCGATATGCAATCTCAAGAGCTATTCGAGGGGCGGCGATTGCAAGCCTGAGCTGCGCGATGAATCTGGTGGACGAATGGATGTTGAGGTGGCCGTACATGCGATGTTCGATCACTAGACCGTCAGATAGTGTCCATATTTCGGTTCCGATCTGTGTATCGCGGCTGCCGAATCCTCCAGTCCACGAGAGCACTACGGTGTTTGCGTCGGCACATTCGACGCGCTTGCGTATCGTAAGCCCGTACTTCTTCCAAACGTGCGCGAGTTCGGTGGCAGCAGCGGATATCTCTGCGATTCCGGCATGGACGTCGCGTGCGCCGTTGAAGACCCACTCCGCTGTGGCCTCTGGATGGTATAGCGCGATCCACTCGTCGAGTAGCGCGTTGTTCGTGATGCGCTCGGCAGACTCAGCGAATTTGATTGCAGCGGTTGAGTGGTTCACTTGCTTGCTCCTTGAATCTGGGGGCTCGTATCAAGTCTTCGAGACGGTCGGCTGCTGCCCTTGCGCCGTCGTTTGCGCGGAGGCGCCGGACGATCTCGGATGCAGCCGCTCCCTTCGAATGTGGCAACGAGGATCGTCGCCATCAGCTGCTCTTCCTCCGTTGAGGCGCGATGTACGGGGCTAGTGCTGAACGCAGTGCAGCATCGAGTTGTTGAGGTGCGATGTCGGCAAAAGGCTTTGCGCACGATGGATCGACCATGTAGTCAAAGTTGTTGATACTGGCTAGGTGCCGACTGAATTGGTACGAGTCACCGGTGAACCGGGAGACGAGGAACGCGTCGATAGTTGGGTTGCTCCACGGCAGCCGAAGGATCGGTTTGTTCACTCCGAGCGTCCGCATCACTGCACGCACCAGTTCCTCGTGCGTGGGCTCTGCGGACGCTGGCACGTCAACAGATCCCATTGGTTGGTCGGCTACCCCCGCCCGGACCAGACAAGTTGACACCGTCTCGGAGTCAACGACGGCGATCCTGTTGTCCCGCCAAGGCCCCATCGGGATGATCGGAGCACGTTGCACCAGTTGGGCATACGGTCTCATCCCACGCGATCGGTCGGCGAGGACCATGCCTGCTCGCACTACCGTAAGCTCGTTGAGCCGTTCAGCAAGGGCGACCTGCACTGCCTGGCGATTCCGCTGGTAACGAGGAGGCTCGCCGATGTTGGGCGCCGGCAAGGTGGTGAAGAAGACACCTCTCTTCACCTCCGCCTCGGCTGCCGCGCTTGCGAAATTTCGCGCGGCTACCAGGTCGAGATCATCTTGGGCCCGAGAGTCGAGCGAGTGGACGAAGTAGTAGGCGACATCGATACCAGCAACAGCTTGCGCAAGTCCCGCACCCGTGACTACGTCGCCGGCATGGACCGCATCAAGGCAGTCTGGCGCTCGTGCCTCGTCCCTTACGAGTCCGCTGATGTGATGACCTTGAGCGCCTAGCCTTCGGGCGACCGCCACGCCGTTATGCCCTGTCGCGCCGACTATGAGGACCCTCATCTAACGCTCCTGCTTGGTGGGATGTGTCTCGCTTCGGGTGAGTTGGCGCCCGCTGGACCACGGCCGCGCAGCGCCGGAACGCCACCAACTCCACCACTCCGATGGATGCCGGGGCAGCTCTGCCACAAGGGGAATCGGATCGAAGTAGGAGATCCTTTCGACTGCCTTGGCGCCGCGAAGTAGGAATCTGTCAACCCCACCCCACTCCACTGAGCGCGACGCCATGGTGGACGACAGGCGGATCTCGATGAAGAGCACTGTCGCATCCCCCTGCCAGCGCTCCACATGAGCCCTCAGATCAGGCGTCCATGACCACAGTCGCTCGAACTCCGCCTCGGCCGCAGCCAGGCCGACAAGCGGGGGTGAAAGCGGCTGTCTGAGCACTACATCAGCGTGGAGGATCTCGTCCAAGCGGTTCGGTGCTGGCCTACTCCAGAAGTCTGCGAACGCATCGACGAAATCGTGCTGCGGGTCAGTCACGGACATCTCCTCGGATCGTGATGCGGCGTGTCCTCGCCGCGCAACGATCGTCACATAACTTTTTGAAGTGAGCAATGCAGAATTGTTTTCTCCAACTTTGAATAGTTCCCTGGCCTGAGTATCATCGACACCATGTCCAGGCGCACGTACAACCAATTCTGCGGTCTCGCCGGCGCGCTCGACGCAGTCGGCGAGCGGTGGACACTACTCATTGTGCGAGACCTGAGTGGCGGACCGAAGCGCTACTCGGACCTCGCAGGATCCTTGGAAGGGATCGGCACCAGCCTCCTAGCAGCGCGCCTGAAGCAACTGGAGGTCGACAAGGTCATCGTTCGGCGTGACCTTCCGCCGCCGGCTGCATCCACGGTGTACGAGCTGACAGATGCTGGCTGGGAACTTGTGGATGCGTTGACGCCTATCGCTGTTTGGGGAGCACGCCACAGCCTCAGCAAGACCCGACTTCCCGATCAAGGCTTCCAGCCAGAGTGGAGCCTGGCATTCGTAGGTCGAGCGATGCGAAACGCCCTGAGCGACAGCGCCCCTCCTGCGGTCATCGAGTTCACAATCGACGGATCCACTGCAGTTGCGACAGTTGACCGGCACAACTCGGCGATTACGCCTGGGCGTGCCCAAGGAGAAGTCAACGCGTCAATCGCCACCGACTCCGCGACCCTAGCTGCGATTGTCGCCGGCCGCGTTGATCTCGCTAGTGCGCTCGAAAGTGGACAACTCCGTGCAAGCGGCGACGACTGGGTGATGCTCAGTCTCGCATCCGCCTTGTCGCAGGTGGCACACTAGATGGTTAGGTAGTTGCATACGCTGGCGGCGTTGGAATGGATTGTGTTTCAAATAGCGCATTTCGGCCTCTGCGGTAGCGCGTGAGGCGCGCCGCTGTTGCACTTCCGCCGCCAGTTCGTGCTCAACGCGCTGAGTATGGGGAAGTCGACGAGCGCGCGAAACAACAGATATCAGGCAGAGCAACGTTTTGAGGCGGTGCGATGTTGGGGAGCAACGAGCAGTACTTCATCCGGGTGCGCGGAGGTGTTGTCGTTGAGGGGACCTGCGGGTACTGACTCGGAGGCCGGCGATTGTGGATCTGTCAGGTGGTCGGCGGGATGACAGTGAACGTGATGGCGAGGATGTCCATCGTGTTGAGTTCTTCCAGGATTGAACGGAGCGCTGCTGCTGCGTCGGTCGCCAGTGTTCTTGCAGCGCTGGGTGTTCTGCCGCGGGCGGTCACGGCCAGTCCGGGCGCGTCGGATGCAGTGATTGCCAGATCCGACTCGTAGTCGGACGCATTGCCGCCCAGATCTTGTGCGAGGCGTTCTCCGGTTGATGGCAGTTCGTGAGGAAAATTCGCGGCGGCAATGAAGGTTTGGCTCCTCGAATCGTCTGGAGCTTCGAATGGATCGATACTGAACTGCACAACTGAGGTCGAGGTGAAGGCAATGGTCTTCGTCCACCACAGACTCCCCGCCACGACCAAAACGACGGCGGCACCGACAATCACTACTCGACCGCGATGGTGGGAGCGCGTTGTTCGCATCGTTCAGTTGTACCGCTTCAACCAGACGATTCCATCATTTACTGGTGCTAACTCATAGATCCCGAGCGTCGGCAACACCGGGAGTGGCATCGACGAGGCGCTTTGTAATGGATCGATGTAGTCAGCGATATTCCAAGTACCTACGCCCCGATGGAAACAGACGTGCCACACATCCATACAGCGCAAGAGGTGGAAGTGAATGCTGCTGTCCGGATGCGCGAACTGGGGTTCGCTGACGCCCGAGTAACCGCTGCAGGACCCGATGGCGGAATCGACGTCTCGTCATCGCGAGCGCTGGCTCAGGTGAAATGGCGAGGAGGGATGGTCGGGCGTCAGGACTTACAAGCGCTGTATGGAGCACGCGGACAGGATGTCTCGAAGAGATTGCTTTTCTTTGCTGCATCGGGCTATTCGAAGCCTGCGATCGACTATGCCGATCGAAATCAGATCGCGCTGTTCATCTACGAACCTATGGGGACGTTGGTCGCCAGAAACAAGTGCGCCGCCACGCTTGTACTCGATGGACCACATCGCAAGCAGAGTTTCTGGTCACGAGTTCTGTGGCCTACGTTGACAGCGATATGGTCCCTTGCAGTTTGGCCGCTCTTCCGTGCCTTGTGGACAAGGTGGTTGTGGCCGTTCTTCGACGATCGATGGCGCCTGATTTCCGTGATCGCCTTCACGGCAGGTGCGTGCGCGGGCATAACTGTCGTCGTCTTTGCTTCTCCTGGTCCCCTTCGGGTCTTCGGAACGGTGTTGTTGCTTG
This sequence comes from Rhodococcus sp. SB1D, assembly GCF_048573875.1. Classification (NCBI taxonomy): domain Bacteria; kingdom Bacillati; phylum Actinomycetota; class Actinomycetes; order Mycobacteriales; family Nocardiaceae; genus Rhodococcus; species Rhodococcus sp. SB1D. Next base: position 272,898 of record NZ_JBMAIQ010000004.1, read on the forward strand.
TCAGTGTCCTCAACATGCCGGTTGCGTGGTGGATTTATCTCGCAGATCGCAGTCGAGCTTCATAGCACTCACCACGGGTCAAGCGCAGCTATTTCCATCGGAGCGACCACGCCGAGACCGGATAGTGCGAAGACCCCGGTCAGCGGAAGACTTGAGGAGGATGGGATATGTGGCTCGGGGCGTTCAGGATCGTCGAACAAGCTAGCCGGCAGGTCTCACTTGAAAGCGTGGTGAATGGTTTCTGTTGCCGCGGCGTGGGCAGAAGGGGCGTGCGCATCGAGAGGGTTTGAAGGATGCGGGCCCGGGTTGCTCGCGTAGCGGCGTGTTTGTCTCGGGCGTGGATTTCTGCGCGTCTCGCTGCTTGTTCCGCGAGTCGAAAGTGATCATGCTGGCTAGCCTTCTCGGTCGGGGTGGCCGCTGCCCAGCTGATCTGGGCCAGTCTCCAGCGTAGAAGTGCGGCCGGCTGGGCGATGTCGCTGGGCCAGATCCAGCCTCGTCGTTGGGTGTCTGCTGTGAGTTGGCGTGCGATGTCGCGTCCGGTCCATCGGGTGGTGTCGACGCCGGTTTGTTGGAGCGTATTGCAGATTGTTCCGATGTGGGTGGCTGGTTTCAGTGCTGGTGCGTGGGCGATGAGTTCGGCTGCTGCGCGTTGGAGGTGGAGGGGTCGGGGTGTGGTTGTTGGTTGGTGTGTTGTCTTGCCCGCGTGCGTTTCTGCGCGCGTTGGTGAGATCTTGAAAGCAAGAGCTTTAAGTGCAAATCCCCCGGAGGGGGATAGGGGGTCACGGTGGCCGGATTGTGGATGGTTCCGTGTGGTGGTTCTGGATCGGTATGCGTTGGTGCGCAGTGTGGCTCGGGAGGGTTTTCTGGGTTTTGTGAAGGGAGGGGTGACGGTTGTGGCTACCGGGCGGGGTGTGGTGAGGGCCCAGGTGGAGGCTGCGCGGAATTGGCGGTGGCCGTGGTGTGATTCTGCAGCCATAGCTTCCAGGCGGCTGAGGTAGCGGCCGCGGACGAGTTCTACTGCGACTCCGAGGGCTGTGAGGACTCGTCGGGCGCGTTTGACGGTGGAGGTACTCACTCCTGCACGGCGGGCGATGGTGTTGCGTGAGGCGGTCACTGAGCGTCCGGTTGCGCTTTCGGCGAGGGAGGCGTGGGTGACGGCGACGGCGAAGACGGCTTCGGTGCTGATGGTGTGTTTTGTGCAGAGTGTCGTTCCGGTGGGGGAGTTGAGGAGGGTGCGGACTTGGTGTTGCCAGTGTGTGCGACTGGTCCAGGTGGGGGTACGGCTGTAGGTGCCGTCGGGGATGGGGAGGGACCAGGAGTTTCCGCGTTGGTTGCTCGTCCGGTTGAGTGTTTCGATGCGGGTGACGTTTTCGGTGGCTTGTTGTACGGCGTGGGCCCACTCGGTGTCGGAGACTCGGGCGTGGCGCGTTGATGGTGAGCCGTCGAGGATTGTGTTGTGTGGAAGTGTTGAAGCTGGTTCAGGGTGTGCGTTACCCTGAGATGTACCTGTCACAGGTAAATCCCTTCAGTGAGTGAAGTAGTGCAGTACAGAAGGCGGAGTGGTTACTTCGGCTTCATCAGTGACAGCGAGCCGGGCATGGCTTTGCTGTTGATTTGGCTCAGTGTGTGGCGAACCCCCGTAAGGGGGTTTCGTCGTTTCTGGACTGCGTCTATGGAGTTGTGTGTCATGGTCTTTCGGATGTCACGCTGGGTGGTGGCGGGGCTCCCTTTTTTGGCGGTGTTCGGGTCAGGCCGGGTGTTTATCGAGTGCAGTTGCCGCTGGCGGTCTGTGTCGGACGCCGACCCCTGATGTGCGGATCTGTCGCGTGTCGAATGTCAGGAACGTGTGGTGCGAAGCGAAAACACCGCTCCCACAACACCCGCACTCCCCAACGCGACAGCGAGAACGAGCGCTATCACGAATGATTCGCTCGAACGGGGATGTGCAGATCCAGAAGCCCCCGGAGTGCAACCGCAACCTCGTGAATCTGATAGACCGACGCAGTTTCCGGATCGGAGGCAACGAGATCTGCCACGTCGATGAGGTTGTCGCGCAACCCGGCCGACAACTCGCGAGGTCCGGCGAGCGCGTCGACGGTGTCCCGGACGATCGTTTCGGCGAGTTGTCGTACCTCGGCCATCTCGGCGTCGGTGGGGAAGGTGATGCCGACTTCTTTCAGGAGTGCTGTGGAGGCGGTGCTGATCATGGATTCGATCAGCGGTGAGCGATGCGGTGTTGTTGTCATGATGCTGCCCCCAACTGTGTCGAAACAGATGATGCGGTGGTGCATGTGGGATGAATCCAGTGTTCGACGGCCGCAGTGATAGTCGTGCGGGCGGTCGCAGGGTCCTGTGCGGTGATGACGGCGGTGAATGCTGAGGTGACTGCTTCGATCCCGGAGGTCTCGAGTCCGTTGCAGTGGTCGAGTCCGTCGGTGATCAGCTCCAGTGCAGTGTTGAGGACTTCCCAGTGACCGTCCTCGTGCGGGGAATGCGCTGCGATGAGTTCGATGGTGGGGAGTTGTTCTGCGGCCCACAGTTCTCGCACGTTGAGGGGGTGGATGGGGTGGGCGGTGAGCTGGCACAGTCGGGCGACGGGGGCGCAGACGTGGTCGAGTCCGTCGACGATCGCGGTCATTCCCCAGAGCGGGTGGGTGAAGAGCTCCGCGAGCCATTGCCATCGTTCGGCGGGAAGGCCGCTCGAGGCGGGGGATGGGAGGGCCCCGGTACTGATCCCGTAGATGATGTCCGGGAGGGGGCGGTGGGGGTTGGTCAGTTCGTCGAGCAAGCGGTGTGTTGTCATGTGGGGCAGTCCAATCGGGTGACGTCGAACGAGGCTTGTGACGTGCAGGTGGGAAGGTTCGCGGCATCCGTCGTATCGGTACGGAGGGGTGCGAGGACCGCGGCAGGGGAGGGGTCGACCCTCAACGGGCCGTGGGCTTCGATCAGATCGCGGGCATGAAGAATCGCGCGGGAGTCCACGTCGATCAACCCGTACACATCCGGTGAGTCACCGATGTCCGGGTGATCGTGAATGAAGGTGCGGCGGCTACGCAGGCGGCCGGCGACTTCGACGAGGATCCACAACCGGTCGTAGCGGTCCCGTACCGGCACATGGCCGTGCGTGTCGGCGAGGATTCCGTACACCGACCACGCTGATTCGAATGTCCTCAAGATCAGCACCGGGCACCCATCTGATGCCGGTGTGTCGACCGGCGGTGTGAAGACCGGATCGAACGACCCCACTATCGGGGTCACGCAGCGCTCCCACGAGAAGTACCGCGATGCCCGTCGACCCGCCGATAGTACGAACGCAACACCGCATCCGAAGTAATCGGCCGGCCCCGATGACTGAACGGCACACCCGCCCAAATCATCGACCGAGGCGGAGTATCCGCCGCCACCATCGACGACAACTCCTTCCGACAATCCGCCAAACGCGGGCACCGGAAACACTCCGCCTGCGCATCCACACCCGCGCGATACGAACCCTCATCCAAATCCCACGATTGAGGATCGACCGCGCACGCCAACACCGTCGGCGGCGGCACCGCGGCCCTCACGCGGCCACCTCCGAATCCCGGCGACGACGCGTTGCTGTCGTCAACGACTCGTACAGGCCCAAGCGTTCACCGTCGACGATATTGCCGTGACTGTCATACGCATTGCCCGCCATGATCATTCGCTGCGGACCATCCCCACGTCCCACCGACGCGGCCGCATCAATGCGGCACTGCGCCAACAACGGGCACGCCCCACACGAGGAGATTGCGCGACGCCACTCCACCACCGTGCGGCCATCCATCTCCCACGACCGCGACTTCCCCGCGCACAAACCCTTGCCCGGCTCGGCACCGCCAATCGGCACCACGCCCCGAACCTCCAACTCCACACGAACAGCTCGCACAGTCGGGCACACATCGCACTCCGACGAGAAAACGAACCCGCACCGCGCGCACCGACCAACCCGATCAGGATGATGCAAAGCAGCAACCCGAAGAAGATCGTCAGTGCTGAACTGCGGCCACACGACCGCAGATGATCCCCGGCCCTCACGGTGCGTCAACTCACGCAACGCGGCCGCAGCCTCCGGGCACAACGGAACAAGCTCCGAAACACTGAAACCGCAACCATCGCAACGCCCGCCGATCGACGAATGCCGCGCAACAAGCCGACGAAGCGTCAACGTCGATAACGCGGCATACCGATTGCGGAACACGTCATCCGGACCTGATGGGTCCACTAAGATAGACATCGCAGAATCCTTTCTGCATCTGAAGAAAATGCTGGACGGGTTGCATCCCGTTTGGTCTGGTCCCTCGGTCGTTGGCGCGACTGGGGGACTCTTCCGTTTTTTGCTCTAGTTGTCTCCCTTGAGGTCGTTGACTATGACTTGGCCGCCATCTAAAACCGGTTATCTAAAAATAGCCGCGTGTGCGAATGGTATCGAGGAGGCGGCACAGTGTCTACTAATGACAACGAGATGCGAAGGGTGCTGGCTGTGAGTCGGCGAGTGATGCGGGGGTTTTCCCCGTCAAGTCTTGTGGCTGCGCGCCGCACTGCGGGGATGTCACGTGCGGAATTGGCGCGGCGGGCGGGAGTGGGTGAAACGACGATCCGGCGCTGGGAGCAGTCGAATTCCTCTCCGCAGGTTGATCTTCTGGCGACTGTGGTGGCGGAGTTGGGTGTAGAGATCGCCGATATCGTGCAAGTGCCTGAGGATGACAGGTACCCGGGTGATTGGCGCGTCTTGAAGGGTTTGACCCAACCGCAACTTGGGATGCAGGCCGGCTTGCGGACACCGATCGTTGGAGGCATCGAGCGGGGCGAAATTCCGTTGTCAGACGTCGTGGCGGAGAAACTTGCCCCGGTTCTAGGTGTCTCGGTTGACGAGTTGTTCGCTGCGCATATGCGGGTTCGTCATCGGGGGCCTGAGGCGCCCGCCTAGGTCCAGGCTTTTCTTTGGTCGCCTTCGCTGTCGTGCTGACTGATGAAGTTACGTCGTTTCGGCTGCGGTGGGTCACCGCCTGTCGGTCCTGACTCTGTAAAACATTGCTGCCCCTCACGGTCGAGGTCAGCCTAAAACCGAAAACTTACTATTGCAAGTTGCGTTGGGCAGCGGGACTTGCCAGTATTGGAAATTGAACATTGGACCAGTGCGCCCATCCAGCGTGGCGATTGAGGACGGAGGGACGAACGATGAGCACATTCGCAGAACGGCTCCGACATCTCTTCGACACGGTGCACCCGAGAGATCGTGGTCCGTACACGCAAACAGAAGTTGTGGACATAATCCGCTTCGGCGGCGGCAAGATGACTACCGGGTACATGTCTCAACTGCTGAGTGGTAAGCGTCAGTCGCCAGGCGTAGAAACTGTTCGCGATATCTGCAATGTTTTTCATGTTCCGATGGACTACTTCAGTGACGAAGAAACGTATGAGTTGGTCAAGCACACCATCGCCTGGATCCAGGATGTTCGTGATAGTGAAGGTCAGCAGGTTGCAGCACGTGCCTACAACCCGTTTCGGAAGATGATGCAGTCTGGCGATGACTAGTTTCTATGCGATCAACGCATATGCAATCCCCGTTGTGACCGCTCCGGCGATAGCTCCGACGATCACCTGGCCCTTGGTGTGATCTCCCAGGTGAACCCGTGACCATCCGATTAACGGAGTCAATGCGAGAGCAAGTAGCCACCAGGGCGACAGCGCAAGCGCCAAAACTATGGTGACCCCGGCTGAAACTCCAGTGTGCACACTGACTTTCCAGTGGAGAACGCTAGTGATCAATGCAGCCACCACAAGCGCCGACAATCCGGCAGTCATGAACGCGATCATTTGAATGGGTGCGCTCGCGATAATCTGAATGATCAACCCACCCAAGGCAACTGCGAGCAGTATGACAATGAGCAGGTGTCGTTCGCTGATGCTGGTGACGTGGTGATCGCCGATTTTCGACTTTCGCATCCCGTAGAGGATGACGCCCATCGGGACCACACCTGTGCAGATCGCGACGAAGATTCCCCATCCTGGCGCCCCGATGGAACACCCGAGGATCAATGAGGTCACGATGTTGATGACCCAGGGTGCGCCAATCTCGGTGAGCAACCGTGCGATCCGGTCGTGTCCTGAGGCTTTTCCCTTTACTCGTGCTTCTGTCATTGCTCAAGGACCAACTTTCGCTCGATTTCACGGGCGTACGCATCACCCAGTTCTCGCGCCCAACGGACATCTGAAGTAGCTGCCCGTGCTCGGAGGTTGTCCGATCCCAATCCCTCCGGAATCCGATCAGTAATAATCCATTCCGCAACAGCATGTGCCACCTCTGTCCGGCTCAAGGCTGCACCTTGGTTCGGTAGAGCCTGTCGCTTGGCCTCCAAGCTCAGCGCGTCCAGCAGTTCCGCTGCGCGATCGGCAGCCCGATCAGCGGCGCCGCTTCCGGGCTCGGATGGCCGTAGGGCACCAGGCCAACGGGCAAGTAGCTCGGTGCGAAGGTCGTCAAAGGCCCGAAGTTGCGCTCGTGAGACGAGCGTAGTTCCCATCGCTGTAACCAAGACTCCCGCTGCGACAAAGAGAACGCCGACAACGGCCAGGAAGCGCGAGATTGCAAAGGGTGTCGGGGTCGGATCGATCAGTCCCCACCGTGCCGACCCCAGGTAGCCAATTCGGAGTGCGGCGTATGCGCTGAGTGCAGCGGCTCCGGGGGAAATGATGATGAGCCCCCAGCCGGTTGCCGTCCGCCGGTCTGCTTGCCGAATAGCGACGATTGTCACCATCAAGCACAACAGAAACGGATAGGCCATGCCCAGCATCAGGCCCTCTGCATACCCCGGAAGAAATGCGTATTGGTTGTCGAAAGTCCGGTTGTCGGGGTTCGATGCCGGCCACGGAGTCTTGAAGAAGAAGTAGAACGAGAGCGCTGCGGTGACAACTGAGAGTGAAATGTGTAGCCAAAGTAGCTTTTTGAGATGCCGGGAGCTGGTGACGGTTGTGAACACAATGGCGGTGCCGACGCAGATACCGCAGACGAGCAGCATTTTGATTGTGCCGGGTATTCCAGCCCCGAGTGTGACTCTGACAGCGTTCTCGACCGTTTTCACGTTGAGCGCCATATGAATCGACATGCACAGTAGAACAATGACTGCGCCTGCCAGAGTCCACGACCTGGAAAACCACCAACGCTGGATCCGGGTGGCCGCTGCAGTGGCGAGTACTGCCGCCGCGAGAGCAGTGATCAACCGAGTGCCTCATCCAGTCGTGAACGAACCGAAGGATTCTGCGCGCGACGTGTGACGTGAAGCCGCCGCAGAAGCAGACTCCCGAATGCTTCAGCCTCGGCTTCTTCCGTCGAGACGGTGTCCACACAATCGCGTCGAAGCATCAGAGTTCCAAGATCACGCAACGCGGGTGGGAGGAAGTCGGTGGCCAAATCGATGGCCGGTCTGCCGGAGTGGTTCAACGCGATATGTCCCAACTCATGAGCAATCGTTCGGTCGCGAGCATGAACCCACCCTGCACAGGACACTTCATCGCGGTCGTGGTGTCGGACCCATTGACCAAATACACCGGGCGGGAGGACTGCGTCGTCCAGCACGGACAGTGGGCGTCCGCGGTCGCGCGACAATGCTTCGGCCATACCTTCAAGGGTTCGCGCTTCGTCGCCTACGGCAATGCGGAACAGGCGCTCGACTGCTCGAGCGACGGTTTTGTCTGCCACTTCGGGGCACCTCCTCACCGAGTATCCCCTACGGCCCCAACCGAACACCGTAGTCGTTGTTGTTGGTATCGCTCAACTGGGCGCTCAAGACTAGCGCAGTCACGGGCTCGCACAGTCGAGCACAAGACACGCTAGGGTCGTCCGAATGTCGCCTAACTTGCGCCCCTCACGTCGACGCGCTGCCTGCGTGGCTATTGCGGCGGCAGGTTTTCTGCTGACAATGAGTGCGTTGGCGCCCACCTATGCCAAGGGTCAACTGGTGAAAATTCCGTTGAGCATCGATGCGGCAACAGTGTCGACGGGTACTGCAGTATTGCTCGATGCTGCGGCGTTAGCGAAGGGCAAATTGGTTGTGGACAGCAATGTTCCGATCACAGTCCAGCAGCGCGTCACTGCCGAAGATCCGTCGGGATCCGACGTGGTGACCCTGCAGTCGGCGGTTCAGATGGTGCGGGACGATCGGGTCGGTACGGCAGCGATTGTGAATGCGAGCATCGATCGTTCCACTGTCGACAGGATCTCGGCGATCCCGGTCGAGGAGCCGATCGGCTCGATCCAGACCGTGATGGACAAACCGGCGGAAGTTGTTGCCCATGAGGGACTTCAATTCAAATTTCCGTTCGACACTCAGAAACGAACGTATCCGTATTTCGACTCGACACTGCGGGATAGCTATGACGCGACCTTCATCGCGGAGGGTGAAATTGAAGGCGTTGACGTCTACAACTTCCGTCAGGAAATCGCGCCCGTGGAGATTGGTACGGAGATCACATTGCCCGCCTCCAGTTGGGGGAAAACAGGAACAAGCCCAGTCACCATGAAGCGTTTCTATGGCATCACGCGCGAACTGTCAGTCGAACCCATTTCCGGCGCCATAATCCAAGTGCAGCAACACTATAGGCAATATTTTGCGACATCCGCTTTAGCCCCTGAAACCATCACGATCATCGATGTAGCCCCCAAACTCGATTCCCAGACGCAGCACGAACAGATCGAACGAGCCGTCATGTATCGAGACCAAATCCGGTGGGGTACGGATTACGGCCCGGCAATCGGGGGCTCGGTCGGGCTACTGCTTCTTCTTGGTGGGATATATCTCGGATGGATATCAACGAGACCCGGACCACAATCTCTGATAGTCCAAAATGAGAAGTCCGGCGATCTTGTGACTCGATAGATGCCGGAACTGATCGCGTCGGACCGCACTTTCGCTGTTGCTAGTGAGAGTTGCAATCGACATGCATGGCGAGGTTAACCTTTTCGGCCGAATTGATCACCCAGTGTGGGGGTGTTCGCTCGTTGAGTTGGATTTCCACGTCACCTGGTTGGGGGACGTCCCAGGTGACGCCTCTGAGGAACTGGTTGGTTGTTCCGAATTTTTCGTTTAAAGCGATTTCGTGGTCGAGTGAACTCTGCGAAGTCGTGAATTCTTGCGCGGCGTAGTTCAGTTGAGGGTTTTCGATGGTGACGGTTTGGGATCCGTGGGTGAGGACTGCATGCCAGCCGTTGGGCTCGGTGATGTCGACGGTGAGGTTGTCGCCTTCGCCTATGCACTGTGCGCGGACCTGGTTGGCGGCAGGGAGTGTGATTTTGTCGTCGGCTTGTTGGTCGCCGACTCCGATTACCAGGTCTCCTCGCCACGAGGAGGATTCAGCTGGTGTGACGGTGCCGGCACGACCGTTGTTTGCGCTGGTGGTGGCGCTGCCGCCGTTGTCGTTGGCGGATGTCGAGTCCGAGCATGCGGTCAGGATCAGGGGTGCTGCGAGGATCCCGGTGACTGCGATGGCGGTGGTGCTGCGCTTCATGTGTGTTTCCCTCCAATGTGGGTTCGCGGGCCTGTTAGGGTCAGTTTCTCCTGAAAACGTTTGTGCCTGAGTCTTGTTCGGCGCTTCGTTCCTGTTGGTACGAACATAGTCGATCGGTACGAATCCTTTGTCGTACAGCCACGGTGGGGAGTGGTGGTCAGTAGCGGATGGTGTCGAGGAGCCACTGGTCGCCACCTTTGGTGAGGGTCACCCAAACCGTGGTATCGGTTGCGACAGTGCTGGTTTCGTTTTCGTTGATTGCGGTTTGGTGGATGCTTGCGACTCGGTGGATGAGTGCGTCGGTGTCGGGTGGGCAGCCGGAGCATCCAAGGGTCACGTTGGCGGCCACTTTGGCATTGTCGGAGGCCCATTGTTTCCACTGTGCTCCTGGTCCTCGTTCGGTGTGCGTGTCGACGAGCAGGGTCTGTGCCAGGGTGTCGGTGAACCATTCCCGGGCGCGTGCGTATCCATTGGTGGGGCTACGGTCCGTTGCCGGGTACCAGGTGAACGCCACGGAAAGTGCCTGGCGAGCGATGTTTTCAGCCACCTCCGTATCCGGATCCGCGGTGACGTCGATTGCTGTCGGAGCCGGCGAAGTCGAAATGGTCAGCGGCGCCGGTGCTGGGGCGATCTGTTCAGCTGTCTCGGTTTCCGTCTCGTTGCCCCAATCGAAGAGGAAGTACACCAGTCCACCGACGAGGAGGACAGCGACGGCAAGCAGAACCAGCTTGCGTGCGTTGCTCACAGAACCCTCCTGGCTTTCATATCGCTCTGCAGTGGAGCTTGTTTGACGACGTCCCCCGTAGTGGGAGCATGGATCATCTGGCCTCCGCCGATCGCGACGCCGACGTGCCCCGGACCTGTTCCGGCCCACGAACCGAACACCAGATCCCCGGCTTGTGCTTGGTCGATAGGGATCTCGACTCCGACGTTCCACTGCTGTTCGGATGTCCTGGGCAGGGTGATCTTGTTTCCACTTCCCTGGTAGATGGCGTAACTGGTCAGTCCGGAGCAGTCGAATCCACCGCCGGTAGTGCCGTTGATGTTGCCGCCGCCCCAGACGTACGGGGTGCCGAGGAATTGGCGGGCAGCGTCGACGACCTGCGATCCGGACGCCGAACCGGGCGAGACGATCAGTTCCCCGCTACCTCCGGGGGACGCGAACTCTGCCTCGTATGCAAGGACTTTCGCGACGTAGGGCTGTGTCTGGGTGGTGTAGTCGCCGCCGCTGGGCATTCCGCCGGCATTCTTCACCGCGCCTTCGCCCGCGTTGTAGGATGCGATGTAGAGCGATTTGGGATCGCCTTTGACTGATCCGTCGGTAATCCATCCGTCGACCTGGGCCGCGATGGCGCAGAAGTATCGGCCTTGAGCCATGATCGCGTCCCCGTCGTCCCAGATCGAGATCTTGCCGTTGCTGTCGTCGTCCTGGCCGTAAGAAGCAAATGTTCTCGGCATGAACTGCGTGATTCCCTTAGCGTCGCTCGCGGAGGTCAGTCCACGGACCAGGCCGGATTCGGCTTTTGCATCTGCGGCCAGCAGCGAGGGCTTGATCTGGGGGCAGATCGATCCGGCTTTGCGGAACCACGGCTCCATCTCTGGGGGAACGGATCCGGCTTTGAGATCGCCGCCACCTGCCACGCCGAAGCCGCCGCAGTCGATCGCCGATGACGAGGCGGCCAGCTCGATGGCAGGAGAATCACTGCCGGCTTCGCCGGCGGGGGAGGGCGCTCCGCCGAGTTTGGTCATCGGATCGACGGCGGTTCCGCCCTGCAGTCGTCCGCCGTCCCAGTATTCGAAATGCAAGTGTGCGCCGGTGGATTGGCCGTTGTTTCCGATGTTCGCGATGTGGTCGCCGGCCTTGACCTGCTGGCCTTCCGTGACGAGGACACCGTCGTCGAACATGTGGCCGTAGACGGTGCTCACGGGTTTGCCGTCGACGAGCGAGTCGAGCACGATCCAGTTCCCGAACCCGGATGCGGGCCCGGCCTTGACTGCAACGCCGTCGAGTGCCGCGTAGATCGGTGTCCCGACGGGGCCGGCGAAGTCGACGCCTTTGTGTTCGGTTCCCCAGCGAGGCCCGAATGGGGACGTGAACGTCGTCGTTCCGTTCTTGGTTGGCTGGGTGATCGGCCCCGATGCTTTCAGTTCGGTGTTGCCGGTCGCCGAGGTGGCTTTGTCGTCCCCCTCGCTCGACGAGTATCCGCCGCAACGGTTGTGGGGGATCACCGGCTGCTGGGTGCATCCGGACAGCCCTAGGATCGCAGCGGTGGCAGCGGTGACGATCAGGGCCACCGCCTCACGGCGGAGACTCACAGCGTTCCTGGGAGCGGTGTGTCGAGGTCGGGAATCGGGATGGGGCCGGGAACAGGAACAGGTGCCGGTTCGAGGTCCGCCGAGGGAACAGCGACCGAGCTGGTCGATGTCGGCGTCGTGGTCGAGGTAGCGCTCGGCGAGGTCGTCGACTTCGGAGCCGTGGTGGTTGTTGGAGCTTCCGAGGTCGGTTCGCTCGCGAGGGAAGGTGCGCCGAGCTTGTCGATCTCGCTGCGGTCCAGGGTGGGCAATGGATTCTGGACCTGCCACGTCGAACCCTTTTCGGTGCCCGACACTTTGAGCGTGATCCGCAAATTCCCCGCCTGCGTCGGGACGATGACCTGCACGGCGCTCTCACCGCCGGTGCCGGCCACGATCTCACTGCGCGTCGGGCCGGTGATCGCGACCGGTACGAGCGGGCGGGCATTGACCACCGTCACGCCGGGCGCTTCGGCGGCGTGCACGCCCAGCTTGGTCTTCCATTCGCTGTTCGAGAGTGACTGATCGACGTAGACGTGCGCGTAGGCCATCGCTGTCGCCGGTGCACTCTCGGCAACCGAAGCGATCGACTTGCCGGCAATCGAGGATTCGGTCACCTCGGTCAATTCATAGCTCAGATCCGGCGCCGCAGATTCTGCGTCCGTCGCAGTCGTCGCGGCGGAGGCTGGGATCTTCGAGGCAGTGTTCGACGGGGTCGGGGATTGGCCGAACACCGCTCCCGCCACGAACAGCACACCGAACGCAGAGACGATCGTGATCGTCAGATTGGTGCGCGAGTGCAGCACCCACCGCCGGATCGGTGCGAGTACGGGATTGGCTGCGCTGGAGGACATCAGCTGAACCTGCCGGTTGAATCAGACGAAGTACCTGCGGAGGTCAACGACGGCGTCCACAGTCGTGCCGTCGACCGCGGAGGAGTCGACGAGTTCGAGCGCGTCGCACCCGATCGAGGCATCGGAGTTCCGGTGGGGGCATCCCGCGAGGACGGAGTGAACACCTTCATCGGCGCGATACTCGACCGCGGGCCTCCGTCCCATGTCTCACTCACCGACGAAGAGCTGCGCGGCGAACCGGCTTCGGTTCCGACCAACTGGCGAGCGAGTGCCTGGCCTCGATTGGCGGCGGTACCGGCGGTTTGCGGCCGATCGGCGACGGGCCTCTTGAGGCCCGTAGAACTCTTCGCGGTACCGGCGAGGCTTTGGCGGCGCACATCGTTCTTGCGTGAATCCGTCAGGCGCTGTTGACGATCCATCGTCTTACGCGCATCGACACGCGATTTGTCGACCTCGTGCCGGCGTCGCTGATTCAACTCGCGTCCTTCCGGACGCACTGGTGTCACCGAATCCTTGTCGAGGTCACCACCGCGTTTGGTCGCCTTCCGAAGCGCGCCGACACCTTCCTCGACCATCGACGCTGCGGGACCGCCGACGACGGCGCTGCCGGCCTTGAAGAACTTCTGTTTCATCGACGTCTGAGCGTGACGAGCTTTGCGATTGAGTGCGCCCGCTTGGTTCTGGGTGAAGGTCTGAGTCATCCGTTTGAACGGGCGCATGATGAACCAGCACACCGCCGTCAAGATGACCATGAACCACAGCCGCCACGTGCCGTCGACGAGACCGTTGTCGGTGTCGTACAGCTTGACCAGCGCCATCAGGTACAGCGCGATGATGACTGCGCCGGCCACGCCCCACATGTAGGCGGTGGCGATCATGCGGCACACGCGCGAGAGGGTGCCGCCGTGTGCGGCGGCGATCGGAACCCAGATCGGTGCGAAGAGAATTGCGAGTCGAATGGCTAGTAGCGCAGTGAGTTTGAGGATGGATGCGCCGATCCAGAGGATGGAGGGCATGGCGAGTTTGATCATCGCCATGAACCCTGTGCCGGTGCGCCCGGAGTCTTTGCCCTGGAACTGATTGTAGGAAAGGTTCAAATCTTTCAGTTTCTCAACCAGATTATTTTCGAAATCCTCTCCTTTTTTGCTCGCAAGCTCACTTGCAGCCTCGTTGTCGCCGGCCACGTTCTGCTGCTCCGCGTACGAAAATGCCAGGGTGTCGCGGAGCTTCGGTCCAAGTTGCAGTTCCTGGTCGTTGAAATTCGCGCCGAACCATCCTTTACGCCAGTCGTCGAGGAAGATCTTGTCGATCAGCACATTGCGGGGGTCTCCGGTGTTTCCGGACACGGACAGCATCTGACCTTGTGTGTCGGTGATGACCGATCCGAAGGTGTCGTCGGCGACCTGTATGGCTTTTTGCGGTGCGCCGACGAACAGTGCTCCGATGGCCATTGCAGCGCCGGCGATCGCGACGGTGCGAGTCACGGCCGCGGCATTCGATTTGAGGGCGTTCCAGATGATGATCGTGGCGACCACGATCAATGCCACACCCAGCCACGTTCCGTAGACGCTGAGCATTCCGTTGGAGATCGAGGCGACGATCTGGTCGAACTGCACCATGGCCGGGGCGATCCCGGCCTCTTCGGCAGCTGCTCCGGTTTTCGTCTGGTCGTCGAGCCAGAACGCGGCAGCTGCGAATCCCTTGCCGATTGCGAGGAATGTGTTGCCCAGGGTGGTGTCCGCGACTGCGTCGGGTGCGCGGACCAGGTCGTTGCCGCAGCCGAGGTCGTAGGTGTACCAGCGTAATCCGGCCCACCCGTAGGTTTCGTAGCCGGTGCCGCTCGGTTTCGGTTCGCGGTCTTTGCTCGAGGAATCGAACTCGGCTGCCATGACCGAGTTCGGGAACTCGGGGGAGGGGACGTCTTTGCAGTCGAATCCGCCGGCAGATGCGATTGGCCCACCTGGGGCGACGAGGGGCGCCAGCACCAGCGCTAGAACGGCGAGAACCCGCGCGAGATTGACGGTCAGCGCCCGAACGCGCGATCGATGGGGGATTGCGCCATTCAGCTCTGCCGAGGGCGCTGTGAGCCCTCTGATGGTGTTCATGCGGCGCCGCCGAGCGCGTTCTTCGCCGACGAGGAATTCAGCGCCGCGAACACATGCGCGAGATGCACGTAGTGAATCCAGCTCGAACGCACCAGCTCCACGTCGTCGGCCATCCGGATCATCCAGCGCCGCGCTTCGTCCTGATAGGAGGTGTCGGTGTCCTCGTCGAGAGTGTCCTCGCCGCCGCTGCCCAGTTCAGCGAGGAACTGCTCGAACCCTTGCCCGGTGGGAAGTTTGAGCAGTTTCAGGGCACCTTCGATTGCATGCGGATCACCGCCGACGTCACCGACGAACACCTCGTAGGTCAGGGCGGTCTTGTCGTCGCTGCCGTCCAATCCGAGGAAATCATCCGGAAGTTGCGAGCAGACCAGGGCGCGGACCTTGAATTTGCGTGAGTCGCGCGCGATTCGGAGGTTGAGGGTGCGGCCTGCGCCGGTGGATTCGAGGTATTTGTTTTCGTCGAGGAAGAGCACCTTGCGCACGTGGCGAGGCTTTTCGTAGACGAGTCTGTTCGCCAGCCACGCGGCCATGTGCATCAACGGCGCCGTCATCCGTTGCTGCGGTGTCCACTGCGAGGACGGCGTGCCTTGGGGCGGTAGCTGCAGGCCCGGCATTGTCAGGATCGTCAGGCGGATGTCGGCGTCGAATGCATCCGCTCCGCTGCCGATCGTGCCCTCTTCCGGGAATAGCACACGCGCTTCGGTCAGTTCCGACATCAGACTGAGCTGCTGGTACAGCCCGTTCGCGCAGGTTTTGACGGCTTGGTCCGGATCGCTCACTCCGATGGATTGGATTGCGGCCAACACTTCTCGGAGGTTGTGGTTGCTGTCGCCGCCGACCATGTTCGCGGCCATGTGCAGCACGGGTTCGGTGTGTTCGAGATGCAGATGCCGTTCGGTGAGCATCATCTTGAGCACCGAGACGGCGACTTCGACGCGCTCGGCGGCGGCTGCACGCATATCCGCTTCGAACTTCGACTGAGCCGCCGCGAACGGATCGGCATCCCGGGCGAACTCGACGTTGCGGGTGTCGTACTCGGGATCGTCGCGACGTGGATCGGTGATCACGCGGTACGGGTTCAAGGCGCCAGCGCGTGAATCGCGACCGGTGAGGGCGTAGACGCGGGCGATGTCGCGAAACTCCGGTAGTCCGGCCAACGCTGCGAGCGGACCGGAGGGGTCGAGGACGACGCCGTATGCGCCGGCTCTCACGGCTTGGTAGACGATCATGCCGGCCAGGAATGTCTTACCCGAACCGGGTACGGCGACGATCGGTGTCAGACCGGACTTGTGCTTGATCTCGTGCGCGGCGAACAGGTCCCATATCACCGGGCGCGGAGAGATGGATCCGGTCTCGCCCAGGACGACACCGCGGCGGTCACCGATCCGGTCACTGACAGTTGCCATCCCGGCGGCAACTGCTTCGACATCCATGTGTCGTTTGTTGGCGATGTTGGCTTGCGGCTCACCAGGTATGAACTCGCGCAGCAGCTGGTATTGGCCGTGCTCTTGTTCGAGCGCGATGTGCGGTGAGTACATCTCCTGCAGATCGGAGACTTTCTGCCGCGCATCGTCGGGGTCGGTGCCGACTACCGCGAGGCGGTACCAGCCGGTGGTTCGAGTCGAGAGTCCGGAATGGTCTTCCTCGACGTCGGAGATCACGTCCTGTGCGCGGGCGTGCTGCTCCGCCAACTCTTTCGGCGGGACCTGATCGTGTTCGACGGTGTAGTGGTCGAACTGCGATTCGATCTTGCCGGTCAGCGAGCGCATGGTGCGGATCGTTTTCGCTTTGTCGTGCAGCTCGATGCGATCGGACCATTCGAGAGGTTCACCGGACGGGTCGCCGATGATCTGCCACGGCAACATCCGTTCCGGAATCGGTAGGGGAGCCATGCGGCCGATCGTCAGCACGATCACCACGCCGGTGTACTTGCGGCCGTCGACGACGCCGGAGACGGTGGTGTACCCGTCGCCTGGGGTGAGGGAGAGGTCGGTGAGATCTTCGAGGGCGGCGACGTCGGTTTCTTCCCAGTCTCCGGCGCCGGCGATCGCACCGCCAGCTTCCAGTGGCAGACCGATGGTCGCTGATCGGCGCAGCAAGTAGTCGATCGCGGCCGGTGTGGCCGGTGTTGCTTTCACACCGCGGCCGGACATGATTCGTTCGAGTGTGGCGAGGTGATCGGCGAGGGCCTTCTGCTCCCGGTCGAAGGCGTCGTCGGCCCAGCTGTTCACCCCGGTGCACACTCTGCCCAGCAGGGGCCAGTGAGCGAGGTGACGCAGCATCCGGGCGGTCCAGTCCAACCCCTGGCCGAGTGAGGAGCGTTGTGGCAGTTCGATACCCCAGTAGCGGCCTTTGATCGTCGCGTTGGACCACAACATCGCATGCTGCTGCCCACGTAGGTAGTCCGCCCATGACAATGCGCCGGGAACATCGGGAATCGGGGTGGCCCACTTGTCGTGATCGACTGCCCACTGTGCGACGGGGAACGGGGTGCGCACGAGGCGGCGATGCACCTTGTTGACGCCGGCCTTCTGCAGGTTGGTCAGGATGATCGCTTCGTCCTGGATGAAGCGTCGTTGCTTTCCGGTGGTGCGGAAATTCCACGGCCCTTGGCGTTGGACGAACCATGCGGTGGAGGTGGTTGCGGTGCGGGTGATGTTCGCTGATGTGCCGGTCAGTTTCAGGCGTACCGCTTTTCGTTCGCGGTCTGCACGTTTCTTCGCTGCGGCCTTGTCTCGATCTGTTGCCGACTTTGCCCGCTTCTTGCCTGTGCGGCGACGCTGACGGCCCAGCGCTTTGTCCGCGACGTGGTCCGGATCGGTTGCAGGGGAGGTGGGGCCATCGGTGTCGTCCTCGCCGTGGTCGTGTTCAGAACCAGCCGGAGTGTGTGCGGGTTCGGTTGCGGACCACGCCCGGGCCGGTTGCGGAGCATGTGACTGCACTGCTGCCCACGACGGCGGGAGGGCACCGGGAGGAATGAGCGGAACCGGGTCGTCGAGCTTCGGATCGAACAGAGCCGCAATGTCGTTCTCGGGAACGGTCATCGGTGATCCTTACCGTCGAGGCGAACAGGTACGACGGCAGGTTCTCCTGTAGTCAACCGCTGAGGCAGCGAGATGAACACGGGTGCACCGCGCTTCGGTGGGCGCGGCGCAACGAGGTCGTTGAGGGCGGCCTTGAGAACCGACCGCAGTGGGCGGTCCGGGGTGACGAACTTCGCGATCCGGGTCGTAAGCCACACCGTGATCACGGCCATCACCATCAGCGATTTGAACCCGAGATGGACGTGCAGAATTCCGCGACCGATCACGAACACCACCACGAAAGCAACCACGCCGACGATGCCGGCCGTGTAGCGGATCCGTACCGGCAGTGGATAACCGGTCGGACCGAGGTAGTGCCGGTCCACGCGGTACATCAGGTCGTCGTTGTCGATCACCGGGCATCCCCTTCGAATGTTCTCTGCGCAGGCATCAGCGGTTAGGTCGAGATACCGACGAGCCCGAGAATCCAATTGCCGATCCCCGTGGCCGCCGATTCCGATGTCGCGATACCGAGGTAGGCAAGCCCGAACAACCCGAGTCCGCCGACGGTGAAGACCCGCGACAAATTGCCCTTGAGCCCGCCGACGAGAACCACACACGCGAGGGCGATGAGGATGGTGAAGACGATGTTGTCCTTGATCCACGCGCGCAGACCACCGGTATTGACGTCCGTCGACTGAGCGAGGGTCACCGCGTATGCGGCGAGCGGTGGATGCGTCGGCGGGATCGACACGTCGATCACGGTGGAAGCAAGAGAAAACATGAGCACTCTCCAACACAGTGGTGTAACCAGACCCCACGAATGTGGTTGCGCGGAAACGTAGAAGAGTGGTGGCAGGAATTTCAATGCGACCTGTGGATAACTTTTTCGGCTCCGCGGTTGGCGCGCTGGCCGATCAGCGCTGCCGCGTGTCGTCGCGTGGGGGTGTGTGTTCAGGTGTCGCGATTCACCCCATCGGGGATCTCTCGGCGATCGCGGGGAACGACCTCGAATGCAGGGGGAGCGCGGCCACGGAACGGTCTTCGCTGGGGTGTCCGCGGGAGACTTCCCAGACCTCGGCGGGAGGGTTCCTTCAGTGGAGCGACAGAGAGCTGCGAACGGGCATCGTCGACGGACCCGTCGCAGACCATGGAGATCCGCACGTGTCTCCCTCGCTGTGCTTCGTGGTCTTCGTCCGCCTGAAGAACATGGCACAGAACCATTTTCGGAATGTGTCCGCCAGCTGTGCGAGTCGCCCCTGCTCGAGCTTGCTCGAGGCACCCGCGCCGTGGCCATGATCAGAAGTTCGAAGAACGGTTCCCCGCCACCACCTGCGTGGTGTGCATGCTCTGCACGCATAGCGTGTTCAGCACGCACGTGTGGCAGGCTGCGCACCCGTGCTCGAACAGTCCCGCATTTAGGGGGCCTGCAGAGGTCGCGGACAGAGGTGGAATTCAGGGGCCCGATTCACGCTTCCCCTCCGGGGTCACTCCCCCGGCCCTTCGGGCCTAGGGGGAGTGTACGTATCAAAATTGCTTCGCGCCAACATATTTCAATCAAATGCTGGTCAGGGTCCTGTACGGAGTATCCCCGGATCATCCTGGCGCGACGCCTGCCGCGGTGTCGTCCACACCGCTATCGGCTGTTCGAGCGCCGGGTTCGGTACCCCGCGAAGCGAGGCGTTCGAGAGCCCTGCAGGGGTCCGCGAACAGCGACGCAGGAAGACAAAAACCACTCGAGATGTACATCGTCATCGGGCCTGTGGTGTAGGTGGTTGAACAAGTTCCCACGTGGTGTATCAGCGATGCCGTCGCGGGTCCTGCGATCGGTAATGCGCAGCGTCACAACCGGAACCAGTAGCGGGTAGAGGCGATGGGTGTCTATCGCGCCCGGTGTCACCCGTCGGGTATGTGATGCATGCTCCAGCTACGCACCCGCGAAAGAAGTTATCCACAGGCGGGTTGAGATCGCTTCCCACGCTCTGTGACAGTGCACCCCACACACCCCGGCGACGACCGCCTCGGGACTGGATTCGAGTGAGAGGAGTGGACGGTGAGCAGAAGCCAGCAGGACCCGCTCAAAGACTTTCTCGTCGACCTCTTCGGCTCCGACAAACCCCACGCGCGAACAGGCCATGCGGGGGAGTCCGCCATCCGCCCGTACAGGGCGTGGGCGCCTTTCGCCGTTATCGCAACAACACTCGCGTTTTTCGCGCCGCAGATCCTCGAACTCGCCGAACAATTCTCGACCCCTCAGCTCGATAATGCAGTCTCCGCAGTCCACCAATATCGGTGGCCACTCGCCGCCCTCACACTCGGCCTGCTCGCCTGCGACATCGTGCGGTTCCTCACCCACCGTCACCGCGCCGGACTCGACGCCCAAATCCGGCAAAGCACCCGCCACACCCCGATCAAAATCATTGTCGGATACCCGCCCGGCATCACCACCCTGCGCAGCGCCACCATCACCCTTGCACGCGGCGCCATCATCCGTCCGAAAGAGCTCGACGAATTCACCACCGCCGTACGAGCTTCCGCGAGCAGACGCACCAACAAATGGACCTACACCGTCATCCACGACGCCCACCGCGACCGAATCCGCATCACCCGCACACTGACTCAACCCGACCTCCGATCACCACGGCACAAGGCACTGGCGAACTCCCTCAAAGACGGACCGCTGAAAGAGCCTGCCGTGAGCGTCGCCGCGCTCGACGGCGACGTCGAAACCGCCTTCAAGATCACCTTCACACCCACCCTCTCCAGCGGAGCACGCGGATTCCAAAAGAAAGTCGACGAAGCCCTCGCCGCCCTCGCCGGCGAGCACGAATCCGGCCGCACCTGGGCCACCGACTGGTTTCCCTCCGAGGGCTACCTCCTGATGAGCCTGCGCGCCCCACTACCCACCCGCGTCGATCACCCTCTCGAACTCGTCGACGAGAACCTGCGCCACCTGCCCTACGCGACCGCAGCATCGGAGGTGAACATGTTCTGGGACATCTCCACCAAGTCGAACAAACCTCACTGCCTGATCGTCGGACCCACCGGCGGCGGCAAGACATCGGTGATCCGCACCCTGCTCACCGAAGCGGCGCGACGAGGAATCCCGTTCCTGGGCGTCGACCCGAAAATGATCGAACTCGACGGACTCGAGGGCTACCCCGGGTGCGCCGCCATCGTCTACGACGCCGTCCGCTCCGCAATGCTCGTGCATGCCCTGCACAGCGAAATGATGGCCCGCAACCACTACGTCCACGTGAAGAAGATCGAGCCGTCCCAACTTCCGCTCCTGATCGCCGTCCTCGACGAGTTTTTCATCCTCTCCGGCAAATGGCAGCGCCTCGCCAAAACCGGCGACGACGAAACCCGCGAACTCCTCAAAGAACTCGACCCACTCGGGGCATGGGCAGATCTCGCCGTCCTCGCACGCTCAGCCGGTATCCGGCTCCTGCTCGGTGTGCAACGACCCGACGCGTCCCTCTTCGGCGGCGCCTCAGGCAACGCGCGCGACAACTTCGGCACCCGCATCTCCCTCGGCAACCTCTCGCAGGACGGCGCGATGATGCTGTGGGGCGACTCGCAGATCGGCCGCGAGATCGACACCTCCGTCCCCGGCCGCGGAGTCGCCCTCGGCAACGACGGCGTGCCCGTCGATGCGCAGATGTGGTGGACCCCGAACGTCGACCCGCACCCCAACAAATGGAACCAACTCTCGACCTCGGAGAAGAAGATCATCGACGGGCTACGGCCCCAGCAGGAACCGCACATCGCGTTCTACTCGACCGAACTGCGCCACTTCATCGAATCCGAACGCTCCGTCGCCGTCGCGGCCCGCGCCTACGGCCGAGCTCCCGAGCCCACCGTCCTCGGCCACCACGACGACACACCTGCCGCCGATGCCGGCGACGACTTCGCCGACGCGATACCCGCCTCCGCGGTCACCGAAGGAATGACCGTCCTCGTCGACGACGGACGCGGCAACGAACACCCGGCCACCGTCGCCGCGGTCACCGTCATCCTAGACAAAGACAGCGGCGCCGTCACCGAAACCACCCTGACCTTCCACGGCACCGGACGGGTCAAAAACCACATCACCTACGGACCACACGAAGTCGTCCTCCTTCCCGAACCGGACACGACCGCACCCGCGCCCTGACCCCGTGGCCCGACTTCGCTGACACACCTGCTCAACCCTCACCCGAAAGGTCCACCCATGAGCCGCCGCATCTCCCAATCGATCACGCCCACCGCCGACGACATCACCGTGCTGCGCAACCCCTTCGCAGCCACCAAAGGCGGCGGCGACCCCGTCATCACCGAACTCCGCCGCGTCCTCAAAAACGCCATCCCCACATGGCTGCCGAAACTCAGCGAAGACCAGGAACTGACCGCTCCGCGGCTCGACGAAATCAAAAGAGCCGTCGCCACCCGCCGCCAGATCATCGAAGTACTCCCCGACGGCAAAGCCCGCGACGACGCCTTGGCCGCCCTCGACAAGGCCGACACCATCGTCCTCGAAATGGATACCGAACTCTCCGGCGTCGGAGCCTTCACCGGAACCACCGCGTGATGTCGACCCTTGCCATCGAAATCACCTCCGAGCGAACCGCACTCGTGAGCGGGGCAGGGGACGAGAAGATGGAACTGTCCGCCGAGAACGGGCAGTCGATCCACGCGGTGATCGCACAGTTCAGCCGACAGCACTCCGCCGACGCAGGCTCGCCCGTCGAGGTCACCGTGCAGGAAGCGGGCCGCTCCCGCCAACTCACCGTCGCCCCGGACGGGAAGGTGGCGCAATCGCTGCCCACCGGACCCATCCCCGCACCCGTCGACACACCACAGACGCGGCCGGATCATCATGTGGACGAACCGGTCACGATGGCGGTGATACCCCTCGTCGACTCACCGCCACCCGGGGGAGCCGACACTCATGCCCGGCCATTCCCCGCGGCGCGCGCACCGACCTCGACATCCGTGCTCGCAGCACCCGAGATCGCGGCCGGCTCCCACGAACCCGCCCGCACCGGACTACGCGGGCGACTCAACACCATCCTCAACCTACGCATCGCCCCGAAACCCCAGTCCGCCGAAATGCGCCACCGCGCCGCCATCGCATCCATCACCGGCCCCCTCCCGGGGTTCTCGATCGTGACCATCGCCAACCCGAAAGGCGGCGTCGGCAAAACCCCACTCGCGGTAGGGCTCAACGCGATCATCGCCGAACACCGCGGAGCCGCAACCACAGTCTGCGTCGACGTCGCCGACGTCAGCGGCAGCCTCGCCGACCGCGTCAGCACCCCACCCCGCGGCGGACACGACGTGCGCTCACTGATCGCCGCAGGCGCAGCCGCGCCAGGCAGCATCCGACCCTCGGCGCTCTCGCAGTACCTCACCCGCCAACCAAGCGGGGACGACATCCTCGCCGGCAACAACGGCGCCCACGGATCCAGTCTCGGCTACGACGACACCCACGCCGCGGCGCAGATCTTGTCCCAACACCGCGAGATCCTCATCGCCGACACCGGCAACAACCGCCTCGCCGGCAGCTGGCACTGGGCAACAACCCACGCGGACGTCCTCCTCGTGCCCGTCCCGCTCCGCCGCGACGCCGCCGCAGCCGCGCACCGCATGCTCCTCGACCTCACCGCCACCGCAGGCCCGGCGATGATGGCTCGCACCATCGTCGTCATCACCGACGGACCCGGAGACGCACCGATGGTCGAAATCGACGCTGTCGACGCCTTTCTCGACGCCGGAGTCCATTCGGTCGCCCGGATGCCGTTCGAACCACTCTTCGCCTCCGGCGAGCGCATCTCGCCCTCGAAGCTCCGGCGCAGCACCACCGAATCCCTGACCGTCGTTGCCTCGACCGTCATCGATCTCATCGCCCACGCCGCTGACTGATTCATTTATCAGCCGGATTCCGCACACCAGACCCCCGCCGGCACCCATCCGCACCCTCCTGAACGAAAGGCATCACATGAGCATCGACACCACCGCCGCCAACCGAGCCGCCCGCCGCGCACACCGGCACGGCCGACACCGCCGCCGCACCCTCGCCCGCCAAAGCACCATCGCCGTCATCGCAGCCGCAGCAACGGCCGCCGGAATCGCCCTCGCACCACCGGCAATCGCAGCGCCCGGGCAAGCCGGCATCACCGACGGAGGAGGACAAGCAGGCATCAACGACGGCGGCGGACAGTCCGGCGTGACCACCGAACTCACCCCGCCGCCGGCCACGGAACCTCCAGCCCCCACAGAGCCCGTCTACTGGATCGACCCACCCGCGCAATACCAGAACATCGACTACCAGCCGCTACCGAACTGGGACTACGACACCAACACCTACACACCACCCACCTACAACGACACCACCCCGACCGACTACACCCAGCTCCATCTCCCCGGCCCCGGCCCCGTCGATGTCGTCGCACCGATCATCGCCCCCCGCGACACCCTCCGCATCGGAACCTTCCACATCGCACAACCGAACTGGGTCTCCGACGTCGACCTCGAACGGACCAACAACACCACCGCCATCATCGAATCCGGAGTCGCCACCGGCTGGAACTCGTTCGGCGTCCCCGTCGACAAAGCCAGCCGCGACGCCGCCACCCAAGTCGGCGGTGCCGCAGCCGGAGCACTCGCCGGAGGAATCGGCCTCGCGACCCCGTTCGCTATCGGAGGAGCGCTGGTCGGCGGGACCGTCGGCGGAAACATCGGTCTCGGACTGGGTAACGTCTTCGTCCCCGGAATCGGCTGGGTAGCAGGCGGTTTCGCCGGAACCGCTGTCGGCGCCGGTACGGGCGCCTTCCTCGCAGGCGCACCAGCATTCGTTCTCGGCGGACTGGGCGGAGGAATCGCAGGATTCACCGCAGCCGTTGCGTACGGCGCAGGAGAACTCGGCGAACCCGTCGAAATCGAGGTCCCCGACGTCGACCAACCCGCCGTCACCAGCCAGACCCAAGACACGCTCATCGACTGGGAGAACTCCGGCCCCATCGGTGAGGCCGTAGCCACCACTGTCCGCGACACCGTCGCCGCTGCCCCCACGATTGACCACCAGGTCCGCGACTTCGTCGCAGCACAGCCCGGAAGCGAGCAGATCATCGAACACGTCGACACCGCACTCACGGACTTCCTCACCAACGCCACCCCCGGCCTGGCGTCCTCGCTGATCAGCGACGCAGTCGGAGCGGGTATTTCGGCATAAAGCTCGCATGATCAGAGCCGTTCAGGACGGGCGGCAACGCGCCGCCCGCCCTGAACTTGTCCATGCACCACTGCAGAACCAGGCGCGAGCACCGAAAAGGAGACAGCGATGACGAACACGAAAAGACACCCCGCAGTGATCGACCTACTCGGCGGCACATCCCACGGCGCAGCCGCCGACACGGCCACAACAGTCACTGTACCCACGCCTCCGACAGCGCCGAAGCGTCCGCGCACGAAGGATTCCCGATCGCCCCGCCTGCGTTACGTGGCTGCCCTGATTGCCGTGCTCGCGCTGCTCGGTTGGCTCTTCCTGCGTCTTCTCTCCGACAACGACGAGCGCGCACAGGAAAGAATTGCCGACGAGACAGACACCTCGGAAACGGCACTTACCCTCGACGTCACCCCACCCGCTCTCGCCACTGCACCCACGACTGAAACCGATCCGACCGCATGCCGCACCGACCCCGGCGACCAGAAGAGCGGCGCCGGAGTCATCGCAGCGTTCGAGCACGCCTACTACGTCACACGCTCCGGAACAGCCGTCCGTGAGCTCACCACCCC
Organism: Rhodococcus sp. SB1D; assembly: GCF_048573875.1. Classification (NCBI taxonomy): domain Bacteria; kingdom Bacillati; phylum Actinomycetota; class Actinomycetes; order Mycobacteriales; family Nocardiaceae; genus Rhodococcus; species Rhodococcus sp. SB1D. The sequence goes on from NZ_JBMAIQ010000004.1 coordinate 298,470, forward strand.
CGATGCCTCCCTGCCCGCGAAGGAGAAGATCCAAGCCGGAATCGACACCGTCCCAACAGGAACCACCCACTGCGTGCGCATCACACCGATCTCGGCCGGTATCTACTCCGTCGCTCTCACCGAAATGCGTCCCGGCCAACCGCCCGCACAGTTCCCCCAGACCATCACCGCCAAAGAACTCGACGGCCGCTGGTTCGTAGACGTCATCAACTAAGCCGGCACCAGTTCCACTCTCGCCAAGGAGATTTCGTGAACACAAGAACACTGATCGCGGGCGATACAACCTCGCCCGTGATCTTGCACGTCCCGCACGCCTCGCGCGTCATTCCGCCCGAGATCCGGTCGTCACTGACCGTCACCGACGATCAACTCGCCGCCGAACTCGACGAGATCACCGACGCACACACCGACGTGATCGCACAGCACGCTGCGCAATCAGTGACCGCGCGGCCGTGGGTGTTGCGTAACGACCTCTCCCGACTGGTCGTCGATCCCGAACGATTCCCTGACGAACGCGAAGAACTCAACGCGGTCGGACGCGGCGCGGTCTACACCCGAACCTGCAACGGAGAGGTCCTGCGCAACGCCGACAATGCCACACGAGATGCACTGCTCGATAGCTACTTCCATCCGTACGCCGCCGCGATGTCCGACCTGGTGGCGGACCGCATCGCTGCCACCGGCCGCGCCGTGATCATCGACGTCCACTCCTACCCGGCTCAGCCCTCGGCATACGAACTGCACACCGACGGACCACGCCCTGCACTGTGCATCGGCACCGACCCCCACCACACCCCGTCGTGGCTCTGTGAAGCCGTCTACGCTGCGTTCTCCCCGCTCGGGGATATCGACACCGACAGCCCATTCGAAGGGACCTACGTTCCACTCGACTGCTACCGCACCGACCTTCGCGCGGTTTCGGTGATGATCGAACTACGCCGCGACTGCTACATCGACGAAACCGGGCAACTGGTCGACATCGCCGCCGAGAACCTCGGAGCCATGCTCGGCAGACTCGTCGAGGCTGCCCATCGGGGAAGCCTGTAGATGTGCCAGAAGCATCCCGGCCCGCGCTGCACACCACACGTACGAGCACGCCTCGACAGCGCCCGCCGACGACTCGACTCAGCGCAAGCACTCTTCGACGAGAACCCCGCGATCACACGGAATCGGCAACGACTCGACGCGGCGCGTGCCAACTTCGTTGACCGATCCGCTGAATTCGACGCCACGCCCGGAGGGCAGTCCGAGTTGCGCAACCAGCTCGACACAGAGGACGATCCAAGCAAGCGCGAAAACTTGCGGCACCGCCTCGATGTCGGCAAAGCCCTACGCGAGCATCAGATTCAAGCCGATTCCGCACACCACGATCCGAAGGACACCGGTCATGACCGCCAACGAGATACCGACCCTGACGCAGGAGCAGCGCGAAGCGTTCTGGCGTCGATGGGGATGGACCCCGGAGCTGCCGGAAGCCGAGCGGCTGGCGATCGAGCAGAAGTGGCACGATCTGGCGATCGACCTGGCGGAGTTCCACGGCTTCTGATCGGCAACCGGCACATCACGCCGGTTTCAGTACACCGATTGCAGGATGAACGCGCACAGGTCATCAGAAGTCGCGGAGACAGCACACCCGAGCTGTACGAGCTGCACCCCCGAGATGCGCGGACATACCGTCGCCAGATGGAAGCGCTGCGTGAGGCGAATCCGCACGCAGCCTCGGTTTACGTCTACGACGATGATGAATATGCAGGTATGCGTCTGTTCGTCACTGACGACGGACGGTCCGGCATCGCGCTCAAAGACGACGAAATCGTTTCCCTTTATGCACACCGCGACAGCAACCATCGGCGCGCAGCGAATTCGATGCTCGAAACTGCTGTCGCCGCAGGTGGGAGGCGGCTGGACTGCTTCGATACGGTCCTTCCCGATATTTACGCGAGGTCTGGTTTCGTTCCCGTCGCGCGATTGAAATGGAACGACGACTACGCACCGGAGGGCTGGAATTACAGCACGTACGCACCGTTCAACGGCGGTCGCCCTGACGTGGTGTTCATGGCCCATCACCCGGCATCGGTGGATTCGAGTTACCGCCCCGGCACCGGCCGCTATGTGGACTCGTACGACGAGGGAACCGACGCGGTTCGCGCCTACCTCACACGATGAACAATTCGGCCAGCCCACGTGTGTTGACGTCTCTGGAAAGCGTGTGAGCTTGCAAAACGCGAATCCCGTCGATTTTGTCTAGTTGGTTGACTAGAAACAGTCAACCAACTAGACTATTCTCATGGTTGCCGATCAGCCCACACGCAAAGTGGTCAAAGAACTCAAAACCGCAGGCTTCACGCCACTGCGGACCGCAGGCTCTCACACCACGTGGGAATCGGAGAACGGAAAGGTGCACGTGAGCGTCCCGGACGGGCATCGAACCATCTCCCCAGGCGTATACCGCAAGGTGCTCAAGGCAATTCAGGAGGCGAAAGCATGAGCGAGAGTTACGAAGTGACCGTCACCCGCGAGGGGAAGTGGTGGATGATCGAAGTCTCCGCCCTCGGAGACGACGGGCTGACCCAGGCGCGCCGCCTCGGCGAAGCCGAATTGATGGCACGGGAACTGATCGCCGTGTCAGTGGGTAAACCGTTGGCGGACATCACTGTTTCCGTTCACGTCAAACTCGACGCCGAGGGGCCGGACTTGGCCGAACGCGCCGAAAAGATCAAACAAGACCGAGAACTCGCCGCACAATACGAGTCTGCGTCCGTCGAATCCGCCCGCGCTCTCGCACACGAAATGGCCGCTGCCAACGTGCCGGTACGCGATATCGGCCAACTCCTCGACGTCTCGTTCCAACGTGCGAGCCAGCTCATCAAAAGCTGACGCCCCCGAAACCTTCACGCTCGATCATCGGGCGTGAACACACTCTCTGCCTGCACAGGCAGGAGACGAGCACTCCGCTCGAACCGCAAGCGCACCACCCACGCAGAGGCCCTGACAGTGCACGAACACCGTCAGGGCCGACAGCCACAGAACGGACCTGTGACCATGCACGATCATAACGACCTCGCAGACGGCATCGACCACGGCAAAACCGGTCGTCCCCCGATGCAACCGCGAGCGAAAGCCACCCGCGAAGCGATCCTCGAGGCGTCCGCAACCCTGTTCAGCAAAACGGGATACGCGGGCACCACCATCGACCACATCGTCACACTCGCCCCGGTCACCAAAGGCGCGATGTACTTCCACTTCTCGAAGAAGGAATCCATCGCGAGGGAGATGCTTCGCCGCTGGTCCGACGCAGTCACAGAGACTGTCGGGAAAGCGATCGCAACCGGTCAACCCGCAGACCGGCAAGTACTGATGATTTACCGCGAACTCGCCCGCCGCACCCAAAACGAGGCGATCAGCCGCGCCGGCCTCGTCCTGAGCGTCGAGCCTTCGCTCAACGACGCGTACGCCACCTACGAAGCACGGACAGAAGCCCTGACACCGATCATCATCGACGCAATCCGTTCCGGAACCCTCGACTGCGCCGAAAGCATGTCCAGACTCGCAGACACACTCTGCGCCGGTTTCGTCGGCGCGGTAAAAGTTGCGGCGAGTCTGGGCGAGAACGACACCATCACCCGCCGCGTCGACGATCTGTTGATGATGTGGCGCGGAACCGACCCGGTGTCCGTCCGCAAGATCGAAGGAGCATCCCTGTGAACAGCCCCAACGAACCGGCACACACCCCGGAAGGCACTGCCACCACGCCAGCCCGCCCCCGGAACGGCCGCGCCCCCGGCAGCAAGAACTCCGCACCCCAGGCCCGCGCAGTACGAACACGAGAAGCGATCATTGCCGTCGCAGCCCGGCATTTCGACACCGATGGATACGGCCACACCAGCATGAACACCATCACCCACGCTGGAAAATTCGCCAAAGGCGCGATGTACTACCACTTCCCAACCAGAGGAGCGATCGCCGAACACCTCATCTCGGACTGGAACCACGCCCTCGACGAAACCATCAGCGAAGCACTGGCGGCAGGAGCGAGCAGCACGGCAAGCCAAAAGCTGGCAGCGATCTTCATGTCGCTCGCACAACGCATCGGCGAAGACACCAACCTACGGGCCGGAATGAAACTCACCCTCGAACCCACCATCGACACCGGCGCAGCCTTCGCACACTGGGTCGACGCCATCAGCGACATCATCGAAACTGCCGTCACCACCGGCGAACTCACCGACACCCCCATCACACACCGACTCGCATGGAACCTCTGCGCCGGAACCCTCGGAGCCGCACACGCATCAGCAACCCTCCGAGAAGACATCGACCTCGCAACCCGCATCGACGACCTACTCACCGTTCACCTGGCTGCCGTCGCAACGCGATGAGAACCATTCATCGCCTCTAAGGGGGTGACCGGCCACTAGCTCACCACTCGATTTCGAATATATGTTCGACTGGAATGTGGGCGGTAAGGCGATGACGGAGGAGGTCAGCACCTATGACCGCCGACCCGAACACTCTCGCGGCACTGACTCCCGGTGACCGCATCGAGGCAATGCGCCGACGTATGGCCTCGATCCCCGCACGCACCGACGGGTCCGCTGCCCCCGCCGTACCCACTGAACGGGCCGAGGCGCGATTCGAGACGCACCCAGAAACGATCCCGAATCGGCGACCAGTGTCCTCGAAGTCCCGTCGGCGATCGCCACACTTCTCCCCAGACGCGGACTCGCACGCGGGTCGTGTCGTGGCCGTCGAGTATGACGACCTTGTCGACCTCGATGTCGTTCGCGCGGTTGTCCTCGACACCGCGCGGTCGCTTCATCCTGGTGCGCAGGTGCAGGGCGGGGAAGTGGTTTTCCGGCGGGTCCCGCGCCAACGTGGGGTGACGATGAATTCGGTGGTCCTGGTCGACGGTGAGCCCAAGTTCTTCCTGACGATTGTCGCCGGTGTCGGCAACGAGGTCCTCGTGCATGAGTTGCCACCGGGTGGCTTCACCTTCGTTGTTGACAACTGACGGCGGTGCCGTGATTCCTCGGCGCATGTCTGGATGCTTGTTTTGCGCCTTTGACCTGGGGTGATGACACGTCCCCTGGTTCGTGTTGGGTGGTGGATGTCGGTGTGGGGTGTGTGTGGTTGGTGTGGGTGGGTTCGGTGTTGGTGTTTTAGGGTTTGAACTGCGGTGATGGCATGTCCCTGGGGTGGTTGTCGGGGGTGTGTGGGGTGCCGGCGTTTTTGGGTGCCGGCGGGTGTTTGTGTTGGGTGGTGTGGGGGAGTGGTGTCGGGTCGTGTGGGGGTGTCTCTAGGGCTCGTTTTGGGTGTTTTTGAATGTTGTTGTGTGTCAGTAGGTTTCGGTATTCGGTTGGTGTTGGGTTGGTTTCGTGAGTTGTGCACGGTGGTGTTTTCGGGAACGTCGAAGCTCCGGACGGCTTCGATCAGACCGAACGCCGCGCGATCCGGAGGGCTGCGCAGCGTGCTCAGGAGTGGAATGACGCACACGTCGGTGAGAACCTGCCGCGCCGTCCGGAAAGCAGGGATGAACACCGGGTTGTGTCGATCGGTTTGATCGTCTGATCGAAAAGGTTCGGCCCGCAGCAACCGGGCCGGACCTTTCAGTTTGCGTGGTCCAGAAAGGCCCCTCTCCGTCTGGTGAGGGGCCTTTTCGGGTTCCGTGGTGGGTTGGGCTGGGTGTTGGTGGTGAATGAGGTCTGAGAAGGGGTTTGGGAGCACCATTCGCCGGATTGATCCGGGGATGCGGCCCCTTGGCACGGGTGAGGGGCTGGTCCGGTGACGCCAACTGTTCGTTGGCAAGTAGTAGTTGTGCAGGGACTGCCAAGCTGAGGGTATGAGGACGGATTCTGTGTTCACTATCGAGGTTCACCCTGAGTACGGTCATCCCAGTTCGATCTGGCCTTCGGAGGAACTGGTGCTCAGCAGGCCGGTTCTATCGACGCCTTACGTGCTTCCCAGCCAGATCGGTATGGACGAAGCCCTTGGGGACCAATTATTGGCGTGGACTAGCCAGTTTCAGAAGTTTTTCGTGGAAGAAAGCGCAGACTTCAGCTCGCGACCGCAGTGGCGACCTGGAATCGATCCCTTCCAGTGGTACGACGAGGGTTATCGAATCGTCCACAAGGTGAGGCTGCAATTCCCGGATGTGCACGTCATGCCGGTATTTGCGCACTATGTTTTCTCGGTCAATGAGCGCCGGGAGGGCATGGGCTTGCCGCCAGTTCGTCTCCCCAACGAAGTCAAAGCTGGGCACATCAGCGTTACCGAGATCGTGCGTTCCGCACCCAAAAGTCAGAGGGAGCGGGAGGAGCGGGACGCCGAAAGTCCGCGCTGAATACCTGGTCGGTCGCTCCCCAGCGTCTAAGTGGTGTTCTCTGATCGGTTTGTGCCGTCGTCGCTTCCGGGGGCGGCGACGGCTGTATTGTGGTGTTGACCTGCGGTGATGACATGTCCCCGGGGGTGGTTGTTGGGTGTGTGGGGCGCCGGCGGATTGCACTGGCGCTATCCACCGAATTGCAGGTACGGCGATACGTCGGTCATCGACTGCGCAGCTGCACTCGAACCACGTGAGCTCCCGAGCATGACCCCCGCGCCCTGTAATCATTCCTGGCGGAGGCCGTTACAGTTTGTGAGATGACGAGCGTAGGTGTGGTGGGGGCGTGGAATAGGGACGCTGGCTGGGGGGTCATCGACTCTACGGATACTCCGAGCGGATGCTGGTTCTATTACAGCAATTTGTGGACGCTCCGACACCTCCACTCGCCGCTGGAGAGTCGCTTGAAATCAGGGGGCAAAGTGGAGATGTTGAGATCGGTGAAACAGTCGATTTCGACTGGGAATCGGTGCAGCAGGATGGGTTCTCCTTCCGTGCTGTCGACGTTCGTCCACGCAGAAAGCCGCCACGTAGGATCATTGCCTTCACTGGCCACGGCAAGCTGGTTCCCTGGCCTGTCGCGCGTTTCGGAGAGATTCCATATCCCGATCTGTGGATCGATCAGGGCGCGCAGTAGAACGCGCGTTTCGGTCGCACAAACAAGGGCTGGGTAGTGCTTCACAGCTTCTGCTCTGGACGCTCTGCGCCGTACGGCTGAAATATCAGCTGTTCACAACCGGATGGGCCCGCCCCGTGGGGCGTTCGGGTGTGGGGGCGTGGTGCCGTGTCGAGGTGTCGCTATGGGTTTCGGCAACCCATCAGATATCGGGTGTTGGCGGCGGCGGCGCCGCACTGGGTGGCGAAGCCGGGTAAGAATCAGCTATGGATACTTCGTGGCGGTATCGGTTGTTTGCCGAGTACGAGGCCCGCGGCAATTCGCCGTGTTACGAACGGTGGTGCCTGGGCATCGCCGACGATCGGGAGCTTGTCGCTCAGATCGACCAGCTGCCGACCGAGAAGCGGCAGCCGAACCTCGTACTTGGCGCGGCCCGATACCTGGGCGTGGAGGAATCACTGTTCCTGCTGTTCAAAGATTGGATGGTCGAACACTGGGACGCGGTCCGAGAGGTGGCGCTGGCGCGCAGCACCCAGACGAACGAGGTCGGTCGAGCCGCAGCGCTGCTCCCGGTGCTCTCGCAGCTTCCGGGACCGCTGTCACTGATCGAGGTCGGGGCCTCAGCCGGGCTGTGCCTGTATCCGGACCGGTTCAGCTACCGCTACGGCGAGGAGCAATCCTCCATCGACCCCGCATCAGGGCCTTCGCCGGTTCTTCTGCCATGCGTCACGACGGGTCGCCCACCCCTGCCCGCAGCCCTTCCGACAGTGGTCCACCGGGCCGGAGTCGATCTGAATCCGCTCGACGTCAACGACACCGACGACATGCACTGGCTTGAATGCCTTGTCTGGCCGGGGCAGACGAACCGGCTGGATCGCCTCCGAGCTACCGCTGCCATTGCGCGGCAAGAGCCGCCGCACTTGGTCGCGGGGGATCTCACCGACACCATCGCAGGCTTGGTTCATGACGCTCCACAGGACACGACCATCGTTGTGTTCGGTAGCGCGGTCCTCAACTACCTCGATCTCGACGCGCGAACGTCATTCGAGGACACTGTGCGCGGTTTGCCGTGCCACTGGATCTCCAACGAAGGCGGCGGGGTGATCACGTCAGTCGTCGATCAACTCCCCAAGCCGATCTCAGAAACCCGCGGCCAGTTCGTCGTCACCCTCGACGGCAGACCGCTAGCATACGCCGGAGCGCATGGACAATCGCTGGACTGGTTCGCGTCTCCCTGACTGGGGCAGCGCCCTTCCAGATTCACGCCGCACAGCAGGTGGCTGTATTGCGTGGCTGCTCGGCTTGTGGTGCGTGGGTGATGGCATTCGGGGGCCGCGAGCGGGTGCCTGCCCTTTTCGGACGTGCGCCATCCAGAGTCGGCGCCGAGGCCTCGATGAATCTGGGATCCGGTGGAATGTAGGTCGAAAGGGTTTTAGGCTTCGTCGGGCCGAATCTGGTCGGGGCGTTCGATGTTTCCTCGCCAGGCGCCTGTTTCGTGGCCGTGGGATTCGATGAACGTGATCGACCTGTGCCGTGAAATTCGCAGCCACGGTTGAGTGTGATGCTGTGGCTTCCGTACGGGGCGGGGCGATCGCTACATGATGGACAATTGCGATGAGCGCGTCCGCTGTGGTGAACGAATTGCTCTCTGGCTGCGGTTGTTTCGGGTAGAAATTCGGCGCACAGTAGGGGATGGACCGTTACAGGATTACCATGCCGGATGGCTCGTCGACCGATGAATTTTTCGAGTCCGACCATGACGCGATCGCGGCGGCTACGGAGGCGAATTTCGGCGCCAGTTGCGGTGTCGACGTGCAGCGCTACGCCGAGGACGGGCATTTGTTCCCCACACATCTTCCCGAGGGTGGACATCGGGGAACGGCCAGACGGCACAGGCCCATGCCGGAGGTGGGGTGATGGCCGCTGTCTGCCCAGGCCATCCGGACTCTGGCAAGGAAGGTGCCCGGCGACGTAACAACGGGGCGGGCGTCTCATCGCCAGAGACGCAAGTGTGTGTTCTCCGCTTGTGTGGGTTTGATCGGCGGAACTTTGCCGGACCGGAACGCCGCAGCAGCGTCCGCGCCCCACACTCCCAGGGGGATCGGTTTCGATCTACTTCGGTCATCGCCCTCGGTTCCGCGATGCCGGACTCGGCACCCGCGTTGGTGCTTACCGGGTCCCTTTGCACCGTGCGCGCGTGGCTGACCTCGTCGGTATCGCCGCGTTCTTGATCTGACCTTCACCCTCCCTGCAGATGGCTGCTCCGGTATCCGACTTCGTTCCGACGATGGAATTTCGTGCGTGGCCTCAGTTGACGGTCGTGTCGCACATTTTCGGGGGGTCATTCGTCGAGGAAGCCGCGACGATGAGGGGCGCACCGGTTACTCACCGGATTTCCTGACGTGCACGCGACAAAACTTGGCGTCTATGCGGGCCTGAAATCTGTCCTCGGCAGCGAACATTGGTACGCATTCGTTCTAGATGGCGGATACCGATGATCGGCCGTTCGGCAATTGACTTTCATACGTTTTCGCGCCGCGGATTCTTCGGACTCGGCGCCGGCGCGGCCTCGATCGTACTGTTGTCGGCATGTGGATCGACGGAGTCTGCAGTAGACGACTCCGGTGCGGGCCGCGACACGGTGTTGTTCGATCACAACGGATTTACCGTCGAAATTCCTGACAACCCTCAACGAGTGATGTGTCTCGACACTCGCAGCAGCATCGAATTCTCACTTCTGGCTGGATATCCCATGGTTGCGGTGCGCGCGTTGTCGGAACCGGACGAGGGCGGAGTGCCCAATCCCGTCTTCGCTCGCCCCTGGATTCGAGTGTTCTCCAACTGGACGGTGGTGAACGTGAACTCAGTGCCGAGCAGGCAATGGAGAACGATCCGGACCTCATTCTGATCGCCTCGGGTCGCTATCCCGCGCTGACCAATGCTGCGCAGTTCGAGAGCATCGCACCGTTGGTGGGCATCGACGCGGGGAGTTCCGGTTGGGCCAACTCTTCGGGGGGTCGTTGGAAGGAGGCGCTCGAGGTGCAGTTGACGATGATCGGCCGCACGGATCAACTCGCGTCTGCGCTGGCGGACTACGAGGGTGCCGTCGCCGAGTCCAAGGAGTCGCTGAGCGAAGTGATGCGTGGGAAGAAGGTGATCATCGCTACCGATGATGTCGACCAGTTCGTGATGATGCGCGATGGGGCCTATCCGGTCGAAGTGGCACGGGAAGTAGGGATCGATGTGATGACTTCCGGTCCGGGGTTCGACAAGGTGGACGACAGAAGGCAGGTCTCGCTCGAAAATCTCCAACTGTTCGAGAGCGCTGATCTCATCATCATGCAGAACCTTGATACCGCAGAAGCGGTTTCGAGCCCGACATTTCAACGAGTGCGAGCTGTTCAGGAAAAGAAACTCCTGTTCCTTCCGTACGCTTTCAATTCCGGCTACACGATCACAGGCGCCGCATTCGCCCGCTACATGGCTGAGAAGATTCCAGCAATTTTGTGATCGAGATGCTGATCCCGCGAATCAGACACCTTGGCAAACCGTTCGGCCTTGGGGGGACCCGTGTGCGCGACGGCGGGTCCGTCAATGGTTTCGAGTGGGAGAAAGGTCATTGGGGAGAGGAGATACTGTTCTCGTCCGGGCGTCCCTTTCCGTGCACCAGTTCTTTGTCGAGGTCTCGTTTGCTCACTGGCCTCGGGGACGGTCAGTAGTAGCGCGGTGGTACGGGCAGCCGGTTCGTGGTGACTGCGGTGTTGCCGGTGATCGTGGTCGTGCACACGTCTGATCTTCTCCGGACGTACCCCCGATAGCACTACTCCCAACCCCCACAGGCGTTTGAGAGCAGCAGCGTGCGGTACCGACCTAGCGGACAGAGACCGCACGCGAAAGCCCTTCTTGTGGCCGAATTCCGCGACGGGACATCGCCGTGTTTGCGGTTCGTCATCTTCGGCGCGGAAGTCATGCGCCACCGTTTTTTGTGGCCGCAGAATGTTTGTGTCCGGGGTGGCGCGGAGATCCCTAAGGCGCGGCACTGGGAACACCGCGGCTTCGGGGCGACGTAGACGATCTGTCTTCCGGCTGTCGACTCGCCGCAGGGTGGGTCACCGTGGAAGAAGCGTCCTGCAGGGGCAGTGCAACGGCGCGCGTAGAGTTCGCCGACGCTGGCTTCATACACCTCGACGTCGGTGAACCCTTCTATCGCTGGTTCTGCGATGTATTCGCGCCGTATTTCGGCCGTGAAGTCCACATCCGCAGGTGCGCTCGCGTAGAGGGAGACGATGATGCAGAGGACTGTCGACGTCGGTCCGGGTGCGGAGGATTCGGGATCCGAAGTGGCCGTGTTCCAATACGGTTCGGATCGTTACGAGATACCTCTCGACGAGGCCAAGCGCCTGATGATCGATGTTCAGGACGTCTTGAATGATCAGGGGACGGCGGGGCTGGTTCGGGTCCGGGTGGACGGCGGTGAGGCGGTGTTCTTGATTTCGGGTGGCGCTTTGGTGACTTTTCATGTGCCCGCCGGGACCACCTACTACGACGGTGAAGATCCGGCTGCGAATTCTACTTCTGAATCTTGAGTGCAGGTTTTCGAATGCGAACGGCCGTGCGAGGAGTTCCGGCGGTGGGGTCTGCGCCTTCCTCACTGTCATCACCCTCGATCCTGGTGCAGTATGCGGCAAAAGTGCTGCTGGAGAGGGTGATTCGCAGTCTTGTCGGACATGGTGCTTCATGGTGTGTCGTTCCGATCGGTTGCACGGTCATCGGCGCCGGGTGAAGGCGTCCTTCCCGGTGCGAATGCGGAAGGGTGTGAGTTCGGCGCGTTGACGTTCGGCGCGGTCGATGAGTTCGGCGAAGTCGATGTCCGGGACTCGGGTGGGCAGTTCGGCGATGTCACTGAGTGTCGTCCACAGTTGTTTCTTTCGGTCGATGCCCATGATGAGTATTTCCAGTTCGGTGAACCGGCTCAGTGGCGAGTATCCGCGCAGCTGCCCGTTGAGTTTGCCGCGGCCCAATCGTTCGGCGATGATCACCGCGCCGAGTTTGATCGGGTTGGTGCGCATACGCAGCGAGTGCATCATTGCGCGGTAGGTGGCGATGTCTTCGGTGATGGCGGTTGAGACGTGAGCTAACGCGTCCCCGAGGTCGGTGCCGGCGTTGTGTCGTTGGGCGCGCCGGGCGAGTTGCCACATCAATCCGAGTGCAAGTTGGTCGTTGAGGTAGATACGAAGAAATTTGTCCACAGGACGCCCGTACCCGTCGGCGACGGTTGTAACACCCCACGCCGCGGGCACGGCGTGGGTCGATGAGTAGTCGCTTTCCTGTATCGGACGCGTCTACGTCGAGTGATCTGTGACGACGTTTGTACACGCGCGTGCATGGGCAGTCCTCGCCGACGGTCCGACCACCCGATTTATTGTGCGCCAATCATTCCAGCTGCCGGGTTCGCTTTCCCGTAGCACCGCGATTTTCACCGCGGGGTCGCCGATCTGGACCCGGTATATCAGGCGGACCGGTGTACATCGAGAACAGTCCATCGGTCGAGTGTGCTTCCATGCAGTGGACTCGTCGATGGCGGGCGAACGCCGAGGAAAGGTGAGATTGTCAGTGCCCCATCCACTTTCGATGACTGCTGGCTGCCGGGTCTGAAGCGTGTTGGCTGAATTGGTCGGTTTTCAGGATTGGTTGTCGTGGAGTACCTCGTGTGGCCTGTCGGCCTCAGCTAGCGAGGTCGCAAATGGATCGGTGTTTCGATACGAGTAGTTCCGTGAATGCTCCACGAGGGGCGTGATGTGATGGCGCCGTACGTGATGCTGCGACGAAGTGGAGAGCTGATCCGTCGCGGTTGGAGTCACCGAGCGTGGAGGTGGTGGGCGCTTGGCGAAGAGCAGAGCGTGTACCTGCCCCGTCGAAGGGCTGTTGCGGTAGGTCCTTGTTGCTGTCGTCGATTGTTCCGAAGGAGGAGACGGTGTGACCGAGCATTGCGGGCATCGCGATTCCCGCGCGAGTGTGGATACCGAGCTCGTCGAGGATTTTCGGGTGCTGGCTGATTCGCTCCTTGGGTGGGTCGAACCGATATTGGGCGGCTTCGCCGAGGGGCTGCAGAGCGCAGGCAGAAGGTCGATGCCATCATCGGATGAATCATCATCCTTCGACAGCTGCAGTTGGTGCCCGGTTTGTGCCCTTGCCGCGGCCATCCGCGGTCAACGCCATGAGCTACTCGTCGGTCTCACCGAACATGTGACGGTACCGGGATTGTTGCGTGAGCTTCTCGAGGAGTTTGTGCGCGGGCTGGACGGTGGTCGAGGTGGTGAATCCGACGACGACGCAGACGGTGCGGGGCCGTCGTCCGACGGTTCCGGCTCGGGCCAGACTCGGCAGTCGGCGTTTGTGCCGATCAAGGTGATCGTGCGCGGCTGATCTCATTCTCTTATGTTGTGCGCGGACTCAATCAGGACGACCGCGCCGTTGTGACGGGTTTGGTCGGTGGCCGGTGCCAGTTGGGCAGGGGTCGGGTTGCGGTTGGCAGTCGTGGTCCGGGGTCGCGAAATCCGATCGGGTGCAGGTGTCGTTCCGGGCGGGCCGTAATGGTTCTCGACAGTCTCAAAAGTCCTGAGTTTCGGAAAAGTATTGGGTGGCTGCGGGTTTCAGCCGTGTTTTCCGAGTTCGATGCGGAGTTGTTTGAGGGATTGGCTCAGGAGTCGGGAGACGTGCATTTGGGAGATGCCGATCTTGGCGGCGATTTCGGTTTGGGTGAGTTCGCCGAAGAATCGGTAGAGCAGGATGGTGCGTTCTCGTTCGGGGAGGGCGAGCAGGGCCGGTCGGAGGGTTTCGTGGTTGTCGACGCCGTCGAGTGCGGCGTCGAAGTCTCCGAGGGTGTCGCCGATGGAGACGCCGTCTGTGAAGGTTTCGACATCGAGGGATGACGACTGGTAGATGTCGCCGGCGGCGGCGATCTTGCTGATCTCGGATGGTTCGACGCCGATCTCGGCGGCGAGCTCGACGGTGGTGGGTTCGCGTCCGAGGCGTTGGGTGAGCGAGGATTGCGCCTTCTTGAGTGCGAGGTAGTTTTCCTGCAGTGAGCGTGGGACGCGCACGCCCCAGCCTTTGTCGCGGAAGTGTTTGCGCACTTCTCCCATCATGGTGGGGACGGCGAAGGCGAGGAAGTCGTGCCCTTTGTCGACCTCGAATCGGTCGACGGCGTTGACCAGACCGAGGCGCGCGACTTGGACGAGGTCGTCGTGGGGTTGACCACGGCCGCGGTAGCGGGCGGCAATGTTTTCCGCGATCGGTAGCGCTGCTTCGATGATCTGTGTTCGGAGGTGTTCGCGTTCGGGATGCCCGTCGGGGAGCGTGCTCATTTCCGCGAAGAGCGCGGTGAGGTCGGTGTAGGCGTTGTCCTGGTGCGGGCCGTCGGTCATGAGTTGGCCGGCAGGGCTTTCTCCATCGTGATTGTCGTAGTCCGGTCCCCGCCGGTGGTTTCCGCGGGTGTTTGTTCGAGCGCGACGTGATCGACGAGTGTCTTGAGGACGAGCCAACCGAACGACGAGGTACTGGCGTCGACGGGGGACGAGGTCGTTGCGGTCAGGGTCACCCGAAGGACGGCGGGGTTGGTGGCGGTGTCGAATGCGCATATCAGGGCGGTGGAGTGGCGGGCGTGGTTGATCAGGGTGGTGGCGGCTTCGTCGACGGCGAGGGTGAGGTCGGCCAGTGCGTCCATGGGAAGGCCGTGGTGGTCGGCGGCTGCCCGCACCATCGCGCGCATCAAGCCGAGCTGTTCAGCAGTCGCCGGGACGGACACGGAAGGCGTGGCGGCGGCTGCGAGGTGTTGTGCCTGCGTCGGCGATGTCACGGGCGCTCCTGTTCAGGGGTTGTGAGCATCGTATCCCCAGGTGGGGGTGCTGCACGTGGTGTTCGGTATTCGATGCCAGGTTATCGCAAGGCGGTCGGCGCGATCAGGCACACGAGCGGCGGGTGCACCCCGATGCGGTGCCGCTGGTGACGGATCCAGGTACCAGCGGCATCCGGTGCTCGCGGTCATGAAGAACACACGCAGCATCTGCGATGTACTTCATGTTCGGTGCAGAATGTTCAAGTAGGAGTCCCTTGGCGGAGTGTGATCGCACGACCCGTGACGCTTGTCGGTTGGGTGTCGCCGGATGACGCCGAACTCGTACTCGCCCCGCGTGCTTGGGCGTGCACGTCACGTGCGGCGGGGTGAGGAGTTAGCTTCGCGCCGCGGCGCCCCCGCCGGTGTGTTGCGGGGCGGGTCCGAGAGGCGTCGGTGAGGATCTAGTGGAAGCATGTGGTGTTCGGCGACTTTCGTCTGAACAGCGAAGATGTTCAGACGAAGTCGCCGATTTCGGAGAATACAGTCTTGTTAGACCGCACAACAACGTACGAGTAGGTACGTTTGTCGGAGTATCGCTGCCCTCAGCCGTGTCGTTGAATCGTCGGCGAGCACGGTACGTGCAACTATCAGATTGGTAGGTGTGCGCCCGATCCTTTCTCCGACGCGGCGGGAGTTGAGATGTGTTCGGTAACGAAATTGACCGCAGTCGGTTTGACCTGTGGACTTCTCGCTCTAGCCAGCCTCACTGCCTGTTCGACTGCCGTCGACTGCCACATGCAGCGGGGAGCGTTCACTTCGGATACCGAGGCGTGTCTTCGATTCGGTGTCAGCACCCCGAACGGTCCTCTCGCGGAGACCGAGATCTCAAGGGTGACAGAAGTGGTCGGAATTCGGCCAAGCGTGCTGCTGTCTTTCCACGACTTCACGGCCGCTCCGCCTCTCGAAGAACTGGACGCAGTGGCCGCCGCAGGGGCCGTACCTATCGTCACCTGGGAGCCATGGGTGCACCGCGGCGGCGACGACTACGATCGAGGCGCCTTTCCGGCGGCAGCGATCGCTGCCGGCGCGTACGACGATTACCTCTACCGCTGGGCCGACGAGCTCGGCGCGCACGGTTTGACGGTGTATCTGCGTTTTGCTCACGAGCCGAACGGAACCTGGTATCCGTGGTCTCCGGCAGGGGGCACGTCACCGGAGACGTATGTGTCGGCCTGGCGCCATGTCCACGATATTTTCGTGTCGAAAGGCGCCACCAACGTGAAGTGGTTGTGGGCGCCCAACGTTCCGGTCGCCGAGGAGCCCCGACCGATCACGGCGTGGTACCCGGGACCCGAGTACGTCGACGTGGTGGGCATCGACGGTTACAACTGGGGGGCCGGCGCCGTCGGCCACAATTGGGTCAGCCCTTCCGATCTGTTCGATCCCTCGTTCGAGCAGCTGCGTGCACTGGCCCCTGGCCTTCCGTTACTCGTCTCGGAGGTGGGCTCGGGCGAACTCGGCGGCTCGAAAGCCGAGTGGATCGAGGAACTGGTGGCGTATCTCGACGAGGAGCCAGGTGTGGTGGGTTTCGTGTGGTTCGACTACGACAAAGAGACCGACTGGCGATTGGACAGTGGAGAAGACACCGGTGCCGCGATGGGGCGTGCACTTCGAGAGGCAGGTTTGTCATGACTCAAGTCGATCCCTTACTGGACGATGCGCTCGAGGACGCCCGCCTCCGTTCGATGGAGCAATTGCAGTTGCTGGATTCGGGACCTGAGGAACGTTTCGAGCAAATCACACGGATGGCGAGGGCTGTTTTCGGTGTGCCGATGTCGGCGGTCTCTTTGCTCGCCCGGGACCGACAATGGTTCAAGGCCATCGACGGAATGGACAGGCAGAACGTCCCACGACCTCAGACGGTCTGCCAGACGACGGTGGCCAGGGCCTACACCCGGCCCGTCGACCCGGCGCTGATCATCGAAGACCTTGGGGAAGTACCCGAATTCGCGCAATTGCCCGGGGTTGCGGGTGATGCGGGCGTCCGCTTCTACGCCGGATATCCATTGTTCGGCCCAGGTGGTCATCCTGTCGGGACTTTCTGCATTTTCGACGTCATTCCGCGCGAATTGAGCGCGAACCAACGCCTCGCTTTCCTCGAGATGGCCGCATGGGCGCAGCGCGAGATCCAGAACAAGGACGAACTCGAACGTGCCGCTGCTGTCCAGCGACAGTTGTTGCCACCGCCCGTCGATCCAGTGCCGGGGTTTGCATTCGCAGCGATGTGTCTGCCGGCCTTCGCTGTCGGCGGCGATTTCTACGACCATTACCGGTGGTCCGAGGGAATGACGTTCACAGTTGCAGACGTGATGGGTAAAGGACTCGCCGCGGCGATTTTGACCGCCAGTCTCCGTTCGGCGATGCGAGGGGCCTCTCGCGCGTTGGATTCTGTGGCTGCACCGACGCAACTCGCTGAAGTCGTCCGTATGGTCGGTGACCAGATGTCGCAGGACTTCGGCGACACCGAGACGTTCGCCACGCTGTTTCATGCCCGCCTGCACATCGCGACCGGCCAGGTCGACTATGTCGATGCCGGTCACGGACTATCCGCCGTGCGGAAAGCGGACGGGACCGTCAAAGCACTGACCGGACACGATCTTCCCCTGGGGATTGTTCCTGGCGACCGATGGCAGACGTCCATGCTGACTCTCGAACTCGGGGACATGCTCGTCATCTCTTCGGATGGTCTGCTCGACTTGTGTTCCGGTATCGGCGATCCGGCACAAATGCATCGAGTTCTCGCGGAGAACGGGACACCTCAAACGCTTTGTGAGTCAGTCCGCGAGTCGGCCGCTGTCCGTCCTCCGATCGATGACATCACTGTCGTTGCGATTCAGCGGGTGGGCCTGTCGTGACCGAACGTATCGACAAGGACACCCTGAAAAGAACAGCTCCATCGATCTGGTTGCGATTGCTCATCCTTCTCACCGCAGTATTGGGCGTGAACTACATTCTCTGGCGCTGGCTAGCGTCGGTGAACTGGGAAGCTTGGTGGATCGCCGTGCCTCTCGTGGTAGCGGAAACGTACAGCCTTATCGACTCATTGCTCTTCGGATTGACGATGTGGCGACTGCAGCATCGGGCTGAGCCCCCCGCACCGCCCGAAAACGCGACCGTCGACGTGTTCATCACCACCTACAACGAACCAATTGATCTAGTGATGCGCACTGCTGTCGCTGCGAAGGCGATCGAATATCTGCACACCACTTGGATACTCGACGACGGAAACCGCAGCGAGCTGGCCGCCGCGGCATCTTCCGCCGGGGTGGGGTACCTGACTCGTTCGTCGAACTGGGTCGGCAAACCTCTCCATGCAAAAGCCGGCAATCTCAACAATGCGCTGCTCGAGACCGATGGCGAGTTCTTGTTGATATTGGATGCCGATCAGGTCCCCGAACCGCAAATACTTCACCGCACTCTCGGGTACTTTCGAGACCCGAAAATGGCGTTGGTGCAGACACCCCAGTACTTCGTGAACGTGCCGCCTTCCGACCCGCTCGGTAGTCAGGCACCACTGTTCTACGGACCGATTCAACAAGGTAAAGACGGCTGGAATGCGGCTTTCTTCTGTGGATCCAACGCGGTACTGAGACGGGAAGCGCTTATGCATCTCGGGGTTACCCAGTACGTCAGGGCGGTCGAGGACAGTGTCGACCGGGCATTGCGCACCGCAAAAACGGTTCTCCAGACCACTCGTAAACAGGTCGGTGCCGACGAGCGGACTGTTCTTGCCGCTCTCGACGCGGTCGAGGACGCGGTGCAGGGCGCACGGGCGCGACGAAGAGCGCAGGAGCCGCTGGCCGAGATCACCTATCGTTTTCAGGCACAGGTAAAGTCGGCTGCCCGGGAACTCGTCGACGCTGATCTGACGATGATGCGCGCCGATCTTGAAGCAATCGAGGCTATGCACCATATCGGTGAACAATCGAGCGCTGCTGGTGAACTGGACTACGAGGCTCTCTCCATTCTGGCAGAGCACCAGTGGTCACCTTTGGGGGCGATCGAATCGATTCGCACATTGATCGATGACGTCGATGTGGACCGCTCGGACGAAGCGCAGCCGATGCTGCCGCTCGCCACGATTTCGGTCACCGAGGACATGGCCACGTGCATGCGGTTGCACGCGCTCGGCTGGAACTCCGCGTACCACCACGAGAACCTCGCTTACGGCCTTGCGCCTGAAAATCTGAAAACTATGCTGACGCAAAGACTTCGGTGGGCGCAGGGCACGATTCAAGTGATGCTGCGAGAAAACCCGTTGATGCAGAAGGGGCTGAGCATCAGCCAGCGGCTGATGTACTGGTCCACGATGTGGAGCTATCTCGCAGGTTTTGCCGCTATCGCGTATTTCGCAGCCCCTGCGATCTATCTCGTCGTCGGTGTTCTGCCGGTTCAAGCTCTCAGCTGGGATTTCTTCAGCCGTCTCATACCTTTCCTATTGCTCAATCAGGTGCTCTTCTTCGTGGTCAGCCGTGGTACCCCGACCTGGCGCGGCCAGCAGTACAGCCTGGCGCTCTTTCCTGTCTGGATCAAGGCGTGCACGACGGCGTTTCGCAACGTCTACCTGGGTCGCCCCCTCGGATTTGCGGTCACTCCCAAAACCAAGCAGACACAGAACGCGCTACCGTGGCGCCTCGTCATACCACAGTTGACCGCAATGACAGTGTTGGCAGGGGCAACGGTTGTCGGGATCGTGCAACTTTACCGAGGCGCGATTTCCGTTCTGGGCGTGAGCGTTAACCTTTTCTGGGTACTGTTCGACATGGCGATATTGAGTGTAGTTATCACCGCGGTGCGTTATCGCGGACCTGACGAGGAAGGCTGACGATGCCGAGTTACGCGACCCGAAGCCTCGACAGCGGCGTGGTAGTCATCTCGCCGCAGGGGCGGCTGAACATGGTGTCCGCCCCGGGCCTGCGCGCACACCTTCACGAGCTCGTGGAAAGTGGCAGCGCCCGAATCGTGGTTGATCTCTCCGGTATCGAGTTCATCGACAGCTCGGGGCTCGGAGTATTGATCTCCGGATTGAAGATCGCCAGGCAGGCAGGCGGTGATCTCCGAATCGCCGCTCCCTCACTGCAGGTCGAAACTGTACTGGAACTGACCAACTTGAATCGCGTATTGCGGGCGTATTCGTCGAGCAATGAAGCATTCGAAGACGAGCGATGAAACCGGCCGACATCCGTGTCATCGAGGAAGTGACTTCCGCAACGACACTGGACTCGATCCACGCGCTACTTGCAGAGGTGTTCGCTGAACACGCGATCGACGACATGCATGCCATGCAGTTCGAACTCGGCGTCGCCGAGATCGGAGCCAACATTGTCGAGCATTCGGGTGGAAGTGAACCCGTTGCTCTACGGCTCGAAATTGAGGCATTGACCGGCCATATCGAGGCGCGTTACATCGACGACGGTCAGCCTGCCCATGTTGACCTCGGTGCCGTCTCTCTGCCCGACGAATTCGCCGAACGCGGCCGCGGAATCGCCATTGCACTCAATGTTCTCGACGAACTCAGCTACCGCAGAGTCGACCGAAAAAATTATTGGCGGCTCGTGCGAAACCTGACCTCCCCCTGACCACCAATCAGTCACCGCGCGGTATAGAGGCAACGACGTGGGGCAACACCCACCCTGGTCGTCAATTGTGCACTCGAAACATCGAATGGCGCCCGCGAGCCGTCGCGTGTGGCGGCATGGACATACTCCGTCTGTCTGGTTCTGTAGGTAGCGTTCTCGGCACTGGACGGGACGAAGAGGAGGGCGACAGTGGGATCTACGGAGGGGTCGGACCCGCGGACCTGACGCGGCAGCAGTACGTCCAGAGGTCAGGCCAGCCGAACTGGTCGCCGACGAATGCGTCGACCGTCGCGGGGAGTGTGAACCCGAGTGACGAGAGGAAAATGCCGTAACCGCACTCGCACAGATGCGGCTGCGCATGCTTGACGGCTGGACTACGACGCCGGGGGTCCTGTGCTCGCCGTCGCCAGCGGCTCCTGCAGGGGCGCGGGTGCCGGCTCGACTGATACGGCGGCCGGGGTGGGTGTGTGACTCGTGGGGTGGACGTATGAGTGCTGTGCCCGATGAGCCGTGTGCCCGTACCGGGCAAGGGCTGAGTTC
The DNA here is from genome assembly GCF_048573875.1 of Rhodococcus sp. SB1D. Classification (NCBI taxonomy): domain Bacteria; kingdom Bacillati; phylum Actinomycetota; class Actinomycetes; order Mycobacteriales; family Nocardiaceae; genus Rhodococcus; species Rhodococcus sp. SB1D. The sequence continues at coordinate 319,481 of NZ_JBMAIQ010000004.1, forward strand.
CCGAACAGTATATCCGGCCGACCGTCCGTGTTGCTCGACTTGTCGCAGGCGAGGTGAGAAGTATTGTGCAGCCTGCGAAGTGACCGCATGGACGTCGGCGGTGGACCGAGTGGACTGAACTGCGGATCAGTTCGTGGGCTGCCATTTTTGGACTGTAGTCGTTGGGTGTCTTCGGATCTGTTTTCGGAGGCAGCGAAGGAGGATTGTTTATCGGCTGCGCACCGCGAGCTCGGCTTCTCCTCCGTGTAATTCCCCGTGTCTGACGTTTCCGAAAGTTGTGACTTGGGTAACTAGGCCAGGGTCGATGAGGAGGCAGTGATGGATGTAATCGTGTGGGCCGAATCCGAGGAACGTGAGCGGTGGTGGCGTCAGGTCGTGGGCCTCGCGCCCACATGCGAGCATGGCGTGGCAGCTGATGTCGGTGAGCTGGCTGCACGTGGATTGTCTGCGACGTCGAGGATGCGCGTTTCGGTCCGATCGTTTCATGGCGTGACCGCGGCTTGAGTGTAGCCGCCGGATCACGCGCGGTCGTGCAACTCGGGATTGTGTTTTGTGTTGTGTGAGTGGGTGATTCAATGTCAGAGGGAGCAGTGGCGATGGTGAATGTAGTTCTGTTGCTCGTGATGCTTGGTGTCGGTCTGATCGTGGTGATGTGCCTGGACTTCAAATGGGTTCAGTTGCCCTTGCGTGGCGAACGTCGGCGGCGTGCTCGGCATGCTCATGTGGGTATCGGGAAGCGGCTCTGTCAACTTAACTGGGCCGTGAGTCAGGGAAGATTGTCAAATGAGCCTTGAAGACGAGACACGGGCCCAGTACAAACGGCACCGCTATCCCGCGGAGATCATCGTGCACTGCGTGTGGCTGTACTACAGGTTCACCTTGAGCTTGCGGGACGTCGAGGAGTTGATGCTCGCCCGCGGCATCGTCGTCTCGCACGAGACGATCCGAACGTGGTGCAGGAAATTCGGGCACGAATATGCGCGTGGCCTGCGCCGACGCGCTCCCGAACCCGGCGACACATGGTTTCTGGATGAGGTGTTCGTCAAGATCGGCGGCATCCGGAAATAACTGTGGCGGGCGGTCGATCAGGACGGCAATGTCCTCGACGTCCTGGTTCAGTCACGACGAAACGCGAAGGCGGCGAAACGCTTCTTCGGCAAGTTGATGCGCAAGCAGGCCCGGGTTCCGAGGGTGCTTGTGACCGACAAGCTCGCCAGTTACGTTGTGGCGCATCGAGAGTTGATGCCATCGGTCGAACACCGGCGCTCGAAGTACCTCAACAACCGGGCTGAGAACTCGCACCAACCCACCAGGCAGCGTGAACGGGCAATGAAGTTCTTCCGCTCACCGGGTGCAGCGCAACGGTTCCTGGCGGTGTTCAGCGCCATCTCGCCGCACTTCCGGCCCGGTCGACACAAGCTCACCGCGAGCGATTACCGCTCCGAAATGACCGGCCGATTCGCCACGTGGAACGACGTCACAGGTATACCCGCCGCTGCCTGACCTGGTTTCCCTCCAGCAGAATCCGTAGAGGCATGGCCGAATGCTGATGATTCCCAATTGTGTACAGTTAAGTTGACAGAGCCGTGACGTATTGTATGTAATTCGGTTGCGGGGCAACGCAGTGTGGATTGCGCTGTGGGACTTCCTCTTCGAGTGATTATGCAAAGCACACACCAGATCGGTGATTCGAACCATCCCGAACAAGGCAAGCCACCGCCAACGAAAAAGGCTCTGGGGCAAAGGATATGAATGAGGGAGCCCCGGAAGAAGTGTTCTATTCGGGTTTCCAGGGGCTAGGATTTGCAGATGAGCGAAATCGGAGCGCATAGCGGTAAGTCGCGTAGAACCGACGCAGTAGTTATTTCCATCGCTGTCATCGTCATTGGACTGATCGTGTTTGTGATTGGATTGTGGGCCCCATGGGGGAGTGCGTTAGGCAACGCCGGAGGATTATGTGCTGATCGTGCACCGTGGGGCACACCTGCGAATCCCCCCTATCCGGGCCCTCCCGGTGTCAGCCCCGTGCGCTCTTGGTGGCCGGTCGGAGTGACGTGTGAAGGCCCCGATCCGGTCACTGGTGCAAATATCAGCGTCAAGCCTGAGGGGTGGGGCCCATCAGTTGTGGCCTACACCTCCCTGATCCTCGTAATTCTCAGTGTGGTCATGCTCTCGATTCAACTAAAGCGGCCGAAGAACCCATAGTCGCTCTGACTAGGTCAATCCGATACCAGGACGATTGCGCCAGCGGATCGCACCCCTTGATCAGGCTTCCCGCCAGAAGTCTATTTCGCCGTGGGCCGGGCGCTCCGTGCGTCGTCGTGTCCGAGGATGCAGTTTCGGGTCGCTGGCGGCGTCGATACTTGTTACGGCGAGCTCGCAACTGATGCACTGCGGCAGCCGTCAGTTCGTCAGCGACACCGCATCTTCTGAGAGCGTACAGGGTTTGGGCAGCAAAGTTGCTACCCACAAGTGCGGTGCCCCGGCGCGTGAATATCCGACGAGGCTCAAACAACAGTCGACGCGTGTGTCCGCACGGTATCGATTGCTGGACACACGCGTCGACGTTCGTGAGATCAGGAAGTGATTGTCTGCCCCGTCGCAGCAATCCACTTGATCCAACCGTGTTCGAAGTTCACCTGGCGATCTGCGCCGACAGCGAACTCATCGGACGTAGGGAATCCGAACCGTCCACCCTCCCAGCCTTCTTGGCCGTAACGGATGAAAATGGCTCCGTGCACGGCATGCGATCGCCCGACCGGGAAACCGAAGTAGATATTGCCGTTCTGGAAACGGTTGAATCTACCTTGACCATTTGGTGTTCCGAGCTCCCCGCTCGTCGGCCAACCAACAGCGGAGGAGGGGCCCCCGTCATTGGAGTACTTCAAACCGATGTTGCCGTAGACCTCCCAGGCCCCGCTGCTGGGGTTCCAGTACATGCGACCGTTAGTGAAGTCTTGGGTTCGCGTGAGGTTTGTGTTGCTTTTCGGTGCGATCTCCGCGCTAACACACGGGCCCACCGGGCCGTTTCCGCCGCCGATTTGTAGATACCGAGTGTTGATGGCCCCACCAATTGTGCAGTTGGCGTAGTAGGTCGGAGGTAGACCGGTCCAATGCTCGTACCCGCCGGGCGCGAACCACTTCCGTTCATACCCGCCGGACGTGTCTCGAGTGGTTCTGGCGTAGTCCACTGCAACTCCGAAAACGTCCTCGCCACCCGGGTAGGTGAAGGCTCCCTCACTGAGTCCCATGCACCACGATGTTCTGGTCAGATTTCCGCAGTCATTGTGTACGAGTTGATAATTCACACCGAACTGCGATGACGGTTTCGTTCCACGTTCGGTCGTGACGAGGGTTGTCACCTCTGGGCTGAGGCCAGCGTTTTGCGGAAGGCGGCTTGGGCGTCCGACACCGATTGCGAAGCCTTGTTGCTCGCATGGGTCGGTTGCGTCGAACCCATCGAAATAGAAATCGAGGGTCTTCGAACTTCCAGGTGATGTTGCAAACCAGCTGATGACCTCACCGCCAGATGTTCCACGTGCGGCCCAGAAATTGTCGTCAGTGTTGCATCCTGGATGTGTTTCACCCGAAAGCGGCGGATCCCAAAGGTTGTATTCGAGTTCCAATCCCCATTCGGTATCTATGCCTTGGGGGTTGTTCGGCGACTCGTTCCACCAAAATGTATTGTCGATCACCGCTTTCGACTGGTACTCCTGAGCCATTCCTCGTGCATGCGAGGGTGCCCAATTAGGTACGGCGTAGGGGTTTCCTGTCCGGGCTTGAGGTTGTCCCTCTGGAGGTGTGATCACTACGCCCGAAGGGGCCGGAGCTTCCTGAATCACCGGTTCGGGAGCAGCTTCGGCGACTGGTAGTTCCGAAGCTTCTGTTCGGATGTCTTCGGCCAGCTGCGGACTCTGTCCTTCGTCAACACGAACGGCGCTGATTCGGGCTTCCGTTTGGAAGTTGTCCCGAACCTCTTGTGCCAGTTCGGAAACAGCGTCCTCGGCCCTGACGTTCCCGACGAAGTACTCGCCGACCAAAGTGCCGTTGTCGATCCTGAGAGCTGTTATGCCGGGCTGAATGAGACTTGCGGCGTCCTCAGCGGAGACTGGATGTGGAAGTTCAACGAGTGTCGCGTCCTCCGGGGACACCGTGGGGCTTGGTGTGGTCGACGACGGTGTGTGGGCTGGTGTGGTCGACGACGTGGTGGTCGAAGACTCCGGTGCTGGATTGTCGTCAACTGCCGGTATGCAAGGCGCCGTCGTGGTGGGCTCGGAGGTACTCGTCGGTGTGGTCGTTGTTGTGGTGGTCGAGGTGACCGGATCGCACGAGTCGTCGACCTGCGTGGGTGCGCCGTTTCCGGGCGATTCTGCAGGTTGGGCCATACTGGCTGCTATCGGCGTCGTGACCAGGAACAGTGCGGTTGTCGAGATCGCGAGAGCGCGCGTGAGTTGTCTTCGTCGTGTTAAGTGTGGAGCAGACTTCAAGGCCATTCGTTACCCCTCAACTACCTGACAGTTCGGCGTAGCACTGATGGCTCCGCTCTTGGAAATGCTGGATCGGATCGCCACCGGTGCAACGATTCTGGGAGTCTTCCGCGCTCTCGTTACTGGTGGCGATCGCTGCTCACGCTAAAGAGTTACTCATGAGTTTCACAGGGTTCGTTGATACCGGTTTGGTAACAGACCGGTCTGATTTGTTTAGGCTGCAGGTCGGGATGGTTCCGTCTGTGAAAGTTAGTACTTTTGATGGGGCCCCGAATTGTGGAGCATTTGGTCCCTTATGGTGCATATGTCCGAAATGATTGACTTGCAGGGCTTCTCGCGTTCCTAGGCCGCACGAGCTGCCACGTTCGTAGTCGACTCGTGACACCGAACCAAATCACTTTGGCGGGTCAACCGCCCATCAGACGGCCTTGCCATGGTTGATGGTGAAGGTTGGTGGGCGTCCTGCCGCTTGTGGGGCTACGCGCCGCGTTCGCTAGTGAAGTGACTGCGGGGTTTCGCTTCCAACGAGGACCTCGAGAGATCGAGAAACAGTGCAGTGCCCTGCGGGCTCGGATGGTTCCGTTCTCGCGGGGCACTGCAATGGTGCCGTGTTGGTGTCGGACCGCAGTCCCTTACCTGTTAGGGGTTACGCGGCTTCGAGCCGTTCGCGGAGCTTGTCGACCGTGTTCGGGCCCGGGTACAGCTTTACGATTTCGGCTCGGTGGTCGGTGATGTCCTTGAGCCGCAACTGGTTCGGGCTTTGAGCAGTGAACCAGCGAGAGGCGAGATCGTCGTGGACGGGTGGTCCCGATTTCCTGTTCAATCCCTTCTTCTTTGCGAACACCGACCAGATATGTTGCTGCGAACACAACCGAGCGACGCGGTTCCCGCCGGCGATGATGCCTCGACATGGCAATTCGTCAGCGATGAACCGGTATCCGAAGGCTGGATCGTCGGCGTGAATGTCGTAGGCAGCGTTGATCAGGTGTGCGTTATCCCAGTCGCGCTGAGTGATTGGGCTTTCCTTCCATGTGTGGAACCCTTGCATCGAGAAGCCGAGCACCCGGCAGAGCACCGTGACGGGAATTCCGTCCTCGGCAAGGTCGCGGACCAGCGGGAACATCCTTTAGGGTTGACGTCCCGGGACAAGTAGGTGACGGCGCGTCGCATTACTTCCGCTTCCTGCTCGAGCAGTCGTATCCGCCTCTTCGCTTCGCGCAGCTCTGCGGATTCGTCCTTGGTCATTCCAGGCCGGACGGACTCGTTGCATGTGGATCTCGGCTGGCTGGCGTGGTGCACCGATCTGCTGCGTGATCGCCCGTAACTGATCTTCTGCGGGCCGCCGGCCACCGGGAAGACGCACATCGCGAAGACGTTGGCTCGCTATCTCGCCGGCCCGGACAACGTCACCATCGTGCAATTCCACCCTGCCTACAGCTACGAGGATTTCTTCGAAGGCTTCCAGCCCACCCCGCGCAGCGATGGTCAGGTCGGCTTCGAACTCAAGCCGGGCCCGATGCGCCGCTTGACCGACCGCGCCCGCACGCATCCTGATCAGTTGTTCGTGCTGGTCGTCGACGAGATCAATCGCGGAAACCTCGCCAAAATTTTCGGTGAGTTGTACTTCCTGCTCGAATACCGCGACGAGGCAATCGATCTGATGTACTCCTCGGACAAGGCCGAGCCGTTCACTCTGCCACGCAATGTGGTCATCATCGGCACGATGAACACCGCGGACCGCTCGATCGCTCTCGTGGACACCGCCATGCGCCGCCGCTTCGGATTCATTGCGCTGCACCCAGCGCAGGAGCCCACGAAATCGGTCCTGAGACGCTGGCTCACCGCCCGCAAGTACCCGCAGCGTGTCGCGGACCTGCACCACGCTTTGAACGCTGCGATCGACGATCCGGACTTCCAGATCGGACCCTCGTATTTCATGCGCCCGGCGGTCCACAGTGATGGGGGATTGGCGCAGGTATGGGACAGCGCGATTATCCCGTTGCTCGAGGAATTCCACTTCGGTGATCGCACCGTGGATCTCGAAGCCCGATACGGCCTTGCTGCTCTGGAGAAGAGCCTGACCACCGGTGAATGACCCAGTTACGGTGACCCTCTTCGAGCGGCCACCATGCGGTTACGGCTGCGCCGGCTGCCTGGTGTGCCGCCCGCAGGTGGCGTTGACGCCGGAGGGCGCTGCAGCGTTCGCGGCCACCGGACTGGTCACGGTCACACCCACGACCACTCCCAGCGTGTTCACACTGACTGGCACCCGGAAAATCGGGGCCGTGACCATCGATGCTCTCACTGTGAGGGTGGAACCGAAAACACCGATCAGCCGCGTGATGTGGATGATGGGCTACGTCCGTGACCCTGCGTGGTGGTCACAGCACACCGCACTCGCTGACACGGATACCGACCTGGTTGCGGCGTTGGCCGAAGCGTTCGTCGTGGCAGCCGAGCGAGCGACTGCTCGCGGGTTGCTTTCCGGCTACCGCGAAGTCGAAGACTCGGGCCCGGTCTTGCGCGGACGGCTACGCGCGGGCGATCAGATCACCCGACGATTCGGGCTCGCCCTGCCTGTGGAGATCCGCTACGACGAGTACGACGAAGACATCGCCGAAAACCAGCTGCTGCTCGCCGCCACCGTGATTCTGCTCGATTCCGCGGTAGTCCCGCCCCGTCTGCAGACGAGGCTGGCCAGGCTCCGCCGCGCCCTCGCAGACGTCACATCGCCCACCGCTGGTGCCGAACCGTCCCCGGCGCGAACGAGATTGAACGAGCGCTACCACTGGGCATTGCAGTTGGCGGTGCTGATCACCGAGCATCGGTCCATCGAGCACCGCATCGGGACTGTCGTCGTGCGAGGCTTCGTCCTCGACATGTGGAAAGTGTTCGAGGATTTTCTGATGACCACCACCGCTGCTGCGATCGCCCGCCGCGGCGGCACCGGAGTGCGCCCCGGATCCGGCCCGACACGCTACCTCGATCATGGCCGCAGCGTCACTATCGAACCTGATCTGACCTGGTGCGACAGCGACGGCAAGCCTGTGGCGGTGATAGACGCCAAGTACAAAACGGTCACTGCCGGCAAGAGGGGGCCGAACGCGGACATGTACCAACTGACTGCCTATTGCACCGCACTCGGCCTCCGCGAAGGGCACCTGATCTACACGAAAGGCGACACCGCCTCCCATGCGGTCGAGGTTATAGGCGCCGACATCACCATTTACTGCCACGCCCTCGACCTGACCACGCCGCCAGCGGAGTTGCTGGCCTCGATCGATGCGCTCGTCGAGACTATGACGGCTCGGCACGGTGATGAATTCTCAGTGGTCGGACACGGCTCGTAGTCGTTGCGGGCAAGCCGGATCTGAGGATGACGCATTGGGCCCGATGACGCATCTGCTCGTCGACGTCTCGAGTACCTCCGGTTTGTCTTGCCCCGGACCTTGCTAGATGAGCGGCGGGAGCTGAAACCACGCTGAGCGGTTTCAGCGCCCACCCACCCTCATCGCGCGATGCGGTACGTGCTCCACCGGCGCTTGACCAATCTGACGGTTCGCAGGCGCGGTCGCATCAACACTGCCCACACGAGAATCACCACGAGCCCGGCCGGCCAACCAATCGAGATCGTTGCGACTATCGCGCCGGCGAAGAAACCGAGAAGCATCGAGTTCAGTATCGCGCTGCTGGCATACCATTTTTTGATCGCCCACTCGCTCGAAAAATTCGACCGATCGTCCGCGTGATCTGTCAGTTCGGCAAGGCAGAGCAACACTTCTCGTGCCACGTTCAACACGATCAGTGCGATAGCGAGGTTGATGATGGTGGTGGTGGTGTGTGAGGTGATCATGGTTCTCCTTGGGGTTTAGCGTGCACGGTAGCGACCGCGGTTCCGGTGCTTCCGACATCGAACACATCGCCTTCTCCACCTCCCGGTCTTGTGCATACACACTCGTGGTTTCGGTGCCTTCGACGCGAAGTGCAGGCAGCGCGATAGTGGTGAGCCGTGACTGGAGAACCGATCTGGTAACAGGCGCACTGATAAATCGGAGACCGAAAGGGCAGATAGAGGCCTGCGAGCGCCCAGCCGCAAGTTGCCACCTTGCATTGTTACGTTGTGTTGTCTCGGTGAAGTCTCTACCGAGAATTCACCGTGGTGGGCGCCTCATGAGATCGCGCAAAACGTGAGCTGCCGCCCGGCAATCTGTCTCTAACTGCTTCGCTTCCGGCCAACCGAATGATGCACGGTCGCCGACTTGTCGGCTTTCGGCGCTACGGTCGACGAAACCAGAGGACCATCAGGGGGATCGATGAGCTACGAAAGCGACTTCGACGCAGCACTCAACCGGGGGCGGGTCTATGACAGTGCCGAGCAACTGCGCGCTACTCCGGAGGGAACGCCGATCGCCGATGCTGAAGGCAGGCAGTGGGTCCGCGGATTCAACGACCCGGCCGAACGACGGTGGCGACGCCGAAAGGCTCCGCGGCTGATCTGGGTTGGCATCGGCGGCGCTCACGACCGGTGCCCGTCTTCCGAGATCTCTCTCCCCGCCACGCATGCGGCCACCGAGGACTTCTGGCCCTCGACCCTCGTGGAGGGTTCGGAGACGCCCGTGTCGATCGGGGCGATCGCCGGAGGCTGTATCGGTGGCAACCCCGGCCTCTCGCTGTGGAACGGGGCAGAGGCACTCGCCCGTGACTTGTTCTCAGGTGCAGGGAAATCGAACACGGATGGTGGCGGCAGGAACCAAGTCGACCCGACAGGCTGGATCGACGGCAGCGACATCGTGACGATGCAGAACGCCCACTCTGCGGACTACCTGCTGACCCCGATGTCGACCCCGATCGCCGCGATACCGGCGAATCTCGCGAACCCCTTCACCTCGACGTCGTGGAATGAGACAGGTAAAAATTCGCCGACGAGCAGCTGAGAAGATAGACAGTTATCGGCATCTCGGTAGAGGAGAATTTCGTGGAGCAGGGCGACCAAGTGAGAATCGGGACCGAAGGCGTCTCGGTGTTCACGATCCTCAGCGTCGACGAGGACGCTCACTCCGCAATCATCGAATCCACCACGGACGCACCGGGCAAGTATCCGTTTCCGGCGAAGCTGGCCAATCTTGTGCCGGCTACCTGACGGCACTGCCGGATCCACGTAAGAAGAAGGGCGTCGATCGAGGGATGCTGCGCCCAAAGTATCTAGTCGACGACCATGTCGTCGGCAATCGCCGTGGTCCGCTCGGAGGCGATGGGTGGTAACCGCGCCGCCGCAGACGCTTCTGGGCAAGAGGTCGCCGAGGCTGTGGCGCCCCGCGCGGAACGATGAAAATCCCTGGCCTGTGCACTGTGAGAATGCCCGCGAATCGAGGTGGGGTTCGTCAAGCATTGCGTGTGGGCTCCGTTTCAGCCCTGACGTCCACGCTGAGCAGAGAATGGGCGCTCAGCGAGTCCGAGTTAGGGTGAAACCAGAGATCAGGCGGCCCGAATTCCGTCGCGACCCTTTTGCGGAAATTTCGAAATGGCGATACTTTGGGTTGCACCGACGCAACTTGTCAGGATTGCAAGCCAACCCTGACATGCTGAGGAAACAGAAAAGCTGGGCATCCGCATCCAAACGAAAGCCCAGCTCTCTGCCTAACGGAACAGTTCAATGAGGACCAGGGCCACTGACGCGATAGCTGTAACTATCGCCACGTAGTCCCGGTCCTTCCGTTTTTTACGCGGAAGATTGACCATTCGTTCCACCTCCTCCCCTCATCAGCAGCTCCAGGAGTGGAGCGCAGACTGTGGAGAGCCACCGTTGAAGGCTTGGAGGCGATGTGATGCCTTGGCCGAATGTCTCTTAGATCTTCGGTTCGTGCATCACTGTCGATAACTTTAGCCGGTGACCTTCCCTGAGAATGCCAACACAACATCTGAGGCATGGGCTCTTCGGTTGTATGAAGGCTCGTTAGAGGCGGTTGCGCGGTGAGTTGACCGGGGCATGTGGGCAGTCCGCACGAGTATTTGACGTGATCGAGATCACATGGATTCTGGGTGTGGGCGTACATCCGTGCCAACGCTCTGGGTTGGGATCCGCTCGTGCGATGAGGGCGGAGCCGGCCTTCCATGGGAAGTCCAATGTCGTCAAACCCGGCAGTGCTGGACCTCGACGTTGCCTGATGACGATTGCGACTCGATCTCATCGGTCAGTCCCGTGGTGTGTTCCGACGGTTGGATGGGTGGATGCGTGCCTCGGCGATCTGCTCCAGTTCTTCCTGCGAGAGAAGATAACTCAGGCGATCGAACCCGCGCTCACGCCTGTCCAGGATGCGGCGGTACTCGGTGAGCATTCGCGAATACATGTCGAGGGTGGGGTGATGGGAGTTGCCGTTGTCGTTGCGCTCCAACTGCGGCTTGAGCTCCGTCCAACGGTCCTCTTGCATCTGGAAGTCGACGTAGTCAGCCATGTGCCCCTCCAGTGCGTCGTTGTGGTCGAATCCCTTGAATTCCAGTCTGGATCTCAGTTTCTCGGCGACAGGTGTTCCGTTCTCGGAGAGGTGCTCGGCGCTGTAGGTGATGACGCGGAACATCTCGAGGATGTCGATCACGCGTTCACAATCCCGTATCGATAACTCGGTGCTGAAACCGGCGACCTCACGCCAATACTCGCCCGCGTAGCCGGCCTCGAGCATGTGCGCCCGCTTGAGTTGGTAGTCGAGATTTCCATCATCGCCATTGGCGTCCTCCGGCAGAACCCTCCCGAGGATGCGGTGGAGAAGGGAGAGCACCTGACGGTCGGCGATCCGCATGCTCTCCGGCGCGGGCTCGTCGCCGTGCTTGACCTCTCGGTCGTAAACCGGGACGACTGTTTCCATGAGGAGGTTTCGAACGAATTCGCTCAGGGTGATCCCTTGCTCGTCTGAAAGTTCCTTGAGCTGATCGCGAACTCTGTCGTCCACGCGGATGTTCAGGACTGCCATCTCAAACTCCGATGTTCGTGTATGACGTTTACTGTAGCACTGTCATACATTTGAGTCGGATTCCTTGCTACCTTGAGCAGGTTCTGTGCGTTGACCTGCGGAGACGGTAGGTGTCTTGTGAAAGCCCTGGTGGTGCGAAGGGGCGCATGAACCATGCAGAGAGGCGGTCCGCTGCACAGGTCTACTCGCTATTCGGTGTGTCCGTCCTCAAGAGTTGGCGCAGGGCGAGGGCGGCGTATGTGGTGCGGTTAGCCAGCGATGTGTCGTTCGTATCGACAGTGTCCTGTTCGATCTCGGGCAGCTGTTCGAGGCTCCACTGCTCGCGCGGAATGAGTTTCGCGAATTCGGCCTGCAGGAACTCGTGATGCCAGATCTCCGTCCCGCCGCTTTCATCGTTTGCGTTCCCCGCCATGGTGACGAACCGAGCACCGAGGCTGGACAGAGTCACGTCCGCGTCGGATGCCATCAATTCCTGCGCTCTTTGGCTGAGCTGTGCCCAGAGGTCGTCGTCGAGGTAGTGCAGGAAACTGGCGACCATGTGCGTTCGTCGCTTGTCAGATGGAATGTCCGTCGTCAGATCCAGCATGGATCGTTCGAGAACTTCTTCCCTGACTTTGCGGGTCGCTGCGACGACCTTGGCGGTGTCGATCGAGGCCAATTCGATAGGGCGGGAGAGTACGTCGATGATGGTGGATAGGCCGAATTCACCGTGGTAGTCGGCGGCGATCTTGTCCGCCGCTCCTGCCTCGGCCTGTGAAATCGCGTGTCCGAGAAAGGCATAGATCACCATCGACCACCCGCTGAAGGCCAGGTCGCGCCCGTCTGTGGAAAATTCGCGAGTGAGCAGATGGGCAGCCTGTGCACATTGTGGTGATGGAGCCCCATCGATGACGCCGAGGTTCTGCGTGACCTTGCCGCGAAGAAGTCGCCTTCGTTGCTCGTCGGGTAAACACTCGCGCATGACGGACGCGTCCGGCCACGCACCGGTGTGCACCAGCTCCGTCAGCTCAGCCTGGACGTCGGCATCTCGAATATCGCGAACTGGCAGGCCGAACGCGAAGTACCGCTCGAAGTATGTTGTGTCACGAACCTGGCAGCGCGCGTCGCGGGCCCGGACGTAGAACCCGGTGGGACGCGGGAGCGTGTGGGGAAAGAGGCTGACGAGCATGGCGTAGAGCAGGTGAGCTTCGAGACTTTCGGGTGTGAGGTCGACGAGTTCGGCGATTTGCTCCTGCCGCTGTGCGGCAGTGAGTTTCGGTTTCTGGTCCCAACTGGGCGCATTGCCGACGAGTTCCTTACGCCAGCGGGGAAGCATGGTGTACAACGGCGGATATTCGAGCCGAATGAAGGTGATCAGGGTGGCGTCGAAAAGGTCCAACTCGGAGCCACCGACGAGTGAGAGCATGATGTCGACCTGGTTACACAGTCGGTAGATGCTGCGCAGCGTGAGGCGGTCTGTCGGAAGGAGAGCGAAGACGTGGTCAGAGATGTCTTCACTCTGGTCATCGGGCTCGCCGTCGGGGTTCGACAAAAACGCCGCATCGTGGGTCGTTGCGATTCCGCGTAGTTGATCGCGGAACTCGGTTGCGAGGTGTTGCATTTGGATCGGTGGAAGCACGAAGGGGTACTGGACGATCTTCTCGAGGTACTTGCTCGCGCGCCGCCGCTTGTTTCGGGCGAGGTCGGTTTCTACGAGGACATCGATCACGGTCTCTTCGTCGTAGGACAGCAGGTAGTGGACACGATCGAATCTACCCAGAAGTCGAACTGTCTTCATCACCGATAGCAGTTCGTCGGAGTGCAGTCGGTCGACGTCGTCGACAATGACGAGAAAGTTCTTACCCGTTTTCCCGATTGCCTTGGAGATCTTGGTGAACCGTCGGGAGAACGGATCCGGCTCCACATCCGAGACGAAGTCGTCAGTCTGGTCGGCGACGGTGTCGGTCACCGTATCCAGAGCATCCTTCACGAAGCCTTTGCCTACGTACTTCTCGAGGAGCGATTTTCCGAGGACCTTCAGTACCGCCGCCCCAGCCGGAGCCGCAGCAGCCAAAAGCCGTTTAGCTGTCTCTCCGTCCGGGCCCTCGGGCATAGCGGCGGCGATCGCGTTGTAGAACTCTTCTATCAGCGCCAACGGGTCTCCAGCTGACCACGGCGTGAACGAAACGACGGACCAGTAGTCAGAGTGATCCTTTTCCATGACCTCAGTGGTCATGTTCAGGACCGACGACTTGCCGCTTCCCCAGGGGCCGGCAAGCCCGAAGACCACGCTCGGGCCGTCACCTGCGCGACAGATGCGGTTCGCGATTCGGCGGGAGAAGTCCGCGCGGCCGAGCCGATCTTGTCTCAGATACTTGATCTCGCCGTCAGGGTTGATTTCTGTCGCCGAGTCGGATGTGGATTCTGCTCGTGTGTCTCTCACGCTGTGATGATCGCAGGCTGCCGACGTGCAGGTCACTGTTCGGTACGTGTTGATGTGCACGGACCGAGACGGCGCAGGTCTCACAGACAGGGCGCGATGCCGTCGGCATCTAATGCCGGTGTTTCGTTCTGTCGTCCGGTTGGTCCGTGCGCGGCTCGTAGCGAGTCGAGTGCGGATGCCGTCGATCGAGCCGCTTCGAGCCGCTTCGCTCCGCTTTCTGAACCTTGGTTCGCACCAACCGAATTCACTTCTTTGCTGGCGGGCAAGATGTATGTCTGTTTTGCGGAAAAGCGTCGGCATCTCGGCAGAGGGCCGCAGCAAGTACAACGAGCACATCGATTGGCTGCCGGCGAGTTGCGCAGATAAGGGCCACAGCGGCCATGGGGGGGACTCGCCCCGAGCTTGTATTCGAGTTGCAATTTGTGTCCGGATCAGCGTTGCTTCCGCGCGAATTATGCGCGTTTCGGGGAAAACGTGGATTCACCTGATAGGTTGAAAGCGTTTCCAAACGACTTCATGTTGGCACGAAGGGGCGCGGCTGATGCAGCGTAAGGCTGTGGTCTCGGGCAGTGATCATGGACGAGCAGTGAGCGGCGGACGGGTGACGATCAGTACCGTCGCCGACGCGGCCGGTGTGTCGATCGCGACGGTCTCCCGGGTGATGAGCGGCAGTTCGGCGGTCACTCCGGAACTGGCTCAACGTGTCAGTAAGGTCGCGGAGGAACTGTCGTACCGGCCGAGTAGCGCTGCCCGCGGGCTGGCTAGGGGTTCGATGCGAAACATGGGCGTGTTACTGCCGGATCTGTCGAATGCTTATTTTTTCGATGTGGTCAAGCAGATGCACGACGCGGCGAGCGCCGACGGCTACCGCATGCTGGTGGCGGACTATTCGGGTGGTGCCGCGGACGAGTACGCGACCGCGGTCGATCTACTCGGCCAAGTGGACGGGTTGGTTCTGTTGTCGTCGCGCATTTCGGTAGATGGACTCAAAATGCTTGCGCGACAGCGCACTCCTGTTGTCCTGGTCAATCGTGTCGAGCTGGGTATCGATATCCCCATGGTCGGGGTGGACAACTTCACCGCCATGCTGGAACTGTGCGGTCACCTGGCGCAGCTCGGGCATCGTAAGGTTGTCTACCTGGCTGGGTCTCCGCTCGCCTGGCAGAACCGGGAGCGCCTTCGCGCGGTGGAAGCGTCGAGGGCATTCGGTATCGATTTCGTCGTAGTGGAGTCCGATGGCACCATCGAAACGAGCTACGGCAAGGTCGAGGAGGCACTCACTCACGATCCCACCGCAATAATTTGCTTCAATGATCTGTCGGCAGTAGGTGCCATATCGAAG
Organism: Rhodococcus sp. SB1D; assembly: GCF_048573875.1. Taxonomy (NCBI): domain Bacteria; kingdom Bacillati; phylum Actinomycetota; class Actinomycetes; order Mycobacteriales; family Nocardiaceae; genus Rhodococcus; species Rhodococcus sp. SB1D. The sequence goes on from NZ_JBMAIQ010000004.1 coordinate 334,697, forward strand.
CTTCGCGACTTGGGAATGTCTGTGCCCAAGGACATCTCGGTCACTGGCTTTGATGACATTGAATTGGCTCACCATATCGAGCCGAAGCTGACGACGGTGCGAAGTCCTAAATCGATTATCGGTGAGCAGGCGTGGTCCATGATGCAAGGTTTGCTCGCCGACAGGTCAGTGGAATCCCCGCCGCTCTCGCCTGCTGAACTGGTAATTCGTGAGTCGACAGGCGCGGTACCTGCGTGAGCACGTCCGCGAGTTGTCCATCCCCTGATGAAGTCAGATTCGGCGAAGTCCGTGCACAGCAGCGGTGACTGCGTCGGTCGGAGGTTGTCTCCACCAGAAGTTGCTGAGAACTTCCACTTCCACCAGACCGTCGTACCCCGCCGTCGTTGCAGCCTTCAGAAAGGCGGGCAATTCGATGCATCCGTCTCCGGGCATGCCCCGGCTGGACAGTTCGTCATGGATAGGGGTCATCCAATCTGCTATCTGCACCGACAATATTGATCCTGCAGCGCGGGTGGTCTCAGTGCTGAGTTCGGCGTCCCACCACACGTGGTAGCTGTCCAATGCAATACCGACGTGTGATGAGTCGATTCGCTCGACGATGTCGTTTGCTTCACGTAGGGAGGTGATCGCCGATCGGGTGGAAGCCATCATCGGATGCATTGGTTCGATGGCCAGTCTCACACCGGCCTCGCGGGCGTAGGGTTCGAGTTCGGCTATCCCGTCGAAGATTTGGGATCGTCCACCTGTGAGGTCGCGACCGACCGCAGCGCCGCAGACCAGCACGAGGCAGTCTGCGTTCAGGTCGGACGCCTGATCTACTGCTTTATAGTTGTCTTCCAATGTCTTTCGTCTGGTGGCCTTGTCCGGTTGAGGAAACATGCCGCCCCGACATACGGAAGTGACGCGTAGTCCGCGCTCGGCCACTTCACGGCCGTACGAAACGAGGTCGCAGTCGTCGAGGACATCGCGCCACAAGCCGACACCACCGAATCCGGAGTGCTCTGCAAGATCTACCACTTCGTTCAAGTCGGCGCCGCGAATGGTGGCGGAGTTGAGGCTGCATCGTGAGATATCCACATCAGACTCCGTGCACTGCGAAGTACCTGTATGCGCGATCTGCGCTGAAATCGGGGTCGGTGAAGAGCCCGATCTTTCCTGCCTCGACGGCCACTGACGCGAGATGTTCGAGGCTGCGCCCGGTTTCGAATCCGGAAAGCATTCGGAAATGATTCTGTTGCCCGTTGAGGTACGCCAGCCAGGCAACGCCTACTTTGTAGTACTGAGTCGGTGTGGCAAAGATCAGTCTGCTGAGCGCTTCTGTCGGCCCGAGGATTTCGTTGAAGCCGGCAACGTCGTCAGCATCGAGGCGGCGAAATGCCGCCGACGCGAACGGGGCGACTGCGGCGAATGCGCCGAGTAGCGCGTCACTGTGATGATGCTCGTCGCCTGCGATGAGATCGACGTAGTTGTAGTCGTCGCCGGTGAAGACTCGAACGTCCGCCGGAACCTGTGCACGTAGAGATTTCTCGAGTTCCGCATCGAGCACCGATACCTTGATGCCGCGGATCCGAGCGCTGTCGCGTTCGAGGATGCCGCGGACCGAGGTGATGGCTTCCCATGGATCGGTGGCTCCCCAGTATCCGTCCAGTTGCGGATCGAACACCGATCCGAGCCAGTGCAAAGTCACAGGTCTTGTCGCATGGGACAGAACGTGGTGGTAGACGTCGGCGTAGTCGTGTGCCGATGCTGCCGTCCTCGCCAGGTGCCGGCTCGCCATCATGACCACATCGCCTCCGAGTGATTCGATCGACTCGAGTTGCTCTACGTAGGCATCTTTGATCTCGGTCAGTGTTACCGAACGAGATGCGAGTTGATCGGTGGCAATACCGACGACGACGCGTGCCCTGCGCGGGGCTGCCGCCTCCAGAGTTCGACGAGCGAGTTCTCGCGCACCTACCCAGTCCAGTCCCATTCCTCGCTGCGAGGTGTCCATCGATTCGGCGACTCCGAGTCCGAGATCCCACAGGTCGTGGCGAAGTTGCAGAGTGGTGTCCCAGTCGATGTGGTCGACTCCGTTGCTCACGCCCGCGCTGGATGTGAGCGGATTGGCGACGACATGGGCTGCCGCATACACCTCTCGGCTAGTGGGAGGGGCTGTCGAGATTTCCAATTGTGCGGGTTCGCCGAGTTGCCGTACTCGTCGGCCGAGGAGGGAACTGTGCGTCGTGCTGGCGGACATCGAGTCTCCTGTAAGCGTTTTCTTGATGTTGTTTGAATCACACTATACTGTGACCTATTACGCGGTCCAGGCCGAATGTGATCGCAAAACTACGATAGAAAGCACTTACAGGAGCTGACATGCAGAGAGTGTCGACAGCAGCCGAAGCGGTCAACGCCATTTCACGTGGTGCCACCGTGGCCCTCACCGGATCCGGCGGCGGCATTCTGGAGCCGGATCTTCTGCTCGCTGCAATCGAGGACCGCTTCCTCGCCACGGGCGAACCGATGGATCTCACCGTCGTCCATGCGTTGGGCATCGGCGATCGAAAGAGCAAAGGGACCAACCATCTCGCACACGAAGGCTTGGTCAAGCGGGTCATCGGTGGACACTGGACCTGGTCGTCGACGATGGTCGAACTCGTGCGGACCGATCGGGTCGAGGCATACGCCTGGCCTGCTGGTGCCATCAGTCAACTACTGCGAGAGATCGGCGCACGCCGCCCCGGTTTGATCACACAGACGGGGCTGGGCACCTTCGTCGATCCCCGGCATTCCGGCGGCAAGTTCAACAATGCCGCGACCGAGGATCTCGTCGAGGTGATTACGCTCGACGGCCGAGAGTATTTGCGCTACAAGCCGTTCACCGTTGATGTCGCCATCGTGCGCGGCGACACGATCGACCCACTCGGCAACATCTCCTGTGCCCACGAAGCGGCCCAACTCGACGCCCTCGCCGTCGCGCAGTCCGCCAAGGCGAACGGGGGCCTCGTGATAGCCCAGGTCAAGAACGTCTCCGAACAACCGCTGGACCCACGACTGATCCACATTCCGGGTGTGCTCGTAGATCACGTCGTGATCAATCCGGCTCAATGGCAAACCTACGCAGGAGAATTCGATCCCGAACTCAGTGGTGACTCCCGTTCGGGGGCCGCAGTAGTGCCCGCCGACGACGATCCTGTGCGCATGCTCATCGCCCGTCGCGCGGCCGACGAGGTACGCGACGGTGACGTGCTGAACGTCGGTTTCGGCGTCGCAGCCCTCGTGGTCTCCGCACTCGCGGAGCAGTCTCGCCTCGACAGGGTCACCCTTGCGATCGAGCAGGGCTTGATCGGCGGCACACCGGTGTCCGGAGATTTGTTCGGCGCCTCCCGCGGACCTCGCGTCGTCCACTCCTCGACCACCCAGTTCGACCTTTTCGCAGGCGGATTACTCGATGTCTGCGCCCTCGGCATGGCGCAGGTGGACGAGACGGGCGCAGTGAACGTCAGCAAGATCGCCGGCGGGATCGTCGGTCCGGGCGGATTTATCGACATCTCCCAGAACTCACCCCGCGCAGTGTTCTGCGGCACATTCACTGCCCGCGGACTCGATGTAGCCGTCGTCGACGGCGAACTCGTCATCCGCAGCGAAGGCAGCGTCCCGAAGTTCGTCGCAGCAGTGGACCAGGTGACCTACTCCGCCGAACTCGCGCTCGCTCAAGGCCGCTCCGCGGTGTACGTCACCGAGCGCGCGGTCTTCGAACTCACCGCGGCCGGCCTCGCACTCATCGAAGTGGCGCCCGGCATCGAGATCGAACGAGACATTCTGCCGCACATGGGCTTCACACCCATTATCGACAATCCCAAAGTCATGAATCCATCCCTCTTCGCGGCTCTGACCGCATCCGTCTAAGGAGACCCTTCGATGACCACTGCACAGAGCGTCATACCGTCGTCCGTCCTCGGCGGCGACGAACGCGCCCTCGTCGCCGAGTTCGTGGACGAGCGGATACGGCCCGTCGCCGAAGAACTCGACGAGACCGAACGCTTTCCCGACGACATCTACAGCGAGATGGGCAAAATCGGCCTGTTCGGAATCACCGTGCCCGAGCATCTAGGAGGCGCCGGCGGAACGGCACTGGACTACCTGTTCGTCATGGAGTCGCTGTCGTACGGATATGCCTCCATCGCCGATCAATGCGGCCTTGTGGAGATTCTCGGCAGTCTTCTGGCCGCCTACGGAACCCCTGAACAGCAGAAGGACTACCTCACTCCGATGCTGACAGCGCAGAAGCGGTGCGCATACGCGCTCACCGAGCCGGGCTCGGGCTCCGACCTTGGATCGATTACCACGCGCGCGGTGAAGACCTCCGACGGGTGGGAGCTGACAGGGGAGAAGATCTACATCCACAATGCGCCCGTCGCGGACTTCGCCGTCGTCCTTGCTGTCACGGACCCCGCACTGGGTAAACGGGGCGGTATCTCGGTGTTCGTCGTCGACGTCGACCAACCCGGTGTCAGCCGTGCGTACCACGAGCACAAGATGGGACAACGCGCATCGCAGGTCGGTGGCCTGGTGTTCGATCACGTGAAACTCCCCGCCGCCTCAATCCTCGGTGAAGAAGGCAAGGCTTTCAGCTACATGATGAAAGTTCTCGCCAAAGGACGGCTGGGCATTTCGGGGCTGAGCCTGGGCATCAGCCGCGCCGCACTCGACGCGGCGACACAGCAGTCGGTGGACCGGGAGCAATTCGGCAAGCCCATCTCGGCGAACCAAGCGATCGCGTTCTCTTTGGCCGATATCGCGACAGAACTGCGCGCCGGCACAGCGCTGTGTGTCGAGGCCGCCCATGCGATCGACGAGGGGATCGCTGATGCCGAGACCCTCTGTTCGATGGCCAAGCTCTACGCGTCCGAGAACTGTGTCCGACACACAGACAAAGCGCTGCAGGTGTTCGGCGGTAACGGGTTCATCCGTGGGTACGAAGTAGAACGCCTCTACCGCGATGCACGCATCACCAAGATCTACGAGGGAACCAGCGAAATCCAGCGGCTCATCATCAGCCGCTCGCTTCTGAAGGGTATCGGCAAATGATCGAAGATCATCTCCAGGACCTCGACGGCCGCACGGCCATCGTCACCGGCGCAGCAGGCGGTATCGGATCCGCTATTGCCCGCGCACTTGCGCGCCGGGGCGCTCTGGTGGTCGCGCTCGATGCCGATCCGGCAGTAGATCGGATCGCCGAACTCGTCGATGGCGTCTCACTGTGCGGTGACCTCACCGACCATGCAGTGACGGCGCGCGCGGTGGAACTGGCGCACGAGCGTTCGGGGCGTCTTGACATCGTGATCAACTCGGCGGGGATCCAATGCCGCACCGCTGCAGTGGATATCGAGGACGAGGATTGGTTGCGTCTGATCGACGTGAACCTCACGGCTGCCTATCGTCTGACCCGGCAGGCAGCGAAGTCGCTCATTGCGACCCGCGGTAGCGTCGTCAACATCGCCTCGCTGTCCGCCGATCGTGCGGTGCCCGGAATCGTGCCTTACGGATCCACCAAAGCGGCTCTGACGCAGCTCGGCAAGGGACTCGCTGTCGAACTCGGCCCTCACGGCGTACGTATCAACACGGTGGCTCCCGGCTACATCGAGACACCGATGACCGCCGAGGTGTTGAACCAGGCCGAGTTCCGCAGCCGTGTTCTCTCGCGAATTCCGTTGCAACGTCTCGCTGACGGTGGCGACGTTGCAGATGCCGTGCTCTTTCTGGTTTCCGATGCCGCGCGATACGTCACCGGTGTGGTGCTGCCGGTCGACGGCGGGTACTCGATCACATGACGATGGCCCGGATTCCTACAGTCACATTGAACAACGGTGCTGTGATGCCGGCCCTGGGGTTCGGACTCTACAAGGTGGACGACGACGCGCTTCCCTACGTCGTCGAGACTGCGCTGGCGGCAGGCTATCGACTTTTCGACACAGCTCCGATGTACGGCAACGAGCGCGGCCTCGGAAATGCGTTGCGCACGAGCGGTATCGATCGCAGTGAACTCTTCGTGACAACTAAGATCTCGAACGAAGATCAGGGATATTCGGCCACCCTCGCGGCCGTCGAAGCCAGCCTCGAACGGCTCGGTATGGGCTATGTGGACCAGGTTCTGATCCATTGGCCGGTACCGAACCGAGGACTCTACGTCGAGACGTGGCAGGCTCTGACCGAGGTACTCGGTGCCGGTCGGGCACGGTCGATCGGAGTATGCAATTTCGATGCATCGCAGATCGACACCTTGGTCGAAGCCACCTCGGTCGTGCCGGCGGTCAATCAGATCGAACTGCATCCGCTGATGCAACAGCACACTTTGCGGCGCGAGATGAATGCGAGCGGAGTCAGAGTGCAGGCGTGGGCCCCTCTCGCTCGTGGCCAACTTGTCGACAACCCTGTCGTCGTCGCGCTCGCTCGTCGTCACGGGGTCTCACCCGCGCAGATCGTCGTGCGATGGCACGTTCAGATCGGTGCCGTACCGATTCCGAAATCATCGGATCCCGGGCGAATCCGACTGAACGCCAACGTCTTCGAATTCAATCTGGATGAAGCTGATATGGCCGCACTGACCGATCTGAATGCCGACCGCAGGACAGGACCGCATTCCGATGACGTTCGATAGGCCGCTGCGCGTGGTCGTGGCACCTGATTCGTTCAAGGGTTCGCTACCGGCGATACGAGTTGCAGAGTGCATCGAAGAGGGCTGGTCAACTGTTCGGCCGGGCGACCACATCGAGTCGATACCTCAGGCAGACGGCGGTGAGGGCACGGTAGCAGCGGTGGCGCGGCACTACCCGCGCGCTCGGCTTCACCGGGTTCCCGGTATCACAGGCCCGGACGGTCGGCCCGTCTTCGGCGAGTGGTTGCTTCTGCCCGACGACACGGCGGTGATCGAGCTCGCTCAGATGAGCGGGTTACCGCTGATGGGTGGTGAACTCGATCCGGGCGGTGCCACCACCTATGGACTCGGTCAGGTGATCTCTGCGGCTCTCGATGCCGGAGCGAAGCGAATTGTCGTGGGGCTCGGAGGCTCTGCCTCGACGGACGGTGGCGCTGGCATGTTGAGCGCGCTCGGGGCCGTGCTCACCGACAGCGCGGGAGGCCGTCTGTCATTCGGAGGTCTGGGTCTTGCGGCCCTCGAGAGGGTCGATTTGCACGACATGCGTCCGCTTCCCGAACGTGGTGTCGAAGTCCTCACAGACACGACAGCAACCCTGTTCGGCCCTACAGGCGCCGCTTCGGTATTCGGTCCGCAGAAAGGCGCATCACCGGCGATGGTCGCGTCGTTGGATGCTGCGTTGGAACGCTTTGCCGATCGTGTGGGCCGCATCGACCCTTCGGTTCCTGGAACAGGGGCGGCGGGTGGAACCGGATTCGGTTTGCTCGCGTGGGGAGCCTCGCTCGTTTCCGGCGCGGAGGCGGTGGCCGACTTGACCGGTCTGTCGGAGGCGATCACCCGCGTGGACGTCGTGATCACCGGCGAAGGACGCTATGACGACACCTCGTCGACTGGCAAGCTCGTCGGCTCGATGCTGAATCGTTGCCGGAAGCACGATGTGCGCTCGGTTGTCATCGCCGGCCAACTTTGTGCCTGCCCTCCGGAAATCGCGGTATCTCTGACGGACATGGCAGGTTCCGTGCAGGCTGCGCTGTCGGATCCGGAATATTGGATCAGCATCGCGGCGAGCGTTGCTGCGCAACGCTTCCAAGACCAGTTTCCATCCGATACGCAGCTTGACATGTGACTTCAATCACGGTAAGAAAGCGCTTACAGAACTTTTCAAAATCACTCCGAAGAAGGAACCGGTAGCTCATGACATGGAGATCAGCTCCCCTCGACGCCTGGCGCCGGGGCGTGTGTACAGCAGCGGTGCTCCTCGCCGGGGCGACCTCGCTGGCTGCGTGCTCGACGGGTGGGAGCCCGGTCGAACGACCCGAGTCGATCGACAAGAACGACATGATCATGGTCTCGGAAGTTCGATCGCTCACCAACCCATACGAGGCCGCCTGGGTGAAAGCCAGTCAGGTCTATGCGGATTCGGTCGGCGTCGAACTCAAGACCATCGTGTACGGCGGCGATTCCCAGAACGCACTTTCGCAACTGCAATCCGTTCTCGCAGCAGGGAAAACCGTTCTGTTGAACATCAACCCGAACACCAGCGCCGACACCCCGGCTATTGTGCGGGCCGTCCAAAACAGTGGGGGATACGCAGTCACACAGTGGAGCAAACCGGACAATTTGCACCCAGGCGATGTCGGTGACGGATGGGTTTCGTATGTCACCTACGACGGTGTCGAGGAAGGTTTCGACACTGCGAACGCCCTCGCGGACTCGCTCGGCGGCACAGGCGGAGTGATCGCACTGCAAGGGCTGCTCGCCAACGACATCAGCAAGTCCCGGTACGAAGGCTTCACCAAAGGTTTGCAAGCGCAGCCTGGATTGACTCTGTTGGACCAGCAGCCCGCTGATTTCGATCGAAACAAGGCGTACACCACCACTCAGACTTTGCTCAACAAATACGGTGACAAAGTCGACGGTATTTGGGCCGCGACAGACTCGATGGCACTCGGCGCGTTGCAGGCAGTTCGCGAAGCCGGAAGGACCGGTGACATCAAGATCGCCAGCGCATCCGATGCCACTCCAGAGGGCCTCGAAGCGATCGTGAACGGCGAAATGATCGCCACCTACACCACCGACCCGTACTTCAACGGGGCCATGGGACTTGCGATAGCTTACCAAGCCGCAACCGGAGAACTCGACGTGTCGTCGATGACACCGGAGCAGCGCGAAATGTACGTCGAGCAGACGCTCATCACCGCCGACAACGTCGAGGAATACCTCGACCCGCCGTCGGATCAATCCATCCTCGAGTCCGTTGCCGATCCGTTCAGTCGGATCGCCGGTCCGGTCAACCGTTAGGAGTGGCTCGTGTCCGCACCGGTCCTCACAGAGCCCGCGAACCCAAATTCTCCGGCGGATCTCCACAACGCAGATAAACGAGCGCGCCTGCGACATCTCGCAACGAATCTCGGCCCACTCGCCGCACTGGTCGTGCTGTGCATCATCTTCGGTATCGTCACCCCGTCATTTCTCACCGCCGCCAACGCCCTCGCTGTCGCGGAGCAAGCCTCGATCCCCGTCATCCTCGCGATGGGCGCAACGCTCGTCATTCTCGTCGGCGGTGTCGATCTCTCGATCGAAGGAGTAATGGCCGCAAGCGGATTGGCGTTCGTGCTCCTCGCAGCGAACAGTGTAAATTCCAATGACTGGGGTCTAGGCGCTGTCGCAGCCGGAGTCGGTGTCGGACTGCTCCTCGGAGTTGTCAACGGCGCAGTCCACGTGATCGGCAAAGTTCCTTCCTTCCTTGTCACATTGGGAACGTGGTTCATCGGACTAGGCGTCGCCACCGTCCTCTTCGGGATCACCACGCCCCAGCTCGAAGACACCTCGTTGGCGTCGTGGGCCGGCGGCTCCTGGTTCGGCGTTCCGATTGTCATCGTCTTCGCGGCCGGCTCACTTCTGGTTGCGTGGTTGATCTGTCGCAGAACGAAACTCGGCATGCACACCTACGCTATCGGCGGCGACGAAGCTGTCAGCCGACTTGCTGGTGTGAACATCCGCACGACGAAGATGGCTCTCTTCGCCGTCGCCGGAGCATTCTCAGGTCTCGGCGGAGTACTTGCGACCATTCGCCTCGGCGTCGGCGATGTCGGTGTCGGGACAGGAAGCCTGTTCCTGACCTTGTCCGCTGTGGTCGTCGGTGGAACCCTACTCAGTGGCGGACGCGGCGGACCTCTGCACTCGCTCGTCGGTGTTCTACTCCTGATCGTGCTCGGTAACGGTCTGCTGCTCTCCGGTGCCAGCCCCTATGTCCAGCAGGGTGCGCAAGGACTCATCATCGTCGTGGCCGTCATCGTGACCGCCTGGCCCAACCGAAACCGATTGAGAGTAGTGAAATGACCGCGCTCCTCGATTTGCGAAATGTTACCAAGAAATACGGTCCCAATACTGTTCTCGATGCGGTATCTCTCACCGTGGGGAAAGGTGAGGTTATCGGCCTCATCGGCGAAAATGGTGCCGGGAAGTCGACGTTGCTCAAAATTCTGGCCGGCGTTCACCAACCGGACGGTGGCTCGATCATGCTCGGCGGCAACGAGGTTCGTTTCTCGTCGCCGACAGATGCCGCTTCACACGGCGTTGGTGTCGTTCATCAGGAGCAGTCACTGCTTCCTAACCTGACCGTCGCAGAAAACCTCGTGCTCGGAGACGAGAAGAGCAGTGTCCGTTTCGGATTCGTGCGAAAGCGTCAACTGCGTGCCCGCGCGTCCGAAATGCTGAAAACGGTCGGATCGAATGTCGATCCCAGTGCGGTCACGGAGAGTCTGAGCTTCGCCGAACGCCAGATGGTGGAAGTTGCGCGTGCGGTCGGAGCAAGTCACTCCGAGCATCCGCCTCTGCTCGTCCTCGACGAACCCACCTCCGTCCTCGAGAATGAGGACATCGAAGTCTTGTACGAGCGTGTGAACGCCCTGCGAGAACTTGGCGCTGTCATTTTCGTATCGCATCGACTGGACGAGGTCCTACGCTTCTCCGATCGCGTCTATATCCTGCGTGACGGCAAGCTCGTCGGTGAACGCTGCGCCGACACAGCCTCGGAGAGCGAACTCTACTCGCTGATGATCGGCAAGAACGCCGCAGAGGAAATCTACTCTGCCGACCGCAAACTACCCGTCGACCCTAATGCGGCTCCCGTACTCTCGGTGCGTAATCTGCAGTGCGGCAACGCAGTCAAAGGCTTATCTCTCGAAGTCGCTGCGGGGGAGATCGTATCGATAGTCGGTGTGGTGGGGTCAGGCCGTGAGGAGTTTGCTCGCGCGATCTTCGGGGCCGTGCCCGTAGACGGCGGAACGATCCGACTCGACGGAGAAGCGTTTCGCCCCGCCTCTCCCGGCCAAGCAGTGCGCCGCGGCATCGGCTACGTCCCCTCCGAACGGCGTACCGAAGGCATGGTCTCCGGAATCAGCGTCGCCGAGAACATCGCGCTCGTGCATCCCGTTCGCGCGGGCGGACGGATCGACACCGGCAGCGCCCGAACCGCGACTGCCGAGGATTGGATCACCCGGTTGCGTATTCGTCCGAACAATCCGGACATCGACATCAATCGGCTCTCCGGGGGAAATCAGCAAAAAGCAGTTATCGCCAAATGGATTCTCGACGAGAACCTACGACTACTCGTTCTCGACCACCCCACCCGTGGCCTCGACATCGGCGCTAAAGAAGACCTTTACGCACTCTTCCGTGATCTCTGCGAACGCGGTGTCGGACTGCTCGTGCTGGCTGACACGCTCGACGAAGCAATCGGCCTCGGTCACCGCATCGTCGTGATGCGCGACGGTGACGCCACCGGCGAGTTCGATTCACCAGTCGACGCTCCGCCTGCCAAAGTCCACCTCCTCGAGAAAATGATGTGATCCACGTGGCAACAACGACTTCTTCTCCGCCGATGGCGTCGCCGCCGTCGCATGTCCCCTCACTCAATGCCGGGGGACTCGGTCTCAAGGACAGGATTCGGCTCATCGGGCCACCCGCAGTGCTCTTGGCGCTCGTCGCGCTGGTCACGGCAACCGAATCGAACTTCCTCTCCGTCAACGCTCTGTCCGTCGTCTCCTCCCAAGCCGTGCCGATTCTGTTGCTCGGGCTCGGGCAAATGTTCGTCATCCTCACCGGCGGCATCGATCTGTCCGTCGCTGCCCTCGCCTCACTCGCCACCGTCGTCCTTGCATCCACGATCTCGACATTCGGTGCTGCGGCGATGGTGATCACGCTCGTGGCATTCGGTGTAATCGGAGCGATCACAGGTGCGTTGATCGTGTTCGGGCAAGTGCCCTCGTTCGTCGTTTCGCTCGGTGCTCTCGGATTCTGGGGGGCTGTGGCCATGGCGATATCGGGATCGACGACCATATACATCAGCGAAGGATACGATTCGATCTTTTGGCTCAGCTCGTGGACTGTTCTGGGGCTTCCGTTGGCGGTGTGGATCACGGTCGCGATCGTGGCTGTCATCTTTGTGGCGATGCGGTTTTCGTCCCGCGGCAACATCTTTCACGTGATCGGGTTCGGAGAGACGGCTGCTTTGATGAGTGGCGTTCGGTCCCGCCTGGTGCGTGTCGCGGCGTTCTCGCTCTCCGGAATCTTTGCTGCGTCGGCGGGCATCGTGCTGAGTTCGCAGCAGCAAAGCGCGGCTCCGCAATTGGCGGATTCACTTCTGCTACCCGCGATTGCGGCCGTTCTGGTCGGTGGGTGCGCTATCACCGGAGGAATCGGAGGGGCTTGGAGGGTGCTCGTCGGCGCCTTGATCGTCACAGTCCTGCGTGTGGGTGGCTCCGTAGCCGGAATCGATCCCAGCTACCAACAGATCGTCTACGGCGCAGTCGTCGTCATTGCCGTCCTTCTGACTCTCGACCGCAGCAAACTGTCCATCATCAAGTAGCAAAACTGGAAAGACCCAGGAGAACATCATGACTACACACGTCCGCGGCGCGATAATCAACGAAATTGGCGGCAAGTGGATCGTCGAAGATCTCGCACTTGCCGAACCCGGACCTGGTGAAGTCCGTATCAAGGTCATGGCATCGGGCCTCTGTCATTCCGACGACCACCTCGTCACCGGGGACATCCCCAACACCTTGCCGCTCGTGGGCGGGCACGAAGGCGCCGGAATCATCGACGCCGTCGGGTCGGGCGTGACTACCTTGAAAGTGGGAGATCATGTCGCAACCGCGTATCTCCCCGCCTGCGGCAAGTGCGCATGGTGCGCGCAAGGCATGCAATACATTTGCGATACCGGCGCTGGAATGGAAGCCGGCATGATGCTCGACGGCACACCGCGCTTTTTCCGTGGCTCCGACGGCAATGGTGTCGGCGCCATGCAGCGACTGGGAACCTTCGCCAACTACACCGTGACCTCGGAGGCTCAGGCGGTCAAGATCGACGACGACATTCCATTCGATGTCGCTTGCCTCGTCTCGTGTGGCGTAGCTACCGGTTGGGGAGCGGCAGTCAAGGGTGGCACCATTCGGCCCGGCGACACGACGATGATCGTCGGTGTCGGTGGCGTCGGCATCAACGCGGTCCAGGGCGCTCACCATGCGGGCTCAGCGTACGTTGTGGCGGTTGACCCGGTGGAGTTCAAGCGTGAGCAAGCCCTCAAGCTCGGTGCAACTCATGCCTTCGCCTCGATCGCCGAAGCTCTGCCGTTCATTCAGTCCAAAACCAACGGGCAAGGAGCGGACTCGGCTGTCGTCACCGTCGGGGTCGTCGATGGTCAACTCATCGCCGATGCCTTCGCCGCTGTCCGCAAAGAAGGCACCGTCGCTGTCGTCTCGATCGGGCAAAACGAACCGGGGATCCCGATCAGCCCCCTCGAACTCGTCGTCTACGCCAAGCACTTGCGCGGCGTCCTGTTCGGCAATCTGAACCCCACTCGCGACATACCTGCCCTTTTGAACTACTACAAGGCAGGGCGCCTCAAGCTCGAGGAGTTGATCACACGGCGCTACACCATCGACCAGATCAACGAAGCCTACGCAGACATGCACGCAGGCCTGAACCTGCGCGGAGTCCTCGTCCACGAGCACTGACCGCCCACAAACGCACCACATCAGCAAGGAGAACATCGCAATGACCACCGTCAGCGACACCCCGACGACCCAGAAGGCTCGGGTATACGGCCAGCACATCGACGGACGAACCGCAGCCCCGTCTGACCACCTGATCGATCGATACGACCCCGTTGACGGATCGCTGTTGGCGCAGTACTCGGCAGGCACCCGCGCTGATGCAGAAGCTGCAATCACTGCTGCGCGCACTGCATTCGACGACGGACCCTGGCCGAACATGACCGCGATGGACCGCGCACGGGTGTTGCTCGACGTCGCTCGGCGGATACGCGAGAACAGCGACTTGCTCAGTCGTATCGAGGCAGCGGAATCGGGTAAACCGCTGATTTTCGCGCGCGGTGATGTCGAGACCAGCGCCGAACTGTTCGAATACGCCGCAGGTGCAGCGATGACGTCCCACGGCGAAGCACACACCGGCCTCGGCGAAGATTGCACCGCGCTCGTTGTCCGCGAACCCGCGGGCGTCGTCGGGATGATCATTCCGTGGAACTTTCCCCTGCTCCAACTCGCGCAGAAGCTACCGTTCGCGCTCGGCGCCGGATGCACCGCAGTCGTCAAACCATCCGAATTCACCTCCGGCACCGCACTCGAACTCGCGCGGATCGCCGAAGAGGCAGGTGTACCGCCCGGAGTCATCAACGTCGTCACCGGCTACGGAGTAGACACCGGCGCCCCACTCGCCGAAAGCAAGTCGGTCGATATTCTCTCGTTCACCGGCAGCACCGAGACGGGCCGACGCATCACCGAGGCATCGGCGGGCAGTGTCAAGCGACTGTCGATGGAACTCGGCGGCAAAGCTGCGAGCGTGGTCTTCGATGATGCTGATCTCGGTGACGCTCTCGACGGTGTCCTGTTCGGGGTCTTCTTCAACAACGGGGAGTGCTGTGTCTCGGGCGCACGGTTACTGATTCAGGACACCGTCGCAGACGAGTTCATCGACAAACTCGTCGACGCCGTCGCCCGCATCACCGTGGGCGCACCGCTCGAAGACGGAACCGAGGTCGGGCCCATGATCAGCCCCGAGCACGCGGCGAAGGTGCTCGGTCACATTGAACGGGCACGCGCGGACGGTGCAGTGGTCCGGGCAGGCGGATCCGCACTCGACGGCGCCGGAAACTTCGTGCAGCCGACCATTCTCGACGGTGTCGCTGAAGGGTCCGCGGCATTTCAGGAAGAGATTTTCGGTCCCGTACTCACCGTGACCCGCTTCAACGACGTCGACGACGCCATCCGGCTCGCGAACGCGACGGAGTACGGACTCGCCGGATCGATCTGGACCAAAAACATCGACAAGGCGCTGCGGGTGGCGCGAGAAATGCGAAGCGGTCGAGTATGGGTGAACACGACCATCGACGGTGGCCCACAACTCCCCGCTGGAGGCATGAAGCAAAGCGGGTTCGGACGGGAGATGGGGCAGGCCGGATTCGAGGAGTTCACCGACGTCAAAACCATCCAGATCCGCACCGGGCCGCGCAAGCGCGTGTTCCCTCACTGGACAGAAGACAACCGATGACTACACCGGAAAACGAGTACGACTACATCATCGCGGGGGGCGGTACGGCGGGCTGCGTGCTGGCCGGGCGACTGACGGAGGATCCCACGAATCGGGTTCTCCTCCTCGAGGCCGGACGCAGCGACCGACATCCGTTCATTCACGTTCCCGCCGGGTTCGCGAAACTCACTGCAAGCAAATATGATTGGGGATACGCGAGTGTTCCCCAAAAGCACTGCAACGAGCGTATCGTGCCGCTGGCGCAGGGAAAAGTGATCGGTGGCGGTGGCTCGATCAACGCGCAGGTCTTCACCAGAGGCGCGCGCGAAGACTACGACGAGTGGGCGCTGAAATACGGTTGCACCGGATGGTCGTTCGACAACATTCAAAAGTACTTTCTCCTGTCAGAGGGCAATGAACGACTCTCGGCGCCGTTCCACGGAATCGACGGACCACTCGGGGTCTCCGATCCGGTGAACCCACATCCGTTGTCGAAGTCGTTCGTCCGAGCCGGCCAGGAATTCGGCCTCCCGTTCAACGGCGATTTCAACGGTGAACATCAGTACGGTGTCGGTCTCTATCAGACGACCACCAAAAACGCTCGCCGATGCAGCGCTGCGGTTGCCTACCTTGCACCAGCCAGGAAGCGGCCCAACCTCACGGTTCGAGAGAACGTCGCGGTGTCCCGGATTCTGCTCACCGGCGCTCGCGCGACGGGAATCGAGGTGCTCACCTCCCACGGTGTGGAGACGTTCCGTGCGTCGCGGGAGGTGCTCGTCGCCGGGGGCGCGTTCGGATCGCCCAAGATCCTGCAGTTGTCGGGAATCGGGCATCCTGATGACCTTCGGAACGCAAATGTGGAGACAACACACGCCCTTCCCGGTGTCGGCCGTAACCTGCACGATCATTGCGACCTTGACGTCATTTACGAGCTTCACGAGTACCAGAGTCTCGATCGACTGAACCTGATACGTCCGGCCACGGCCAAGGCAGGACTCGAGTACGCGGCGTTCCGCCGCGGGCCGTTGGCATCGACCGTCGTCGAAGCCGGTGGGTTCAGTTTCGGGCATGCCGGAGAATCGATCCCGGATCTACAGTTCCACTTCCTGCCCGCAGCCGGCGTCGAAGCCGGTGTCGCGGCGGTCCGCCCGGGCTACGGTTGCACTCTCAACTCGTATTCGCTGCGCCCGACGAGTCGGGGCTCAGTGAAAATCAGGTCGAACAACCCGACGGCGCCGCCGTTGATCGACCCGAACTTCCTCGCCACCGAATTCGACCTCGAGTCGAGCATCGAAGGACTACGGCAGAGCCGAGAGATCATGTCACAGTCGTCGATGGCTCGGCACATCAAGGCAGAACATCTGGCTGGCGGCCTGTCCGTCAAAACCAAGGACGACTATGTGAAGTTCGTGCGTGCCTACGGCCGCACGGCGTATCACCCGGTCGGCACGTGCGCGATGGGTGTGGGTGACGACGCTGTCGTCTCCCCGGATCTGAAAGTGATCGGTATCGAAGGTCTGCGGGTGGTCGATTCATCCGTCATGCCGCGCATCGTGAGCTCGAACACCCAAGCCCCAACGGTGATGATCGCCGAGAAAGCAGCGGATCTCATTCGCGGGGAAAGATAACAATAGGTCAGGCTGTTCAGGCTGACCGGGAAGCTCTGGACATGGCGCGGCTCCGAGCGAGGCAGAGCTGGTCGTACATCGACGACCAGCTATTTGCACACGCTAGCGCCGTGTCGTTCGGAAACGGAAGCGAGAGGTCATGAAGGCGAACGATATTCGGAGGTTCGGCCGTGCCGGATTCGACGTGACACTGTTCGGATACGGTGGCGCACCCATTGGCAACATCTTTCGCTCGATCCCTGAAGCGGATGCGCAGGCGCAGATTTCGCAAGCGTGGGAGATGGGTGTGCGCTCATTCGATACGGCACCGATGTACGGGCACGGGCTGTCCGAACATCGGATCGGTCATGCGATGCTGGCAAGGAATCGCGACGACTACGTCCTGTCCACCAAGGTGGGGCGCACATTGATCCCGGCTCCGCACGGGTCGTTCGACACCGGAATCTGGGTTGATACCCCGCCGTTCCGAGCCGAATTCGACTACTCGTACGATTCCGTCCTGCGACAAGTGGAAGACAGCTTGCAGCGAATGTGCCAGGACAGGTTCGACATCCTCTACGTGCACGACATCGATCGGTACACGCACGGTGAGAGCCAGCCCGAACGGTTCGCAGAAGCGCTCGAAGGAGCATTCCCTGCACTGATCCGGCTTCGGGACGAAGGGGTGGTCAGAGCGATCGGTGTCGGGGTGAACGAGGCCGAGGTGTGCGTGGACGTGCTCGAGAAGGTCGATCTCGACTGCGTTCTCCTCGCCGGGAGATACACACTGCTGGAGCAGGCACCCGTGACCGACCTGCTGCCGCTCGCAGAAGAACGCGACGTCGCTGTCGTCCTCGGTGGCGTTTTCAACTCGGGTGTTCTGGCGACCGGTTCGGTGGCCGATGCCAAGTTCAACTACCAGCCGGCATCAGCGGAAGTGCTAAGCAGGGTCCGCGAGATTGAAGTGTTCTGCACTCGGTATCAGGTTCCCTTGGCCGCCGCGGCAATACAGTTCGCCTCAGCGCATCCCGCAGTGCGAGAACTTCTGTTAGGCGCTCGAAGCTGTGAACAGATGCGCCGGAATGCAGCTTGGCTCGAGCACGACATCCCTGGCGGTTTCTGGGCAGAGCTCCGCGATGCAGGGTTAATCCACGAAGATGCGCCCACTCCTTCTTGACCGAATGATCCGACGGTTACGCCTGACGTCCGTCGAAAACGACAGAACTCGACGAGCGAGAAACTTCACCATGCCCATCGCCCCTAGGCCTCGATTGGTCCTACCTGCGCCACTGAATGTCTTTTGGGATTGGCAACGACATGCAAGCTGCCGATACCTGGATACGGATTTGTTCTTTGCTTGTGACAGTGAAGGCGCTGGTCAACGAATCCGACGTGAACGTGCCGCGAAACAAATCTGTGAGCAGTGCCCAGTCCGATTACGATGCCGTACTCACGCGATCTCTTCCGGTGAGCCGTTTGGTGTGTGGGGTGGCACAACGGAACTCGAGCGACGCAAACTCGCCTACCCCTAAGTCGTCAACAGCCAACTGCAGGAACACCACACTCCGAATTCGGTGTGCTTCGGCCTGATGCACCGCCCTGATATCCCCGCACTTTCTGTGAATTCGATATCGGGGAGTTCGACCGGCACGGCACCGGTTGCAATCAGTATCTGCACCGTGCCGGATTCGTGCGTACAGATGAATTCGTGCTGACTAGCGACCCTGGCAAGGATCGTTCAGCTCCTGTGCCCCGGCCAGCAGAAGTGGCCGACTGACAGATGCATCAGACCATCGCGTTCCGGGCCCCGGCACGAGCTGAGCGCGAGATGCCCAGTGTTGCAGCCAGAGCGATCACTGTGAGCAAGAGGGCTACCCATGGAGTGGAGCTGACTCCGGTGCTTTCCACGAGCAGACCCCCCGCCCAGGAAGCAAGTGCAATGCCAGCGTTGAATGCCGCAATGTTCAGACCGCTCGCTGCCTTCGCAACGCCGGGGCCATGGGAGGTTGCGAGCGTCACGGCGTGCGTCTGGACAGGGGGAGAGATGAGAAATGCGAAGACCCCCCACACGGTGATGGTGATCGCGATTCCTACCGGGTTGGCATTAGTGATCAGGATCCCGACGAAACTAACGAGGAGTCCGGCGAGGGCGATCCTGATGACGTGAACGGTTCCGAAGCGGTCGGCGAGCGCGCCACCTGCGAGGTTGCCGATCACGGTCGCTGCGCCGAAAAGGAACAGCGCGAGTGTCACGCCGGTGGCGGTGTAGCCGGCGTGTTCGGACAACAGCGGCTCCAGGTAGGTGAAGACAGCGAAGGTTGCCCCGAATCCGAGGCCCGTCACGACATAGGTCATTGCAATGGGACGGTCCGCGAGCAGAGAGAACTGTTCGCGCAGGCTCACAGACTCCCCGGCACGAGTTGACGGGATCAGGACAGCGACGGAAACCGCTGCGATCAGCCCGAGGACGGAGACAAGGGCGAACACTGTGCGCCACCCCACGGCGGTTCCGATGATCGTGCCCAGCGGAACGCCGACCACCATCGCGACGGTCAGGCCCAAGAACATGAGGGAGATTGCGCGGGCTGCCTTGTCTTTCGGGACCAACGCCGCCGCAAGTGGAGCACCGAGGGCGAACACGGTTCCGTGGGCGACACCGGCAAGGATGCGGCCGACGAGGAGGCCAGCGAATCCGTCGGCGACAGCGACGAGCACGTTGCCTGCTGCGAAAAGGAGCATGAGGACTACGAGCATCCATCGGGAGTTGTATCGGCTCAAGAAGCTGGTGAGCGGGGGCGATCCGATCGTGATCGCGAGCGCATAGACGGTGACCAGGAGTCCTGCTGTGCCGAGCGGGACGTCTGTCTGGGCAGCGATCGTCGGAAGGAGCCCGACCAGGACGAATTCGCTGAGGCCGATGGCGAAGGCGGCGACCGTCAGGGCGGTCAGTCGGATCATCGTGCTTCCTTATGTGCGGCTTTCAGGTGAGTATTCAGTGAGGCGAGGACGGCGGACGTGTCGACTACGGGTGCGATGTCTGCGAATCCGTATCGAAGGTCGGCAGCGTGAGCGTCCGCCGTGGTGGACGCGGTGGCGTCACTGACGACGATCGGCGTGTAGCCGAGATCGGCGGCATTGCGGGCCGTCGTTCCCACGGCGTGGTTGGTGTGGACGCCGGTGAGGAGCAGGTGGGTCCGCTCGGTCTGACGCAGCACTGTGTCCAGCGGCGTGCCGTGGAATGCGCTCATACGGGCGCGTTCGAGCACCAGGTCGGTGTCAAGAGGTTCCGCCCCAGGAAACGGTGCCGCACCGTAGCTTCCGCGTACGACGGTGCGTTGTGCGGTGATGGTCTGAAACAGCGGGATGTTGTTGCCGGCCCCGCCTACGGCGGGATCAACGACGAAATGCACGTGGATGACCGGAATGCCGGCGGCACGGGCGGCCCGGGCGATTCGCGCGACGTTCTCGACAACTCCCACTTCCCTGGCATGGTTGACGCCCGGTGTACCGCCGGCTGCACCATCGTCGGCCAGATTGTCGTTCTGGAGGTCGATGACCAGCACCGCGCTGCGGCGTGGGTCAAGGTCGACAGTCATGGATATCTCCCTGTTAGATAGTTCGCTCAGCTGTGCTGGCGGTGCGGTCTTAGTCAGAACGCCGCGGTGCCAATACGTGCGAGCTCTTCGTCAGCGTCGACCGTGGCTCCGGCGACGCCGATGCCGCCGACGATCCGGCCGCTATCGCGAAGGACGACACTTCCTCCGAAGCTGATGAGTCCACCGTTGGTGTTCTCGATGGAGTAAATTGCCGCCCCCGGCTGGGCCACCTCGGCGAAGTCCACCCCGTCCATGCCGAACAGTGCGGCAGTGCGCGCCTTCTTCTGTGACACGTCGACCGGGCCGGCCACCGATCCGTCCATCCGTCGAAATTCCTGCAGAATCCCGGAAGCATCGACAACTGCTACAGACACCGCGATGCCGCGCGAAGCGGACGCCGCCACGACGGCGTCGACAGCGCGCCGGGATCTAGTTTCAAAAGACGACATTGATTCCTCCATGTTGAACAAGTTGTGATTGTGCGCAGTCAAAGTTTGACTATGTACACATAATGGCGACACAGTTTCTCGCTGTCAAATTTATGTACCACAGTTCTGATATAGTTCAGCATCATGGAATCAATGGACGGTGGGCCGCGCACAATCCAGTCGGTGCAGCGCGCGTTTGACCTGCTTGAACTCGTGGCCTCCAATCCCGAGGGAACTCGCCTTAGTGAGCTCGCGGACAGGGCCGGACTCAACCGGTCCACGGCTCACAACCTCCTGGCTTCTCTCGAAGCCCTGGGTTACATCACGCAGCACGGCAAAGGCAGCCCATATCGATTGACCGGCAAACTCCGCCAGCTCCTCGGCCCTAGCGCGGGGGCCGAACACGCACTTCGCGCGCGTGTGCGCCCGATGCTTGAGCAGATCACCGCAGAAACCGGGGAGACCAGCTACCTCGCCTTTGCCGCCGGCGAGGAATATCTGTGCGCGGATGCCGAGCAATCTGCCAGGCCGCTGCATCTCACCGTTTCGCCCGGTGAGCGTGAGCCTCTGCTCGGTACTGCGATCGGATATGCACTACTTTCCGACAACCATGAGCTTGCGGACGGCCTACTCGCACGGCACCCACTCGAGATGGCGGCACACATCGACAAGGTCAAGGCAGTCGGGCGAGAGGGGTTCGCGCTCGACATCGACGCATATCACCCCGGTGTCTCATGTGTCGCCGTCCCATTCGGCAACGGCGCAGCAATCGGAGTGGCAGGGCCGACGAGCCGTTTGCCGCGTCGCCAATTGATCGAGATCGGTCAGCGGGTGCGCAGCCTTGTTCTCGCCGCACTTTCGGGGTGAAGGGTGTGAGGGAACTCCCTGGACGGAGTGACCAGACGCACCGTGTACATGAGCGGTCAGTCCAGTCATTCAAGATGCGGCCTGCGAGGCGAGTTACGAGTCAAACTCGGCAATGACAGTTTCCGGCATGGTATCGATCAAGGACTATGGGCGAATCGCCCCTGCCTCGGCGCGCCGACGTGTTTTCGTCGCCGAAAGCTAGCCCATCTGACCACCTATTGACAGGCCCGCCACGCGGGCAGTATCAATGCGGCCGAATTCATCGAGGAAGCACTCTGCTTCTCGTGTCGACGAAGGAACCGTGTCGCTGCTCCAGAACCTCGGACTGTCGATTGCGGCATATGCTGAATTCGACTCGAATTTCGGACGCCGAGAGATATCATGTGGGGTTCCCGGTTCAATTCGACTCTCTACGCTCGTTCACCAGGCCCGAGGAACCAGCGAAGCACGAGGGGGGCCGAATTTACCACTCTCTCAACAGCAACCGCCGCCGACCAATAGATGTCAGCTTCGCTGAAGGTCAGTTCCGCATTTGTGGCGGACCTGGACGTGAGATCGTTTGAATTCATTGCGAGTGACCTACTTTCGTCAACAGGGTCGCAAGCGAATCGAGAGCCAGTTCGTGATCTTCTTTCTCTGCCAAACCGGATACGGCAACAGCACCGGCAAGGAGGCCGCCCACTCGAATGGGTAACCCGCCGCCGAAGGCAGCAAAGCGTCCTCGTTCATACCGGGCGGCCTCGTCGTAGTCCTCGCCGCGCGAGCGATACAGGCATCCGACGCCATATGACGACATGTTGTGTTTGGCTACAACCCTGATCTTGCGGTCGATCCAGTCATCGTTGAGCGCACTACTACCTGCCAATGCTGCGTGGAAGACACGCTGTTCGCCGAACATGATCGAGATCGCGATAGGCAGGTCGGAGCGGCGACCGGATTCGACCAGCATGGTTCCCAGCGACCACGCATCGTCGTAGGTGAACGATCCGAACATCACATCTTTCTCACGTGCGAGTGCCCACTCGTACTCCGCCCGCCAAAACTCTGCGTCAGCGAGCATCGAAGCCTCCGTCGGCAAGGATCGTCTGACCCGTGATGAAGCTGGCCGCATCACTGGTCAAGAAGCTCAAAAGCGCAGCGATTTCTTCGGGCTCGCCCGCTCGTGCGAGGAGATTCGCCGCTACCTCTTCCTTGACATTGTCAGACCAAGTGTCGGCCATATCGGTCATCACGAATCCGGGGGCCACGGCGTTGACGGTAATCAGTGGGGCAAGCGCTTTGGCGAAGGAAACAGTGACGTTTTCGAGGGCGGCCTTTGCCGCCGAATACCCTGTGACTTCGGGGCTGGCGAGGTTGTCACGACCTCGAATGGAGGAAACCGTGACGATGCGTCCATGCCCGCGTACTGTCATGCCAGGTGCGACTGCACGGATGAAATTGACTGGTGCCAGGACGTTGGAACGGTACTCGTCGATCCACCGCTCGGTATCTCCCGTCAGCGCGTCGGTTCGCAATACGGCACCAACAGTGCAGATCAGTGCATCGATCTCGTAACCTCGTTCGGTGATCTGGGCAACGGTTCGATCCACTGCCTCCGAGTCTTGACCATCACAAGTGAACATCGGCGCATCCAACTCGAATGCGAGTGATTCCAGGCTTGCCGACTTCGTCCTTCCGTGCAGAATGACGTGTGACCCTGCAGCGGACTCCAAGCGTGCTGCTGCGGCGCCGATTCCGCGAGATGACCCTGCTATCAGTACCGTACGTGTCATTGTGATCGCCTTTCAGCGGCGTTGTTCAGAAATTGAGCAGTCTCACCGCAGGCAGCTGTGTAGGCACCTGCGAGTGAGTCGACAAGTTGCGCAGTACTGGACGAATTCGGCTCGGAATGCGCAAGTAGTCGCTTGACTATTGATTGAGCCACGACTCCAGTGCCGAGAATCGATGACACCATTTTTTGCAGAGTCGATTCGAGATCTTCCGTCACCAGGTCGACCAAACCCCATTCGTACGCACGCCGGGCACTCGCAGCTCGGCCCGTCATCGCGAGCATCCGCGCCGCAGGAATCCCGGCAAGGGCGACGACACGTGTCAATCCGGACCAACCTGGCGTCGTACCCAGTGTTGCTTCTGGAAGTCCGATTTCAATGCCCGGTGCGGCGACCCTGAAGTCACAATGAAGCGCCAGTTCCAGGCCGCCACCATAAGCACTGCCGCTCAAAACTGCGATGGTTGTCTGAGGTAGTTCTGCGAGAGCGGTGAATACTTGCTGCCCTGTCCTGGTCCAGATCCCGCGAATGTCTTCAGGGCTCGTGTGCCGGAACTCCTCAGTATCGGCGCCGGCGCAGAATGCTCGATCGCCACTGGCGCGCACGAGCACCACACGCACCTGATCATTGCCCGATAATTCGACGAGGCGGTTTCTCAACTCTTCGATCATGTTCGAGCTCAGTGCATTCCGCTTGGCTGGCCGGTCGAGAAGAAGGGTCGCGACCGGCCCGTCGATCGCCAGGCGGACTGCACCCGCTTGGTTCACAGCTCGGACCTCTGCAAGCTGGTCCAGCGACGCTCGGTCAGCAAATCGATGCTTGCGCGCCCCCCGAGGTCGTCTCCGAGACCGGATGCCGCCCTACCGCCGAACGGCACGTGGGATTCGTGCATCGCCGAAACATCGTTGACGTGAACCATTCCGGTTCGAATGCGGTCAGCCACCGACCAGGCATGTTCGAGGTTGCGACCGAACACTGACGCGGTCAAGCCGAAACGCGTTCCGTTGACGATATCGAGAGCTTCCTCGATCGACCCCACCACCGTGATCGGTGCGACGGGAGCGAACACCTCCTCGTCGTGGATCGGCATACCTGGGCGTACGTCGCTGACGACAGTGGGACGCATCAATGTGCCTGTCGCGGTGCCACCTTCCACGACGCGGGCACCCAACTCGACGCTTCGGTTGATCATCTCCTGCGCCCTGTCCACCTGTCGTGTCGAAACGACAGGCCCCATGTCGACGTCGCTGGTGTTCGGATCGCCCACGGTGAGCGTGGCGGCATGGGCGGCAAGTCTGGTGGTGTATTCGTCCGCGACGGACGCCAGAACGATGTGCCTTCCGGTTGCGATGCATACCTGACCTTGATGTCCGAAAGATGCTTCGGCACCGCAGCGCGCAGCGAGCTCGATATCCGCATCGGCCAACACGACAGTTGCATTGTTGCCGCCGAGTTCGAGTGCGACTCGTTTCAGGCTCGGTGCGGCCGCAATGTTGATGCGGCGGCCGGTTTCCTCGGATCCGGTGAAGTGAATCATGTCGACGTCGGGATGGGAGACGAGGGCTTGCCCGGCAGGACCACCGGTCAGAATCTCGACCACACCGTCAGGCAGTCCTGCTTCGCAGAGGATTTCACCAATCATCGTTCCGCCGCTGAACGGCGTTTCCGGCGCTGGTTTGAGCGCAACTGTGTTGCCCAAGGCGATGGCAGGGGCGAGCACCCGAAGAGCGATGTGCAATGGGGCATTCCATGCCGTGATCAAACCGATGACGCCGACCGGGCGTCGCTCCACGATATTCATTCGTCCACGGTGCCCGGATGGAATGACCTCACCGAGAGGAGTGGTAGCGAGTTCGGCGGCTTGATAGAACTCGAGGATGCTGGCGCCGATCTCACCTTCTGCTTTCGATCTGGTCGCACCGCCTTCGCGTACGAGCATGCGAGAGAATCGATCTGCGTCCCGCTCGAGCAGTGATCCGGCCCGACGCAATATGGATGCGCGCTCTGTTGCCGGCATCGCATACCAATCTGGCTGGGCCCGAGAGAGGTCGGCGATCGCTTGTTCGACGTCGGATTCCGACGCAACAGATGCGGAACCGATTATCTCTCCGGTGACCTTGTCAAGTACGTCATAGACGTTGACCTCGGTGCTCATGCGTTCACCTCGACCTTCGACCAGTCTGCGCGTGCGGCAGCGCGTCCGAGCATCAGTGCATGAATTTCGCTGGTGCCGTCAATGATCTGGATGATCTTTGCATCTCGCATCAATCGTTGAACTGGATAGTGCAGGTGTACGCCGTATCCTCCGTGCAGCTGCACCGCCTCGATGGTGTGGCGCATCGCCGCATCGCTGGCGAACATCTTCGCTGCCGAGATCAGGTGTGCGTCGCCACCACCGCCGAGTGCGAACGACTCCACGCCCTCACGGAGAAGCCCGCGAGCTGCAAGGTAGTCCGCATGCATGCGGCCAAGCTTCTCCTGCACGATCTGAAGGTCGGCCAAAGTGCGCCCGAATGCTTCTCGGTTGCGCACGTATTCGCTGGTCTCGCGTAGGGCGGCACGCATGAATCCGACGCCGTAGCAACCAGCGTCGAGGCGGGCCAGGTTGAGACCTTCGAGCATTCCGCGGAAGCCATCGACGTTCAGGCGCCAGCTCGCAGGCACGATGCATTTGTCGAAATGTATGTTGGCCATGGGCATTCCGCGGAATCCCGACATCGGTTCGTCTTTCCCGACCGTGAGCCCGGGCGTGTCGAACGGTACGACGAATGCCGCTGTGGCGGCGTCCCTGTCTTTCGAATCGAGTTTGGCGAGCACGATACAGAAGTCGGCTTGTGGGGATTGAGTGATCCAAGCCTTTTCTCCAGTGATCGAGAATGTGTCTGAATCGACCGTGGTCGCGACCGTCTTGCCTGCGCGCACATCAGTGCCGGACTGTGGTTCGCTGAGTGCGAAGCTCCCGCGAACCGAGCCGTCGATCAACCCTCGGAGCCATCGGCCGCGTACATCGTCCGGCGCGTAGGTCGCCAGCAGGTACCCGTGTAGCCGCGCAATGGAAATGCCCAGAGCAACTGCTCCTGAATATGACGCCACGATTTCGGTGGTCTCGTGTGCCAACGCCAGCATCGACGGGTCGACTTTGCCGTCCTCGTCGAAGATGAGACCCTGTAGCCCTATCTCCGCTGCTTGTACCAACAGATCGGGGAAGAATTCGGCGGTTTCGTCGATGCTCTGAGCGCGAGGTGCGATCTTGGTACGGCAGAAATCAGCTACCACCTCCAGTAGTTCGCGTGCGTCGCTGTCGAGTTGAGCTGTGTATGTCATGAATTCACTCCGTTGTCTGCCCACTCGTAGCGGATGACACCACGAAGGTTCTTTCCTGCCAGCAGGTCGTCATACGCTTCGTTGATCTCTTCAAGTCGGTATTCTTTGGTCACGAGCCCGTCGAGATCGATCTGTCCTGTGTCCCAGAGTCGCAGCATCGCCGGAATGTCGTTGCGCGGGTTGCAGCCGCCGTTCAGGGACCCGGTCAGCGTTTTCTGCCACAACACGAACTCGGACGGATTGACTGGAATGTCGGGCTGGTCGTGGCGGGTCAGGCCGACAACGGTCGCGACGCCACCTTTCCGGACTGCTCGTACGGCTGCGCCGATGGTTTCGGGTGTCGCGACAGCTTCGAAGGATCGATCTACACCGACTCCCCAGGTTAACTCGTTGGCGAATTCGACCGGGTCTGTCATGTTCGGGTTGACGGTGTGTGTCGCACCGAAATGCTTGGACTGCTCCAACTTCCAGTCATTGATATCGCAGGCGATGATTCGCTTGGCTCCGGCAATTTTGGCGCCTTGCACGATATTCATTCCGATACCACCGACTCCGAAGACCATGACGTCGTCGCCGGGGCGGACACCGCCACGGTAGATCGCAGTTCCGATTCCCGTAGTGACGCCGCAGGCGACCAGACATGCCCGCTCGAGGCGGTAGTGCGGTTCGATCTTGACGACGGATTGCCCTGGTACAACTGTCCATTCGCTGAACGTCGAGACCAGACAGAACTGTCCGAGGGTTGTACCGTCGTCGTCGTGGAACCGATGTGTGCCGTCCAGTTGAGGGCCCTGCACGGCGTACGCCCCGAGGTCGCACAGGTTGGTCTGCCCGTCGGTGCACCACCGGCATGTCCCGCACGAAGGCAGGTAGGACATGACGACGTGGTCGCCTGGTTTGACGTGTGTCACGGCTGATCCGACTTTCTCGACCACACCGGCACCTTCATGGCCGAAAATCATCGGTAACTGCGCGATTTGGTCGCCGGTGACATGGTGCATGTCGGAGTGGCAGATACCCGATGCAACCAGGTGAACGAGGACCTCGGTCGAAGCCGGATCGTTCAGTTCCACCTCCTTCACATCGAAGTTCGTGTTCAGTCCGTAGGTGACGGCTGCGCGTGTACGCATGTCAGTTCTCCTTGCTGGTGTGTTCGGAGATGGCCGGTGTTGCGTGTGTCCTCGTTCGCCTCTCTTGAAAGAGGGACACGTTCATCACGCTCAGGGAATCTGAGATCTTAGGGCGGAAATCCATCAAATCCACGACCTGATCTGCAGTCCAGCCGGGCGCCACTTCAATCAGTTCAGGGCCGTCCGATCCGAGGGCGAAGACTGCGCGCTCGGTGACGTAGAGGACTTCTTGGCCGCGCTCGCGTGCGAGTCGCGCGTTGAAGGTGATTTGGCGAACCCTCTGAACGAATTTGTGATGTCTACCCTCGTTGGTGATTCTCATTGATTGGCCGGACAAGTCAGTACGAAGTCCACCTGCGGTGAGAGTGCCGCAGAAGACGACCTTCTTCGCTGCCTGCGAGATGTTGATGAATCCGCCGGCACCGAAGATTCGTCCGTCGACCAGTGAGCTGTTGACGTTGCCTTCGACGTCGACTTCGGCAAATCCAAGGCACGTGACATCGAGTCCACCACCGTCGTAGAAATCGAATTGCGAGGCATGCTCGATCACCGCTTCGGGGTTCATCGACACACCGAAGATGACTCCACGCTCTGGTACACCTCCGACCATTCCCTGTTCGACAGTCAGAATCATCTCGGGAAGCCGACCCTCTTCGAGGGCAGTCGTTGCGACGCCGTCGGCCATACCGACGCCGAGATTCACCACGGCGCCGTGGGGAATTTCGTCGAGCGCACGTCGTGCGACGACCTTTCGTTCGGTCAGCGGCATTGCAGGGGCTCGACCGAACGGAACGTAGACTTCGCCGGAGAAACTCGGGTTGTAATGCGTAATCGCGGTCTGCCACTGATCCTCGTCGACGACTATGATGTCGATGAGATGACCTGGAACGACAACGCTTTTCGCGTTGAGCGTGTGCGCCGCGGCGACGCGTTTGACCTGAGCGATGACGAGTCCACCGCTGTTTCGGGTGGCCATCGCTGCCGCGAGAACACCGAGCTTGGCTGTCTCGTGTTCGAGCGTCAAGTTGCCGTGTTCGTCGGCGGTCGTCCCGCGGATGAGTGCAACATCGAACGACGGACTGGGATAGAACAGGTACTCTTCGTCTTCGAGTTCGATGACTTTGACCAGGTCCGGCGTCGTCGCGTTGTTCAGTTTTCCTCCGCCGAGACGGGGGTCGATGAACGTTCCCAAACCAACCTTCGTGACAAGCCCCGGTCGGTGGGCGGCGCTTTCCCGAAGGAGTTGTGCCAGTACACCTTGTGGGAGGTTGTATGCTTCTATCTGTCCTTCGT
Source organism: Rhodococcus sp. SB1D (assembly GCF_048573875.1). Lineage (NCBI taxonomy): Bacteria > Bacillati > Actinomycetota > Actinomycetes > Mycobacteriales > Nocardiaceae > Rhodococcus > Rhodococcus sp. SB1D. The sequence goes on from NZ_JBMAIQ010000004.1 coordinate 363,904, forward strand.
GCGCCATGTTGGACAGGCTGGGTGTCATTGCCCAATGACCGGCTACGGCGGACTTGATCAGACCGGGGATCGCCATCTTGTCCATACCGGAGCCATTGCGGTCACCGATCCCACTGCAGAAGTACACCGACAGAGCTGACGGTGCAGCTGTAGTGCGATATCGTTCTGCAACCGCAGCGATGAGCGTCGACGGCTCGATGACTCCACCGCCGGATGCTTCGATCAGAACCCGTGCTCGATCGGGAATGCGCTCGACTGCTTCGTTTGCCGGCAGGAACTCGGGTGCAATTGTTCCACTGTTTCTCATGGCATTATTCCTCCACCATTTACATGGATCGTCTGTCCAGTCACGAAGCTTGTGTTCTCTCCCGCGAGCCAGGCGACAGCGGTTGCCACTTCATCTGCCGTGCCGAAGCGGTTCATGACGAGTTGCCGAGTCTTCTGTTCGATCCATTCGGGGGTTGCGTGCGCCGACGTCATCGGGGTTTCGATCGGCCCAGGGGCAACGCAGTTGACGCGTACTTCAGGGCCCAATTGTCGAGCGAGTGCCCGTGTCAGTCCGGAAACGCCGGCCTTCGACGCTGCATATGCAGCGCAATCGATTCCGCCGGTGTAGCCGAGTTGGCTTCCGATGGTGATAATCGCGCCGCTGGATTCGCGTAGGGCGTCCTTGGCCGCGGTGGCGCAGAGGAAGGTCCCCGTCAGATTGACCGACAGCGTGCGATTCCATGTCTCGAGGTCGAGCTCGTCGATGGTGCACTGCTCCATCACTCCTGCCAGAGTGATGAGCGCGTCGATGCGTCCGAATCGTTCGATAGCCACATCGATCAGGGCGCGGGTGTCGTGCTCCTTCGTGACGTCGGTAGGCACTGCAACGACGGCGTCAGTCGAATCGACCAGGGTGACTCCCGTGCCCGGCAAATGGCCGAGGACGAGACGGTACCCGTCGTCGAGTAAGCGTCGTGTTACGGCTTCACCGAGTCCGCCCTCGGCTCCCGTCACAACAGCGACTGGCGAATTCATGCGATCGCTCCCTGGAATGCGAGCCTCATGACGGATTCTTCGCTTGCTTCTGCACGAGTGAGTTCGCCCACCGTTCGCCTTCCCCGCATGACGACGATGCGATCCGAAGCGCCGAGTAGCTCAGGAAGAACTGAAGAAACCATGATGATCGCCATTCCGTGGTCTGCGAGCTCTCGAATGAGGCGGTGGACCTCCGCCTTTGCGCCCACATCGATTCCGCGAGTAGGTTCGTCGAGGAGTAGGACACGTGGGGCGGTCGCCAGAATCTTTGCGAGGGCTACCTTCTGCTGATTCCCTCCGGACAATGCGCCGACGGGGAGGGACGCGCTCGCGGCTTTGATTCGCAGTTCGCGAAAGAATCTGTCGACGATGGCGGCGCCCCGGCTCCGCCTCAACCAGGGACCGCTGCTCATCTGAGCCAAGCTCGCGAGTTCGATATTGGAACTGATCGGTAGGCCCAGATGGAGACCTTGATCTTTGCGATCCTCGGGAACCAGACCGATCCCGGATGCCAGCGCTTCGTGAGGATGTGCGGGGGAGTACGACTTCTCATCGAGAAGCATTGTGCCAGAGGAGATTCGTGTGGCCCCGAAGATTGCTTGCAACACTTCGGTGCGACCGCTACCCACGAGGCCGCCGATACCGAGAATTTCACCGGGGGCGACGTGCAAGGTCGCTGATCGCACTCCTGGTGCCTGGAGGTCGGTGACGGTGAGAATCGCGGGGGCGGACTTCGGTGGAGCGGATGCGTGTCCGTGATAGAGCGCGCCGAGATCTCGTCCGATCATGTAGTTGATCAATGAGTCCTCGGTGAACTCGTTGGTCGGAGCCGTGACGATGTGCCGGCCATCGCGGAGGACGGTGATCGTGTCGGAGTATTCGAGTACTTCCGGAAGGTCGTGACTGATGAGAATCACGGCTGTGCCGCTGTCTCTCAGGTCGCGGAGCAGTTCGAGGAGTCGACGTGAATCATCGTGGGGAAGTGAGGATGTGGGTTCGTCGAAGAACACGATACGTGCGTTGAGTGCGATGATACGTGCGATCTCGACCAGTTGTTGTTCGGCAATCGAGAGACGGGACGCTTCCTGGCCTGGATCGACCGAGAGGCCAACACGTTCGAGATATCGAGTAGCTTTGTCTGCCAGCACTTTCCGGTCGACGAATCCCCAATGCGACGGTTCGGCACCGACCAGTACGTTTTCTGCTACCGAAACCGATCCGATGATCGACAACTCTTGGTGCACAATTGCGATGCCGTGCTCGGCTGCGTGTGCCGGGCTCTTGATCGATACGGGTTCACCGTCGAGCAGGAGATCACCGTCGTCCGGAGTCTCGAAGCCGGACAGGATTTTCGACAGCGTCGACTTTCCCGCACCGTTCTCCCCGATCAGAGCATGAATCATTCCTGGTTCGAGTGTCACCGATACGTCCTCCAGTGCTGAAACACCTGCGTATCGCTTCGAGATTCCTCGCGCTTCGAGCGTTCCTGTGCGGATTGCGGTCCTCATTGCCCGGACTCCCCGCGCGTAACCCGATCGAGTACCACGGCGCCGACAACGACTGCGCCGGTTACGATTTGCTGCCAATAGAACGGAACGTTCATCAGTGTCAGCCCGTTGCCGAGCACCGCGATGACCAATGCCCCGAGGAAGGTACCGGCAAGTCGACCCCGACCTCCGAACAGGCTCGTTCCACCCACGACCACTGCCGCGATGACGTCGAGTTCGAAGCCGACGCTTCCCGCAGGCTGCCCGGAGGACAATTTCGCACTCAGGATCAGTGACGCAACTCCGGCGCAGAAACCTGCGAACATGAAGGCGAACATCAGGACCCGAGATACTCGAATGCCGGAAAGTCGTGCGGCTTCCTTGTTCCCACCGACCGCGTAGATTCGGCGACCGATCTTCAAACGGTGCAGTATGAGGTAGCCGACTGCAAAGGTGACGGCCATGATGATCACCGGTACCGGGACGGGCCCTACCTTGCCGATACCGATCTGTGTGAACGACGAGTTGTTGATCGAGATCGGGTAGCTGTCCGTGATCAGAAGTGCCACGCCTCGAAGCGCTGTCAGTGTTGCGAGTGTTGCGATGAATGCCGGGACCTTCGCAATGGTGACCAGCACGCCGTTGAGCAGTCCGCAGCCAGTAGCGGCGATGAGGGTTATGAACACCGCAGCGCCGGTTGCCATTCCGGTGGACAGTGTGGCGTGCTGGAGATACAGGGCGGCGATACTCCCGGTCAAAGCAACGATTGAACCGACTGAAAGATCAATACCGGCAACGAGAATCACCACGGTGGCGCCGACGGCTGCGATAGCAGTGATCGAGACCTGCTGAAGAACGTTGGTGAGGTTGTTGGTGGAGATGAAGTTAGGTGCCTGGATCGAGAAGAATGCGACAAGGAGGATCAGCGCTACGACCGGCCCGAGCTGAGCGAGCTGTTTGAGGGCATTGCCCTCGACGAGACGCGTTCGTATCGAGGAGTTGTGCCGTGGGGGCTGTTTGGAGGCGCCGGGTAGCGGTGTTGCAGAGGTAGTAGTCATGGGAGACTCCGAGCTCAGAATGCGGGTTGCATGGTCGCGGTGTCGTCCTTGGTTACTAGATCTTCATCAAGGACCTTGAATTGTGGGACATCTTCTCCGCGAAGGTATTTGACGATCTCATCGACGAGAATTCCAGCTGTGGGCTTGTGGATGACCGTAGCCAGCGTCTGCCCGTTGTCGATCGCGGTGAACATGTCCGTTTCACCGTCGAGGCCGACCACGTCAACCCCGCTGCGTCCGCTTGACTGCAGTGCGGCTACGGCCCCCAACGCGGCTTCGTCGTTGGCGCCGAACACCAAATTGACATCGGGATTCGCGGCAAGCATGTTCTGGGCGGCTTTCTCGGAGTCGGCCCGGCGATAGTTGCCCGGCTGCTCGGCAATTATGTCGAATGTGCAGGCGCGCAAGAGAGGAAGCATGAATGCTCCCACTCTGGCATCGCTGGATGCGTCGCCGGGAATTCCGGAAACTACTGCAACTTTGACGTTCTGTTGTCCGGCGTAGTGATCGACGACCCAGTCACCGAGCATCTGACCTTCGGTGGTGTAGGGGGCGAGCACCTGTGAAGCGGGTTTCACGCCCAGCATGCCCTTTTGCGTGAAGAAGTAGGGCACGCCGGCGTTGTCAGCCTGCTTGAGGACAGCACTCAGCCCTTCGGTGTTGGCTGGCATCATCATCAACGCATCGGTGCCCTGAGCAACTGCAGTCTGAATGTCGTTGAACTGTTGATTGACGTCGTCGTTCGCACTGATGACATTGATCTGCACACCCAGGTTGCGCGCGGTCTCCTCGGCGAGTTGCTTCTGCTTGACGAGGAAAGGATGGCTGAGCCCTTCGATCGAGAACGTGATCTTGATCGGGTCACCGTCGCCCTTGGGATCGGGATTCACATTGGTGCCCTTGTCCGAATTCGCTGCGGCGATTCCGTAGAGATTGCCGGCGAGTTTGTTTTGGATCTCTGCGATCTGTTCGTGATTCTTGGCGCAGCCACCGTCATCGACGACCACGTCGGCTGCCGAGCTTTCTGTCGCCGTGGCGTTGTTGTCGACACTCGCGCTACATGCAGTTCCGACGGCGAGCGTGAGAGTGCACGCGATGGCAGTGATCAAGGGTCGGGTCTTCTTCATGGGATTTCCTTTGGAAGATGGACAGTTTTGAAGTGTGCTTGTACGACCGCGCTGCCTGCAGAGCGGTTGTACGGCAAAGATGTTGGGCAGTAGTTGCTTTCGCTACTGTTCGAGGGCGTGCGTTCGGTCGCTTCCGCCCGGTGAACGACGACTCCGCGAGAGTGCTGCCGTGAGCTGTGCGGACGTATTCAGTACGAGATCGGCGAAGCGTGATCGAAGATCCGATTCAGACACGCGGAAGATCGGTCCGCCTACGCAGATCGAGGCGACGACCGCTCCTGTCGAGTCGAAGACTGGGGCGGCGATCGAACGCACGCCTAGTTCACGCTCCTCGAGGCTGAGGGCAAATCCGTCCCGCCGCACTTCCTCCATGACACGGTGCAGTTCTGCCGGACTCGTGATGGTGGAATCGGTGTAACGCGTCAGATCCAATTGGTCGATGATGCGGTCGCCGACCCCAGCCGGCAGAAACGCGAGAATCACTTTTCCTTGACTCGTGGCGTGCAACGGAATCAGTTGTCCTGGTTCGCCATACATTTGTACGGAGTGTGACGATGCCATGCACACGAGGTACGTCAGTCGCAGGCCGCGCCGCACCGACATGAACACTGTCTCGGTGGTTTGATCCCGTAGCTTCGCAAGTAACGGCGTTCCTAGTTCTTCCAGCGCGTATCGGTCGACTGTTTCACCTGCAAGCACCTGAATCTGCGGTCCCGGTGAATAGGTGCCTGAGGTCCCGTCCTGTACCGCAAAGCCGCGGTCGCGGAGCACGCGAAGAAGCCGGTGCGCTGTCGGTGCAGTCAGATCTGTCGCCCTGGCGATATCACCTGCTGTGATTCCTTCGGGATGTAGGGATACTCGTGTCAAGACGTCAAGTAGGCGGTAAGCGCTTTGCGCTCCGGAGGTTTCCATATTGTGGACCTCAATCCATAGTGTGGAGTGGGATTAATGTAATCCAGATCACCAAACGGAGTCAAGTGAAGTGCTGGCGAACTCGTGTGAAGCGCGGTTGTCC
>NZ_JBMAIQ010000005.1:0-355386 GCF_048573875.1 Rhodococcus sp. SB1D
CCCCCCCCCCCCCCCCCCCCCCCCCCCCCCCCCCCCGCTCGTCGTATTCGAATCAGCCTGTCGTACTTGCACCGAGAACCTCGAAATGGTTTCCTGGTTCCCAACGTCGCGTGTCGATGACGGACTGCGTCAGGCATGGAGGCGTCGTACCGCAAGGGGTCACTCATGACCATTTCGTTCAATCACACCATCATCGCCGCAAAAGACCGACAAGAGTCTGCGTGGTTCTTCACTCACATGTTCGGTCTTCCAGGCCCAGTCGAAGCCGGCTACTTTCTCGGCGTTGAACTCGAGCACGGCGTGACGTTGGACTTCGCACAGGTGGAAGAAGGCGCCGAGGTTGCGTCTCAGCACTATGCTTTCCTCGTCTCCGAGGATGACTTCGACGGCATCTACCAGCGGATACAGGCGCTGAAACTGGATCACTGGGCCGATCCGCGCCAGTCGAGTACCGGCTTCAACACCAACGACGGTGGGCGTGGGGTCTACTTCCTCGACCCGTCGGGACATTTCCTGGAAGCCATCACCAAACCATACGGCGGCTGAATTGGAGATCGAACTACAAACGGCGGCGCCTACGGGAGATGAGGGATCCCGCAGACGCCGCCGCAGTTCCAGGTTGCCAACAAGTGGCTCCCCGGAACGTCTACTGTAGTTCTCCGTGTTCGAGAGTGCAGAGGCAACTCCCGAAAACCTACACAGAACCTACTCGCCGGTTACCAGGTCAGTATATGTCCGGATCAGTGTTTGACCGGGCAGCCCGATGTCTTGTAATCAACCTGAAACTCTTTGATGCCGTTGAGCCAGCCCGAGCGCAGGCGACGGGGATCGCCGAGCCTGGTGATGTCGGGTAGGTGATCGGCGATCGCATTGAAGATCAGATCGATTTCGAGACGAGCCAAGTTGGCGCCGATGCAGAAGTGCGCACCCGTGCCGCCGAATCCGAGGTGCGGGTTGGGGTCACGCATGATGTCGAACTTCGTCGGGTTCTCGAAGACGTCCTCGTCGAAGTTGGCCGACGCGTACATCATCACGACGCGATCGCCCTTCTTGATCTTCTGTCCGCCGAGTTCGGTGTCTTCGAGCGCGGTGCGCTGGAAGGAGGTCACCGGGGTGGCCCAACGAACGATCTCGTCGGCCGCAGTCTTCGGGCGTTCCTTCTTGTACAGCTCCCACTGGTCGGGATTGTCGAGGAAGGCAACCATGCCGTGTGTGATGGCATTGCGAGTGGTCTCGTTACCCGCGACCGCAAGCAGAATCACGAAGAAGCCGAATTCCTCTGGGGAGAGCTCATTTCCGTCGATGTCAGCTTCGATGAGCTTGGTGACGATGTCATCGGCGGGACACTTCTTGCGCTGATCCGCCATCTGGTACGCGTATCCCAGAATCTCCATCGACGCTGCCTGCGGGTCGATGTCGAACTCGGGATCGTCGTAGGACGTCATCTGGTTGGACCAGTCGAAGAGCTTCATTCGATCTTCCTGCGGCACACCGAGAAGCTCGGCGATTGCCTGCAGCGGAAGTTCGGACGCGACCTGAACCACGAAGTCACCGGCACCACCGGCAGCCGCGGTCGTGACGATCTTTTCGGCGCGCTCGGTCAGTTCCTCGCGCAGGCTGTTGATGGCTCGCGGGGTGAATCCACGCGAAACCAGCTTGCGAAGCTTGGTGTGCTCCGGAGCGTCCTTGTTGATGAGGATGAATCGCTGCATCTCGACGTTCTCGCGCGGGATGTCGTCGGCGAAGCGAGGAATCGCAGTGTTCTCGTGGGTCGAGAAGATGTCGCTTCGCTGCGAAACTTCCTTGACCTCTTCATGACGGGTGACCACCCAGAAGCCCTCGTCCTGGAATCCACCGATTTCCGGGGGCTGCGGATTCCACCACACGGGGGCCGTCTTCCGGAGTTCGGCGAACTCCTCGAACGGCATGCGTTCCGCGTAGATGTCGGGGTCCGTGAAGTCGATTCCCTCGGGGAATGCGGGCTGTGCCACTGATGTCTCCTGCCCTAAGCCTTTTCATCACAGGGGTGATGGGGATCCGTGATGTGTAACACGTTCTACTCTCATTGAAACACAAGCCTGCTTACTAGGAAAGGAAACGTCGGCAGGTCTTGCTTCCCGCAGAGAACCTGTTCTACTTTTTCATTACAAGGAAAGGAGCCCGCTGTGGGCACACCAGTAATCGTCGAGGCTGTCCGTACACCGATCGGCAAGCGCGGAGGTTGGCTCGCCGGTCTGCACGCCGCCGAGATCCTCGGAGCTGCACAAAAGGGAGTTCTCGACCGGTCGGGAATCGACCCGTTGCTGATCGAGCAGGTGATCGGCGGCTGCGTCACCCAGGCCGGCGCTCAGTCCAACAACATCACGCGCACGGCCTGGCTGCACGCCGGACTTCCGTGGCAGACCGGCGCAACCACCGTGGACTGCCAGTGCGGTTCGGCCCAGCAGGCGAACCATCTGATCGCCGGTCTGATCGCCACCGGCGCCATCGACGCCGGAATCGCCTGCGGCATCGAAGCCATGAGCCAGGTTCCCCTCGGCGCCAACGTCGGCGATCAGGCCGGACCGCGCCGACCCGCGACGTGGGACATCGACATGCCCAACCAGTTCGAAGCTGCAGAACGCATCGCGCGTCGACGCGGACTGACCCGCGACGACGTCGAAGCCCTCGGCGTCCGCTCGCAGGCGCTGGCCAAGCAGGCTTGGGAGGAAGGACGTTTCGACCGCGAGGTTCTCGAACTCTCGGCACCCCAGGTCGACAAGGAAGGAAACCTCACGGGCGAGACCAAGGTCGTCAATCGCGATCAGGGCCTGCGCGATACGACGGCGGAGTCCCTTGCCCGACTGAAGCCCGTCCTCGAAGGCGGGATTCACACGGCCGGAACGTCTTCCCAGATCTCCGACGGCGCGGCCGCAGTCCTGCTCATGGACGAGGACAAGGCTCGCGCGCTCGGATTGAAGCCGCGCGCCCGCATCATCGCCCAGGCGCTGGTCGGCTCGGAACCGGAATTCCACCTCGACGGACCGGTGCAGGCAACCAGCCGTGTCCTGGAGAAGAGCGGAATGAAGATCGGCGATCTCGATCTGTTCGAGATCAACGAAGCATTCGCATCCGTCGCACTGTCCTGGGCTCAGGTTCACGAACCTGACTTCGACAACGTCAATGTCAACGGCGGCGCGCTCGCTCTCGGCCATCCGGTCGGCAGCACGGGATCTCGCTTGATCACCACCGCACTGCACGAACTCGAGCGTCGCAACGGCTCGACTGCTCTGATCACGATGTGCGCCGGCGGCGCACTGGCCACCGGAACCATCATCGAGCGTATCTGAGATGACCACTCCCCCAGCCAAACCCAAGGGACTCGACGCTCCGGCGACGGTCAAGATCATCAAGTGGATGTCGAAGGCAAACGTCGCCATGTATCGCGCCACCGACGGGCGGCTGGGTAGCAAGTGGCGGGTCGGCAGCGCGTTCCCTCGCGGGCTGCCGATCTGCCTGCTGACCACCACCGGTCGCAAATCCGGCGAGGAGCGGATCAGTCCGTTGCTGTTCCTCGAGGACGGCGAGAACGTGATTCTGGTGGCGTCGCAAGGCGGTCTTCCGAAGAACCCGATGTGGTACCTCAACATCAAGGCAGACCCGGTGGTGACGGTGCAGATCAAGTCTCGGATCCGCTCGATGAAAGCCCGCGTCGCGGCCGAGGACGAGCGCGCTCGGCTGTGGCCGATGTTGAGGGCGATGTATCCGGATTTCGACAACTATCAGGCCTGGACCGACCGGGTCATTCCCGTCATCGTGTGCGAGCCACTGAAGAGTTAAACGAACTGTTTACAACAAAACGTTTACATTGACCCGGGTTCGTGCCACCCTGGGTTCATGACCGATGACCAGTTCAGACCGATCGATTCCGGCCGCGAACGCGCACATCGCGAGTACGCCGGACTCTTTCGAATCAGCGAGCGCCACGGCGCGACCCCAAGCCAGCGCGCGCGGCAATCTCATCCGGAGATGCTCGAGCCCTACGGCGCGGTGCGCGTCGTGGCTCGTCTTGCGGGCGGAACCGACATACCTGAGCCGAACGAACCCGAGGTCGACGATGCCGACGTCATGGCCGCGTTGACTCTGATCCCCAAGGCCCGAGCCGAAATGGAACAGCTGGAAGCACTGTTCCTCGGGATTGCCCGCGAACGGGGCATGACCTGGCAGGACATCGCTTTCGGGCTGGGACTCGGAAGCACTCAAGCCGCCCGCCAGCGCTACGAACGGCTCGTTCGCCGCACCGGAGGCTGAACGCGTGCCATAACCGGCGAGTTGGAGCACTATTGACTCGTACGGTCCGCACGGCGTTTCGACAGAGCCTCGAACACAGCAAGGAGTCGCATATATGACGACGCATATTCAAGATCAAATCCTGGACCGACGCGAGATCACCTCAGCCCTCGTGCGTGCGCTGGAGCGTCGCCACGAGGTGCTGGACGCAGTGGTCGACAGCAAGGACCACCAGGAGGCACTGACCACCGTCGCGGAACTCCTCGGCACGTCGGAAGCAAATGCCGAAGCAGTTCTGAGCCTCAAGTTCAGCGCACTGACCAAGGCAGCGCGCGATCGCATCCAGGGCGAGCTGGAGAATCTCGACGCCACTCTCGAATGGACGACGCTCGATCGTCCCGCGAGCAGCGGGCAGAACTTCACCCTGCGTCCGTTCAGCGACAGCGCAGAAGACAAGGCACTGTTCACGATTCGCTCGGCCGAGCAGCTCGGCGAAGACGGCAAGCCGTGGAGCGAGGATCGGATCGAAGCCGAGCGCGTCGGCGGTCTCGGTCGGATCGACGACGAGAGCGCTGCCTGGTTCGTCGCCGAGGACGTCTCCGGTGACGGCCCGAAGAGCGTCGGCCTGGTATTCGGCGAACTCGACGGCCAAGAGGTGAACGTGGCGATCTGGATCGCGCCGGAATCTCGCAAGAAGGGCTACGGCACCGCCTGCGTGAAGCATTCGCGGCGCGAACTCGCAGCTGAGTTCCCCGGCACCGTGTTGGTGGTTCGGGCGCCCGCGTAGGCGGCACGCCGCCTGTGAGTGGTTGAGGAGTTCCTGCACTCTTTAACCACTCACAGGGCCGGAGGCCCTACGCCCCGTACACCGGCGTCGGAATCTCCGCCTTCTCCAACAGCGTTGCCACGACGGGCCCGATCTCCTTCGGGTCCCAGCGATCTCCCTTGTCCTCGCTCGGGCCGTGACGCCAGCCCTCCGCGACGGTGATCTTTCCGCCCTCTACCTCGAACACCCGGCCCGTGACGTCCTTGGACTCGGCGCTACCGAGCCAGACGACCAGCGGCGAGATGTTCTCGGGAGCCATGGCGTCGAAGCCCTCTTCCGGAGCTGCCATCGCTTCTGCCATCGCCCCGCCCGCGCCGACAGTCATGCGTGTGCGCGCAGCAGGCGCGATCGCGTTGACACTGACTCCGTAATTCTTGAGCTCGGCGGCGGCCTGGATGGTCATCTCGGCGATGCCGGCCTTGGCCGCAGCGTAGTTGCCCTGGCCGATCGAACCCTGCAGTCCTGCACCCGAACTGGTGTTGATGATGCGTGCGTCGACGGTCTTGCCTGCCTTGGCCTCGGCGCGCCAGTAGGCAGCAGCGTGACGGAGCGGCGCGAAGTGCCCCTTGAGGTGCACGCGAATCACCGCGTCCCACTCGCCTTCGCTCATACCGACCAGCATGCGGTCCCGCAGGAAGCCTGCGTTGTTCACGAGTACGTCCAGGCCACCGAAGGTGTCGATCGCGGTCTTGATCAGATTCTCGGCGCCCACCCAGTCGGCGACGTCGTCTCCGTTGACCACTGCTTGGCCACCGGCGGCGATGATCTCCGCGACAACCTGCTCGGCCGGACTCTCACCGGTCGCGGAACCGTCGGCACCCGCACCGATGTCGTTGACGACGACCTTGGCGCCCTCGGCAGCAAATGCCAATGCATGCGCACGTCCGATACCGCGGCCAGCCCCGGTGATGATGACTACGCGTCCGTCGACCAATCCACTCATATTTGTCTCCTAATGCACTCTGCTCGGGCTTGTCGGCTCCGCTTGTGTGCTAACTTACCAAGCAATCGCTTGGTTTGGTACACAGACGTAAGGAATCCCGATATGGGCATCAGCACCTCCTCCGACGGAACCGGCATCACCACGGTCACCATCGACTACGCGCCGGTCAATGCAATCCCGTCCAAGGGATGGTTCGAGCTTGCCGACGCCATCCTCGACGCGGGCAAGGATCTCAACACTCACGTGGTGATCCTGCGAGCCGAGGGACGCGGATTCAACGCCGGCGTCGACATCAAGGAGATGCAGGCCACCGAGGGATTCGACGCGCTGGTCGCCGCCAACCGCGGTTGCGCCGCGGCCTTCGCGGCCGTCTACGACTGTGCTGTACCCGTCGTCGTGGCCGTCAACGGATTCTGTGTCGGCGGCGGCATCGGACTCGTCGGCAACGCGGACGTGATCGTCGCTTCCGACGACGCGATCTTCTCCCTCCCCGAGGTCGACCGCGGCGCACTCGGCGCTGCCACACACCTCTCGAGGCTGGTGCCACAGCACATGATGCGCACGCTCTACTACACCGCACAGAGCGTCGACGCGCACACACTCAAGCAGTTCGGCAGCGTCTACGACGTGGTCCCGCGCGAGAAGCTCGACGAGTGCGCTCGCGAGATCGCCGCGAAGATCGCTGCCAAGGACACCCGCATCATCCGGTGCGCCAAGGAAGCCATCAACGGCATCGACCCGGTGGACGTCAAGGGCAGCTACCGCCTCGAGCAGGGCTACACCTTCGAACTCAACCTCCTCGGCGTGTCCGACGAACACCGCGACGAGTTCGTCGCCACCGGCAAGCCGCGCGAGAACGCAACCCAGAAGGAAGGCTGAGACAAAACATGGCTAGCAAGCGTGACAAGACGAAGTCGCTCGACGAGGTAGTCGGCGAACTCCGCAGCGGAATGACGATCGGCTTGGGCGGCTGGGGATCTCGCCGCAAGCCGATGGCCTTCGTGCGTGCGATTCTGCGTTCGGACATCAAGGACCTGACCGTGGTCACCTACGGCGGACCGGATCTCGGACTGCTGTGCTCGGCCGGCAAGGTCAAGAAGGCGTACTACGGTTTCGTGTCCCTCGACTCCGCGCCGTTCTACGACCCGTGGTTTGCCAAGGCACGCACCGCCGGTGAGATCGAAGTCCGCGAGATGGACGAGGGCATGGTCAAGTGCGGCCTCGAAGCAGCTGCCGCTCGCCTTCCCTTCCTCCCGATCCGCGCCGGCCTGGGTTCGGACGTCCGCAACTTCTGGGGCGACGAACTCAAGACCGTCACCTCCCCGTACCCCGAGGCCGACGGCCGCTCCGAGACCTTGATCGCGATGCCTGCGCTCAACCTCGATGCGTCGTTCGTTCATCTCAATCTCGGTGACAAGCACGGCAACGCCGCGTACAACGGCGTCGACCCGTACTTCGACGACCTGTACTGCATGGCGGCCGAAAAGCGTTACGTCTCCGTCGAACGCATCGTCGAGACCGAGGAACTGGTCAAATCCGTTCCACTGCAAAACCTTCTGCTCAACCGCATGATGGTTGACGCCGTCGTCGAGGCACCCAATGGTGCGCACTTCACGTTGGCCGGCGAAAGCTACGGCCGCGACGAGAAGTTCCAGCGTCACTACGCCGAGTCCGCCAAGACCCCCGAGTCGTGGCAGGCGTTCGTCGACACCTTCCTCTCCGGCAGCGAAGAGGACTACCAAGCCGCAGTAAAGAAGTTTGCCGATTCATCAAAGGCAGGGGAGCAGGCAAAATGAGCGAATCCACCGTCACCCGCGCAGAGTACGTTGTTCTCGCTTGCGCTGAAATCTTCTCCGGTGCAGGCGAAATCATGGCCAGCCCGATGTCGACGTCGTCCACCATCGGCGCTCGCCTGGCTCGACTCACCACCGAGCCCGACCTGCTGATCACCGATGGTGAAGCCCTCATTCTCGAGGACACTCCGGCCGTCGGAACGAAGGGCCCCGTCGAAGGATGGATGCCGTTCCGCAAGGTGTTCGACGTCGTCGCTTCCGGCCGCCGTCACGTAGTCATGGGCGCCAATCAGCTCGATCGCCACGGCAACCAGAACCTCTCCGCCTTCGGCCCGCTTCAGCAGCCGACGCGTCAGATGTTCGGTGTGCGCGGCGCCCCGGGTAACACCATCAACCACGCGACGAGCTACTTCGTCCCCAAGCACTCCAAGCGAGTGTTCGTCGACAAGGTCGACGTGGTGTGCGGTGTCGGCTACGACCAGATCGATCCCGAGAATCCGGCTTACAAGTACCTGAACATCCCCCGCGTCGTCACCAACCTCGGTGTCTTCGACTTCGGCGGACCAGGAAACACCTTCCGCGCGTTGAGCCTTCACCCCGGCGTCACCGCCGAAGAGGTAGCCGAGAACACCTCGTTCGAGGTTGCCGGACTCGCCGAGGCCGGTATCACCCGTGACCCCACCGCCGAAGAACTTCACCTCATCCGCGAAACCCTCGATCCGCGCAACCTCCGGGACCGTGAGGTCTCGGCATGACCCCCACCCTGAAGACCGCGCTGACCGAACTGGTCGGTGTCGAGTACCCGATCGTGCAGACGGGTATGGGCTGGGTTTCCGGTCCCGCTCTCACGTCGGCAACGGCTAACGCCGGTGGTCTCGGCATCCTGGCTTCGGCCACGATGACGTACGACGAGCTCGAGCACGCGATCAAGAAGACGAAGCAGCTCACGGACAAGCCGTTCGGCGTCAACATGCGTGCCGACGCCACTGACGCCCCGCAACGCGCGGATCTGCTGATCCGTGAAGGCGTCAAGGTCGCGTCGTTTGCGTTGGCTCCCAAGAAGGAACTGATCGCCAAGCTCAAGGACCACGGCATCGTCGTCGTGCCCTCGATCGGTGCCGCGAAGCACGCGGTCAAGGTTGCATCCTGGGGCGCGGACGCCGTCATCGTCCAGGGCGGCGAAGGTGGTGGCCATACCGGCGGTGTGGCCACGACATTGCTTCTCCCCTCGGTTCTCGACGCGGTCGATATTCCGGTCATCGCCGGTGGCGGATTCTTCGACGGCCGCGGGCTGGCTGCCGCACTGGCGTACGGCGCTGCCGGTGTCGCGATGGGAACGCGATTCCTTCTCACCAGCGACTCTTCGGTGCCCGATTCCGTCAAACAGGAGTATCTCAAGCGCGGACTGACGGATACGACTGTCTCCCGCAAGGTCGACGGCATGCCTCATCGTGTGCTCAACACCGACCTGGTCAACAGCCTCGAAGGTTCCAGCTATGCAACCGGTTTGATCGCCGCGGCCAAGAATGCCACGAAGTTCAAGGCCATGACGGGCATGAAGTGGTCGACCCTCGCCAAGGACGGTCTCGCGATGAAGCGGTCGGGTGACCGCACGCTGATGCAGATCATCATGGCAGCCAACACACCGATGTTGCTCAAGGCCGGACTGGTCGAGGGCAACACGGAAGCCGGTGTTCTTGCTTCGGGTCAGGTTGTCGGCATGATCAACGATCTGCCCAGCTGCAAGGAACTGATCGAAAGCATCATGGAAGGTGCCGCGGGGCGTATCGACGCGCTTGCGGCTCTTCGCTGACACAGCTCTATCCGAGTGCGTCTCCCCCACTGCGCTTTACGCGTAGTGGGGGGAGGCGCACTCTTTGCGTTTGTCGGACTATCCCGTCTTCTCCTGCTCGAACCCGTCGATCATTCCGAAATACTGCGAGATCGCTGCTGCCGCCATCTGTACGGGAGCGGCGTTCCTCTTGTCTATCGTGCCGCGAATCAAGGGCCCACAAATCGAGAGACCTACTGGCATGTGGTCGAGCACCCCGATTCGCGCGCCGATACAGCCCATCCCGGAATTGCAGATTCCGAACGCAACTGCGTGTTGGCGAACGCCATTGGCGTTGTGCGACGATGCCACCGATCTGTTGCCGGCGCTCAACAGTGACTTCCCGATGGTCGACGCTTGCGCTGGGATACGTGAGCCGACGCGAGTCTGAAGGTCGGGGACCATCAGGCTCCCGATCTTCTGGATATAGCGCACATGGTTTCCTTCCAACACCCCGAGGTGCACGGCGTGTCCAGTCACGAAATGCAATTGCTGAAGTAGGGGCGTAACCACTCGATCCACTTTGTTTCGATACAGCGAGAGCGCGCCCAGATCTCCTAGCTTGTCGCCTATCTCGTACTCGAGTCCTTCGCGGCGTAGCCAGTTCATCCTCACGAGTTTCAGTAGCATCCGGTGCACGGACGATCGCGGAATCCCGGTTCGGCGCGCCACCTCCCCCAATGTCAGCCGAGGCGCGTCACGAAAGCAGTCCACCACCACCGACAGTCTGTCGAGAGTTGACATGGGGATGGACTCTTCGGTGATCGGTCCGATCAACATCGATGTCTCCGTTCCGGTGGCCCGCCGCTTCGGCAGCCAACATTCGTTCCGCCCATCTGAGCTTCCGTTGACACACGACGCCAGTACGTTTCCCACGCAGCGGGAGATGCATCTTCATGGGCTCTCACCAGCACCTATACCGATGATCGGTCATGTTCGTTGAGCCCGAATCCATCCCTCGTCACAGTGATGACCGGAGCCCATCAGATCATGCGGCGCCGAGCAGAACGCTTCAAAATCAGGAGGACACATGAATGCTTCATCCCCGTCGACAGGCGTGATCATCACCGGCGGCGCATCCGGAATCGGATTGGCCTCCGCCCGCGCGCTCGCGGCGATCCGACGACCAGTCGCTCTCTGGGATATCGACGAGGCAAAAGCGGTCGATCAGGCAGCAGTGATCTCCTCCGAATTCGGCATCGACGCCATCGGAGTGGGAATCGATCTCACGAGAGCGGACGACTACGCGGCCGCATTGGCCACAACCCGTTCCTCACTTCCCTCCATCGGCGGACTTGTTCACTCCGCCGGGGTCGTCGATATCGGATCCCTCGAAGGAGTGACGCTCGACGTGTGGGAGACGGGTATCAACACCCATCTACGTCCGCTCATCCTGTTGGTTCAACAGTTGATGCCTGATTTCACGGCCAATCCCGGTTCGGCAATAGTCGGAATCGCTTCGATCAACGCAACTTTGGGCAATGCAATCAACCCTGTCTACTCCGCTGCAAAGGGTGGGATGTTGTCGATGGTCCGATCGCTGGCGGACCGACTGGGCCCGGACGGCATTCGGATCAACTGCGTCTCTCCCGGACAGATTTTGACCCCTCTGCTTCAGCCGACCGTAGACGCATTGGGTGACGGGGCATTCGAACGACGCATCCTCCTCGGCAGGCTCGGTCGCCCGGAGGAAATCGCACACGCTGTCCGCTTCCTGCTGTCCGACGAAGCAAGTTACATCACCGCAACGGAATTGGTTGTCGACGGCGGCAACATCTCGTCGCAACGTATGTGACTTGCCCAGAGATTTACACCCCTTCGACTGTCGTACAACGTCGCTCGGTCCAGCCCACCGGGTGCACTCACGAAAGGAAGAACATGACAATTGCGGATGTCAATGAATCGGAAGAGGTTCGCATCATCGACCAGGGAGAACCTCCCACTCGATTTGCCCGCGGATGGCACTGCCTCGGCCTCGCCAAGGACTACAGCGACGGGAACCCGCATTCCGTCGAAGCTTTCGGTACCAAACTGGTCGTCTTCTCCGACTCGCATGGCGAACTGAAGATCCTCGACGCGTACTGCCGTCACATGGGCGGCGACCTGAGTCAGGGCACGGTCAAGGGCGATTCGATCGCGTGCCCCTTCCACGACTGGAGGTGGGGAGGCAACGGTAAGTGCACCGCGATTCCCTATGCTCGACGTGTCCCCCCGCTTGCCAAGACCCGCGCTTGGACTGCGCTCGAACAAGACGGGCTGCTCTTCGTCTGGCACGACCCCGAAGGCAATCCGCCTCCTACCGAAGTCGCCATACCGATCATCAAGTCTGCGGAGCACGAGTGGACCGATTGGGTCTGGAAGTCGATAGTCATCGATACGAACTGCCGAGAAATCGTCGACAACGTCGTTGACATGGCGCACTTCTTCTACGTGCACTTCTCGTTCCCCACCTATTTCAAGAACGTCTTCGAAGGACACGTCGCCATCCAGGAGCAGAGCGGCATCAACCGCGACGACATCGTGACCTGGACCGACCCCGACGTACCGAAGTTGGTGTCGAATCTTTCGACAGCGGCCTACCACGGACCGTCGTTCATGATCGACGACTTGCGCTACGTCTACGAGAACTTCACGACCGATTCGGTGCTGATCAACTGCCACTACCCGGTGAGCCCGAACAAATTCGTACTCATGTACGGCATTACCGTCCAGAAGTCCGCAGAGATGCCCGCCGAGTTCGCCGATCAACTTGTCGACGCGATGATCGGATACATCGGTGTCGGGTTCGAGCAGGACATCGAGATCTGGAAGAACAAGACCCGCATCGACAATCCGCTGCTCTGCACCGAGGACGGTCCGGTATACCAACTGAGGCGGTGGTATGAACAGTTCTACGTGGACGTCGCCGACGTCACGCCCGAGATGGTCGACCGTTTCGAATTCGAGATGGACACAAGCAAACCCATCGAAGTGTGGAAGCAGGAAGTCGCTGACAACATCGCACGCAGGGCCGCCGCAGGAGTAGGGCAATGACCATGGAACCGCTGGACTGCGAGCGGTGCGGAACATACGTCCTCGTGGAGAAGAACAGCTGGCATCACACGTCGACCCAGTGGCGATCAGATTCGCGCACGGCATGTTTGGAGTACCGCGACGATGCTGAACCGCCGAGAATTCGATCCGGAAGTTGTTCCGCATTGAGAAATTCCATCAATCAGGCAGCTACCGACGGACGCATAACAGTTCCCGAATGACAATCGTCCTCGCGACCTTAAGGCTCACGTCATAGCGGCGGCCAACTGCTGAGACAACGTACCTTTGTTCTCCACCTCGACGGTGTCGCAGCCCTGCCAACGCGCAGTTCTCCGAAGGAGTTCCGCCAACCGCGGCGCAGTGTCGGCGTCCGCGGTGGGTTCGGCCCACGCCGCGCGGACAAGCAGTCGACGGTTCTGACGGTCGTTCTTCAGATCGACTCGGGCGCAGATCTTGTCGTCGATCAACACCGGGAGCACGTAGTATCCGTGAACTCGCTTGTGCGCCGGAGTGTAGATCTCGATCCGGTAGTGAAAGTCGAAGAGCCGCAACGCTCGATCGCGTGCCCACACTACCGGGTCGAAGGGTGACAACAGCGCATCCGCACGGATGGACCTGGGACGCTTCGCTCGCGGATCGATCCACACCTCCCTTGCCTTGCCTCGACGCTCCCAGCCGTCGACGGACACCCGGCGCACGCTGCCGGCGTCTTCGAGTTCCTGCAAGGCCGTTCGTGCTTCTGCGCTGGGCAGACGAAAGTAGTCGGCGATGTCGTCGAGGGTGCCGAGACCGTGTGCCTTCACACCCCGCAGCACCAGTTCGCGTATCGCCTCCGACCGCTCGACGTGTGCGTCGAGTATCTCGGGTGCAAGCATCTGCTCGGCCAGGCCGTAACGACGCTCGAAACCGGCGCGCCCCGCCGAGACCACCTCGCCCCAACGGAACAGCGTCTCGAGCCCGACCTTCACGTCGGACCACCCCCACCACGGACCGCGCCGCGTGTTCGCCTCGTGTTCGATCTCGCTCGCCGCCATCGGACCGTTGTCGCGCAACTCCTGCCGCAACCAATCGAGGAAGACGCGCCGATCGGAAGCCCACCCGTCCTTGTCACTCAACGCTTTGGCGCGAAACTGGTCCATCCGCCAGCGGAACAACGGCCACATGTCCACCGGCAAGAACGTTGCTTCGTGACCCCAGTATTCGAGGTATCCCGAACCGGGGGTGAAGGCAAGCTGATCGAGTCTGGATTTGTCGTATGCGCCCAATCGCGCATAAACGGGTAGGTAGTGACTGCGTTCGAAGACATTGACCGAGTCGATCTGCAGCACCTGCAGCCGGTCCATCACGCCGACCAGATTGCGACGCGTCACCGTCGTGGGATGCGATTTGCCGAATCCCTGAGCGGCAAGCGCTATGCGACGGGCAGCTGCCAGTGACACGACTTCGCTCATAGTGGGCCAGACTACGCACACCCACCGACACGCTTCAGGCGGCCGAAGCCCGACGGCCGAACAGTACTGCCGACATGAACACCTGCAACCTGGCCGCGTTCTCTGCGGCAGCGTCGAACTTCATCATGCGGCCGACATCCGGGACCAGGTTGAGCGCAGCATGAACTACGAACTTCGCCTCTACTGCCGACAGCTCAGGACGAATCTCGCCGAGCACTCGCGCCCATTCGACCACGTAAAGCTTCTGGCGATTCTTCAGATCGCTTCGATGACTCGGCAGAAGGTTGTTCATCTCGGAGAAGTAGACCGACATCAATTCGTGCTGTGCAAACGACAACTCCACGTACATCGCCGACAGTGACCGGAGCACTTGTTCGTGCGAAGTCGCGGAGTCGAAGACCGCTGCCGTCGCCAAGTCCAAGCGATCTGCAGCTCGATAGAACACGGCGCCGAGAAGCTCTGCCTTGCTGGGAAAGTAGCGGTACATACCGGATGCGTTCAAGCCGGCGGCCGCGGCGATCTCTTCGATGCTGACGTCGTGATACCCGCGAGAGTCGAAGAGGCGCACGGCTTCCTGCAAGAGACGTTCACGTTTGTTCGTGGTCACGGTTCGAGGTAACGAGGACTGCTCCAAGCGGCTAGCGGTGATTGCAGCCTCACCTTGATCTATCGCCAGACACGCGTCGAGCAGAACCTTCTCCATCGCTCGCTGGGGCAGCAACAGGTTATGGACGGTGATACTGCCGATGACGCTGAACATCGCTGCCACGACAAGGGTCTCGTCCCTCGCCGTCATCGCGGGTTCGGAGCGCGAAAGATACCGGGCTACTCGGCGATTGACCGTACTGGCTTGCGCTCGAACGGATTTCCGATCATCGGTGTCGAGAAACCGGCTCTCCCAACGATAGATTCCGGCCGTACGCCGATTGCGGATCGTCGTTCGTATCACTGCAATCAGATCTTCGCGCAACCGCTGCGCATCGGTTGCCGCAGGCGCAACCGAAACGGCATCGAGGGCACTGGCGAGCGCTCCGGTCAACTCCAGTGCCGCGTGGCGGAACATCGCGTACTTGTTCGGAAAGTGCCGATAGAGCGCCGAACCCGAAATACCGACCGCCGACGCGATGTCGTCGACACTGACAGCAGGATATCCGCGCTCACTGAACGCGATTGCCGCTGCAGCCGCGATCTGCGCCTTGCGGTCCTTCGGTCGCCTCTTGACGGAGTCGGACCTCGGCTGCCGAACAATCCCATTCGACGTCTGCGCGTCGACGAACTGATCGTTCAGGCTCACCGTGTACCCCACTCTCCAGCCCTCACGCACAAAGCACTTCGATCCGCCTGCTCATCAGACGAGAATCAGCATAAGCATGATTCTGAAAACTCGTACACCGATTTCAGCACATCGCGCGTCTAGAGTTTCATACATGCAGGTAACGCTGCCTTTGATCAGAACACACCACTCACCCTTCGCCACCTCCCCCGTTGCTTCCACCGAGAATCTTCGTTAACAAAACGTTGCCTGTGGCCACCAGCAGTGGGTAGGGTCACCGCTCGAAGCATCCAGCCCGCATCCACGAAGCAATCCGACTGACAGATTCGGAATATTCGTAAACATACACAGGATGTCGATATGAACAGTTCCGATATCTCCACGTCAATGAAGGAAACTCGGTCAACAGGGCTGACAGTTCGACGAGAATTTCGGTTCACATAATGCTTGCTTGGACACATATATGTGTGAGATGCTTCACAGGCAGTTCGCTCGACCGCCAGCGCTCGAACAGTTCGAACTCCGTGCCGAACACTGTTGATCTGCAAAGGAATTCAATTAGATGACGTACGAGCTGCCAGCCGCGAAGGGCCCGGTGCGAGACGTAGCGTTACAGGGGGGCTATCTGATCGGATTCTCGGTTCAGGCACTCTTCGGCCTGTTCACGGCAATCCTGCGCAGACGACTCTCATTGCACGAGACGGTTACTCAGACCCTGTTCATCGGTCGCGTCAGCACCGGCCCGTCGCTGCTTCTCATGATTCCGATCGGTGTATTCATCGCCGTCTCGGTCGGTGAACTGGCCGGCCGGATCGGAGCCGGTGGATATTCCGGAGCTGTCGTAGCTTTCATCATCGTCGGTCAGGCCGCGGCGCTGGTGTGCGCGTTGATGATGGCCGGTGTCGCAGGATCGGCGATCTGCACGGATTTGGGTTCACGAAAGATCCGGGAAGAGATCGACGCGATGGAAGTGATGGGCATCGACGTGATCGAGCGCCTCGTCGCACCGAGATTGGTTGCGGCAGTGATCGTCTCCCTTGCACTGTGTTCGATGGTCACCTTCGGCGGTGTGATCGCGTGCTACCTGTACCACATCTACGTCCAGCATCTTCCGGCCGGAACGTTCATGGCAACGTTCAGTCAGTACGGGCGATCTTCCGACTTCGTCATGGCTTTGGTGAAGGCTGCGGTCTTCGGCATCGCTTCGACTTTGGTCGCCACCTTCAAAGGTCTACATGCAAAAGGTGGCCCACGCGGCGTTGCCGACGCAGTCAACGAAGCCGTGGTCATCGCGTTCGCGCTCGTCTTCATCGTGAACACAGTGTTGTCCGCGCTCTACACCGTAATCGTCCCGGCAGTCGGTGAATTCTGATGTCGCTCGTCGATCTCCGTGTTCGAGCACGTCAAGCGAGCAGACCCCTGCGAACCGCGGGCGACGGCCTCGTCTCCCTCGGTCAGCACGTCACTTTCTACGTCCGCACTATCGCATCGATCCCCTTTGCGCTCACCAAGTACCGCAAGCATGTACTCGGTCAGATCAGCGAGGTCAGCTTCGGCACGAATTCCTTGTTGTCCGGCGGCGGCACCATCGGGATCGTCTTCGCGATGTCGCTGGCCGCGGCGATGATGTTGGGCGTCGAGACCCACCGGGGCCTCGAGCTTGTCGGGATGACCTCGCTCTCCGGCATGCTGTCCGCGGTTGCCAACACCCGTGAACTGGCCCCTGTTGTCGTCGCGATCGCGTTGGCCGCCAAGGTCGGAACGAGTTTCACCGCCCAGATCGGGGCCATGCGTATCTCCGACGAAATCGACGCGCTGGACTCGATGGCGATCCGATCGATCCCCTTCCTCGCGGGTACCCGGGTGATCGCTGCCATGATCTGTGTCATCCCGATCTACATGATCGGACTCCTGGCCAGTTACCTCTCGACCCGACTGGTCGTCGTGTTCTTCAACGGCGCATCGGCAGGTACTTACGACTACTTCTTCCATCTGGCGATCTCTCCGCAGGATCTCCTGTACTCGGGTCTCAAGGCCGTGGTGTTCGCCGCTGTTGTCGCGCTGGTTCATTGCGCTTACGGCTACTACGCATCGGGCGGTCCGGCCGGCGTCGGGCAAGCGGCCGGGCGCGCGCTCCGGACTGCGATCCTCGCGATCGGAATCCTCGACGTACTGATGACTTTCGCGCTGTGGGGCCTCGTGCCCCAGATCCCGGGAATGGGGGTCTGAGCCGTGGACAGACTCACTACACGCACGAAGATCGTGTACGCCCTTCGCGGCGCGATCGCCATAGTCGTAGCCGTCGCCGCCGCCGTGACAATGGTTCTACGCGGTTCGGGAAATCTCGAGCAGAGCACCGACATCTTCGTCGCTGTTCCAGCCACAGCCGGTCTCATCAGCGGTGAAGCTCCGGTTCGGTACCACGGCGTCAACGTCGGCCGAATCGGCGAAATCGAATCAGGAACCGCCGAATCCGTTGTGCAGTTGCAGATTCAGACCGATGACGCGTCGAAGATTCCCGCTGACGTGGTGGCTCGCGTCGTTCCGCGCACGTTCTTCGGCGACATCTACATGCAGCTCGTGGACAGTCCGAATGAGCAGGACCAGACGACTCTGTCGGACGGAGACGAGATCCACATGGACGACGGACCCGAGGCCGTCGCCCTCTACGACGTGTACACCAAATTGGTCGGAGTCCTCACCGCGATGCAACCCGAGAAACTTCAAACGGCTCTGACCGCACTCGGTCAAGCCCTGGACGGAAACGGAGCCGAGATCGGAGCCACGATAGACAATCTCAGTGCCGCGTCCGGCGTACTGACACCCGCCGCACACCAATTCCTCGAATCGACACCCGAATTCAAGTCGGTCGTCGACGCGTTGGACCGTGCGACCCCCGACATTCTCGATACCTTGGCAGCCGCCACAACTGTCTCGAACGACATGGTCGCCAACAGAGCGAATCTCGAGTCCTCGATCGGCGCGGCCGCAGTCTTCGCCGCTACCGTCGACGATTTTGTCGGGGCGAACAACCGAAACATCATCACTGTGATCGATTCCGCCGGAAAGATACTCGCAACCACCGCGGCCAATCCCGGAGGACTGCGTTCCACCCTCGCGAATGCCAGTACGTTCGGCGCCGCGGGCGCTCGGGTCTTCGCCACCGGAAAGTTCGACATCACAGCAGTTGCCACGTTCGCCGAACCGCTCCCATACACGGGTGATGATTGCCCGCAGTACGGTGACTCGCGCGGAGCACAGTGTTCGGGCTCCAACCTGACGCCTGAACAACCCGTCAGTGCCCCGGTCGTGGGCGGCGTAGCCGAAGCGGCCCCCCTGCGGTACCTCGAAGATCAACTACTGGGCGGATCGCCGGAACCCTCGGATACCCCCAACCCGGCAACAACACTGATGTTGGGGCCGATGGTCAGAGGTAACGAGGTGACCGTCCCGTGAAGGTCCGTCCTGGCCAGGTAATTCGGTTGTCACTCTTCTGTCTCACCGGCGTCGCCTGCGCGTCGTTCGTGGCGAACACGTTGTCGGTCCCGGTTCGCGGAAGCACCGATTCGTACTCGTTCGAGTTCACCGACGTCGAAGGACTCAACCCGGGCAACCCGGTCACCATGTCGGGTGTGCGTATCGGCCGCGTGGACTCGGTTGCGTTCGCCGACAACGGAGGCGGGACGAGCAAGGCGATCGTCGACGTCGAAATCGAGTCGCGATATTCCCTCGAGTCGGATGTCCGTGCCGCCGTGCGCTACGGCGACATGCTCGGTGCTCGATATCTGGCACTGACGCAGGACGACAGCGCAACAACGGTATCCGCACGACAGCTCGAACCAGGTGACACGATACCGCTGGCGCAGACAACACCGCCGATCAACTTGACGGCCCTGATGAACGGGTTCAAACCGTTGTTCGCCGCGCTGCAGCCCGAGCAGGTCAACACGCTCACGCGAAGTTTTGTCGAAACCTTCAACGGCCAGGGCCAGGCAATGACCACCCTGCTCGACCAGATCGCGACCATGAGTTCCGGCCTGGTCGACCGTCAGGACGTCTTCGCGCAACTACTCACGAACATGAACACTCTTCTCACCTCCGTCGACGAGCGTCAACCCGAATTGGTCGGCCTGTTGGACGGTTTGAACGATCTGAGTACTTCCGTCGTCGGGCAGAACGATCAACTGGTCTCGCTCTTGGATCAGGGAAACCGCACTGTCTCGTCGTTGGCTCAGATCATGGCCGGGTCGAACGGTGCATTCGGTCAGACCGTGCAACAACTCGAAAGTGTCACCGGGAGTTGGATTGCGAGCACCGACGAGTTCAACAGACTTCTCGTCAACCTTCCCCAGTTCGCCGACGCCGCCAACCGGATCGGAAGTTACGGAAGTTTCATCAGCCTGTATCTGTGCAATTTCACTCTGAAGGCAGGCGACATGGAAGCCAACATCTTCGGTCCGACACACTCGCCGGTGTGCTCATGATGTTCCTGGTCAAGCTGATCGACGTGTTCGTCGGCATCATGCTCTTCCTGTTCAAAGGGGATCGCCGTCGCAGCGGTAGCGGCACCGCTCTCGCCCTGGGCAGTCTCGGAATCTTCGTTCTGGTGGTGGGACTCGGCGCCGCCTTGGGCATTCCGAAGCTCTGGTACAACGTACGCACGTCGGCATACACAGCCGAGTTAGCCAATGCCAGCGGGCTTTCCGACACCGATCCGGTTTACGTGGCCGGGGTTCCCGCGGGCCGAGTGGATTCGATCGACCTTGCCGGCGACCACGTCGTCGTCAACTTCCGCTTGGACAAGGACCAGCCTTTGGGAAACCAGAGCACGGCGACGGTCAGGCTCAAGACGGTCCTCGGCAAGCGCTACCTGGAGATCGTGCCGGCCGGAGTGGTCGACGACTCCGAGGCGCGGGTCATCCCGCTCTCCCGCACAACCGTGCCGTACAGCCTCGACGACGTCAGCAGTGATGCCACCACTGCGGCAACAGGCGTCGACCTACAGGCGATGGAGTCCATGATGAACACCCTTTCGCAGGTGATTCCCACTGATTCCGATCAGGTGGGCCGGGCTCTGGCCGGAATCAGCGGCGCCTCGGCGGCTTTCGCGCAGAACAGTGAACAGATCGACCAGATTCTCATCATGTCTCGTGAGCTGTCGGACATGGCTGCGGCACAAACCGATTCGATCGTCGGTACTGCGGCCAATGCTCAGACGATCGTTCGAACTCTTGCGATGCGCAAGGACGCACTGACTCAGCTGGTCGACAACCTGACAATCATCATCTCGAAGCTCTCCACCACTTTCGTCGATCGTCAGGACGAGTTCGGAGCCATGACCGACAACCTCGTCGCGGTCACCACCACGCTGAAGAACAACGCAGATCAGATCGACCTGCTGTTGACTCGTCTTCCTTCCGCGCTGCGTTCGGTCACCGATTCAACCGGCACCGGCAATTGGACCGACGTCAACGCGCCGGCGGCCGTGATCCCGGACAATCTGCTCTGCGCGCTCGGCATCATGGAGGGCTGCAAGTGAATACACGAAAAGCCGTCACGGCCATGCTGGTAGTGACCTTGGCGATCGCCCTGCCCGGTTGGTACATATTCGGACGAACAGATCAGTCCAAGACCGTCTACGCCGATTTCAGCTACGTCGGCGGAATCTACGAGGGAAGCAAGGTCACCGTCCTCGGAGTCGGCGTCGGGACGGTCACGTCGGTGGAACCTCGCGGAACTTCTGTTCGAGTAGCGATGTCGATGCCCGACTCCGTGGACCTGCCCGCCGACGCCTCGGCCTATGTCCTCAATCCATCGGTGATCAGCGATCGACACATCGAACTCGGCCCGGCGTACACCGGCGGAGAGACACTGAAAGACGGCGACCAGATTCCGATCGAACGTGCCCACTCCCCCATAGATTTCGACGGCTTGATGGGAAGCGTCAGCACTTTGGCCGACGCATTTGCCGGGGATGGGGGCAATCTCGGCGATCTCGTGAGCCGCGGCGCCGCCGGGTGGCAGGGCCAGGGCGATCAATTCAACACCGCAATTCGCAACCTCAGCACAGCAACCGGAGTTGTCGGCGCTCGGTCGGAAGACATCGGTGCCCTTGTCGACAATCTCAACACTTTGATGAATGCTCTGGACGCACGGCAGGTCAGCCTCGACGAACTTGTCGGCGACCTCGGCGTCCTGGGTGATCAATGGGCGAGCCAGAACATGGACATCTCACAGCCTCTGCAGGATCTGCAGGTGGTCTTCGACCAGTTGAACAGTTTCATGACAACTCACGGCGATGATGTCGGTGCCATAGCCGACAACGTGCGAGTTCTCGGTGACACTCTGGCTGCCAAAGAACCCGGCCTCGCCGAGTTCATGGACCTGGTGCCGTTGATGATGCAGAACCTCTCCCAGACAATCGGTCCTGATCAGCGCGGGCGCATTCGGCTCAACGTCTCGACTGCATTGACTCAGTTCGCGGTGGCGAAACCGCTGTGCGACACCTACAAGTTGCCGATCTGCACCGGAGCCGGGTTCACGAATCCGATTTCCTTCCCCCTCAGCACTTCTGATCCGCTCGGCATCGCCTCCGCGATTTCCGGCGGAGCCGTCCCCGGAGGTGGCAATTGACGCGGCAATCGGTTCGAATAATCGCCGGTATCGTGATCATCGGTGTGGGTTCTGCGGCCGTGCTCGCCTTCGGCGGCTGGAGCGCAGGCATTCAAGACCTACCCCTGGGTCGTTCGGCCGACGGTGACGCGTACAACGTGGCGCTGCAGCTGGCCGGCGCCGACGGCCTGGTGTTGGGAGCAGACGTCCGCAGCGGCCAGAAAGTCATCGGTCGAGTATCCGCGCTGTCAGCCGATGTCGTCGGAGCCGATGTGACTCTGAGTCTGGACGCCGCGACGCCATTGCCCGACAACGTCGAAGCTTCCGTCGAACTCCCGTCCGCACTTGGCAATCCGTTCATCAGACTCTTGGTGCCGGAAGTTCCGTCCGGCTCCACGCTCAGCGACGGAGACACAATTCCGGAGTCTCGCACCGAGATCGGTCCGCAGGTCGAAAGTGCGCTTGCCACCCTCGGCACGGTTCTGACCGGAAGCGGCATCGACCAACTCGATACCGTGGTGCGCGAGCTGAACACCGCGTTTTCCGGGCGCTCCGGTGAAGTTCGTTCTCTGACCGAGACCCTCACCTCGCTCATGGCAGAGGCAAGCAGTCACCGCAGCGAGTTCGACGAGGCCGTCGACCTCGCTGCCCGGGTCTCCTCCCAACTGGCCGGCCAACGCGTAGTTGTCGACAACTACCTCGATTCCGTTCCACAGGTGGTGTCGATTCTCGTGGGACAGAAGGATCAGATTGCGAGCCTGTTGAACTCGACCGTTCAGCTCGCCACCAACGCAAACACCATTCTCGACTCGTCTCCCAACGGCCTCGACGCGATGCTGCACGATGCGTCGACCGTTGTCGGGACTCTGGATTCGTTCAACTCGGAGATCGGCCAGACGCTGACGAACATGAACGGGTTGCTCGAAAACTTCACCGGTGCAGTGCAGGGCGACTACCTCGTTTTCGACGGCGCCCTGGATATTCCGGGAACGATCGACAAGCTCTGGAGCGGCGGTATGGCCGGTCAATCGATCGCACCAGCGGGAACTCTCACCGATCTACTTCAGGGAGGTCTGCGTTGAGTCGCCTTGCGCTTGTTCAACTTGTCCTGTTCGCTCTGATCGCTGCTGTGGTCATCCCTTTCGGGATCGTCTACGTGGTCGGCCCTCAGGGTTTCGGGGGTCAAATCCTGCTGCACGCCAACATGTCCGACGCCTTCGGACTGACCAAGGGCACGGTCGTCACGTATCGCGGCGTACAGGTGGGGAAAGTGAGTGAAGTCGAACTCGACGCAGGCACCCGCACGGCTCGGGTGGAACTCTCACTCAACGACAACACCGAGATACCTACCGACAGCGTCGCCAAGGTGACGATGGGGACCGCAGCCGGAATTCAGAATGTCGACATCTACCCCAACACAGACCACGGCCCGTATCTTAGGGACGGCGACGAGATCGCCATGCCCGCGGATCAGCAACCGGTCCAGATGAGCCAGTTGATGCTTCAGGCGTCCGGTGTCTTGGAAGGGATTGATCCACAAGCGATCAGCGACATCGGGACCGAGCTGGGGAATTCGTTCAACGGGCTCGGCCCGAGCTTGGCGACGATGATCGACAACGGTGGGACCATGTCGGCGCAGTTGAACGACCAGTCGGCCGAACTCGCTGCGCTGCTGTCGCGAACCTCCACGTTGGTGGACTCCATGGCGACACAATCGGATTCGTTCGTCCGGGGAATGGCAGCTGCCAAGAACTTCACCGAACAACTCGAATCCAATGCGCCGGTGCTGATCTACCTCACCGATCATTCGCCCGCCGCCCTGAACAGCGCTCAACAGTTGTTCGACAAGTACCACAACACTTTCGGAGCGGTCCTGGCCAATCTCGTCACTGTCGCACCGATCATCTCCGACCGCACAGAGGCCCTGGAAACCGGACTTGTCACGATTCCTGAAGGTCTCGCCAAACTGGCATCCATCGTCAAAGGCGATCGCGCCGACTTTGCCTTGGTTGCGACCCAGGGGCCGGTCTGCAACTACGACACCCCTCGGCGTGAGGTCGGCGATCTGTCTCCCACCAGTCCGAGTCTGGCGATGTACTGTCCCCCCGCCGACGACCTCGTCCAACGCGGAGCACAGAATGCTCCGCGTCCGAACGACCTCGGTTTGCAGAACTCGACCGTCCCGGGCACTCCGATCGGACCGCCCGTCGTCGCAGATCCGATTCTCGTCCCGACCGGAGTCGACGCCCTGAACTACTGGAGATTGATGTTGGAAGGACTGGGAAATGGCACACGGTGACAACGCACTACTCGACGAGACAGAAGCCGAGGTGGCCGAACATCCGACTTCTCCGTCGCTACTTCACCGCCTGAAGGAGCCACGCAACGCACTGATCTCACTAATGGCGGTAGCGCTGGTCGCAGCATTGGCGGTGCTCGGATTCCAGATGTACTCGGCGAATCAGGAAGACACGCTGCGGCAGGAGGCTTTGGACACCGCACGGGATTACTCAACCATCATGTCCTCCTTCGATTATCAGAACCTCGATGTCATCAAGGACACCATCGCCTCGATGTCGACCGACGAGTTTGCCGGCACCTACCGAACGATGGTGGATTCCCTGAGGGAAGTCGTTGCCGGGGGCCAAGGCCAGGCGAGCGCGACGGCGACAGACGTCGGCATCGGATCACTGGACGATTCGTCGGCCAAGGTGCTCGTGTTCGTCGACCAACAAGCCAAGAATGTCGCAGCGCCAGAGGGAAACACACAGAAGTACCGCATGGTCGTGTCCCTGGTCCGCTCGGGCGACCGGTGGCTCGTGAGCAACGTCGAGACCAAGTAACTCACCACACGCGGAGGAAGATCCATGCCCACTCACTACCTGGATTCGGAAAAGTCCGAGTCGTCGCTTCGCACCGATCAGACACGCATCACCATCACGGCCGAGCGTAGACGGTGGGCACGTAAGCCCGCACACATCACCGACGCACTCGATTTCTGGTCGTTCGCCGGAGCCGCTGCCAACGTCATCCTGCAACTCGGTTGGCCCGAGGTGGCGTACGGCGTCATGGAGAGCAAGGTCGAATCGGGTGCTCTGACAGCGCATCCGTGGAAGCGTGCACGAACCACGACGCAGTACCTGACGGTCGCGATCCTGGGTGACGAGGAAGAGCGAAAGGCTTACCGCGAGGCCGTGAACTCGGTGCACCGACATGTGAAGTCGGATTCAAACAGCCCGGTCAAGTACAACGCCTTCAATCGCGAACTCCAATTATGGGTTGCTGCATGCCTGTTCATCGGTTTCGAGGACAGTCATCAGTTGCTGCACGGCAAGATGTCCGATGAACAGGCGGAGTCGTTCTACAAGTCCGCGTCAACTTTGGGAACGACGCTGCAGGTCACCGAAGAGATGTGGCCGGCCACACGTGCCGACTTCGAGCGCTACTGGAACCTCGGTTGCGAACGCGTCGTCATCGACGAACGCACCAAGCAGTACCTGATCGACTTGGTCAACCTACAGATGATCGCGTGGCCGATACGCCTGGTGTTCCGAAACTTGTTGCGGTTCCTGACGGTCGGATTCCTTCCACCGATCTACCGCGACCAACTCGATCTCGAGTGGACCGAAGACGACCGCCGCCGGTTCGAACACCTCTTCATTTTCGTGTCGTTCGTCAACAGGTTCATCCCACGCTCCGTTCGTCAGGCCGGCAACACCATTCAGATGCGCGACATTCGCCGCCGGATCAAGGCGAGCAAGAATCTCGTCTGAGCCAGCGGCGCGTTATTCGTTGTCAATTCTGCTGCCCTACAGGTAAATCGGGCCGGTCGGTCGACAACAGATCACGGCTGGACATGGGTTCCAGCACGACTGGAAACCGGGTCGAAAAGCCGACAAACCGGGCTGATTGAGTGTCACATTCGCCGCATATCGACGCCGTCGAGGCACGTTTAAGGTGACTTACATCACATTTTATCTCGTTTATGTAACGCCGGGAGAGGTGGCATATCGCCATGCGACCTGGGAAAACACTCTTTGATGCATTTCTGTTGCACAAACATGTGTCGACACGCCGACCCGTGACCAATCCGTAATCATCTCTTATGGTTGGTGACAGCCCGATCAACCGGGCATTACCGAATCGCCACCGCCCGTCCCACTCCGCGGTTCGGACTCGACAACATTCCTAGTGGTGGGAGCGGAGCTGAGACGGTCACCGTCCTCCGTCGGCGGGACTCGAGAGGATTTACCGAAAATGACCAAGACCACCGTTACCCGTGCACTTGCCTCTGTCGCCGCAGCCGGAGCCCTCGCGGCCGGAGCCCTCGGACTGAGCGCAGGCACCGCATCCGCAGCCACCCACGACTGGTCGGGTGTCGCAGAATGCGAATCTTCGGGCAACTGGGCCGCGAACACCGGAAACGGCTACTACGGCGGACTCCAGTTCAGCCAGAGCACGTGGGAGGCCTACGGCGGAGCGGGCAGCGCCGCCAACGCCAGCCAGGCAGAACAGGTCCGCGTTGCTGAAAACGTCCTTGCCGGTCAGGGCGCCGGCGCGTGGCCGGTGTGCGGACAGTACCTCCGCTGACCCCAGTTCGAGTAGTGCGTCACTGCCCGGTGTTCGTCGAGAATTCGACGGGCCCCGGGCAGCGTCGCACTAGCGACCTTCATGCCCCGCCTGATCCGGCCCCTCCGCCGCTGCTGTTGAAAGACATTACGGCGGTACGTGATCCGTCGGGATGACGCGGAGCGAGCGAGGTGTACCGACTCGCCTTCCGATCACGCATCAGCCCTCGGAGAGCCATCCACAATTTTTGGGCCGCCCTCGCCAACCGGTTGTGAGAACTGACCAGCGCAGCCGTAGAAGCGTACGGGATGGGGTCCTTACGCACGTAGTGCTCCATAACCCCAGCGTAGCCGTGTTTCGATGCCGAAATGTTCGTTTTCAATCGCTACCTCGCATCCCTCACGGCGACCGAACAAATCGATCCGGCGCACTCGATGGCCCATCCTTGACCAGGCGTGCAAACCGGTCGGGTAAATCGCGTGGCCCGAACACTTCTCGACCACTGTGTGACAAGAGACGGTCAACGCTCCACCACTCGAAGTGCTCGACCAGCTCGGCGGCCAGCGCTTCGCGCCCCAACGACCCACAGGGCTCGAATGCGGTCGCCACCGGCACGAGGAAGTAGTCGTTGATCGCACCACCCCAACCCGGCAATATCGCCGGGTCACGGATCTCCTCATGCCACACATGGGTGGCTGCGCCGTAGTCGCGCAAGCCGATCTCCTCGTCCAATTCGCGCGCGAGCGCCTCGGACGGGGTTTCGTCTCCTTCCAAGCCTCCGCCCGGAGGACACCAGACCGTCAGCCCTCCCCCGGGCGCGATGAATCGGTAAAGCAGAAGACGGGACTGGTCGTCAACGACCAACCCCCTGGCCGAATGCCTCAGACGCATGAGTGCCACTGTAAGCCAGCAGGTCAGGCCATAACGGCCAACTCCGGCAGTCCGGCAACCACAACCGCGAGGTTGTATCCCGACATCCGCAGTTCTCCGTTGTCTCCGGTCCTCGCGTACTCCGCATGCCCGAACGCCCGCTCGTGTTTCACTCCATCCGGGGTGATCCCCTCGGCCGTGGACAACCGATGGAACTCGGTGCGCGTCGGATCGCCACCGAAACGGCCGAACCCCGCGATACTGTCGCCTTCCGCTTTCATGACGTAGACGTGCCGGTCGGCGATACCGAGGTCCGACTCCACCTTGGCTCGCACCCCGGGTGAACCGTAGAACACCACGTCGTCGACCGCTGCGCTTGCCCCGCGTTGCAGCGCAAGAGAAGTCGCGAGGGATCCGTAGGAGTGGCCCAACGCGGTGATATGGACTCCGTCGTTGACCGACGCGGCACGAAGACCGTGAAAGAAGCTACCCAATGCGTCGGCGGCTATGCCTGCTTTGGACGATCGACTGACGTCGAAGCTGGCCCGACCGATGTCGAACTTTCCCGGCCCGATCACCTGTGGCGCGTCATATCCGATCCAGGCGATGGTGGCCACGCTTTCCTTTCGGCCGGCCAGTTCGAGCTGCTGCATCGCCTCGGCTCGTAATCGCGTTGCCTCTCCGACCATTCCGCGCATCGAGTCCTTGACGTTGGTGTTCAGTCCGGGAATCGTCACGGAGATGTGATCCGCTGTGTCCGGATCACCGATCGCAATTGCAGCGAAGCCGCGTTCGCCCGAGCGCATGTCCATGAGCAGTAACCGTCGATCAGGTTCGGCGCGAAACAACTCGTCGAGCGCGTCCAGATCCTCGAGTTTGCGTTCGGCGTACCACTGGCCCGCCCCGGTGTTACTCAGTCTGCCGCCGAAGAACTCGCGGTGAAGTTCTTGCGAGATTCGGACTGAATCATCTTGCAGCCGTGCTCGTTCCGATTGAATTCGATCGAGATTGGCCGGGCTGCGAATCGCAGCAGGAATGCCGTCGAGGTTGGCGATCAGGCCTGGTGCATGACGCAACATCTGACGCTGCCGATCAGGGCTGAACGCTCGCCACTCCTCCCCCACACGCACAGCTTTGTCACGGAGGTCGGTGCCGACCTGAGACCGCAGAGACAACGCATGATGAAGATCCGCGCTGACCAGCAGTGCCTCACCGATCAGTTCTCGAACTGCGACCTCGAGCAACTGGGCGTGCACGTGGAGCGGGTGACCGTCGGCGATGGGCGCAATGGCAGAGACGGTTCCATCCTGACGAATATGCAAGTCGTCGGCGACGGCCTCTTTGCGCAGCGTATCCAGCCGTCGACGGATGTCGCGAACGCGGTGAGCGACCAGAACGCCTTCCAACCCAGCAGACAGTTGATCCAAGGCTTCGACGTCCCATACGTCGATATCTGTGAGATCCACTCGGGTCAGGACGAACGAGCAGCGATCCGAGCCTGTACTTCCGGGCGACGCAACGGAGGGACGGTCTGAGGTGGCTGTCTGCGAGGCGGCAACGCACTGAGCAGGCGCGTCGTCGTTTCGGTCACCTCACGCACCGCCTGTTCGAAGGCGTCTCGGTTCGCGTCGGACACCTTGGCTATTCCGCTCACCTTACGTACGTATTGGCGAGAGGCCGCCTCGATCTCCTCCGGCGTAGCAGCGGGCTCGAGTCCACGAAGTTCAGTGATGTTTCGGCACATAATTCGACGATAACCCTGCTCACCGACGCCGTCACGGTTCGATACATCAATGTATCCAAACTGCCACGCAGATCCGGGCGTCACGGTAGTTTCAGTGAAATTCCCCCAGTGACTGGAAGTAGCCACTAACTCATGGACTCTGCACTCACCTCCGTCGGCCTACCCGCCGCACTCGCCATCATCATGTTCGGCCTCGGGCTTTCCTTGACGGTCGGAGATTTTGCCCGCGTGGCAAAAGCGCCGAAAGCCGTCTCGATTGCCCTGATCTGTCAGTTGTTGTTGCTCCCGGCCGCGGCCTTCGGTCTGGTCACGTTGTTCGACCTCGACCCACTGCTCGCCGTCGGCATGATGCTCCTCGCCGCATCACCGGGCGGCACCACGGCAAACCTGTTCAGCCATCTGTTCCGCGGCGATGTCGCTCTCAATGTGACACTCACTGCGGTCAATTCGGTGATAGCGGTGGTCACCCTTCCGCTCATCACCAACTTCGCGTTGGGCTACTTCGAACCCGAGGACGCGGACGGCACCCTCGGACTGCAGTTCACGAAGGTACTTCAGGTCTTTGCCGTCGTACTGATTCCTGTCGCCCTCGGAATGTGGGTTCGATTGCGCTCGAGCGCCTTTGCCGAGCGCATGGACAAGCCCGTCCGCATCGGATCCGCGGTGGTTCTGGCACTGGTGATCGTCGGAACGGTTGTTTCCGAGCGCGAGAACATCGCGGACTATCTCGTCGACATCGGCGTCGTCGCTGCCTTGTTCTGCCTACTGAGCCTCTCGATCGGTTACGTCGTTCCCCGGATATTCGGCATCGAGGATCGTCAGGCCATCGCCAGTTCCATGGAAATCGGCATCCACAACAGCACGTTGGCGATCACCATCGCCGTCAGTCTCCTCGACAACGTGCAATTGGCAGTACCGGCCGCGGTGTACGGCGTTCTGATGTTCCCGCTCGCTGCAGCCTTCGGCGCCGCCATCACCCGAAAGTCACGGACCATGGCCGAAATCGACTAATATCAGGCGGTTTTCGATATAGGTGATCTGGTATCGCCAACCCTACGATCGATACGGACTCAGACCGAAGGGTATCGAAAAAATGCTGACCAACACACCTACCGTGCCGGACGAACGCGTCTGGCAAGAGCTAGTCGACGCACTTACCCGTCGCCAATTCGGCATCGGAGCCGGGATGGCAGCAGTCGCAACTATTCTGTCGTCCTGCAGTTCCAGCGACGGTTCAGGGGCCGATGATGACGCTCAAATGCGCACCGTCACCACGCCGTTGGGGACCTACGACATACCTACCAACCCCAAGCGGGTCTTGGCCGTCGACGCCCGAACCGACCTCGAGCTCGCCATTGCCCTGGAACTACCGGTGTTCGGATACAACATCTCGCCCGTCACCAAGTGGGTTCCCGTCGACGGCTCGGCCGAATACCTCAGCGACAAGCCCAATCTGGAGCAGATCCTCGGACTCGCACCCGATCTCATCATCTGCGTCAACGCCGACAACGAGTACTGGCCCGCCGCAAAGCTCCAAGCCATCGCTCCTGTCCTGACGACCGAATCGAAGCAGACGTGGCGGGAGAACCTGACCCGGCTCTCCGATTGGCTGGGCCGAACACCCACCATGGATCGCCTGATCACCGACTATGACGCTCTGATCACCGACATCCGCTCTCGACACGCTTCGGCGATCGCGGGCAAGACCGTCGCAAGCTTGTCCTACAGCCCGGACAAGGCCACGATCTACATCGACAGCCTGCCCGTGTCGGAGGAAACGGGTAAGAAGAATCGTCAACCCACCGACATGACGCTCGCCGATATCGGCGGAAGAACATTGAGCACAACCGGTTTCGACAATCAGGGACGACTGAGCATCGAAGAGATGGATCGACTGCAAGACTGCGACGCGTTCATGGTTTCTGTCACCGACAGCAGTGACACCACCTTCGATCAACTCTCGGACAACAAGTTGTGGCAAAGACTTCCGGCTGTGCAGGCCGGGAACGTCACCGTTCTGCAAGGAAGTACGTACTACGGGTCCATCTACACCAACATGTACGTGGCCAAGGGCTGGGACGATCTCTATTCGACGCTCGACTGATCAGACTTGTCCGTGGAAATGCCGGCCGCTCCCGCGCGGTCGGCTTTTCACGTTTCGAGGTCGATGCCCAACGCTCCCGAGAGGGTCCGCAGACAGATCACTCTCAACTCTTCCTGCGGTATGGAAGGTTGATCGAGCCAGTCGAGGCAGACAGCTCGGACGAACGCGATCCATCCCCGAACTGCAACGGCAGCGAGCCGTCTTCTTTCGCCCTCGAATCCCAGTGAATCGAGGATTCGAATCTGCTGCTGTTCGAGTTCGCGCTCGACAATCGCCCGGATACCGGCCTCGGCCGAGAGCGTCCCGACGTTGATGGCGCGCACTCCCCTGCTGTGCGACTTCACGTACGCGAAGTAGGCGTCCAACCCGGCTGCCACCTGTTCGCGCACCGGTAGCGTCGCGTCGGGTGCGGTCACCTCGAGCAGGTGCTGCGATTCGCGC
This sequence comes from Rhodococcus sp. SB1D, assembly GCF_048573875.1. NCBI lineage: Bacteria > Bacillati > Actinomycetota > Actinomycetes > Mycobacteriales > Nocardiaceae > Rhodococcus > Rhodococcus sp. SB1D. The sequence continues at coordinate 31,760 of NZ_JBMAIQ010000005.1, forward strand.
TCGACGATTGCGGCGAAGAAGTCTCGCTTGGTCGGAAAATAGTGGTACATCAACCCGCGCGAGACGCCCGCAATCTCGGCGACCTCTTCGATCCACACATCCTCGTACGAGCGATCGGCAAAAAGTTGCGCGCCGATGTCGAGCAACTGCGTGCGCCGCTGCTCTCGGTCCAGGCGTTTTCGTGGTGCGACCATAGGCAAGTCAGATTACTACTTGACACCGATTCAGTAAGGCGTACTTTGCGTACTAGACATCAATTCAGTAAGCGATCTCACCCCGGGGGACACACAATGAGCGTCGACACCACTCCAGAGGCGACGACCGATGCTCGGATCCCGCATCCGGCGTGGCGTCTGCCGGTCCTCGGGGACGTTCTCGGGATCAATATCCGGACACCGCTGCAGAACTCCGTGAGCATCGGCCGCGAACTCGGCCCGATCTTCGAGAGAAATGTCCTGGGAAATCGCTTCGTCTTCGCCTCGGGCGCGGACATGGTGGCAGAACTGTCCGACGAGTCCCGGTTCGCGAAGCACCTTGCACCTGGAGTCAAAGCACTCCGCGGAATCGGCGGCGACGGCCTGTTCACGGCGTACAACCACGAACCCAACTGGGGCAAGGCGCACAATCTCCTGGCACCGGCGTTCAGCCAGACTGCGATGCGCTCGTACCACCGCACCATGCTCGACGTGGCCGGCGAGTTGGTCGACCATTGGGACAGTCGTGAAAGTGACTCCCCCATCGACGTCTCCGCAGACATGACCAAGCTGACGCTGGAGACCATCGGACGCACTGGATTCAGCTACTCGTTCGACTCCTTCGAACGTGAAGAACAGCATCCGTTCGTCAAGGCAATGGTCGGCGCACTCTCCCATTCGCAGCGCACGACGTTCCTGAAGTCGACCGCCCTCGGGCGAGTGCTCGCACGTCGCGCCGATCAACGTGACGAGGTCCGCAAGGCGTACATGGCCGAGGTTGTGGACGAAGTGATCCGTGCCCGGCGGACAAGTACCGAACCGGGGCCCGAAGATCTTCTCGAACTGATGCTGCGGGCGGCACGCGAAAACGATCCCAACCGTATCGACGAACTGAACATCCGCCATCAGGTCGTGACCTTCCTCGTCGCCGGACACGAAACGACCTCCGGCGCATTGTCGTTCGCGCTGTACTACCTGTCACGAAACCCTGACGTGCTGGCCAAGGCGCAAGCCGAGGTCGACAAGGTATGGGAGGGCGAGGAGCCCGCCTTCGAGAAGATCGCGAAACTTCGATACGTACGACGCGTCCTCGACGAATCATTGCGTCTGTGGCCGACCGCTCCCGCCTACGGGCGCGCGGCGCTCGAAGACACGACGCTCGTCGGCAAGTATCCGATGAAGAAGGGCGATTGGATGCTCGTGCTCATCCCCTCACTTCATCGTGATCCGGTGTGGGGCAACGATCCCGAGGCGTTCGATCCGGATCGCTTCCTGCCCGCCAACATCAAAGCCAGGCCGGCGCACGTGTACAAGCCGTTCGGAACAGGTGAACGCGCCTGCATCGGAAGACAATTCGCTATTCACGAAGCGGTCCTCGTGTTGGGCACCATCTTGCAGAAATACACGATCGAGGCCGATCCGGACTACGAGTTGAAGGTAGCCGAACGGCTCACCCTGATGCCCGAAGGCTTCAACTTGACGGTCCGCCGACGCTGACCTCGCAAAACTGCGTCGCGCAACTCGGTTGAACAGTCCCGAATGCGGTAATCCCTGAGGTGGCAGCAGCGAGCACCGGCGCACCCTGGGAGTTCACATGACAAAGAGGCCTGCAGTGGGAATCGTCTTACTCTCGGCGGCATTGGCCACGGGAGCTTGCTCGGCAAGCGTCGGGACGCCGCAAGTGGACAAGTCCGAAGTCGCAAGTCAGATCTCCACTCAACTCGCCGAGAAGATCGGCGAGCCACCCGACGACGTGACGTGTCCGGAGAACCTCGACGCCGAAGTCGGCGCATCGATCACGTGCATCCTGACCGAGCAGGGCACCGAATACGACGTCACAGCTACCGTGACCAGCGTTGACGGTGAAAGTGCGAACTTCGACATCAAGGTTGCGGATGTGCCGAACAACTAACTGCTGTGCGCCTTTATTAACCGCCGGCGGTTAATAAAGGCGCACAGCAAGGCGTCAGAGACGCTCGATAATCGTCGCGTTCGCGGTGCCGCCACCTTCACAGATGGTCAGCAGGCCGTAACGACCGCCGGTGCGCTCGAGTTCGTTGAGCAGTGTCGCCATCAGCTTGGTGCCGGTCGCGCCGAGCGGGTGACCGAGTGCGATCGCGCCGCCGTTGACGTTGACCTTCGCCGGATCTGCGCCGATTTCCTTGATCCAGGCCAGGACGACCGGGGCAAAAGCTTCGTTGATCTCGACGATGTCGATGTCGTCGATGCTCAGGCCGGCCTTCGCGAGAGCATGCTTCGTGGCCGGGATCGGCGCACTGAGCATGAAGATCGGGTCGTCGCCGCGTGCGCTGAGGTGATGAATCCGGGCGCGGGGCTTGAGGTTGTACTTCTCCACCGCTTCCGCCGACGCCAGCAGCAGCGCACTCGCACCGTCGGAGATCTGGCTGGCCACTGCCGCGGTCATGCGTCCGTCTTCGACAAGAACCTTGAGCGTCGCCATCTTTTCGAGGCTGGTCTCGCGGGGTCCTTCGTCGACGGTCGCGTCGCCCATGGCAACGATCTCGTTGTCGAAGCGACCCGCGGCGATTGCAGCCTTGGCGCGCTCATGGCTCTGCAGGGCCCACTTCTCGAGCTCTTCGCGGCTGATGTCCCACTTCTCGGCGATCATTTCGGCGCCCTTGAACTGCGAGACTTCCTGGTCACCGTAGCGCTCGGTCCAACCGACCGAACCCGAAGTCGGCGTGTCGAATCCGTACTGCTGACCGACGATCATCGCTGCCGAGATCGGAATCTGGCTCATGTTCTGAACGCCGCCGGCAACGATCAGATCCGCGGTGCCCGACAGGATGGCCTGAGCGCCGAAGTGCACTGCCTGCTGGCTCGAACCACACTGACGGTCGACGGTCACCCCGGGAACGTGCTCCGGGAATCCCGCTGCGAGCCAGGACATACGGGCGATGTTGCCGGCCTGGCCGCCGATGGCGTCGACGCAACCGAAGATCACGTCATCGACGTCACTGGGGTCGATACCGGTGCGCTCGACCAGTGCCTTGACGACGTGCGCACCGAGATCGATGGGGTGCACGCCGGACAGCGCGCCACCCCTCTTGCCGATCGGTGTGCGAATGGCGTCGACGATGTAAACCTCGGACATAGCGTTAGCTCCTAGTTTCGTTGTGCAGCAATAGTTCTTGAAGTTGATTCAGCAATAGCGTCTGAAGTTGTGGCCGGATCGGAGAGCCCGTCGAGCACGATCGCGAGATATTGAGCCGCGACGGCGTGAGCCGAGAGGGATCCACCCGGGCGGTACCAGCGAACCGCGACCCACACGGTGTCGCGCATGAAGCGGAAGACCAATTCGACGTCGATGTCGGAGCGGAAGGTCCCGTCCGCGACGCCGGCTTCGAGGACGCCGACCCACAGGTCCCGGAATTCGGTGTTGCGCTCGGCCAGGTAAGCGAAGCGCTCGTTCCCGACGAGGTGCTTGACCTCGTCCTGGTAGATCGCCACAGCCGAATGTGAGGCGTCGATGGCCTCGTACGACGTCACGACCAGCGCTTCGAGCGTCGCGCGACTGTCCAACCCCGCCGCGACGATCTCGCGGTATTTTCCGAAGAGTTCGTCGAGGAACTGGTGCAGGATCTCGTCGACCATCGACTCCTTGGAATCGAAATGGTGATACAGGCTGCCGGACAGGATCCCGGCGGCGTCGGCGATGTCGCGGACGGTCGTCGCGCGCACTCCGCGATCGGCGAAGAGCCCCGCCGCGATCTCGAGCAGCTCGTCGCGGCGCCCGGACTTGCCGTTTGATTCGTCGGAATTTCGAGGTGGCGTCATGTATTCAATCCTATCCAGGGCCTTCCCCTGTGCGCGGTCAGCGAGTCCAGGGACTCCTTAACCGCGCACGGGGACGCTAGGCCCTCTGCGAAGAAACGGAGACGATCTCGCCGGTCATGTAAGTGGAGTAATCGCTGGCGAGCATCGCGATGACCGTTGCGATCTCCCAGACCTCCGCGGCGCGGCCGTAGGCCTCACCGGAAGCCAACTGGTCGAGCAGTTCCTCACTGGTGACCTTCGCCAGGAACGCGTGACGCGCAATGGAAGGCGAGACCGCGTTGATACGGACTCCGTACTCCGCTGCTTCGATGGCGCTGCACCGAGTCAGTGCCATGACGCCCGCCTTGGCTGCGGCGTAGTGAGCCTGGGAATGCTGCGCCCGCCAACCGAGAACGGACGCGTTGTTCACCAGAACACCGCCGTGCGGAACGCTCTTGAAGTACCGCAGCGCGGCACGCGTCGAACGGAAGGTGCTGTTGAGGGTGATGTCGAGAACGCGATCCCACTGATCGTCCGTCATGTCGACGACGGGTGTCTCGCCGCCCAGGCCCGCGTTGTTGACGACGATGTCGATACGTCCCAACTTCTCGGCCGCGCCGACGAACAACGCGTCGACCTGCTCGGTGCTGGACACGTCACAGATGATCGACTCGACCTGCTGACCGGGGAATTCGGCCTTCAGCTTCTCCACCGTCTCGCCGAGTCGACGCTCGTGGAAGTCGGAGACGAGAACGTCGCCGCCCTCGAGAAGCACCCGGCGCGCCGTAGAGAAGCCGATGCCGGTTCCGGCTGCGGCGGTGATGATCGCCTTCTTACCCGCGAGCAGTCCGTGGCCAGGGGTTTCCTCGGGCGCAACGGAAAGCGGGGACGCGGCTTTGGTGTCAGACATTAACGAGCCTCTCGGGGAAGACCGAGCACGCGCTCGGAAATGATGTTGCGCTGAATTTCGTTGGAGCCGCCGTAAATCGTGTCGGCGCGGGTGAAGAGGAAGAGTCGCTGCCACTCGTCGAGCTCGAGATGCTCGGGATCGGTGATGTCCGAGGCATTGCCTTCGGAATCCGCCCACGGCGCAACCAACGACGACGCACCCTGCACGTCCATCGCCAGCTGTCCCAGGTCACGATGCCAGTTGGCCCACAACAGTTTTGCGACGGACGCTTCTCCGCCACCGGTTCCGGCGTCGACGGCGTCGAGAGTACGCATCGCGTGCGCGCGCATGACGCGCAGTCCGACCCACGCGCGGGCGATCTTTTCGCGGATGTGCGGATCCTGGTCACTGCCATTGGCTTTCGCCAGGTCGACGACGCCCTGGAGTTCGCGGGCAAATCCGATCTGCTGTCCGAGCGTCGATACGCCGCGCTCGAAGGTGAGCAGCCCCATCGCGATCTTCCAGCCCTCGCCGGGTTCCCCGACAACCAGATCGGCGTCGGTGACGGCGTCGTCGAAGAAGACCTCGTTGAACTCCGATGTGCCGGTGAGCTGCTGAATGGGCCGAACTGTCACACCTGGCTGATCCAACGGGACCAGCAGGAAGCTCAACCCCTGGTGACGCTTGGAGCCCACCTCGGTGCGGCAGACCACGAAGCACCACTGCGCGACGTGGGCCAGTGAGGTCCACACCTTCTGGCCGTTGATGATCCACTTGCCGTCTTCGAGGCGTGCGGTCGTGGAAACATTCGCGAGGTCGGAACCGGCGCCGGGCTCGGAGTAGCCCTGCGACCACAGTTCACTGACCGTGTTGATGCCAGGAAGGAACCGGCGCTTCTGCTCGTCGGTGCCGTACGCGATCAGCGTCGGGCCTAGCAGCTCTTCACCGATGTGGCTGACGCGAGCGGGCGCACCGGCCTTCGCGTACTCCTGATGGAAGATGACCTGCTGGGAGATGCTGGCTCCCCGCCCGCCGAACTCCTTCGGCCACCCGAGGCACGTCCACCCTGCGGCTGCGAGGTGCTTGTCCCACTCGAGTCGTTGCTCGAAGAACTCGTGCTCACTGCCGGGGCCGCCCTTACCCTTGAGCTGGGCAAATTTGCCCGTCAAGTTCTCGGCCAACCACTGCGCGACCGTGGCCGCAAACTCGTCGTCCGTCATCTGCCCGTCCGGGCTCTCGCTCTGGTCCACATATGTAAGATAACCTACCAAGCACTTGCTAGGTAGCGTGTCAGGTAGGAGTCCAGTGACCGAACAACCGAGAACCATCCCATCAGCCCTCATCCGGGCCGCCGAGGAGTTCGGTGAGCGCGCGGCTATCGCCGATGGCGACACCCGACTGACCTTCGCACAGCTACATCAGCGCGTCCGCGATTTCGCCGGCGCACTGATCAACCGTGGGGTGAAGGCAGGCGACCGCGTCGTCATCTGGGCGCCCAACACGTACCACTGGGTGATCGCCCTGCTCGGCGCTCAGTACGCCGGCGCAGCCATCATCCCGATCAACACGCGATACACCGGCACCGAAGCACTCGACATCATCGAGCGCGTCGACGCAGCTGCCCTGGTGGTCGTCGGCACGTTCCTCAAGGCCGATCGGTACCAGCAGTTGCTCGACGCCAATCCGGACCTGAGGATCCCCACCGTCATCCAGGTACCGATCGACGGGGACGACGACCGTGACGGCGTCATCGAGTTCGAGGACTTCCTCGCGCTCGCCACCGACGCCGCCCGCACCGAAGCCGACGCGCGTGCTGCGAAGGTGCAGCCAGACGACGTCAGCGACATCCTCTTCACCTCCGGCACCACGGGGCGCAGCAAGGGTGCGATCACCGCGCATCGTCAGTCCATCGCTGTCGCCAAGTCGTGGGGTGAATGCGCCGAGGTCACCGCCGACGACAACTTCCTCATCATCAGCCCGTTCTTCCACACCTTCGGATACAAGGCCGGAATCCTGGTCTGCCTGTTGAACGGTGCGACGATCGTGCCGGTGTCCGTCTTCAACATCGACGACACCCTCGCATTGGTCAGCAGCGAGAAGATCAGCATCCTGCCCGGCGCCCCGACGATCTACCAGACCATCCTCGATCATCCCCGCCGCAGCGAATACGACCTGTCCTCGCTCCGCATCGCGATCACGGGCGCAGCACCCGTGCCGGTTGCTCTCGTCGAGCGCATGCAAGCAGAGCTTTTCGACGCCGTCCTCACGGCATACGGTTTGACCGAGGCAGTGGTTGCGACCATGTGCCGCACCGACGACGACCCGGTCACCGTCTCCACCAGTTCCGGCCGCGCGACAGCCGATTTCGAGGTCAAGATCGGCGACCAGGGTGAGATCCTGCTTCGTGGACCGAACGTCATGCTCGGATACCTCGACGACCCCGAATCCACCGCCAAGGCAATCGACGCCGACGGCTGGCTGCACACCGGAGACGTCGGAACCCTCGACGAGCGTGGCTATCTCGACATCACCGACCGTCTGAAAGACATGTACGTCAGCGGCGGATTCAACGTCTACCCCGCCGAGATCGAGGGCATGTTGGCTCGCCTGCCCGGCGTCCACGAGTCTGCTGCCATCGGCATCCCCGATCACCGGATGGGAGAGGTGGGCCGCGTCTACATCGCCCAACTCGACGGTGCCGGCCTCACCGAAGAGTCGGTAATCGCCTTCCTCAAGGAGAAGATCGCAGGCTTCAAGGTGCCCCGCGAGGTGCGCTTCGTAGATCACCTGCCCCGCAACCCTTCGGGCAAGGTCCTCAAAACGGTTCTGCGCGAGGAACAATCATGACCGTTCCCTTCGAAGCCGACGTCGTGACCTACGAAGTTCGTGACTCGGTCGCCGTCGTGACCTTGAATCGACCCGACTACCGCAACGCCCAGAACTCGGTGGTCACGTACGCCCTCGACGCGGCATTCCAGCGCGCCGTCGAAGACGACGACGTGAAGGTGATCGTCCTGGCAGGCAACGGACCTCACTTCAGTGCCGGTCACGACCTGGGAACTCCGGGACGCGACCATCACGTCGAGTACGAGAACAAGGCCACCATGTGGTGGGATCACGTCGACAAGCCAGGCGGTGACCAGCGTTTCGCCCGCGAGATGGAGGTCTACCTGGGCATGTGCCGCCGTTGGCGGGAGATCCCCAAGCCCACCATCGCGATGGTGCAAGGCGCCTGCATTGCCGGCGGGCTCATGCTCGCCTGGGTCTGCGACATGATCGTCGCGGCCGACGACGCCTTCTTCTCCGATCCCGTTGTCCGCATGGGCATCCCCGGCGTCGAATACTTCGCGCACCCGTGGATGGTCGGTTCACGATTCGCCAAGGAAATGCTCTTCACCGGCGATCGGTTCACCGCGCAACGTGCATACGAAATCGGCATGGTGAACCGCGTCGTCGCCCGCAAGCATCTCGAGAAGGAGACGTTCGAGCTCGCCGGACGTATCGCCGAGATGCCGCGCTTCGGACTGGCTTTGACCAAGAAGGCCGTCAATCAGTGCGAGGATCAGATGGGGATGCGCAACGGCATCGACTCCGTCTTCGGTCTGCATCACTTCGCTCACGCTCACAACGCCGAAGTCGGCAAAGACTCGCTTGGTGGTCTCGACGCCAAAGCTATGGCTGCCAGTGCTCGCGCACCGCAGGAAGGAACAAACTAGTGGATCTCGTATTCGACGACGCCACAACCGCATTCCGTGACGAGGTTCGCTCGTTCCTGGAAGCGAATGTGCCCGCGACTCCCCTGAAGTCGATGGATACCGCCGAAGGCTTCGAAGAGCACCGTCAGTGGGAGCACACACTCGCCGACGCCGGCTACGCCGTCGTCTCCTGGCCCAAGGAACTCGGCGGACGCGATGCGTCCCTGCTCGAATGGGTCATCTTCGAGGAGGAGTACTACCGCTCGGGCGCGCCCGGCCGCGTAAGCCAGAACGGTATCTTCTTGTTGGCTCCCACACTGTTCGAGCATGCAAATGCCGAGCAGTTGGCTCGCATCATGCCGCGCATGGCTCGTGCCGACGACATCTGGGCCCAGGCCTGGTCCGAGCCCGAGTCCGGTTCCGACCTCGCAAGCCTGCGTTCGAGTGCGAAGAAGGTCGACGGCGGCTGGCTGCTCAACGGTCAGAAGACGTGGAGCTCACGCGCGAGTTACGCCGACTGGGGCTTCGGCTTGTTCCGCTCCGATCCGGATGCGCAGCGCCACAAGGGCATCACGTATTTCATGTTCGACCTCCGGTCGAAGGGTGTCACCGTTCGACCGATCGATCAGCTCGACGGTGAGCCCGGCTTCGCCGAGATCTTCCTCGAAGACGTCTTCGTTCCGGACGACCCGGCCAACCCAGGTGAGTCGGGTGTGATCGGAAACGTCAACGAAGGTTGGCGGGTCGCGATGAGCACCGCGAGCAACGAGCGTGGTCTCTCGCTGCGCAGCCCCGGCCGCTTTCTCGCCACCGTCGACCGCCTGCTCGAGCTGTACAAGTCCAGCGGACGCACCGACGACAGCGCTCTGCGCAACCAGGTCGCCGACGCCTGGATCGGCGCTCGCGCTTACCAACTCAACACATTCGGCACCGTCACCCGTCTGGCCGACGGTGGACAGCTCGGCGCCGAGTCCTCGATCAACAAGGTCTTCTGGTCCGAGTGGGATATCGCCACCCACGAGACTGCTCTCGAACTTCAGGGCCCTGAAGCCGAGTTGGCCGACAACTGGATGGACGGATACCTGTTCTCCCTGTCCGGCCCGATCTACGCAGGCACCAACGAGATTCAGAAAAACGTCATCGCTGAGCGTCTGCTCGGCCTACCGAAGGCGGACCGATGAGATTCGCGCTCGACTCCTCCCACCAGGACTTCGCTGCAAGCATCGATGCACTGCTGACCAAGTCCGACATGCCCGCCGTCATCCGTTCGTGGAACGACGGTGACACCGAGCCGGGCAAGAAGCTCTGGCAGCGCCTCGCCGAGACCGGCGTCAACGGTCTCGTCATCTCCGAAGAGCACGACGGACTCGGCGCCGACGCCGTCGACCTGGTCGTTGCGCTCGAACAGCTCGGTCGGCACGCAGTACCCGGACCGGTGGTCGAGACCATCGCCGTGGCGCCGACGCTCCTGGCCTCCGTTGCACCGGAACGTCTCTCTGCTCTCGCCGAGGGTTCGCTGGCAACTGTCGCAGCTCCCCCGCGCACACCGTTCGCGCTCGACGCCGATGCGGTGGATCTGGTTCTGCTCGCGCAGGACGGTGCCGTATCACTCGGCGTCCCTGGCGAAGCCAAGGCATCGGTGGATCTCTCCCGCAAGCTCTACGAGGTTTCAGCCGGCGAATCGCTGGGCTCCGCCGACTTCTCGGCCGCCTTCGACATGGGCGCTCTTGCCACTGCCGCGCAGTTGCAGGGCCTGGGCCAGACACTGCTCGAGGTCACCACCGAATACGCGAAGCAGCGCAAGCAGTTCGGCAAGGTCATCGGACAGTTCCAGGCCATGAAGCACCACCTGGCCGAGGTTGCCGTCTCCCTCGAGATGGCTCGCCCCCTGCTGCACGGCGCCGCACTGTCGGTTCGCGATCAGTCGGCCGACGCCTCGCGTGACATCTCTGCGGCCAAGGTCGCGTGCGGGGATGCTGCGTACAAGGCCGCTCGCGTCGGACTCCAGGTTCACGGCGCCATCGGCTACACGATGGAACACGATCTCTCCTTGTGGCTCACCAAGGTACGGGCGCTGCTCACCGCGTGGGGCACACCGTCCGAGCATCGCGCACGCGTCGTCGAAGCGCTGGTTGCATCATGAGCATCGACACCGAAGACCAGGCAGCATTGCGCGCATCGGTACGCGATCTCCTGAGCAAGCATTCCGACTCCGCTGCCGTCCGCGCCGCCATCACCACAGAGATCGGCTACGACGCCGCTTTGTGGAGCAAGCTGTGCGAGCAGATCGGCGTCGCCGCGTTGGCGATTCCGGAGGAGTTCGACGGCGTCGGAGCAGGTTTGGGCGAGGTACACGTGGTCCAGGAGGAATTGGGCCGCACGCTGACCCCGTCACCGATGCTGGGTTCGGCGATTCTTGCCGCACAGGCACTGCTGCTTTCCGGTGACAACGACGCATGCTCGCGACTGCTGCCCGGTGTCGCGTCCGGCGAGAGCACGCTCGCTCTGTGCTGGGCAGGTGCCGCGGGTTGGAGCACCTTCGGCGTCGAGGCAACCGAAGACGCGTTGACCGGCACGGCGTCGTACGTCCTCGACGGACACGTCGCAGACACCCTGCTCGTTCTCACGGCCGACGGGTTCTACGAAGTGGATCCAGCGGCCGAAGGCGTCTCCCGCCGACGCGTCCCCACCATGGATCCGACGCGAACGCTGGCGGAGGTCACGTTCTCCGGTGTTCGTGGTCGGCCACTGGAGTGGTCCGAAGATCTGGTCGATCGGATCCGAACCGTCGTTCTGATCGCCTTGTCCGCGGAACAGGTCGGAGCGGCCGCAGCGATCGTCGAGCAGACCGTCGAATACACCAAGTCGCGCAAGCAGTTCGGTCGCGCGATCGGTTCTTTCCAGGCCCTCAAGCACCGGATGGCCGACATGTACACGTTGGTCGAGACGGCGAGGTCGATGACGTACGCCGCCGTGGCGACGCAGTCGGCCGACGACGCGGCAGTGGCGAAGGTCTACTGCTCGGAAGCCTTGCAGCAGATCACCTCCGAAGCGGTTCAGTTGCACGGCGGAATCGCGATCACCTGGGAGCACGACGCTCAGCTGTACTTCAAGCGTGCACACGGCAGCGCTCAGCTTTTCGGTCAGCCGAGCACCTACCTGCCGAGCCTCGCGCAGGCAGCGGGCCTCTAGGAGACGTCGGTGCTTGTTCGCTCGGGATTGCGAGCGAACAAGCACCACTGGTGCCCAGTCAGTGGAATGCCCAGCAGATTAATAGCTCTGGATCGCGCAGAATCGGTCACCAGACAGCTGTCCATCCCACAGACCGGAGTTTTCTCGTGAATCGATTCGACGACAAGCGCGTCCTCATCAGCGGCGCAGGATCCGGAATCGGCCAGGCCACCGTTGCCCGCATCCTGGCAGAAGGTGGCACCGTCGTCGCCGCCGACATTTCCGAGACCGGCCTCGAACAGACGCTGAACACCGCGAAGGACGCAGGACACTCCGATCGCCTGACCACGGTGAAGGTCGACATCTCCAGCGAAGAGTCTGTTCGCGAACAGGTCGGCGCTGCGATCAAGGCTCTGGGCGGGCTCGACGTGCTGGTCAATGCGGCGGGCATTCTGCGCTCCGCGCACACCCACGAGATGACACTCGATTTCTGGAACACCGTCATCGGGGTCAACCTCACCGGAACATTCCTCATGACGAGGGAGTCCCTGCCGGCACTGCTCGAAAGCGGAGCAGGCGTCGTGGTCAACTTCAGTTCCACATCGGCGACCTTCGCCCACCCGTATATGACGGCATATGCGGCGTCGAAGGGTGGAATCCAATCCTTCACGCACGCACTTGCACTCGAGTACAGCAAGCAGGGCCTTCGCGCCGTGGCCGTCGCACCCGGCAGCATCGCTTCGGGCATGACCTCCGATCCCGGCTTCCCGGCCGACATCGACTTCACGCTGCTCGGCAAGCTGGCCCCGGCAATCGGTGAGGGTTTCGCTCCCCCGTCCGCGGTCGCCGGCGTGATCGCGATGCTCGCTTCCGAGGACGGCTCGTTTGTCACCGGAACGGAAATCCGCATCGACGGCGGCACGCATATGTGACCACTTGCTGTGCGCCTTTATTAACCCCCGGCGGTTAATAAAGGCGCACAGCAGCGAGGCGGCATACTTAACTGGCCGCCGGGAACCCGTCCGGCGGTACGACGTGCGGTGGGGAGCCAGCGGTGAGCGAGTCAACAGGCACTACGAACCTCGAGCCCGTGCTGATCAGTCCCGTCGTCGGCGGAATGATTCGCACGTGGTCCGAGGACGAGACCCGCTTGTGGAGCGTCGACGATCCCGCGGCGCTCGGCGCACAGTTGGGACGCGGTCTCGTAGCCCGTACGACCCTGCCGGACAACAAGTTCCGAGAGGTTGCGTTTCTGGATACCCAGACCCAGGCCCTCACTGTGCAGCCGCGCTTCGCTTCCCCTGACAGCACTGCACTTGCCGCACCGTTCAAGCTCACCGAGGCGTCGGCCCCGACGTCCGACGCTTGGGAAGATCTCGAATCGGTACTCGCGTCGGTCGCGATCTCCGCTGCTGGACGTGGCGAATTCTGGCTCGCGGAACTCGGCGGGTGGGATGCTCCGCACGAGCCGAACTGCCTCTTCACGACCGTCGACGAATCGGGACTGGCCAACGCGGTCATGGAGGCCACCCCCGCGCCCGCCGGAACCGGCGTCTGGCCGGAGGTTCCGAGCGGACAAACCGGCGTTTCCGTTTCGGCACCAGCCTCACAGGACACCATCGAGGCTGCCGGAATCTTCGCGGTATCAGCGATCGAGACGTGGGGCGTCACACCGTGGGACATCAACCTCACTTTCGGCAAACTGGTCGATTTCGCCTGATCAGCGGCGCCGACACGCGGCGGTGAGTTGTACGTCTCCCCTCAGCCGACGGCTCACGGTTCGTCACAACACGCCCGATGGCGACGACATCGGGCCCCTCGGTGGGCATACTGAGGGAACTGGGGTTACTCCCGGTCACAAATACCCGTGGATCCGCGTCGGGGCGGGTGCGGTCCGACAACACGCGAGCAGCCACAGACACTGGCGGCTCCGAAAGGTTCAATCATGGCAACCGACCAACTACAGACGGTTGTATTGCACGGCGACCAGCTCAAGTACGTCGACCAAGGCAGTGGCCCCGTTGTGGTGCTCATTCACGGCCTACTGGGCGCGCACTCCAATTGGGAGCCGCAGATCGAGACGCTCTCGCGTCATTACCGCGTGATCGCCCCTGATCTCTTCGGACATGGTGCGTCGGACAAGCCTGCCGGCGACTACTCACTCAGCGCTCACGCCGCCACTGTGCGTGACCTCCTCGAGGCCCTCGACATTCCGTCGGCCACCCTCGTCGGCCACTCCCTCGGTGGTGGGATCGCGATGCAGACACTGTATCTCTTCCCCGAGCGTGTGGAGCGGCTGTGCCTGGTAGCCAGCGGCGGACTCGGCCCCGAGGTGAGCCCACTCCTGCGTGCAGCAACTCTGCCCGGCAGCGAACTGGTACTTCCCGTCCTCGCGTCCCGGACGCTGACCGACGTGACAGACAAAGCGCTCGGACTTTTCAACAAGATCGGCCTGTTCAAGCTCGGTGCCAGCGCGAGTGAGGCCCGTAAGAGCTTTGCTTCGGTGTCGGACGCGTCGACGCGTCAGGCATTTCTGGCGACGGCACGATCGGTCATCAATTACAACGGTCAAACCGTCAATGCCACTCCGCATTTCGCCAACTTCAAGAATCTGCAGGCACTACTGGTGTGGGGTGAGGAAGACACCATCATCCCCAACGCCCACACCGAGAACGCTCGCGCCGAACTACCGCTGGGGCGGGTGGAGATCTTCAAGCGCGCCGGACATTTCCCGCACCTTGACTACCCGGATCGCTTCGACCGTGTCTTCTCCGAATTCATGACGGACTGCGGAGTCGGTATCGGCACCGGACCCAAGGCCGTCAGCAGCTGAACTAGCTCCCCGCAACCAGCTCTTCGAGGTAGCTCGCCACCCCGTCCTCGTCGTTCGTGGGCAAAATTCGGTCGGCGAGCTCGATGACCTCGGCTCTGGCGTTGGCGGGCGCCAGAGCCGTTCCGGCCCAGGTCAGCATGGCAACGTCGTTGAAGGCGTCACCGGCCGCGGCCACTTCCGACGCGTCGATGCCGTCGATCGCGCACAACTGCGCGAGAGCGCTGGCCTTCGAGACGCCCGCCGCTGCCATTTCCATGTACGGGGCCCCGGAGTGGGTCAACTCCACACCCTCGATACCCGCAGCGACCGCTGTTCGGTACAGGTCGGCGCTGGGAACCTCGGCATGCCGGGCCACGATCTTGACCATCGGCTCCACGTCCAGCGGCAGCGTATCGGCGAGCACCATCTCGTGCAGGTGCCGGTGATGGTCCGCGAACTCGCACAGAGCGGCATACTCCGGCTCGGCAAAGAACTGCGTGGGTCCGACGTTCGCGAACACTACGCCAGGAATCAGAGCACGAACCTGCTCCATAGCTGTTGCAGCCAAAGATGTTTCGATCGAAACGGTGTCGACGATCTCCGGAGTCCCGTCCGCCAGGTCGAGAATGACAGCTCCGTTGGCACACACAGCTTTACCGCGAAATCCGCACGAGCTCGCCAACGTGTGTACCGAATGCCTGGCCCGGGCCGTCGCCCACACAACTTCGATCCCCGCGAGCCGCGCGTTCTCCATGGCCTGCGCGGTGCGCGCCGAAATCGTTCGGTCGGAGCGCAGCAGGGTGCCGTCGAGGTCGGTTGCGAACATACGAATACGGGTCACCAGACAATGATGGCAGTCCGTTCGCAGCCCTCACCAACTACGTGACATGGGCCGTTGCTCTGTCAATTACTTGCTTGGGCCTCGAGAAGGTGCCGACGCATCTCACCGAAGACCACACCCAGCCGCTCGACATCTCGCGGGCTCAGCAGGTCGAACATGCTCTCCCGTACAGCGGCCACATGCGCCGGGCTTGCCGACGCCAATTTCTCGGCACCCTGGTCGGTCAGCTCCGCATTAGCGCCCCTCTTGTCGTCGACACACTCGACCCTGCGCACCCAACCGCCACCGACCAGCCGATTGACGGCCCTGGTCACACCACTTCGGGTCGCCATCACAGCATCGGCGAGCTCACTCATGCGCAGTTGCCGCCCAGGCGCTTCGGATAGAGCAACCAACAGTTCGAAGTCCGTGAACGAAATGTCGGAGTCTCGCATCAATTGTTGGTCGAGCACACGCTGCAGCAGTCGCGTCGAGTCCAGATACGCCCGCCAGGCCGATTGCTCCGAGTCGGTCAACCACCGCACTGATTCCATAACGCCAGCATATCCGAAGTAGTTGACAACGAAATCAAATGAGCTATTCTCAATGTAGTTGATCAGTCAACTACTTGTTCGAAGTGAAGATTCAACCGGGAGGCGGGCGCCATGAGCGACGACAACGCAGTGCAGGTCGACAACGCAGTGCGGTTCGAGGAACGCCGCGCCGAGATCAGGGATCGACATCTGCTCCCCGCCGACAAACGACCCGCATCGACCGCACGCGGCCTGCACCATACGGCCCTGATCAGCAGTGACGTCGAACGAACCGTGAAGTTCTACCAGGATCTCCTCGGATTCCCACTCACCGAGTTGATCGAGAACCGTGACTATCCCGGGTCGTCGCACTTCTTCTTCGACATCGGCAATGGCAACCTTCTGGCGTTCTTCGACTTCCCGGGTCTCGACGTGGGCCCGTACCAAGAAGTACTCGGCGGCCTCCACCACATCGCGATCAGCGTCGAACCCGCCAAGTGGGCGAAGCTACGTACCAGACTGACCGAGGCCGGCGTCGAACTGATCGAGCACAGTGAGGTTTCGCTGTACTTCCGCGATCCCGACGGCGCTCGACTCGAACTGATCGCAGACCCACTCGGTGAGATGTACGGCAATCACGTCCTCTGAAAACTTGCTCTCCCCCATACCATTCGGAAGGCACACCATGACCTCCACTCTGTCGCAGCCGAACCTCGATATCCGTCGATCCGGGGATCGTTTCAAGTCCAATGCCGGCTGGCTGGACTCGAAGCACTCGTTCTCGTTCAGCAATCACTACGACCCGAAGAACACTCACCACGGTCTTCTTCTGGTGAACAACGACGACATCGTCACGCCGGGAATGGGATTCGACACCCATCCCCACCAGGACATGGAGATCGTCACCTGGGTACTGAGAGGTTCTCTCGTACATCAGGATTCGATGGGTCATTCGGGTGTCATCTACCCCGGTCTAGCCCAGCGGATGAGCGCCGGAACGGGCATCCTGCATTCGGAGAAGAACGATTCGTGGCGACTCGGTGACGTGGCGGGTGCGCATTCCGACAAGCACAGCGACCCGGTTCACTTCATCCAGATGTGGGTCGTCCCCGACGAAGCCGGAATCACCCCCGGCTACGAGCAGTTGGAGATCGACGCCGAATTGCTTGCCGGTGGACTGGTTCCCGTCGCCTCCGGCATGGACGCGTACGCCGATCACTCGGCAATCCGGATCAAGAACAAGTACGCCGCGATGCACGTTGCGCGTCTGCAACCCGGACAGCCCGTGACCCTGCCCGACGCACCGTTCCTGCACGTTTTTGTCGCCGACGGTCAGGCCGCCATGGAAGGCGTCGGAGTGCTCGAACAAGGTGACGCGGTACGCGTGTCCGGCGGCGGAGGCCAGCAGGTCAGTTCCGATACCGGGGCAGAGGTCATCGTCTGGGAAATGCACGCCACCGTTTCGCAGGGATGACATGAAGTCCTTCTCGTACGACGCTTCACCGGCTCGAATTGTCTTCGGCCAAGGGATGATCGATACGATCGCCGAAGAAGTGCGGCGGCTCGGCCGTAGCCGAGTGATGGTGCTGGCAAGTCGTCGACTGGACGCGGTTGCCGCCGCCGTGACCGAATCTCTCGGCGACATGGCCGTCGTCCGCTTCGACGGCGCTGTGATGCATACTCCGATCGAAGTCACGACAGCCGCGCTGAAGCTTGCCGAGACCCATCACGTGGACATCGTCGTCGCGATCGGCGGCGGTTCGGCAACCGGGTTGTCCAAGGCATTGGCACTACGAGCGGGGTTCGATCAGATCATCGTTCCGACGACGTATGCGGGTTCAGAAGTCACTCCGGTGTTGGGTGAAACAGAGAACGGACGCAAGACAACTCGCTCGTCGCCCGACATCCGACCCGAAACCGTCGTATACGATGTCGACCTCACTCTCGATCTGCCGCTGGATACCACCGTCACCAGCGCCGTCAACGCGATGGCGCATGCGGTTGAAGCGTTGTACTCCACCGAGTCCAACCCGATCACGGACTTGATGGCGATCGAGGCGATCTCCGGGATCGCCCGTGCGCTGCCGAGCATTGTCGATGATCCGAAAAATCTGGAAGGTAGGGCCGAACTACTGCAAGCAGCCTGGTTGGCCGGAACCTGCTTGGGCACGGTCGGTATGGGGCTTCATCACAAGTTGTGCCACACCCTCGGTGGCAGCTTCGGTTTGCCGCATGCTCCCACCCACACCGTTGTCCTTCCCCAGGCAATGGCGTTCAACGCGCCTGGCGTCCCGGAAGTCATGTCTCGAATAGCGACTGCCTTGGGTGTATCCGACGCCGCCACCGGCGTTTTCGACCTCGTCACCTCGTGCGGCGGACCGACCTCTCTGCGAGAGGTGGGAATGAGTCACGATCAGATCGGCCGTGCAGTCGAACTCGCGAACGCCGCCGCTTATCCGAACCCGCGTGAGATCACCCCGGCAGGCCTGAGCGAACTCCTCGAGAACGCCTGGTCCGGGCGTCGACCCGCCATCAGGTGAGAACGAATCAGGCAGTACCGCCTCGCGGCCTGACATGTTCGAAGATCAGAATCGTCTCGGTCGCAGCAACCGCCGGATGCGCCGAGAGATTGTTGACAACGAAGTCACGCAACTGCGCCGAATCCGTCGTTGCGACGTGCAGCATGTAGTCGTCGACACCGGCAACGAAGTACACGTTGAGCACCGAGTCCAGCTTGGCGAAATCGTCGCCGAGCCGGCTGAGGTGCGACCGTGCGTTGGCCTGCAGTCGAACTGCGATCATCGCCTGCAGATCCATTCCGAGAGCGGCGGGGTCGATGTCCGCATGGAATCCCCTGATCACGCCGTTGTCCACCAAGGCGCGCACACGTCCGAGGCATGTCGACGGCGCAATTCCCGCGATCGCGGCCAGCGCATTGTTCGGAATCCTCGCATCCTTCACCAGCTCTTCGAGCAGAACCCGGTCGATCTCGTCCAACTTCATTGCTGCCCGAACATGCTTCGGCGAGGCAGCCGTCTGAATACCGATTTTTGAACTTTCACGCACCATACATACAGCGTAGAGAATTATCTTCACTTCTCTTCACTATCTGGCGACGAAACTTCATGCTTGGCACCTGCCATTCGAAGAAACAACAGACTCAGTTCGGAGCCGTGTCATGAAGGTCGGAATCCCCCGCGAGATCAAAAACCACGAGTACCGCGTGGCCATCAGCCCAGCAGGCGTCCACGAACTGGTCGGCCGAGGACACGAAGTCGTCATCGAAACGGGTGCAGGCGTCGGCTCCTCGTTCAGTGACGAGGATTTCAAGGCCGCGGGCGCGCAGATCCTCGGATCTGCCGATCAGGTCTGGACGGACGCAGATCTACTCCTGAAGGTCAAAGAACCTATTGCAGAGGAGTATTCGCGACTCCGTAAGGATCAGGTTCTCTTCACCTACCTGCACCTGGCGGCGTCGAAGGAATGCACCGACGCGCTCCTGACGTCGAAGACCACCTCCATCGCCTACGAAACAGTTGTCGGTTCCGACGGTTCACTGCCCCTCCTCGCCCCGATGAGTGAAGTAGCCGGACGCCTGGCACCGCAGGCGGGCGCCTATCACTTGATGCGTCACGGCGGCGGACGCGGAGTTCTGATGGGCGGCGTCCCCGGAGTGCGCCCCGCCAAGGTCGTGGTGATCGGTGCGGGAGTCTCCGGCAAGAACGCCATCGCCGTGGCCTACGGCATGCAGGCCGACGTCACCGTTCTCGACCTGTCGATCGCGCGCCTGCGGGAAATCGACGAGCTGTACCACGGCCAGGTCAAGACCATCACGTCCAACAGCCTCGAACTCGAACAGGCAGTACTCGACGCCGACCTGGTCATCGGCGCAGTGCTGGTCCCCGGGGCGAAGGCGCCGACTCTCGTCTCCAACAGCCTGGTGGCGCGTATGAAGCCGGGTTCTGTCCTGGTCGACATCGCCATCGACCAGGGCGGCTGCTTCGAGGATTCACACGCGACCACGCACGCCGATCCGACGTACCAGGTTCACGGTTCGGTCTTCTACTGCGTTGCGAACATGCCCGGAGCGGTCCCCCGTACGTCCACCTACGCACTCACCAACGCGACGCTTCCGTACGTCGTCGCCTTGGCCGACAAGGGGTGGAAGGACGCGGTCGCGACAGTTCCCGGCCTGGGGTCAGGTCTGAGCACACACGACGGCCTGCTCCTGTCCGACAGTGTTGCAGCGGCGCATGGGTACTCGGCTACCACTCTCTGACCCAGGCAGCTCTGACCCAGGCAAGGACAGCTCGAGATCGCTAGCCTTGATCCATGAGCATTCCTGACATCACGCTGAATTCCGGAACCACGATCCCGCAACTCGGCCTCGGAGTCTGGCAGGCCACCAACGACGAAACCGAGCATGCAGTACGGTTCGCACTCGACGAGGCCGGCTACCGGCACATCGACACCGCTGCCGCCTATGGAAACGAAGAGGGCGTCGGACGAGGTATCGCCAACTCGTCCGTCGCGCGAGAGGACATCTTCCTCACCACGAAGCTGTGGAATGCAGATCAGGGCTACGAGCCGGCGTTGAAGGCTTTCGACACCAGCATCGACAAGCTCGGCGTCGACTACGTCGATCTCTACCTCATCCACTGGCCTCTGCAGGACAACGACCGACTCCTCCGCACGTGGGACGCACTCGAAAAGATCGCGGAATCGGGCCGCGCCAAGGCAATCGGGGTGTGCAACTTCGAGCCGCATCATCTGCAGCTTCTCGTCGAACGCGGTGGATTGTTGCCCGCAGTCGATCAGGTGGAACTGCACCCGCACCTCACGCAGCAGGCCATTCGCGACAAGGCCGCCGAGCACGGGATCAAGGTCGAATCGTGGAGCCCACTCGGCGGTACCAGTAACGCAGGTTGGGGTAAGGCGTCCAAGCCCAACACCCTGCTCACCGACCCGATCATCACTCGAATCGGTGACCGCCACAGCAAGACTGCCGCGCAGGTCCTGATCCGTTGGCACCTTCAGAACGGCCTGATCGTCATCCCGAAATCCGTACACGATGCTCGAATCGCTCAGAACATCGACGTATTCGACTTCGAACTCACCGATCTCGACCTGAGCGAAATCGATACGCTCGACGACGGTACCCGCGTCGGCGCGCATCCCGATGAACTCAACATCGGTGCACCGAACTGATCAAGCCGCTCGTTTGGTGGGGCGAAGCGCATCGAATCCGTTTCGCCTCACCATCGTTCCGAGGGTCTTCCACCACGGCCGAGCCGGATCCGGCTCGCTTCCGTCGCCCATCCGGTGCAGCTGATCGGTATGCCACTGCAGGTCGAGTGCACCGTCGAGCATCGAGATGTCGGCAACCTTCCCCAACAACTTCCGCGCTCCGAACTCAACAGTCGGCACGGTCAATCGTTCCCGATCCGATTCCAGGAGAACGGTTGCCGCGTCGGGGATCGTGATCGTCGGCCGGCCGAGGCCGATCACGTCGCACGCGCCGGAAGCCAGTGCCTCGACCATCGCCGATCGCGAGCGGAAGCCGCCGGTGACCGCCAAGGGAATGTCGCCGGCAATCGCTCGGACTGTCTCGGCGTACTCGAGGAAATATGCCTCTCGATCGCGAGTGCTCTGCTTCTGCGCTTTACCCATCATGGCCGGCGATTCATAACTGCCACCGCTGATCTCGATGAGATCGACGGACTCTTCGGTCAACGCGCGCACTACTTCTCGCGACTCGTCTTCCGAGAATCCACCTCGTTGGAAATCAGCCGAGTTGAGCTTGACCGAGACCGCGAATCCCGGAGCAACGGCAGAGCGTATGCGCCGAACGATTTCGAGCAGAAAGCGTCGTCGACGCTCGGGATCTCCACCCCACTCGTCCGTCCGCTGATTGGACAAGGGCGAAAGGAACTGCGCAACAAGATAACCGTGCGCTGCGTGTATCTGCACGCCGCCGAAGCCGGAGGACTCGGCGACGCGAGCGGTTTCCGCGAACTTGTCGATGATCTCGTCGATCTCAGCGGTCGAGAGTTCTCGCGGCGTCGCCATTCCCGGAATCTTCAGCGCGATCGCGCTCGGGGCGACCGGTCTACCTCTGCTGGCAATCGGGTTGGATTGCCGCCCTGGGTGGTTCAGCTGCATCCAGATCTCGGCGCCGCCGTTCTTGGCGGTCTTGGCCCAGGCAGTCAGTGCTTCGGCATCACGATCGTCGTCGACGACGACATTGCCCGGTTCGGCGATCTGCGATCGATCGACCATGACATTGCCGGTGATCAGCAAACCGAACCCGCCACTGCCCCAACGACCGTACAGCGTTTCCAAGCGAGTGGACGGTCCATGAGTGCGGTCACCCAGAGCCTCGCTGAGCGCAGCTTTCATGGTCCGATTCCGCAGGATCTGCCCGCAGGGCAAAGTCAACGATTCTCCGAGTGTGGTCATGGATGCCTCTCGTATGAAGGGAAGAAAGTCAATGGCGTGGCGCAGAACCGAAGTGCCGCTTGGTATCGCGCACGAAGCTCGAGAAGATCAGTGAGTTGACCGGTAGCCCGCCACGCACCGCGAGCGACAGCTTCGGACGCGGCGAGAATGCAAAATTCCACTGCAGTCTCGAACCCACTGCGAGCTCGTCGACGCGGTAGTCCTCCGCGAAGGATTGGAACAGCGGAACATTGGACTGTTCGACGTAAAACGAGTGCCGACGCGTTTCGTCGTCCCAGGTGATGAACTTTTCGCGCATCTGCATCGCACCACCGCCCACCTCCGCGATTCGGCGCGTGCCGACGCCGTAGGGGCGCGGCGAGGTGTAGTGCACTTTGGTGAGCAGCCGGCACCACGACAGCGGTTCGTCCGCGGTCAGACCAGCCCAGACGTCATCCGGTTCGGCGGTGAGGTCGATCGAGTACGTGAAGATATGCGGTGCCGTGTCGAAGAAATCGACACCGACCGGTTCGAGGTCGAACCAATGTGTCATCGCCTACTCCTGCCCAATTAGCCGTTACATGAAGTTACGGATACTTGACGACCGAAGTCAACCCCCGAAGGCTCAGCCGGACCAAGCCTCAGAACGAGAGAGCCCCTGCAGTGAAGCGATGACCTGTTCGAGCGGCTCGATACTTCGAGTCGTCTGACACACCGCCACCGCACCTTCGACCGACGTGATCGTCAGGTTTGCCATCGATTTTGCCTGCACTGCAGGATAACCCGCAGTTTCGAGTTGCGATTCGATCAACTTCTGCCATCCCAACATGACCTCAGCCGACACTTCCGCGACTTCTGGCTCACTGGCACGCGCCAACCCGCCGGCAATCACCGGGCAGCCGATCGCGAAGTCCGAGCGTGTGAGATTGAGTCGCCAGATGTCTCCGACCGCTTCGATCACGTCGGCCGTGGAACCGGTAGCCGCAGCCGAGCTGATCCGTCTGGTGATGATCGCACCGGCCGCGCGCACGGCTTCGACCATCAACTCGGTCTTACCGCCAGGAAAGTGGTGGTAGATCGACCCACGGGGTGCGCCGCTGTGCTTGATGACGTCGCTGAAGGACGTCGCGTCGACACCGTTGCGGCTGATCAGTTCAACCGCACTGCGAATCATGCGATCACGTGAGCTCAGCTCTGCCATGTCACAGATCCTTCGGCCGTCGGTACACCTGTCGACTCATACGCTACGTTATGTATGACGACCTACATAGTGATGGGATGAAACAATGAGTGACGAGACAACCGCGACTGTCGATCCGGCGCAGATGACAGGCCTCGAACTTCTCCGCTGGATGGGAACGCAGGTCAACGACCGACCCAGCATCGGACGCCTCCTCGGCATGGAGATGCGCGAGGTCAACGAGGGATCGGTGAGCTTCGCCCTGACCCCGCGTGCCGATTTCAGCAACCCGCTCGGCACTGTGCACGGCGGCATCTGCGCAACGCTGCTCGACTCGGTCATGGGCTGCGCGGTACACACGATGCTTCCGGCCGGCGTCGGCTACACGACCCTCGAACTCAAGCTCAACTACATCCGCACGGTGCCTCTCGACGGTGACGAACTGACAGCCCACGGCAGCGTAATTCACGTGGGCGGGCGTACCGCGACGGCAGAGGGCAAGGTCTTGGACAAGAACGGCAAGTTGGTGGCGCATGGAACCACGACGTGCATGATTTTTCGCTGAGCCGACGAAGGATGGCGAGAATGTAGCTGAGCCGACGAAGGATGGCGAGAATGTAGCTGCGCCCGACGTGAGCAGGGTGCGAGTGCCGATGTACGATCGGCTCGTGACCCTGCTCACTGCGCACCTCTGGTGGCCCGACCGCTGACGGTCAGCCGCAACTGCGTGCTGCCCGGACCGATATCGGGTGGTCCAGCAGGCTCCTCTCAGGATCCCCGATCCGGCAAATGCCGTACGCGTCGTCGCTACGACCGCCAAGATCAGGTACCGAATCCACGAAGGAGAGTTAGTTGACCACCACCCCACTCAACCGTTCGCTCGAGCCTTTGGGCGTCTCCATCCCGTCGAAAGTGCCGACGCACTGGTACAACCTGGCGGCTGACCTCCCCGAGCCTGTTCCCCCGCACCTGCATCCGGGCACTCGTGAGCCGCTCGGCCCCGAGGACTTGGCGCCGCTGTTCCCGATGAACCTCATCGCGCAGGAAGTCGCAACCGAGCGCTACATCGAGATCCCGGAGACGGTTCGCGAGATCT
Organism: Rhodococcus sp. SB1D; assembly: GCF_048573875.1. Taxonomy (NCBI): domain Bacteria; kingdom Bacillati; phylum Actinomycetota; class Actinomycetes; order Mycobacteriales; family Nocardiaceae; genus Rhodococcus; species Rhodococcus sp. SB1D. The sequence goes on from NZ_JBMAIQ010000005.1 coordinate 56,365, forward strand.
ACGGCATGTGGAGGCCCTCTCCCCTGTTCCGCGCGCATCGACTCGAGCGCGCTCTCGGCACACCTGCCCGCATCTACTACAAGTACGAAGGCGTGAGCCCGGTCGGTTCACACAAGCCGAATACTGCTGTCGCGCAGGCTTACTACAACGCAATCGAGGGAACCACCAAGCTCACCACCGAAACCGGTGCGGGACAGTGGGGTGCGTCGCTTTCGTTCGCGGGCGCGCTGCTCGGACTCGACGTCGAGGTATGGCAGGTTCGCTCGTCCTTCGATTCGAAGCCGTACCGACGCATCCAGATGGAGGCGTACGGCGGAATCTGTCACCCGTCGCCTTCGGACCTGACGGAAGCCGGACGCGCACTGTTGAAGTCGCATCCCGACACCACCGGCTCGCTCGGTATGGCCATCAGTGAGGCCGTCGAGGTCGCTGCGCAGGATCCGAACACGCACTACTCACTCGGTAGCGTGCTGAACCACGTCATGCTGCACCAGACCGTGATCGGTCAGGAAGCAATGGTCCAGCTCGAAGAAGCCGGCGACGCCGTCCCCGACACCGTGTTCGGTTGCGCCGGCGGCGGTTCCAACCTCGCCGGACTCACCTTCCCGTTCCTGGGACGAAACCTTCGCGAAGGCACCAAGACTCGTCTGGTCGCCTGCGAGCCGTCGGCATGCCCGTCCCTCACCCAGGGCGAGTACCGCTACGACTTCGGTGACGTCGCCGGCCTGACGCCGCTGCTCAAGATGCACACTCTGGGTAAGGATTTCGTACCGCCGGCCATCCATGCCGGTGGCCTCCGCTACCACGGCATGTCGCCGATGGTCTCGCACGCGGTCAACCTCGGACTCATGGATGCAATTGCCGTCGATCAGGACGACGCACTCCAGGCAGGTCTGATTTTCGCCCGCGCCGAAGGAATCATCCCGGCTCCGGAATCAACCCACGCGGTTGCCGGCGCTATCGCTCACGCCCGTGCCGTCACCGAACCCGAGGTGATCGTGATCGGGCTGTCCGGCAACGGTCAGTTGGATCTTCCGGCGTACTCGCCTTACGTCTGACGCCGTCGGTGTGGTGGTCTCGTGCGTACGAGGCCACCACACTTCGTCACACCGAGCACGTGGGCTCGATCTCGCGATCGACATCGTGCCGGCCGTCCGCGAAACGAACCGATCAGTTTGATCGATCGGTTACGGTCTTTCGATGCAGCTTCGGTTGAAGGAACATTGGAAACTGGTCGCACTCGGACTGGCATTGCTCGTGGCGATCGCGTTCATCGTCGTATCGGTAATCTCCGACTCCAGTGATGCGGCATGGCCGAAGCAGAAGACAGGCGGTCCGATCGTCGAGCAAGGCGTTGTCGACGTAGACCTCTCCGATCCTCCGCAACAAGCCTGGGAACTCGATGTCCGAGCGCTCACGGACAACCCCGGGCACGTGCTGCTGTCGATGCCTTCCACGCTCGATAGCTACTACGGCTACGGCAACACGTACCAAGTCGGTGACGTGCTGGTGGCCGCGACTGCTTATCCGCTTCCCAAGACCGACGAGTCTTCGTCGAGTCAGGGAGTCGGTGCCGTCACACTCGTCGGGGTGAATCCCGACGACGGAAGTCCGCTGTGGAAAACGCGAATCGGCGGAGTCATCGGCCAGTGCAGTCAGCAGAACGAATCCACGATCATCGCGTGCTGGGGCGATCGACGGATGATCTTTGTCGATACCGCGACCGGAACTCTGATGTCCGACCTCGGAACCGACTTCGATCTCAATGGCGCCACCATCGCCGGAGACACCGTGTACACGTCCGGCGAAAGGATGGACGGAACGGTTCGAACACGAATTCTTGCCAGCGGCACCACAACCAATTTGACTGCCAACTTCGTGCGTACCTTCGAACCAAGTGAGAAGTTCGGAGCCGTCTACACGGTCCCTCACACCGACACTGTCATTGCGATGGAACAGGGCGACGGCGGGGACCCGCAGTACCGCTATCGAATCTACGATCTGCAGTCCGGCGCCGAACGATTCCGATTCGAGGGCGATTCGCTTGTCCCTACCGGGAACGGATTGTTCCTCACCAGTGTCGGCGGCCGGTCGGGATATGCCGGAACCCAAAACCTCTTGGCTTCCGACGGATCCACGATTCGTGCGATACCGATTCCCTCGTACTCATCGTCGTCCTACCCGAGTAAGCCCTCGACGGCGGTGCCGATGTTTCTCGGCGACGGCGCCTACGATCCGGAGTCGGGTGACGAACTCTGGCGCAGTTCACAAATCGTCAACACCGCGACGGCCGGGACAGGAAGCGCCATCGCCGCAGTGGTAGGAAAAACAATCCTCGTCACGTCGCCGGAGACCCGCACAATCTCGGGTCTCGACGTCGAGAGTGGCCGACAACTGTGGCAAACACCCTGGCAAGACGCGTACTGGGTTCGAAGCGGTGCGACTGATGGCGATCACTTCGTCTTCAGCGACTACACCGGCATGCATTCGATCAGGGCTCGCGACGGAAAGATGATGTGGTCGGTCCCCCTTCCGCCAGAGGTCGATCCGCGCGGAGTCGTCGTCTCGAATGCCGGCAAAAACGTGTCGTTCTCCTGGCAAAACCACTTCACCGTTTGGCGATAGGCCGGCAACATCACCGGTTCAATGTCGTACTGACCAGCCGGCTCAGCAACCAGCAAATGGATAGACGTACAGCCTCGATGGCCACAATCCAGTCTGGCGCGTTTGTTCAATTTCGGGGGAACGATCTCGAACAACTGCATGTATCTCCGCGACTCCGACTTCGGAAAGATCAGACCAGACCTGCGGTGAAGGGGTGCATACGAATCGCACCGACTCAGGTATCTGATCCAATCCAACGATAAAGGGAGCCAACGGGAATGGATGCGAAATCCCCAATTTGCAGTCGGCAACAAATAGTCCAGTTCGCGCGCGAACATCTGCGTACCGGGGGACCGAACTCAGACCAAATTCGTCGTCATTTCGGTTTGCAAAAACGCGCGTTCTTCACGCAGCTCGACACCCATCTGGACGATTCTGCACTTTCAATGCCCGAAAAAGTTGCACTCCGCCGCATCTGCCGACAGGAGGATAGAAGGTGCCCGATCAAACGTATGAACGTCTCAGCAGGTCAAGCCAACCCACCCCGGCCGATGTACGACGCGCTTCCTTTCCCACCCCAGAACCATCATGCTTGACGATCGAAAGCCGCCAACTACGTTGAGCCGCTGGATTCTTCCGCAGTCCCCTCTTCTCGGATCGGGATCATCGGAGATCCAACAGCCGCGCGACTTTCAGGCTCAAATGCAAGGCCAACCGGTCGTCGCCGTTTGCCAAGTCTGCTCGTGTTATCTCCTGAATTCGCCGCAAGCGATAGTACAAGCTCCCTCGATGCACACAGAGCGCCTCTGACGTTCGCTTTACGTCACCGGCATTGTCCAAAAAGCTCTCCAGCGTCGCGAGAAGAGCCTCACTTTTCGAGTCCTCATGGCTGAGCAAGGACTGCAAACCTGAGTGAATACTGTTCTCGAGTCGATCCTCCGACAGTTCGGCCAGTAGTCCGTAGACGCCGAGATCCCGATAACGCAAAACATTTCCGAGCACCTTGACGACCTGGGCCACATCTGCGGAACGTCTGGACTCTTCGTAGGATTCGCGCACGTGTGCAACCGAGGTTCGCGGTTCACCGATACCGACCCAACATTCGATGTTCTGGCGCCCACTTTCAGACAAGACTCGCTCCCGGGCTGCCACGATCAGCGAGTCCAGATGGGTTTGAGTCGAGCGTTCGGCCACCGATACGATCAACAGACTGTGGTCGGGGCGGTCGAGTTGGATTGCACTGTTCCGCGGGAGCCTCCGTCGAAGCTGATCGACGCCGACGGCAACACTCAGACGATCTCTTTCGGTCAATGTCGACTGGTCGCCAGGACGGAGCAACACAGTGACCACGACTGCTGGACCCGCAGCCAACAAGCCCTCCTCGGCCAACCTGTTTGCCGCGTCCTCGCGCAGCGACCGCTCGCCCGACAGGACGTCTCGGGTAAGTTCCCGCTCCCGACTTCGGGACAACTCGTCCAGCAACTGTTCGCGGTGGAGGATCATCGCTGCCGCATCAGCCGTGCGCCTCAAGACCTCGGCTTGATCCTCGTCAACTTCGCCCTCCGAAGTCAACAGCCAGACGAAGCCCAGCAGCGCATTGCGGTACCGGATCGGCATCCCGACCCGGCCAAGGGTCAGCCCTAGTTCTTCGTTGACGGGAACAGTGAAGAGATCGAGGGCTTCACGGCCTCCACTCGCGTAGATGAAGTCTACGATCTCGCGTGAAACATTCCGCTGTAGAACGGAATTCATTCTGACTGAATCGACGGCACTGTCATGCGAGTTGTACGCGAGCAGACGAATCTGTACATCATCGATCGCAACGGAACGGTCCAGTCGGCGCCCGGTAGTGTCCACCAAATGCTGCAGTTCTCCGACCATGGTCGAACTGTACGAGCCCCCTCTCCGGTTTGCAACATATGCCCAAATTTCTACGTAGAAAATTGAACACATGACAGTGATGCAACTAACTTTCGCACCATAGGCTCGCTTCATGCCAAGCACCCGAGACCCGTGACGTCTTCACTCGGTCCGCAAACCGGCAGAAGTGGCAGTGACGAGATCTGTTGCAGCCGTGGGATTTGCGTAATGGGGAGCGAGGCCGGCCGGCACTATCTCCCTCAGACGAAGTCGCCTCCGACCCGAAATCGACAAACGACCTTCGGTCGCCAGTTCAACATCGAATCCCACCGACCTCTTTCAATGTCGAATACCTCGAATGACATCGGTGACCGTGATATCGCAAAGCCGTTGCCATTCAGCATATCCCGAGAGGAATCATCATGACCGGCACAGCAAATGCTCCTGTAGAGCATCAAACCGAGACGTCACCTGGACGTCGATCGGCGCGCCGTAGGGCCCTGATCGCCGGGGCGACAGGCAACATCGTCGAATGGTTCGATTTCACGATCTACGGCTTCACTGCCGCAGTTCTCGCGACAGTGTTCTTCCCTCCGGAGTTCGGCAGTGGCGCACTGCTTGCCACCTTCGCTCTTTACGGAGTCGCCTTCTTGGCCAGACCTGCCGGCGGCATATTCTTCGGACGGCTTGGTGACCGCCTCGGCCGACGGAGATCATTGTCCCTGGCAATTACGCTCATGGGCTGCTCGACAGCGGCAATCGGTCTCCTACCGACGTACGCTTCGATCGGTGTTGCAGCACCGCTGTTGCTGCTGCTGTGCCGATTGGTTCAAGGATTCTCGGCCGGCGGCGAATACACCGGAGCGGCAACCTTCGTCGTCGAGCATGCGCCGTCTCACCGCCGAGGCTTGTACGCGGGGATTATCAGCTCTTCGTCGTTCGTCGGCAGTATCTTGGCCACGGTCACAGTCTTGTCATTCAGCTCGGTCGGCGCTGAGCACTTCGCCGACGGAGGATGGCGTTGGCCGTTCATCATCGGAGGCGTTGTCGCCATGGTGGGCCTGTTCATGAGGCTTGCCGTCGAGGAGACTCCGGCGTTCAAGGAAATGCAAGAAAACGATTCCCTTCCAACCCGCCCACTCGCAGATCTGTTCCGCAATCACTGGCGGACTCTGCTCACGTCCTTCGTGTACTTCGCCTCGCTCGGTGTCGTTACTCATATGCTGCTCGGCTACATGCCGACATTTCTGGTTCTCTCAGCCGATGTTCCGAGCACGGTTGCACTGCTGATGACAACCGGCGCTTTGGTTCTCGCAGTACCGCTGTTCATCTTCTTCGGCGCCACAGTCGACCGAATCGGCCGGAGGCCACTCGTCAGAATCGGCATGGTGATGTCAGTTTTCGTCTCGGTGCCCAGCTACATGCTCATCGGTACCGGAAACATTTTCGCGATTGCCATTGCACTGGCTGCTCTGGTCATCGCGCTTTCCTTACTCGCGTCCGCTTTGCTCGTAATCCTCGAAATGATGCCGACGCATGCTCGATTCACCGGCACGGCAATCCCCTACAACATCGCATATGCGCTCTTTGCAGGAACTGCGCCGCTGGTGTGCGCAGCACTGGTCAACGCCACTGGAAGCGATCTGTCGCCTGCCTTCTACGCGACCGCCATCGCTTTGATCGCACTTCCCATTCTGTGGCGAGGGATTCCGGAAACGAAAAAACTGGTCTGCCACGCAGGGCAGCCCGACGAAACATTTCTGACAACGGACGCGCCACGGCTGTGATTTTTTGCGCAGCTGTCGATAGCGTTCCGATGGCCGCCACGAGAGAGTTGAGGACGACGAACACCTCTGGACTTTCAGGTGCCAAATTCATTAAGACAGAGCCGAATCCGAGAAGTCGGGATGAAGCTCTCCAGAGGAAGTCGACGGCGTCGGAATTACCAGAACCCAAGCTTGCCGGATCGAACAGCTGTGCTTTCGATCCGGCAAAGCCATCAGTAGAAAGAGAGGCCGAAAGTGCCTACCGACAAGACCGATGCAGTTGTGGTCGGAGCTGGAGTGATCGGCAGCTCCATCGCCTACGAACTGGCCGCTCGAGGTTACGAAGTCCTGGTCATCGACAAGTCTGGTGGTCCGGGCTACGGCTCGACCAGTGCATCCAGTGCGGTTATCCGGTTCAACTACTCCACATTCGACGGTATGGCTGCGGCTTGGGAGTCGCTGCATTGCTGGCAAAACTGGAACGAGCATCTCAACGCGACAGTCGACGGCGCGCTTGCGAAGTTTCGGCAATGCGGGATGGCACTGCTCGATGTCGACGTCGCGCCCCACGCGCGCACGATCGGATTATTCGAGAAGATAGGAATCGATTACCAGCTTTGGGACGCAACGACACTCGTCGAGAAGATTCCCGGTATCGACGCCGGCAAATACTATCCTCCGAAGCCAGTCGACTCGGAGTCCTTCTTCGCAGATGCGGAAACCACGCTCGGAGCGCTGTACACACCTCAGGCGGGGTTCGTCGACGACCCGCAACTGGCTGCCGCGAATCTTGCTTCGGCAGCACGTTCGCACGGTGCGGTTTTCGCATACAACACGCGTGTAGTGGCAGTCGAGCAGTTGCCTGACGGCATCTGGCAGCTAGGGCTCGACGACGGGGAAAGTGTGAAATCCAAGATTGTCGTCAATGCCGCCGGCCCCTGGTCAGGAGCGTTCAACAAGCTGTCGAACGTCGGGGCCGACTTCAAGGTTTCGGTTCGGCCCTTGCGCCAGGAAGTTCATCACGTCACCGCACCCACTGGCTACAACGACGACGAGATCCTCGGCCCGATGATCGCCGATTTGGATCTCGGAACCTACATGCGAGCCGAACGTGGAAACGGTTTCCTTGTCGGCGGAACCGAACCGGATTGCGATCCGCTCGAGTGGATCGACGACCCTGATACCGCCAACCCGAATCGCACTGTTGCCCGGTTCGAAGCGCAGGTTTTCCGCGCCGCCAGGCGTTTCCCCACCCTGGAGGTCCCGTCACAACCGAAAGGTATTGCCGGCGTGTACGACGCAGCATCCGACTGGACCCCGATCTATGACAAGACAGACAGGCAAGGTTTCTACGTCGCCATGGGCACCAGCGGGAACCAATTCAAAAATGCGCCCATCGCTGGGCGCCTCATGTCCAGGATCATCGACCAGGTGGAAGCTGGACACGATCACGACGCTGATCCCCTGACCTATGTCGGGATGCACACCGGGCTCGAAATCGACCTCGGCGCATTCTCCCGCCTTCGGGCACCCAATGCCGAGTCGACCGGGACGGTCATGGGTTAGAAGTCTTGTCCGGCTTGGAGAATCGATAGCCGCGACAACTGAATAGACACGGCTGTGGGTGTCCGCTACGTGGTGGACACCCACAGCCGACTTCTCCTTCAACGGCGTCTACGGAAAATCGCCCTAGAACGTGTCAGCGGCACATCGCCTCCGGGACGGAGAGCTAACGTGCATGGCAGCTCTTCAAGTAGCTCAGGAACGATGCCTGCAGCCCGGTTACGTGCGTCTCGTGCAACAACGCGGTCGAAACATCCTGCGACCGTCCCTTGCCATGCAACTGCTCCACGACGGCGAGAACGTTGCGTGACAGTCCGCGATAGATCGGAATGGGCCCTGTCAGTTCGGCTTCGTTCAGCGTGACGTGCAATTGCGGCACGACTGAGCCCACGCCGCGCTTCTGCCGGGCCTCGACCAGTGTGTGGATCTGGCTGTCAGCGTTCACAACTCCGGGACTACCCGCACCGAAGGTCGCGAATGGGGCCGCGTCGCTCAGCCATGCGTAGAGGGCGAAAAGGCCTCCGTACGAGTACCCGAAGAGTCCGTGCCCGGACTCGCTGACACGTAGCTCCGACGAGTACAGGCGAGGGTGGAGTTCGTTGGTCAGGAAGTCGAGGAAGACGTCCGCGTGGGTGTCTGCCAGCTCCTCGAGGTAGGCGTCCACATACTCCTGGGTCATTGCACCCGAGTCGCGAGCAGCGGCAAGAGTGGCCGTCATTTCGTCGCCTACCGGTTCCCCGGGCGGCACGAGATCGCGGTTGCGTAGTCGTGCCCAGTTGGCAGCTTCTTCACCGGCATAACCGACGCTGACCTGGATGTACGGGGCGACCGTCAGGTACGGGTCTGCCTGCGTGACGATGAGCGGGGCGGTAAGACCTACAGCCCAGTTGCCGTCCATCACGTATATCAGCGGTAAGGGATCCGTGGAGTCCGCGTAGCCGGGGGGTGTGGTCACCCAGACGCCGTAGCTGTGTCCCGACTTCGCCGTTATTTCGAAGTACTCCGTGTCTGCAAAGCATCCGTGCAGCATTGCGCTCATCGAACCTCTCCCTTCACTACGTGGCCGGCCTTCACGACGAGAACAGCCATGTCCGGATCGGCGAACACCTTGGCGTCGTGGAGCGGGTCTTGCTGCCAGGCGACCATGTCCGCCTGCATTCCGACGCGGATAGTTCCAACGGTGTCCCCGATACCGAGGATGTCGGCGTTGACGCTGGTGGCCGATACGAGAGCATGCATCGGCGACTCCAACTCGGCCCGCAAGCGCAACTCCTCGCCTCGGCGCTGCTGGTGCGGCCCGATGAGGTCCGAGCCCAGGCCGATCCTCAGGCCTGCTGCGCGAGAGACCGCGAGTGCCGAGGCCATGCGTTGACGTACTCCGGCGGCGCGGTCTCGTATTGCAGGGTCCAGGTCCATGCTCTCGGTGTCCGTCAACTGCTCGACCACGGCGAAGGTAGGGACCAGAGCCACGTCATGTTCCCGCATCAGCTGGGCCGTCTCCGCATCGATGTCGGTGCCGTGTTCCACGCACCGGACGCCGGCCCGCACCGCGTTGCGAATGCCCGCATTGTTGTGCGCGTGGACCGTGACGTAGGTGCCGCGCGACGCTGCTTCTTCCACTGCCACGGAGATTTCCTCGACGGTGAACTGTGTGTCGGTGAGGCTGTCATGGCCTCCGACGACACCGCCGGTGACGCACAGTTTCAGAAATGTTGCGCCTCGGCGGAACGATTCGCGCACGTTGCGTCGTAGCTCGTCGGCATTGCCCGACATCAAGGACAAGGCGCAGAGCCCTGGAATGTGGTGCATGTTCCACAGCTCGGTCGGCTCCCATGCGGCCCCGTAGTAGCCGTGTCCACCGGTCTGGCACTGCACAGGACCACACGAGAGGACACGCGGACCACGCACCTTGCCGCTCGCAATAACGTCGACGACTCCGCCGTCGATGCCACCGACGTCTCGCACCGTGGTGAAGCCCGCGTCGAGGGCATCGCCCGCGGTGGCGAAGATGCCCGCAGCCAGTTCGGCTGCCGAGAGCTCAAACCCGAATTGCCTTCGGATCGGACTCGAAATACCCAGGTGCACATGAGCATCGATCAGCCCCGGAGTCAGAAGCATGCCGTCCAAGTCAACTGTCGTCGAACCCGACGGCGCCTGTCCGATCGCGGTGACAATGCCGCCACTCACGCACACGTCGACTTCGACCGGGTCGGTGCCCGATCCATCCGCGACCATGCCGCCGGCAAACCATACGTCAGTCAAAGGGACCTCCCGAGCATTGGAAACCACTCTCCTAAACACTGGTGAATTCGATATGCGGTACCGTACTCAACAGTGGTGAACCCGTCAATGGAGGTAGCGTGAGATCGCCGGTTGGGGAGGGTCGAGAGCGACTGTTGCAGGCACTGTTCGACGAGTTCGGTGAAACCGGCCCAAGCCCGAAGCTGTCGATGCGCCAAGTAGCGGAGCGACTCGGAGTGCACCACACGCTGCTGACCTATCACTTCGGATCACGACCGGGACTCCTCAGCGCCGTGCTGTCGGAAGCGCGCCGCCGTGACAACCTCGTCATCGCCGCGATGGGCAAGGATCTCGGGTTCGCGGCCCTGTGCAGGGCGATCTGGACCTTCTACTCGAACGCCGAGCACGAAGATCGAAGCCGCACCTTTTTTCACCTGGCCGGACTTGCGGTTTACGAGCACAAAGCATTTCAAGATTTCGCCGCCGACCTCGACGATTTGGCGCACCTCCTCGAAGCGGCGGCCCTCCGCGAAGGGTTCACAATGGTGGACGCAAAGCAGCAGAGCATCATCGCAACCGCATGTCTGCGAGGACTGTTGCTACAGAGGTTGCTCACCCCCGACGCCGAGGTCGACGCGGCAGCCGAGCGCTTCATCACCTCGTTGACAGCGTCCACCACGTAAACCCCTCATACACAACCGATCACCCCCGTTCGAGATCACCGGCGCGGGGGCGTTTTCCCTGGGCTCGGGCATGTTTCGGCGTGAGACGGTTCCCTGAGCCCCGGTTGAATGATGGTCGATCACCCTTTCGACATCTGTACGAGCGAAACGCCGAAAGATGCGACAAGTGAATGTATCCCGGCTCAGCAGACACACGACATCATCGACAAGTCCGATGATTCACATGAGTTTCGAAAGTCAGGATTGAATTGTGACCATTACCTTCCGTGCCGCAGAGTTGAACAGCGCAAGTGGGATCTTCCAGCAAGCACTGCTCGGCCAACCCAGTGCAGAGCCACTCGGCGGAGACATCATCACTCGTGCAGATGTCGAGTTCACCAGTGACGACGGCCGCATTCAATCCGGAGTCTGGGAGAGCGAACCGGGAAAGTCGCGGTGGGAGTTCCTCACCCGCGGCGAGATCATCACCATCGTCTCCGGCGCCATGACCGTGGAGGAGGACGACGGCGATCCCGTACATCTCGTTGCCGGTACGAGTGCAATCTTCCCAATCGGATGGAAGGGTACGTGGACGGTCACCGAGACCGTACGCAAGGTGTTCGTCGTATACAACGAATGACCAAGAGAATCCGCAACATCCGACTTTCACGGCCCGTCGTACGGACGGATCTCCCGACGCAGCCCACTTGCCCTGAGTACCTGTCGCTGCACTCCCGCCCTCACGGAATCCTCGGTGCCGATTACTCTCACATGGTTTCTGGCGCGAGTGATCGCCGTGTACAACAACTCCCGAGTCAGCAGTGACGACGCCTCGGCCGGCAACATCACCGATACGGTGTCGTACTGGCTGCCCTGGCTCCGGTGAATCGTCATCGCGTAAACCGTCTGCACCGACGAGAGTTGGCTCGGGTGAATCAGAAACGCATCACTGCCCCGCTGGAATGCGGCAATAGGCACGCCATCCTCACGCTGCACGATCACCCCGGCATCCCCGTTGTAGATCTTCGCCTCGTAGTCGTTGGCCGTCACCAACAGGGGTTGGCCCGGATACCACCTCGTCGGGTCCAGGAATTGCCCTGATGCCGTGCCGACCCACTCCATCGCCTGCTGCGCCCACCTCCCGACACCGTACGGTCCGTCACGGTGGGCGCACAGAAGGCGGTGCGATTCCAAGCCTTTCAGCGCGCCGATCGCATCACCCACCTCGGCCGACGCCGTCACCACCTCTGAACTCGCAACGATGTCGGCGCGCAATGCGTCAACATCCTCGGGCGAATGGAAGGAGACGGCGGGATCACCGTTGCGCAGGATACGCAGAACCTCAGCGGAATCTCCCGCTCGAACTGCCCTGGCCAACGACGCGATGGCTCCGTCGAAGCGGCGCCCGCGTGAGAGTTGAATGATCCCGCCCCGCAGACGATCCTGCTCATCCGCACTCAATGCCTCTTCGGAACCAGTGGCCGTGAGATCGTCACCCACCAACTGTGTCAGCGTCGGATTTCCACTGACCTTTACCGGGCGGGCGACAAGATCAGCAAGAACAGCGCCCGCGTCGACTGAGGTCAACTGATCGGGATCGCCGACGAGCAGTAGCCGGGTATCGGGGCGAACGGCTTCGAGCAGGCGCGCCATCAACGTGAGGGAGACCATCGACGTCTCGTCGACGACGACCACATCGTAGGGAAGTCTGTTGGTCGCATTGTATTTGAAACGACTCGAACTCCCCCGCTGCCAACCGAGTAGGCGGTGCAGGGTCATGGCCGCGAGTTCTTCGGGAAGGCCAAGGCTCGCGGTCTGCTCACGTACGGACTCCTGCAGCCGTGCTGCGGCTTTACCCGTCGGTGCGGCCAGACCGATACGAGCATTCGAACCCAGTTCCTCCGACAGGAGAGCGAGAATACGTGCGACCGTATGGGTTTTGCCGGTTCCGGGCCCACCGGCGATGACGGTGGTCCACTGTGTCGCGGCGAGAGCAGCTGCTATCCGTTGACGATCCGGCGCGATGGTCGGCCCGTTCTCGTCGACGAACAGCGAATCCAGCCGCGTTCGGACCGCTTTCAGGTCGGCGGGCGGCCACGTGGACGCCCGCTCGTCGAGCACTCGCCGAATCGTCTGCTCCTGCAGAAAATATCGATCGAGGTAGAGGAGTTCACCGTCGTCCGTGTCGACCAACCGGAGCGGTCTGAGAGGTCCGGCGTTTCCGCCGATCACCAGAGGGCTCAGCCGAAGGGCGGCAACGATCTCCGACGGTTCGGGCCACGGCAACGACGTGAGTTCCTCCTCCGTCGCATTGTCGACGCTCACATCACGCATCCGTTGCAGATCGAGGCACACCGAACCTGAGCGCACAGCGCGGACCGCCAACGCTGCGGCCAGCATCACCTCGTCCGACGTTTCACCGCCCAGGCTGCACACTCTCGTCGCGACATGAACATCGGCGGCAACCAGAACCCCGGCTTCGTTGAAGATTCGCACGATCCCTTTGGCGCGCTGCGCCAATTGCGCCTCGGTCATCGAATCTTCTCCCCTACTGTGTGGGACGCATCAAGACCGGCCAGCAGATCCGATAGTTCAACCGTCAGCTGAGCAGGCGGTTTCCATTCGAAGACACCGCATTCCGGCGGGCTGTCCGGGCCGAGCATCCCACGCACGAATTGATACTGCACGCCCCCGAGATGACGGTGCGGATCGTAGTCGGGCAGGCGCCACCGCAGATACCGATGCAGTGCAACCGAATACAGCAGTGCCTGCAGCGGATAGTGCGAGCGCATCATCTCCGTCGCCATGAGTTCACGCGTGTAGTTGGCAGCCGTCAGATCGCCACGACCGATCCGGTTGGTCTTGTAATCGACGATCACGAACGACGGGCCCGGGATCCGCAAGACTGCGTCGATACTGCCCGTCAGGAATCCGCGCATCGGTGACGTCTCGACACGGTCCAGATAGTCGGCGTACGACGCCAGAATGTCGTCGGAGGAAAGGTGGCGCCTCAACAGTTCCGACACTCCGCGGAGTGTGACACTCATCGACACCGGATCGTCGCCACCGGCCAGTGGGAGTTCGAAATCGAGTTCGGGAAGACGATCTTTCGGCGCGATCGTGGCCAAGGTTCCGAATCCCAAGGGAGTCTGCATCACCAGATACAGCGCATCCGCGAGTGCTTCGGAGTCGACCTCGGCCGCCCGTACCGAGACCGCCTCGGCGCAACGCATCCCGAGTTCCTCTCTCAGATCTGCCACAGCCGTGTCCACCACCTCGAGCACCTCATGCACCAGCGTGCCGAATGCGGCGCCCGCGGGAAGTCCGTTCATGGGTGACGGGAACGCCTCCAGGGGCGAGGGGGTAATGCTCCCGAGGTCTACGGAATCCTCTGGCTCGTCGTCTTTTTCGGGATCCTCGACCTCGCTGCCCGTGGTCGTGACCGCGTGGTGCGCTCCGGCGGTGAGTGCCGAGTACGACGTACGACGCCACAGAGTGTCCAGGTCTCGATCGAAACGCGCCGCGGCCAGTTCGGTCACGTCCGCAGCCGCTCTGGACCAGTGGACGGGCGAGGGCGGATGGGGACCAACAGGTTCCACCGAGATCACGTCGGAAGCTGCTGCCGGCCAGGTTGCGAGCCGTGCTGCGGTTGTACCGTCGTCGAGCACCTTCACTACCCGAGCAGGTTCGGCGATGCCGGGTGTACGTCCGAGCATCAACCGGTGCAGCGGCGAGCGGGAGGTCCCGTAGCTGGGTGCCCACCAGAGCACGAGTTGGCACTGCGCCCGGGTCAGCGCCACGTACAGCAGCCGCAGTTCTTCGCCCGCTTCTTCGGCCTCCGCAACAGTCTTTCTGGCGTTGTACCCCGGGCCTTCCTGCCCGCCGACGTCGAGGATGCGGCGTCCCTCCGGGTCGTGCAACAGCTGCGTCGGCGAGTTGAAGCCGCCAACGCTCTCCCAACTGAACGGGACGTAGACGATCGGGAACTCGAGCCCTTTGGTGGCATGCACCGTAGCGATTTGCACTGCGGCAGCGTCACTGTCGAGGCGACGGCTTCTGTCGGTCGCGCTCCCGGACGTCGGATCCTTGATTCGGTCGGAAAGCCAGCGAACCAGTGCGCTCAACCCGAACGCTTCCTCGGTGGCGACGCGACCGAGGAGTTGTGCGACGTGCCGCAAATCGGTGAAATCTCGTTCGCCGGACGGGGCCGCGAGTACACGCTTCTCCAGATTTGTTTCGGCAGAGATTCTTTCGAACACAGCCGCAAACCCGACGCGTGCGAACAGCCCGGAATAGGAGCGCAGTTGACCTGCAAGTTCTGCAACGACGTTGTCGCCGTCCTTGTCCAGTTCTTCGGAGGTGCGCCCGAAAATCGGCGAGAGGGCCGTCAACCGGACACGATCGGAGCGATGGGGCTGCTCGATCGCCTGCAACAGCCACAGCCACTGGGTCGCACTGGGTGTCGCGAAAACACTGGACCCTCCGGTCAATACGGAAGGTACACCGACGGCATCGAGAGCATCGCGGATCATCGCCACGTGCTTGTGGGTGCGCACCAACACCGCGACGTCTCCCGGTTCGACCGGGCGTGGATCACCGTCGACTGCCAAGCGGGCATCGCCGCCCAGGAGCGCGACCACGTCTGCTGCGACGTCGTCCGCGACGCGACTGCGAAGTCTGCCTACGGCCGGAAATCCCGAACGATTGAGCGGTCCGGCTCCGGTACGGGGCAGATGGCGCACACGCATCGGCACCGGGCCGAACAACCGAGACTTCTTGTGCGAAGCCTCCACCGGATGCGCGACGATGCCTTCGTTGCCGAGTGCGGCACCACCGTAGAGGTGTTCGAGTGCCGCCAACAACCCTGGGTCGCTACGCCAATTGGTGGTCAACTCCTGGTGCGCATCCGCCTGATCGACCGCATCGAGATAACTCAGGACTTCTGCCCCGCGGAACGCATAGATGGCTTGTTTGGGATCACCGACCAGGACCAGGGTGGTGTGACCGTGGAAGGCCAACCGCAGAATGTCCCACTGCAACGGATCGGTGTCCTGGAACTCGTCGATCAACACAACCTTGAACTTTTCGCGCACCCGACGACACGCGACGGGACCGTATTCCGGATCCGTCAATACACCGTGCAACAGCGTCAGCAGATCGTTGAAGTCGCGAATTCCTTTGGTCCGCTTACGTCGTTCGACCTCGACACGAGCAGCAGCCGCGAAGAGGACGCGCTGACCGGGTGCGGTCTCCTCCTCGCCGTCGGGTTCGAGAATTGCCTGACCATCACCGACTGCGCTTCGGGCGATGGCCAGCGCGTCCTTCGTGGAGAACGGTGGAGACGAGTCCGTCCGGCTGTAGCGGCTGAGGTACAAATCCGAGACGACCTCACTGATCAGGTCGTCGACCGACTCCACAAAAGTTATGTCCGGTTCGCGTTCCCCGGCGATGCCGAGTCCGTCGAGCATCCTCTGACAGAAACTGTGGGTGGTCGTGATGGTGCCGGCGTCGAACTCCGCGAGAGCGCGCAGGAGTCGACGACGCCGCACGCCGATCTCCGCGTCGTCAGCTGTGGCGAGGTACGCCACCAGATCATCATCCGACCGCCTCGCCGCCTCCGGGTCGACCAGAGCGGCGGACACTCCCGCGAACCTCTCCCTGGCACGCTCACGAAGTTCCTGAGTGGCGGCCCTGCTGAATGTCACCAGCAGAACTTGCGATATGTCGGCGAGACCTTCGGCTACACAACGGGTCGCCAGTCCGACGATCGCGTAGGTCTTGCCGGTTCCGGCGCTCGCTTCCAACACCGTAGTGCCGGTAGGCAGTGGCCCCAATAGATCGAAGTCCACGGGTTACTCCGCTCTTTCGTTGGTCAGCAACGGATCCCACAACCGTCGGGCGAGAACTCCGAATCGAGTCGGTTCCTCGGCCCAGACGAACTCGTCGTCCGACGGCGGATCCGCAGCCAACTCCGCAAGTGTTCGAGCTTCTCCGAAAACGTAAGCGTTGCTTGGATCGATCATCTCGCCGTACTGCCCGGTCCACTGGGTGTCCGCACCGTTTGTCGCATCGTCGACCGACTCGCCACCAAAGCGTCGGCGCGCATATTCGGCTGAAGTAGCGGCCCACATCGGCAACGGACGCTGCAGCCCCCGCTCGCGTAGGTCCACCAGTTGCTGCAGGATCTCGACCGCATTGCCTGGCGCATCGAGCACCGACCGTGCCGCTGCGATCTTTCCCCGACCCCGTCCGATCGAGACTGCATCGAGCGGACCGGGTCGTCCGTGTGATTTCAAGGCGAGGAGATTGATCCAGGCCGTCATCCGATGTTTAGGCGCCAGTGAGGAATACGACGCTCGCACCACTGAATTGCCGTGCACACCGGTTACCGTTCCGGTGAGACGACGCCCGTCACCGAGGTCTATGTCGACGTCGACAGCTTCGGAGTCTCCCTCGAAGTGCGGCAAGGCAAGTCCGGCAATCTGATCGACCACCCATTCGACGTTGCCCAGAACCGTAGCGCCCAGGTTGTAGGGCGGCAGAGTGCCGCGGCGCCACTCGGCTGCACGGAAATCCGCCGAGCTGCGTCCCGCCAAGCGCGAGAGAAGCATTCGGTCACCCAGAGCCCAGGTGGACAGTGGATCGAGCTCGGTTGCCAGCGAATCCGCGATGTCGTCGTCGAGTTCCGGTACCCGGACGCCGAGGCGTTGGCGCAGAAAACCACGCGCGGGATGTACCAGGAAGTTCACCAAGTCGGCGATGTTAACTTCCTTCGGATGCACCTCGGGTAGCTCGGCCGACAAGACTGTCGGCAATTCGACCGGTGTTCCGGAGGCAGCCCTCGCACCGGCCAGCGCTGCCGTGTCGAAGCTGAACGGCTTGTTCGGCGCGAAGTTTCGATTGTCGAACGATTGCAACGGATGCCGTGTCAGCACTCCGTTGATCGCTTCCGGACCCACCGTCGCACTGAGTACGTCGAGAAGGCCACTGAGGGGGATCGCCGGTGGTCTGACGACACCGGTGACCGGATCGGCACCGGTATACAACAGAATCAGATGTTCGCCCGCAGACATCACGGCATCGAGAAGCAGTTGCCGGTCTTCACTGCGCAGATCACGCTCCCCCACAACGGGATCACGTGACAAGATGTCGTCGCCGTCGACTCCACCGGTTCGAGGGAACACCTCGTCGTCGAGTCCGATCAGCACGACCACGCGATGCGGTACCGAACGCATCGGAACCATCGTGCACACCGTCAGTTCGCCGGTTCGGAAGTTGGCACGCGTCGGTCTGCCCGCGAGGCTGCGCGAGAGCATCGCGCGAACATCGGCCAGACGTAACACCGTCTCTCCGCCGAATTCGACAGCAGCTACCAGTTCGCGGTGGGCCCCCGCGCTCTGCCAGGAATCTGCGGGCGCTGTGTCGGTCAGCAGATCCAGGGCCCGCATCAGCACACGAAGCCATTCGGCCGGTGAATGTGGGCCGGCAAGATCGCGAAGCGAGACGGCCAGGCGATCGACGAACTCTGCGAAACGTCCAGTCAGGTCGATGTCTGTGCCGTCCACGTCATCGAGTGGTAGCGCGAGATCCAACCAGGCATTTTCCGATTCGTCCGCGCTGACCCCCAACAAGATTCGGTCCATGGCGGTGTTGAAGGTGTTCTGCGGAAATGCGTCGAGGCCGAACGTGGCACGCTGCCGACTACCGATTCCCCAGCGAGCACCCGCTTCCGTCGTCCATTCCCGCAGTCTTTCCAACTCGTCGTCGCCCCACGAAAAACGTGTGCGGACAGGCTCGGTCGCGGCCAGGTCGAGAACCTCACTGGCTGTGGCCCGGCCGTCGGCCAATTCGAGGAGAGAGCCGAGAACGGCCAGGACAGGATTGGTCTGACGTAATCCGCGGTCTGCCAGCCTTACTCGAAGGAGATGCCCCGGGTGGCCATGGACGCCTTGCCCGAATGCAGCACGAACCAAAGGTGCGTACGTTTCGACGTCCGGGCACATCACGAGTACGTCGCGCGGCTGCAATGTCGGGTCGTCCTCGAACAATCGGAGCAGACATTCGCGGAGCACCTCGACCTGCCGTGCCGGCCCGTGGCAAGCGTGGACCTGAACTGTCCCATCCGGTTCCGCTGCAACCCTGGGAGCACGATCTGCGATGACATCGGCCTTGACCGTCGCCAGGAGAGATTTCGGGCCGGCTGGTTCGGGAAGATGCACCGACTCGAACTCGGCGGCACCGAGGCTGATCTGAAGTTCACGAACGTCGCGAGCAAGACTCGACAGCAACGGATTGGCGGATATCAGCGCTGACCCGTCTTCCGAACGTCGGATCGTGCTCTCACTTCGAGGCGGTATGCGCGAGCTCATCTTGGTCCACAGCGCAGGGCTGGGATGCGGGAGCCAGATGTGCACGTCCCGATTCGCACTGAGTGCGCTCAAGATCATTCGCTGATCGACCGGCAGCCGGGTCGGCCCGAAGACCGACAGACGTTCCGGTAGGTCGACCAAGGCCGGGTCCTCGACCAGCGCGCGGCTCACTTGCCCCAGTCGCTCTGCGGGCCCCGGAACGTCGATCTTGTCCGCGACGATGCACCACAGACGTGCCTGCCATTCGAAATCCTGCGACAGCCCCAATCCGTGTCCGTCGGTCAACCGCCCGGCGGCCCAGTCGATCAGCATCTGCGGGCGTTGCGCGGCATAACTGCGGAAGAGTTCGGTGACATGTGTGGCGGAGGCAAACCGTCGACCTTCACGATGGCCTTCGAGATGTTTCGCCAGGACTCCGCACCAGGGCTCGCCGAGGGACTCGTCGATCACATCGAGAACCGTCCACACCAATCGCGTCGGCGACCATGGGTCGTCGTCAGCCGTGATTCCACTGACCGCGGCCACGGACTCCGCGACCAGGCGCGCGGGTGAAGGAAACGCGATGTTCGCAGAAATTCCGTCCACTGCTGACGGTCCGGACGTGCCTAGCTGGGAGGACAGCCGCTGATTGAGCCAACGCTCGACGCCCTTGGCCGGCACCGCAACAGTTTCCCGGGCGTATGGATCCGACAGCGGGGTACGGAGGAGCGTGGCCAACGCCGAGACCAAGGTGTCCGAACGCTCGGCCCGGTACAACTTCAGCAATCTTCGCTCCCCTCACTCCGTCCAGAGGTCCATCTCACCACGGCGCTATGACAGGAGACGCCGAACCAGCCTCACGCAGCGGTGACGCGCAGGCAACATGACCGCAACCGGACGTTCGTACTGTGCGGGAATGACCAGTCCCGTCACCACACCTCGCCCCGCTGGAACCGGTCTCGACATCTCCGGCCTCGGCAAGACCTTCGAGATGGGTCGTCGGTCGGTGACCGCGCTGACCGACGTGTCCCTTCAAACCAGCGAAGGCTCTTTCCTGTCTCTGCTCGGGCCGTCCGGATGTGGGAAGTCCACCGTTCTCCGCATCCTTGCGGGCCTCGATAGTCCGACGTCGGGAACGGCCCTTGTCAACGGACAGTCGCCGGCCGAGTTACGCAAGCGCCGCGAACTCGGAATCGCCTTCCAGGATTCGGCTTTGCTGCCGTGGCGAACAGTGGCCTCCAACATCAAACTGCCCCTTCAGGTTGCCGGCATCGATCCCGACCCCGGACTGATAGCCGACCTGATCGCTCTCGTCGGCCTCGAAGGATTCGAGAAGGCCAAGCCCGCTCAATTGTCCGGCGGTATGCGTCAGCGTGTGTCGATCGCACGATCGCTCGTGGTCAAGCCGAGTGTCCTGCTACTCGACGAGCCTTTCGGCGCGCTGGACGACATGACCCGACAACGACTCAACATCGAATTGCTCAGGATCTGGACCGAGAAACCGGCGACCACGTTGATGGTGACTCACGGAATCGCCGAAGCCGTGTTCCTCTCCGACGTCGTTGCCGTCATGACGCCGCGGCCCGGACGCGTCCTCGAAGTCGTGCCGATCGACCTGCCGCGCCCGCGTACACCCGAGATGATGCGTACACCCGAGTTCCACGAGATCCACGACTACCTCTCCGGACTGCTCTTCGGAAAAGCAGGCGTCGCATGACAATTACCGATATCGAGAACGTCGCGACCGCGGCGGCGCAGCCATCTGTACCGCGCCGGATCCGATTTAGGCGTCCTACGTGGTTCGGCGGTGCAGTCGGTATCTGCGGACTGATCGTGCTCTGGTGGATTCTGGCGGCGGCCGGTGTTGCGGGAGGCACGATTCCGACGCCGTGGGTGGTTGTCTCGACGATGTTCGACGACGGTTGGTCGCTGTACGGACCCAATTTCACCGTCACGGCTTCCGGTGCGCTGCAGGGCTTTCTCTGGGGAAACCTGCTGGCGATCACGCTTGCCGTGCTTGTCGTTCTCATTCCGCCCATCGAGGGATTGGCCACGCAATTGGCGATCCTGAGCTACTGCACACCGCTGTTGGCGCTTGGCCCAATCATCCTGGTCGTCTTCGGCGGCCGGACCCCCACAATCTTTCTCGCCGCAATGTACTGCTTCTTCACCACGATGGTCGGCACACTCGCAGGCCTGAGATCGGCAGACAAGACGAGCCTCGATCTCGTCGCCGCCTACGGCGGTGGGCGTTGGCAGAAGTTCACCAAAGTTCAACTTGTGAGCGCACTTCCGAGCACCTTTGCTGCCCTCAAGATTGCTGCACCTTCGGCCGTACTGGGTGCAATTCTCGGTGAGTATCTCGGCGGGGTGGACAGCGGGATCGGCGTCGCACTAACGGCCGCTCAGACGTCGTACAACGTCCCGCGAACGTGGGGAATGGCTATCGCCGCCGCCTTGCTCGCCGGTCTGGGGTACGCCGTCGTCGCAGCGATCGCCCGGCTCGTCACGCCGTGGACCAGCGCTCCGGGAGCACAGAAATGACCTCGGTACGAGGAACATTGAGATTCCTCGCCCCGATTGCCATCGCCTCGGCGCTGTTGCTTGTCATCTGGGTGGTCTTCCTCA
The DNA here is from genome assembly GCF_048573875.1 of Rhodococcus sp. SB1D. Classification (NCBI taxonomy): domain Bacteria; kingdom Bacillati; phylum Actinomycetota; class Actinomycetes; order Mycobacteriales; family Nocardiaceae; genus Rhodococcus; species Rhodococcus sp. SB1D. The sequence continues at coordinate 78,037 of NZ_JBMAIQ010000005.1, forward strand.
ACGCCTTCCCCCAGGTCGGCCCGCGTGTGGGAAAGACGCCGGCCGACGTCTGGGAGTACCTGTTCTCCGGCCCAAAATCCGCCGACGCTCGTTCGGGCATCATCGACAACCTGTTCATCACTCTGCGCGACGCCGGTGTCGGCTTTGCCGTCGGAATGACTGCCGCGCTCGTGGTGGCATCGATCTTCGTCGTTTCCCGCACTGTCGAACAGACTTTCATGCCCGTTGCAATGCTTCTACGATCTGTTCCTCTCGTTGCGATGACCCCGATCATCGTCCTGATATTCGGCCGCGGAATCGTGGGTGTGACAGTCATGGTTGCGATAGTGGTGTTCTTCCCAGCCCTCGTCATGATCATGGTCGGTCTACGTGCCGCTCCAGCTCAGGCACAAGACCTCATCGCTGCGTACGGCGGGAGTCGTTGGACCGCATTGCGAATGGTGTCCGTACCGTCCGCACTTCCGGCGGTGTTCGCCGCCGCTAGGGTGTCAGTGCCCGGCGCTTTGATCGGAGCACTGATCGGCGAATGGCTCGGTAGCGGCCAAGGCTTGGGTTCGAGCATGATCAAAGCCATTCCGCGCTACCAGTACAACGAATTGTGGGCATCTATCGTGGTGATCACCGTGGTGTCGATCGTCCTCTACGCCGTGGTCGGGATCTTCGAAAGCATCGCTCTGTCTCGTTTCGGTCCTTCGGCGGGCAAGTCGTGACATCTGTTAACACGACCTCAACAAACTCTCTCTCCCAAGCAAACTGAACGAAACCGACTGGCCCTAGTGTTCCGATTCATGACGCCATTCAAGCCCGTCCGCCAGCTGGACCGCAGGGCCTTCTTCCGCTACTCCGCGCTGACCGGCATCGCAGTCGCCGGTAGTGCGTCATTGCTCGCGTGTAGCAGTGACTCCAGCAGTTCGAGTGGCGGAACCACGGACGACGGTTCCGAATTCGGAACAGTTGCAGTGCAGTTGTCCTGGATCAAGAACATCGAGTTCGCCGGTGAGTACTTCGCTCTCGACAAGGGGTACTACAAGGATGCAGGGTTCGGGAATGTAGACCTGGTGGCAGGTGGCGCAGCCGGCACCGGCGTCGAAGCCGGCCTGGACACCGGCAAGGTGTGGATCGGAATGTCCGCACCGCAGCTCACAGCCCCCGCCGTACTCGACGGACTGGAGGCAAAGATTGTCGGTGCGACATTCCAGAAGAATCCGTTTGCGATTGTCAGTTCCGCTGCGGCACCCATCAACTCACCACAGGACATGATCGGCAAGAAGATCGGCGTCCAGGATTCCAATCAGCTCGTCTTCGGAGCTCTCCTGGCAGCAAACGGCCTGACCGAAAGCCAGATGACGATCGTGCCCGCGCAGTTCGATCCGAGCCCCTTGGCGAACGGCGAGGTGGACGGCTGGGTCTCCTACGTGACCAACGAGCCGATCACACTGGCCGCCAAAGGTTTCCCCAACGCCCACTTCCTCTTCGCGGACTACAACCTGCCGTTGGTCGCCGAATCGTTCACGGTTCTCCAGTCCACCATCGACAACGAGAGGGACAAACTCAAGGCATTCCTGAAGGCCGAGATCCAAGGATGGAAGGATGCGGTCGCCGATCCGGCAGAGTCGGCACGGCTTGCCGTCGAGGTCTACGGCAAGGACCAGAACCTCGAACTCGAAGAGCAGATCAAGGAAGCCACCGCACAGAATGATCTGGTGGTGTCGGCAGATACCAAAGCCAACGGGTTGTTCACGATGACACCCCAACTGATCGAACAGAACATCGCGGCACTGTCGAAAGCGGGGCTGGAGATTACGGCGGAGCAACTGTTCGACATGTCGATCCTCGAAGAGGTGTACGCCGAGAATCCGGAGCTGATCTGACTGCCGAGCGTCAGCGAACCTCCCGCGCGAGTACGCCCGAGATGAATAGCTGTACAAGGACCTCGGCCTTGTACCGGTCATCGGACCCAGCACCGATACAAAGGTTCCCGATGCCTTTGAGCACGTTGTACGCATCGACCCGCGAAGCAGTGCCAACGGACTCGAGCGCTGCCGCGAGGAGGGAGTCACATACCGGAACGAGGCGGTCGACGAAGTAGATATGCAGAGCGTCGGACCCGGCGCTGTCTCCTTGCAGTGCACCGGCGAGCCCATGCTTGGTTACCAGGAACTCCACGAACAAAGCCACCCATGCCCGCAAAGCCGCCTCGGGCGTTGCACTCTCCGCGAGCATCTGTGGGCCCGCGTCCGCACACGCCTCGACTTGGTGTCGGTATACGGCGACCACCAACTCGGGACGCGTCGGGAAGTGGCGGTAGATCGTCCCCATGCCGACGCCGGCCTTCGCCGCAATCTCCCGCACCGGAGCGTCGACTCCGGACTCCACGAACACTGCTGCCGCCGCGTCGAGCAGCGCCTGCTCGCTTCGACGTGGGCGACCGACTTGCTTGGGAGACGCGACGCGCGACTGCTCGTCCTGGGCATCAGCCATGTGCACTCCTCGCTGACTCACAACATATGTTTGCATTACGGAACAACGCTCCGTAATGTTGCGGAGCGACGCTCCGATAAACAGTATCGCAGGGTGCAGCCTCAGCAAGGAACTTGCCATGACCTCATCAATGATCGACACTCTTAACGGCATCATCGGCGCCGGCACCCCGGTCGTCTCCGTTGCCCCCGTCGAGTTGTTCGCCCCCGATCGACCTGTCCCGCTGGAAGTACGTGTGTCTGCTCCGGCAGCAGGCACGAACCTCCCCGTTGTGGTGTTCTCCCACGGCAACGGCTGGAACCTCGATGGATACTCGCCACTCACGGCATTCTGGGCATCCCACGGATTCGTGGTGATCCAGCCGACACATCTGGACTCGCGCCGGAACGGTTTCGGGTTCGACCACCCGGTTTTCCCGACGATCTGGACCGAGAGAATCGCGGATCTCACACGCATCCTTGATCAGCTCGACACCATCGAATTTGCCGTGCCCGGGCTTGCCGGCCGCATCGACCGCAGTCGAGTTGCCGCCACTGGTCACTCCTGGGGCGGGCAAACCGCTCAGTCACTCCTCGGAGCAAGGATCTTCGACGAGGCCGGCCAGGTCGGCCAGGACATGTCCGACAGTCGCGTCACCGCGGGAATCCTGTTCGCGGCAACCGGTCTCGGCGGCGAGAACCTGCATCCGTTCGCGCAGGCGAACTTCCCGTTCATGCGCCCCTCGTTCCAGGAACTGACGACGCCGACACTCGTCGTCGCGGGCGACCACGACCAGTCCAAGATGTCCAGCCGCGGACCTGACTGGTTCACCGACGCCTACACGCACAGCCCAGGAGCCACCGACCTCCTTTCCTTCTACGGTGCCGAGCACGCACTCGGTGGAATCGTCGGATACGAAGTCGCCGAGACCACCGACGAGAACCCAGAGCGGGTCGCCGCCATCCAACGGATGAGTACTGCCTACCTTCGGACCGCGTTGCGCATCGATGAGACCAGCTGGCCAGCGGCCCGGGCCGCATTCAGCGACAACGCCGACCCGATCGGCCGAGTCGACACCAAGTAATGCGGCAGTGATCCAACTTATTGGCCGAAGTTGAACCTGAGATTCGCATTGATCAAGGTGTTGAGCCGCTTTCGCATGCTGACAACCTCTGCCTCGGGCGGTATCGGATCGTCCAAGAAGAGCGTCCAACGCAGCATCGTACTGTTTCCAACCGCCTCGATGTCGAATCGGATGACGGCGTCGGGTCGGTCCGGCCAGATCGACGTCCAGATCACCAGCTCCGGTTCTACAGCCCTGACGATCTCCGGTGAGATCTCGCTCTCGAGAAGTTCCAGCCAGTGCCGGGCGGGCTGGCGGTACGGATCGATCAATGCCTCGAACATGAAGCGCGCAGGCGGCGGCTGGCTCCGGCGCCTCGTCGCGACTTGCTGCATGACACGAGCGTAACCGCCTCTCAAGGGCATACCTCTGCCTTCACCCTGCAAGATCCACGAAAACCGGGATAAATCGGACACTGTCGGAGGACACTCAGGAGCACATCCGTCTGGGAGGGCCGCTCATGCGTAAACGCCATCAGGTTCTGCTTGCAGTGTCCGCAGCGATCGGACTGTCGCTGACGCCGATCAATGCGTCGGCAACACCGAGCACGGGGGTACACGGAGAAATCCTCGGGCAGGTGACTTTCGACGGCAAGGACTACATCCTGCGCCAGATCACCATCGACCCCGGCGGTTCCACCGGTTGGCACTTCCACGACGGGACGCTCTACGCGCTGATCGCGCAGGGCACGTTGAGCCACTACCGATCCGATTGCTCCGTCGACGGGATCTACAGCGCCGGAAATACTTTGATCGAACCGAGCGGTTCAGATCATGTGCACATCGGAAACAACTCGCAGACAACACCATTGGTGCTCGAGGTCGTCTACGTCAATCCGGCGGGCAGCCCCCTCTCCGAAGATGCTGCGCCTCCTAACTGCCAACTACCCGGCTGACGGGGCAGAAGAGTTAAACCGCACCGGCATCGATTCGAGCCCGGACACGAAGTTGGCCGCACGCCGCTGCAACGGCGCGTCGGTGGCAAGTTCCATGTCCGGCAGCCTGGCGAACAGTTGCTCGAACATGATCCGTCCCTCCAACCTGGCCAGCTGATTGCCCAGACAGAAATGAGTTCCGAAGCCGAAGGCCACGTGCGGATTCGGTGTGCGGCCGACATCGAACCGTTCGGCGTTCAGGAACACGGACTCGTCGAAATTTGCCGATTCGAAGAGCAGCAGCATCTTCTCACCTGCCTTCAGCTGCGCGCCGAAGAAATCGGTGTCACGGGTCAGGGTTCGAGCCATGTTCTTGATCGGCGAGGACCACCGCAGCATCTCCTCCATTGCCAAGGGAATGGCATCGGGATCGTCGACTAGCTCCCGGCGCTGGTCCGGATGGCGCAGTAGCTGTTCCATGCCGCCGCTGAGCACGTGCCGTGTGGTCTCGTCACCGCCGATCAGGATCAGCAGGGATTCGTTGACGATTTCCTGATCGGAGAGGGCCTCGCCGTCGACCTCACTGTGAATCAACGTGCTCACCAAATCGTCGGCCGGGTCGCTCCTCCGCTCGGCGATGGTTCGCATCATGTACGCGGTGAAGTCGACGTACGCAACCATCATGGCCTGCAGTTGATCCTGGGAAGCGTTGCTTCCCAATGCCTTCACCAGATCGTCCGACCACCGCAGAAACAACGCGCGTTCCTCCGGACGGACACCCAACATGTCGCCGATGACGGCCATCGGCAGCGGTGCCGCCAGGTCTGCGACGAAGTCGGCTTCTCCTTTCTCACAGACGGCGTCGATCAGTTGATCGCAGATCTCCCGGATACGGCCGGCCTTGGCTTCGACCTTCTTACGTGTGAAACCCGTATTGACCAAGCGTCGACGTGTGAGGTGCTGCGGGTCGTCCATGTCGATCATCTGCGGCAATGGACCGGTTTCGGGGCGGATGCCACCGGCGTTGGAGAACAGTTCGGGATCCCGCTCGGCTGCGACGACGGCGTCGTAACTCGCGGCCGCGGTGATTCCGTTGGCGTCGTCTCGGTACACGGGCTCGTGATCGCGCATCCAGGCGTACGCGTCGCGCACATTGCCGAGGTCTCCGCTATAGAAGCGTCCGTCGATCAAATCGAAGGTCGGTCTGGTAGCCATCACTCCACCTCTCGCACAACCCTTGCCTCAATAAGTAGAACCTGTTCCTATATAGCGTGGGGCGTTTTCACCGAAGCCGAATCGGAAATCCTCCAGAATCAGCACGCGAGCCCGCCGGAGCAACGACCAGGAGACACGCATGGACGACGACACCGCCTCAGCGGGCATACCCACTTTCGCCGGCACATCGATACTGGTGACCGGCGGCGGTAGTGGCATCGGCCTGGGCATCGCTCGTTCGCTCGTTGCGTCTGGCGCTCACGTCACGATCTGCGGACGCAACAAGGAGAAACTCGAAGCTGCCGCCGAATCGATCCGGCAGTCGAGTCCGGAAGGATCGGTCAGCGTCTCCCCCGCCGACGTCACGATCGAGACAGACGTCGTCGCCGCTGTCGCCGCGGCGGTGTCCGTCACCGGAAAGCTCGACGGAGTCGTGGCCTGCGCCGGCGGGAACGAAACCATCGCACCGGTCACGCAACTCGACGTCGACGCCTGGCGCCGCACCGTCGACCTCAACGTCACGGGGACCATGCTGACGATCAAGCACGGCGCGCGGGCACTGGTGGCTGGAGGCGGTGGATCCATCGTCGCGATCTCGTCGATCGCCAGCAGCAACACACATCGCTGGTTCGGCGCGTACGGAGTCTCGAAATCCGGCGTCGACCACCTGGTGCAGTTGGCAGCAGACGAACTGGGCGCCAGCAACATTCGTGTCAACGCGATCCGCCCGGGGCTGACCCGAACGGATCTGGTCGCGCTCATCACCGACGGTGGCCCCATCCTGGACGACTACCTGGCCAACACGCCGCTCGAACGCGTCGGCGAGGTCGAGGACGTCGCCGGACTCGCTTCCTTCCTCCTCGGACCGCACTCCACCTGGATCACCGGGCAGATCATCAACGTCGACGGAGGCCAAATGCTGCGCCGCGGACCGGATTTCCGCTCGATGCTCGAACCTGTCTACGGCTCCGACGGACTCCGCGGGGTGGTGGCGCCATGAGCTACACGATTCTGGGCAAGAAGGTCGAGATGCCCGTCGAAGTTCGCACCGCGTCTGCCTTCATGGCGTTGTACTCGGTACCCAGCACAACCGCGCAGTCGATCATCGATTACACCGGCTTGACCGTGCTCCAGTACCGTCCCGGCCGGGCGCTGTGCGGCCTGGTTTTTGTCGACTACATCGACGGGGATCTGGGGCCGTACAACGAATTCGGAGTGACGTACATGGTGCGCAGCCACACTGCGCCTCCCGAAACCTCGGTGCTGGGAGATCTACGTTCGCTCGCTGCCGGAACTGCAGGGGCACTCATTCACGAGTTGCCGGTGGACGGCGAGTTCACCAAGGCCGCCGGCCGGGAAATCTGGGGATTCCCGAAGGTGCTCGCCGAGTTCGACACCGAGCACGTCGGCTCGGTCAAGCGCGGATCGGTCTCTCGCGACGGCAAACTCATCACACAGTTGAGTGTGAAATCCGGCGTCAGCGTGCCGGGCGGCGGAGCCAACATGTCGTTGGCCGCGTACTCACATCTCGACGGCGCCACCAGGTGCACGTCGTGGGACATGGCACCGACCGGCGTCAAATCGCGCCCTGGTGGAGCCGAGGTTCAACTGGGCAGTCACCCGATGGCGGCGGAGCTTCGGAAACTGGGACTCCCCCGCCGGGCCCTGATGACCACGACCATCAAGAACCTGGCGATGACGTTCGGGGAGGCCACAACAATCTGAGTGTCGGCCGACGGCACCCCTTTCGGTCACGTGTGACTCGGGCTACACTCCTGGACGGTTGACCAACTCGCGTCAGACCGCCCGAAAGGACACTCGTGCAGATCACCCGACGCACCGTACTGGCAGGCGCTGCCGCCGCACCTGCGCTCGCCGCTCTGTCGACGAACCAGGCCGTCGCAGCTTCGCCGGCACGCACCGTTTCACCCGCACGCACCGACAAGTCGTCGGCGTCACTGCAGGTGGGCGTCGGAATTTCCGACGTGACCGGACCGGTCGCCGAAGTCGGCATGATGGGCTACTCGAGCTTCGATCAACGCGCCGAAGGCCTGCACCAGCGAATGCGCGCACGCGCCTTCATCTTCGAGTCCGGCGGGTCGCGGGTCGCCTACGTGTGCGTCGACAACTGCATGATCTTCCAGTCCGTTCACGACGAGGTCCTGCGCCGACTGGCCGGGAGGTTCGGTGACATCTACACCGAACGCAACGTCATGTTGACGGCCATCCATTCACACGCGGCATGTGGTGGGGCCTCGCACAACTACGCGTACAACCTCGCAGTTCTCGGCTTCGAACTGCAGGTGTTCGAAGCCGAGGTCAACGGCATGGTCGAGGCGATCAGCGCTGCGCACGAGAACCTGGCGCCAGGCACGGTCCGTTTCGGGCGGTCCGATCTCACCGACGCCAGCGTCAACCGATCGCGAGTGGCGTTCGACCTCAACCCCGAAGAGGACAAGGCCTACTACCCCGGTGGCAACGACCACCACATGCGTGTCATGCGGATCAGTCGGGGCAGCAAGGACATCGGAGCGATCAACTGGTTCGCCACCCACTGCGCCTCGCTCACGAACGAGAACCATCTCATCTCCGGGGACAACAAGGGCGCCGCGGCGTACTTCTGGGAGCACGACGACCAGGGCGTGCGCTACCTCGACGGCGACACCAGCTTCATTGCTGCGTTTCCGCAGACCAACAGCGGCGACATGTCACCGAACCTCTTCCTCGAGCCCGGACGCGGACCGACCGAAGACGAATTCGAGAACGCACGCATCATCGGGCTGCGCCAGGTAGCGGCAGCTCGAACTGCCTTCGACGCGGCGTCCGACACCGTCACCGGTGGCGTCGACAGTCGGATCATGTACCTGGACATGGCAAATCAGGTGGTGAGCGGAAGATTCACCCCCGACGGACGCGAGCACCGCACCGCTCCGGCCGCGATCGGCGCGGCAATGAGCGCCGGAAGCGTCGAGGACGGACCGGCAATCCCGATCTTCCCCGAGGGCACCCGAAACCCCATGATCGACGCCCTGGGCGGTATGGATGCTCCTGTGCCTCAATGGCTTCAGGACGCACAGGCGCCCAAACTCGTAGTCGTTCCGGTCGGCCTGCTGCCACCGGGAGGATGGGTGCCGAACGTACTCAAGATCCAGATCCTGCGGATCGGTCAGTTCTACATCGTCGGTGGCCCTGCGGAATTCACCATCGTCTCCGGATTACGAGTGCGTCGAACCGTCGCCGAGGAGCTTGGGGTTCCCCTCGAGAACGTCATCTTCCAGGGATACGCGAACTCGTACTCGAGCTACTGCACCACACCACAGGAATACGATTCGCAGCAGTACGAGGGCGGTTCGACGATGTTCGGTCGTTACACACTGCCGGCCTATCAGCAGGGGTATGCCGCCCTTGCAGCCGCGATGCGCGACGGCACCGAACCTCCTCGCGGCCCCGCTCCGGCCGACCTGTCCGGGTTCCAACCCAGCTTCGGACCTGGCGTCGACTTCGACGAGCCCTTGCCGGGAACACAATTTGGCGACGCAACCGTCCAACCCGGCGACACCTCACCGGGTGGGCAGGTTGCCGTCGAGTTCGTCACCGGCCACCCCAAGAACGACACTCACCGAAACGGGACCTTCTACGAGATCCAGCGCAATACCGGCGGATCCTGGACACGGGTCGCCGACGACAACGACTGGTCCACCAAACTGCACTGGCGCCGGGTCGGGAGCAACGGTTCCGTCGTGCGCATCACGTGGGATGTTCCGGCCGATACTCCGGCGGGTACGTATCGAGTCCAACACTTCGGTGCGTCGAAGGCTCGGGGTAGCGGCGCGATCACGCCCTTCTCCGGGTTGACGTCCGAATTCCGCCTCACCTGACCCGCGTGAACGTATCGCTCCCCTTGTTGGACAAGGGGAGCGATACGTTCACGCGATGGGGTCAGAGCGCAATGGCCAGGTTCAGGCGGCGGTCGGGTGCAGCGAGGTGCTCATCGTCGACTGCTCTGACGCTGCCGGGCGGTCGATCTTCGCCGCGACGATCAGGACCAGCAGACCGGCGACGGTGACCGCCGCCCCCATCCAGATCGGGGAGGTGAAGCCGAGTCCCGCGGCGATGGTGATTCCGCCCAGCCATGCCCCGAGCGCGTTGCCGACGTTGAAGGCGGCAATATTTGCACCCGACGCCATGGTCGGTGCGGCCGACGCGTAGTTCATGATCCGCATCTGCAACCCGGGCACCGTCGCAAAACCGAAGGCGCCCATGAAGAACAGTGAGATCACGGTCATGACCTTGCTCTCGGCGGTGGCGGCGAACACGATCAGAACGACGGTCAGGATCGCGAGAATCCAGACCAGCGACTTCGTCAGCGAGCGGTCGGCCGCCCTGGCGCCGAGGAAGTTACCGACGAACAGGCCCGAGCCGAAGAGGATGAGCAGCCACGGAACGCTGGACGTCGCGAAGCCGGTGACCTCGGTGAGGGTGAAGGCGATGTAGGTGAAGGCTCCGAACATTCCGCCGTAGCCGAGGATGGTGATGGCGATCGAGAGCCATACCTGCTTGTTGCGGAATGCCCCCAACTCTCCGCGCAATCCGCCACCGGTCGTGCTGGCGGGCGTCGTCGGGACGAGTGCTGCAATTCCGATCAGTGCGATGACGCCGATGACGGTGATGGCCCAGAACGTCGAGCGCCATCCGAGTTGCTGGCCCAGCAGCGTGCCGAACGGAACGCCGAGAACGTTGGCGATGGTCAGGCCCGCGAACATCATCGCGATGGCGCCGGCGCGCTTGTTGGGCGCGACCATGTCGGCGGCAACCACCGAGCCGATTCCGAAGAACGCACCGTGGCACAGCGCCGCGACGATGCGTCCGCCCATCATGACCTCGTAGGAGGGAGCGAGCGCGGACATCAGGTTGCCGATGATGAACAGCACCATGAGCGAGAGAAGGACCTTCTTGCGCTCGAAGCGGGTGACGGCAGCGGTCAGGAGGATCGCGCCGATCGCCACCGACAGTGCGTAGCCCGAGATCAGGTAGCCCGCGACGGACTCGGTGACCTCGAAATCAGCCGAGACCTCGGGCAGGAGGCCCATGATGACAAATTCGGTGAGGCCGATCCCGAACCCGCCCATAGCGAGGGCAATGAGACCCAATGGCATCTCGATGTTCCTTTCACAGATTTACGCGTAAGCCGTTAGCGGGCGTGTGCATTAGTTGCAGGCGCGCTATAAATAGTTGCACGCGCGCGCTACATGCGCAAGCTGGTAACCTGGAGTCGCAGGAAACGGACAAGGAGAATCACATGGGGATCGCCGACGACGCCGTCGAAATCCGTTCGCAAGGGTGGCGCACGCTCGCAGCACTGCACGGCGCCCTCGACACCGAACTGGAACGCGCGCTCCAGCGTGAGCACAAACTGTCCGTCGTCGAATACACCGTCCTCGACGCGTTGAGCCGCCAGGACGGCTGGCACATGCGGATGGCTCAGTTGGCTCGCGCTGCCGCACTGAGCAGCAGCGCCACGACGCGCTTGGTCAATCGACTCGAAGATCGAGGACTATTGACGCGCATCCTGTGCGCCGACGACCGTCGAGGCATCTACACCGAGCTGACGCCGGCCGGCCGCGAGCTTCTCGAAAGCGCACGGCCGACGCACGACGCCACCCTCGAGGCGGCGCTCGACGAGGCATGCAAGACACCCGAACTCGCGCCACTGGTGCGCGCCCTCCACGAGCTTCCCGTCGGCTAGAAGTCTGCCGGAAGCAGGGCACGCTCTTTGATGCCCGAGACCACCTGAGCGACAAACACACTCGCATCGACGACCACCCGCCCACCACGCGCGGGGACCAGAACGTCGACGGTGCCGCCGTGCACCTCGTTGTCCCCGATCACCGCGATGTACGGGTCACGGTGAGTGCGTGCCTCGCGGATGCGACGTCCCAACGATCCGTCAGGCGCGATCGCCACTCGAACATCGCGAGCCTCGAGATCGGCCCGCAAACGCTCGGCCTCAACCTGGTGCCGGTCGCCGACGGGCAGAATCGAGACTTGGTTGGGTGCCAGACACGGCGGCATCCGCCCTTCGAACCTTTCGATCAAAAGCGCAGTCATGCGTTCCATCGACCCGAGCAAGCCCCGATGGATCATGACGGGGCGAGCCTTGGATCCGTCCCCAGCGGTGTACTCGAGGTCGAACCGCTCCGGTTGATTGAAGTCGAGTTGCACGGTCGAGAGTGTTTCCTCGCGGCCGTGCGCGTCTCGCACCTGGACGTCGATCTTGGGACCGTAGAACGCTGCCTCCCCCTTCGCTTCCACGTACTCGATCGAGCGTGCATTCAGCGCCTCGCGAAGGTGATCCTCAGCGTCCGCCCACTGCTCGTCGGTGCCGAGGTACTGCCCCTCTCCCCCTCTGATCGAGAGGCGGTACTCCCGTTCGGCAATCCCCAGAGTCGAGTAGCAGCGCTCGATCGCGACGAGCGCGACGATCACTTCTGCTTGCACTTGTTCACGACTACAGAAGACATGTGCGTCGTCGAGATTGATCTGTCGGACTCGACTCAATCCGCTGAGAACTCCGGAGAGTTCGCTACGGAACATCGAGCCGAGTTCACGAACGCGGAAAGGTAGCTCGCGATAACTACGACCGCGAGCGGCGAATACCTGAGCGTGATGAGGACAGTTAGCCGGACGAAGGAGAAATGACTCTCCGCCTATCTTCATTTCGGGGAACATGTCTTCCGAGAACTTGGACCAATGCCCAGATCTCTCGTACAACTCTTTCTTCGCCATCACGGGGGTATAGACACCCCGGCATCCGGATCGCGCTGCTTGTTCGGCGGCGAACTTTTCGAGTTCGTTCCTGATGATCGCGCCGTCCGGTAACCAGAGTGGGAGGCCCGCCCCGACGATGGGGGTGGTGGCGAAAAACTCCAGGTCGCGCCCGAGTTCGCGGTGGTCAACGCTCATGAGAGGTCTCCAAATCGTTCAAGGGGAGACGCACACGGAGCGACGAAACAGGAAAGCCCCGGGGCGATAACTCCCGGGGCTGAAAGGGTTCGGTCAGCAGTTGCTAAACGATGCGCCGGAAGAGAACCGGCGTCGTCGTGTTGTGCGCAATACTGACCATGTACGTGAGGTTACATCAACTTCCTACCCACCTACAGCCCGAATTGTCGGGCCTCTATGCTGACGCAACTGGGAAGGCGCAGCAGTAGCCAACGAAACACCCACGAAGAGCGAAGTTTCGGCAATCATGTCCGAACGTGAGGTTCTCGGATATGAGGAGGATGTGCGACGGTGCCGGACCACTTGCTCGAACAGTTGATCACCATTCCTTTGTTCACGGGAATCATCGGGTACATCACCAATTGGTCGGGCGTCCTGATGCTTTTTGCGCCGATCAACTTCCACGGGATCAAAGTGCCCGGACTCAAACTGCTCTTCCCGTTCCTCCCCCGGCGCGTTCAGGTGATCCCCGCGATCACCAGCGACGGCAGATTCGGTTGGCAAGGCATCGTCCCCTCGCGGGCGGAGAAGATGGCGTCGATCGCCGTCGACAAATCCCTCGCGAAAGTCGGCAGCATCGCCGACTTCTATCGCGTCCTGGACCCGGACAGCATCGCCGAGCACTTGGTGAACATTTCTCGCAGTGAAGTGCGCGGCGTGGTCACCAGAATCATGACGGCCGAGAATCCTCAGCTCTGGCACAACCTTCCGACGTCGGTGAAGGAGGCCGTCTTCCGCAAGGTGGAGGACGATCTGCCGGCCAGCGTGCGCATGATCACCGACCGCATCGAAGAGGACATCGACGAGTTCATCGACGCGAAGCTGATGGTGATCCGCTACCTCTCTTCGCACCCCAAACTGCTCAACGACATCTTCCGCACGATGGGCAACAAAGAGCTCAGGTTCATGCAGAACTTCGGCTTCTACTTCGGGTTCCCGATGGGCTTCGTGCTCGTCGGAATCCTCCATCTGGTTCCGCAGTGGTGGGTGCTTCCCATCGGTGGCGTGATCATCGGGTACATCGTGAACTACCTCGGAATCACGATGATCTTCGAGCCGATCACCCCCAACCGTTGGGTGCCGTGGCGGCAGGGGCTCTTCCTGAAGCGACGCACCGAGATCATCGCCGGGTACGCAAAAACCCTCGCCGATCACGTCGTGACGCTCGAGAACATCGGCACCGAACTCCTCGAAGGTCCCCGCTCGGACCGAACGCGGCGGATGCTCGATCAGGTACTGCGCGAATCCGTCGACGACGCAGCCGGCTGGGCAAAGTCGGTGGTCAAGATGACCGTCGGTTCGCAGAGTTACAAGCGTCTGCCCGGACTGGCCACCACCGAAGTGCTCGACCTGTACCCAAGGGTCTTCGAGGACGCGGAGTTCGCCGAGAACCAGTCGGAGAAGATTCGTGTCTTCGTCACCGAACGCATGAGCATCCTTTCACCGGAAGATTTCAGCGAACTATTACGCTCAGCCGTCAAGCAGGACGAGTGGCTGTTGTTCGTACACGGGGCCGTGCTGGGCTCGTTTGCCGGTTTCCTACACCTCGCAATATTCGGAGTATGAGCATGAGTGAGCACGACCATCGCATGATCGTCGAAGCGGAATCGTACGACTGGGCTGCGGACATCACGCCGGTCGAATCCGTCGAAAAGCGTCTGATCCGTAGCCTCGTCGGGCTGACCGCCACGACGACGCTCACGTCGATCAAGCTGACGGGTTGGGCTTTCGGAACGGCGAAGGAGGCGACGCGGCAGATCGTTCAGGCTGCGGCCGAAGCCGCGGCAGAGGCCGCTGAATCGGCCAATGTTCAATCCGAACGTCGGGCCGAGAACTCCAATGGAGACGGCTCGCGGACCGAGAACCTACGGGCAGCAATGGCAACTCGAACCAATCGCAAACAGAGTGTCGAAGCCACTCTCGCGGCGCTGCGGGCACGCGGCGACAGGTTGCTGGACCGTTCCGCGGACGTGACCGATCGCGACGATCTGCACCCGGCCTACGACCGGATCCTCGACGAGATCGCGCCGGACGAAGCTCGAATTCTTCGGTTGTTGGCCACTTCAGGTGCGCAACCGAGCGTGGACGTACGTACGGCGCGGCCGTTCGGCGTCGGCTCGGAGATGATCGACGAGGGTCTGTCGATGATCGGAGAACTGGCAGGCTGTCGTCATCTGGACCGCATCAGCGCCTACCTGAACAACCTGCATCGGCTCGGTTTGGTGGCGTTCTCACGCGAGCCCGTCGAGGCCGACCGGTACCAGGTGGTCGAGGTACAGCCATCGGTGATCGAGGCGGTCAAGCGAGCCGGACGATCGAACAAGATAGTGCGTCGTAGCATCCTGTTGACGCCGTTCGGTGACGACTTCTGTCATACCTGTTTTTCTCTGTAGGGCCTCCGGCCCTGTGCGCCTTTTTGGTAGTTACCACTACCAAAAAGGCGCACAGGGGGCTTGCCCCCTACAGCCAGGTATCTTCTGTCGTGGTCGTCAGGAACGCTTCCAGATCGTCACGCCAGGTAGCCGGAACAGTCTTGTCCGGCTCGATGCCCGTGTACTGCCCGCGATAGAAGAGCAGCGGGCGTTCGGTCTTGATCTCACTCATCGACGACACCCGACCGAAGACGACGTAGTGATCGCCGCCGTCGTGGACGGTTTCCACCGTGCAGTCGATGTGTGCAAGGGACTTGTCGATGATCGGCGAGCCCAGAGGCGATGGCGTCCAATCGATGCCGGCGAACTTGTCCGGCTCACGTGACCCGAAACGAGCACACACCGCCTGCTGTTCCTCCGCCAACACGTTGACGGCGAACTTACCGGTCCGCTCGATTGCCGCCCACGACCGAGAACCCTTGGTGGGGCAGAACAACACCAAAGGCGGGTCGAGTGACAGGGCCGCGAAAGACTGACATGCGAACCCGACAGGCTCACCGTCGTCGACTGTCGTGATGATGGTGATACCCGTGCAGAATTGCCCGAGAACCGTGCGGAACTGGCGTGGATCGATCGCCTGCTCCGCACTCACCGACGCGTCGGGCGAACTCACGGCTTCATTCCCACCGTGAAGTCGTGACCCCACAGGCTCACGGCCGTGCTTTCCCTCGCGATCCAGTTTTCGTCCTCGACCTCTAGCCCCTCACAACCGAATTCGATGTCGAACCCGCCTGGAGTCTTCATGTAGAACGAGAGCATCTCGTCGTTGACGTGGCGACCGAGAGTCGCCGACATCTTGACCTTCTTGCGCAGTGCCCGGTCGAGGCACAGTCCGACGTCGTCGGAGTTCTCCACTTCGAGCATCAGGTGCACGATGCCCGTCGGGTTGGGCAACGGCAGGAACGCCAAGCTGTGGTGACGCGGGTTGCAGCCGAGGAACCTCAGCCACGCCGGGTCGCCGTCCGCGGGCCGGCCGACCATCTGCGGAGGCAGACGCATCGAGTCGCGAAGCTTGAATCCGAGTACGTCGCGGTAGAACCGCAGCGAAGCATCGTCGTCATCGGTGGTGAGCACGACGTGGCCGAGGCCCTGCTCACCCGTCACGAACCTGTGCCCGTACGGGCTCACGATCCGGCGGTGTTCGAGAGCAGCTCCGTGGAACACCTCGAGGGAGTTGCCCGAGGTGTCCTCGAACGCGATCATCTCGACGACGCGACGGTCCTTGAGCTGCTCCGCCGTGCCTTCCTTGAACGGAACACCGGCTGCCGACAACCTGTCACGGATATCCTGCAGCTCAGCGGCATTCGCGGTTTCCCAACCCGAGACGAGCAGACGGTCCGTGTCGTTCGGAACGATGACAAGACGCGCCGGGAAGTCGTCCATACGCAGATACAGCGATTCCGCGTCGACGCCCTTGCCCTCGATCATTCCGAGGATCTTGAGTCCGTATTCGCGCCACGCAGCCATGTCGGTGGCCCCGATGCGCATGTACGCCAGAGATCGAATACCCATCATTTACCTCCGTCGAGCAGGAAGTCGGTTGCGAGCCGGTTGAATTCGTCGAACTTCTCGAGCTGCGCCCAGTGACCGCAACCGCCGAAGACGTGGAGCTGCGCGCGCGGGATCATCTTGAGCGCGACCAGTGCGCCGTCGAGAGGGTTGACCCGATCCTCACGGCCCCAGATCAGCAACACACGCTGACGAAGCTTGTACGCCTCGCGCCAGAGCATGCCGAGCTCGAAGTCACCGCTGGAGAAGGACTTACCCATCGCCTTGGCCGCAGCCAGCGACTCGGGAGTGCTGGCGGCAGCAAAACGTTCGTCGACGAGTTCCGGCGTGATCAGCTTCTGATCGAAGACCATGATCCGCAGGAATGCTTCGAGGTTTTCTCGGGTGGGCTGGTAGCTGAACTTTCCGAGGTTCTTGACGCCCTCGGTGGGGTCCGGCGCAAACAGGTTGACACTCAGACCGCCGGGGCCCATCAGAACGAGGCGACCCGCACGGTCCGGGTAGTCGAGCGCAAAGCGAACAGCAGCGCCACCACCGAGCGAATTGCCCAGCAGATCAACGCGACCGGTGATCTCGAGCGTGTCCAGGAGATCATTGAGCGCCGACGCACTGTGCACGAAGTACTGCGGATGCTCCGTCGGCTTGTCGGACTGCCCGTAACCGGGCTGATCGACCGCGATGACGTGAAAGCTCTTCGCCAACACCGGAATGTTGCGGGCGAAGTTAGACCACGACGACGCGCCTGGGCCACCGCCGTGCAGCAGCACGATGGTCTTGTCGTTTCCGACGCCCGCCTCGTGGAAGTGCAGTTTCAGATCGGGGCGCACTTGCGCGAACCGTGAAGTGGACTCGTAGGTGAGGGCTTCTTCGGTGGTTGTCACTGAGCCTCCTCTAGACCATCGTGTCGGTGATCGGCAGACCGAATTCGCCGGTTCCGAACATGACGTAGGCGCGTTCGGGATCGTTGGCGGCGTGGACGCGACCAGCGTGAGCATCGCGCCAGAAACGCTGGATAGGAGTGCCGTTCTGCAGCGCCGTGGCGCCGGAGTTCTCGAAGAGCTTGTCGATCGAGGCGATCGCGCGGCCCGTGGCGCGCACCTGGTCACGTCGAGCGCGCAGCCGCAGTTCCATCGGAACCTCTTCGCCCGCAAGGATCAACGCGTACTCGTCGGCGACGTTGCCGGAGAGCTGACGCCACGCGGCGTCGATGTCGCTGGACGCCTCGGCGATGCGCACCTTGGCAAACGGATCGTCCTTCGACTTCTCGCCGGCGAACGCAGCGCGCACACGCTTGCCCTGGTGCTCGACGTGCGCTTCGTAAGCTCCGTAAGCCATTCCGACGATCGGTGCCGAGATCGTCGTGGGGTGAATGGTTCCCCACGGCATCTTGTAGACCGGCGCGGTGTTGTTCTCGAGGCCCGGGGCGGTCAGTTCGCTCATCGCCCGGAAGCTCAGAACGCGATGCTTGGGAACAAAAACATCCTTGACCACAACGGTATTGGAGCCGGTTCCACGCAGACCGACCACATTCCACACGTCGTCGATCTGGTAGTCCTCGCGAGGAATCAGGTAGCTCACGAAATCGACTGCGCGGCCGTCCTTGAACACCGGACCACCGAGAACGGCCCAGCTGGCGTGGTCACAACCCGAAGACCACGCCCACGCACCGTTGACTTTGTATCCACCCTCGACTACTTCACCCATACCCATCGGGGCGTAAGAGGACGAGATGCGAACGTCAGTGTCGTTGCCCCACACGTCTTCCTGTGCCTGCTGAGAGAAGAGGGCGAGGTGCCAGTTGTGTACCCCGATGATCGAGGAGACCCACCCTGTGGAACCACACGCGCTGGCGATCTTCTTGACCGCGGAGTAGAACAGCACCGGATCGGCTTCGTATCCGCCCCACTGCTTCGGCTGCAGCAAGCGGAAGAAACCTGTTTCCTGAAGAGCCTTGATGGACTCGTCGGGGATACGACGCAGATCCTCGGTCTCCTGTGCGCGCTCGCGCAGTGCCGGCAGTAGTGCGTCGAGCCTCTGCATCACCTCGTGGCTGTCATGGTTACCCACTTCGACGCTCCCGTCTTCCTCGATCGGTTGGTTCACTTACACTTGAGACTAGAACACGTTCTCTTTTCTGTCGAGACGCTGACAAAGGTCCCGTTTGTGGCCGCAATGCTGTAACAAGTGCCCCCAAAATCTGGCGGAACCGGATCGAGTTCTATAACGTGTTCTACTAACAGCTAGAAGGGATGTGAGGTCACAATGGCGCAGATTCGCGAGATCGACGTCGGAACGGTGCAAACTCGTTTCGCCCGCGGTTGGCACTGCCTGGGTCTACTGAAGACCTTCAAGGACGGCAAACCGCACGCGATCGAGGCTTTCGGTACGAAGCTCGTGGTGTTCGCCGACAGCAAGGGCGACATCAAAGTTCTCGACGGATACTGCCGTCATATGGGTGGTGACCTCACGCAAGGCGAGGTCAAGGGCGATTCCATCGCCTGCCCCTTCCACGACTGGCGCTGGGGCGGCAACGGCAAGTGCACCGGCATTCCTTATGCCCGCCGCGTGCCTCCGCTCGCACGCACCCGCGCGTGGACGACCCTCGAGCAGAACGGTCAGCTCTTCGTCTGGAACGACCCCGAGGGCAATCCGCCGCCCGAAGAGATCGTGATTCCTCGTATCGAGGGCGCGTACAGCGACGAATGGACCGACTGGACCTGGAACTCCATGGTCATCGAGGGGTCCAACTGCCGCGAGATCATCGACAACGTGGTCGACATGGCGCACTTCTACTACATCCACTACGCCTTCCCGACGTACTTCAAGAACGTCTTCGAAGGTGAGATCGCCACTCAGTACCTCAACACCACGGGCCGTCCCGACATCGGAATGGCCTCCCAGTACGGCGGCGACACGCTGCTTCGCTCCGAAGCTGCGTATTACGGACCGTCGTACATGGTCAATCCCCTGTGGAACAGCTACAGCGGATACGAGGTCGAGAGTGTTCTGATCAACTGCCACTACCCGATCAGCCCGGACTCGTTCGTGCTGCAGTGGGGCGTGACGGTGAAGAAGCCGACGGGTGTCTCCGACGAGATGGCCGACAAGTTGGCCGGCAAGTTCACCGAGGGCATCAGCGAGGGATTCCTGCAGGACGTCGCGATCTGGAAGAACAAGACCAAGATCGAGAATCCCCTTCTCTGCGAAGAAGACGGCCCCGTCTACCAGCTACGACGCTGGTACGAGCAGTTCTACGTGGACAAGGCCGACGTCACCGAGAAGATGACGCAGCGCTTCGAGTTCGAGGTGGACACCACCAAGGCAAACGAAGCCTGGCACGCCGAGGTCGAGGAAAACCTCGCACGCCAGAAGGCCGAGAAGGAAGCTGCAGCAGAAGCGGCAAAGAAGGAAGCAGAGGTCTAGTCGTGAGCGCCTCGATCGGAACCGACGCACGGTGGGCTCGTTGGGCCAAGGCACCGGACTTTGCCGGGCAAACGGAACGGCTCGAGGCGATCGCGGCCCAGACGATCGAGGACAAGCACGAATACCTCGACTCGGGTCTGCAGGAAGTCGACTGCAAGGCATGCGGCGCGTGCGTACTGGTTCGCAAGAACACGTACAAACACACCAGCGTTCAGTGGACTTCCGACCCGGCGCTGCGTTGCCACACCTTCAAAGAGGCAATTGCTTCCGGGCAGTCGTCGGCATTGAAAGACGGATGCCCGAAACTGCACGACAGCATCGCCGACGCGGTTAGGGACGGCACCATCACGGTGCGTGATCCCGAGGTCAGCTGACCTGATTGTGTAGAACGAGGGCCGACCCACGGGTCGGCCCTCGTTTTACGTTCCAGCGCCCGCGCGTCCGTCAGGCAGGCGGTCGCACCTTTCGTGCAGCCACCGCGTAGACGTCGCTCGACGTGGTGAGAGAGTTCTTTCCGCTGGCCGCCGGCACTCCCCCGCGTAGATTCACGGCCCAGTTGAGCGCACCCAGCGGTCCACACCCGCTGGCTCCCGGCGCCGCAAACACCGCATCCGAATGTGGGACTGCCGGGAACACTGCACCGGGGAACTCACCGATAGGTTCCGACGGAGGGTTTCCGGTTGTGGTCAGGTGAAGGTTGATCGGATTCGAAACCGAACCGATGTAACAATCGTCACCGAGCAAGGGATTAGACAGTTTCAATCGAACAGGCATGGTGAGTTCCTGCTCGAGAACCTTCAGATCCGGCACTCCCACCGATTCCACCGTCGCGCTGATCTGAGTCAGTCCCAGCGGAGTATCGATCCCGAGAGCACCTCCCGGTACCGAAATCGGATTGGAATAGACCCCGTTGGACCCGTCCTGCTTGGCGACGAACGTCTCGATGAAACTGTTGTCCGGCTGGGTCGCGTATTTCACTCCGCCCGCAACCTTGAGGCTTCCGTCCGGGATCGGCACCGAAAGTGCGCCCAATTTCATGGTCCCTCCGCGAACTACGACGCTGGCGCACGTCGTCACCTCGAGATCCTCGATCGGGCACGTGCCCCAACCGTCGAAGGTCAACGGATCAACCGCTGCCGCACCGGAGGAACCGAGCGATCCGCTGCCGGAAGACCCTGACGATGATTCGTCGGCAATTGCCACACCTGCACCGGCCATGACAAATGTTGCAACTAGCGCGACTGTCGACATCACTCGAGATTTGTTGCGGCTCTTCATCTTCGAATTCCTCCACCGTTGACGGAAATTCACGAGAGCCACCCCCTGCGGATCGCACCTCGATCTACGCCCGGCACGCTACCGAGAAGTGAGACGCGGATTCACACATAACGACGATATTTCCCACCAAAGAACTACGGCGATCACGCTCGATCGAACTTCCGTCCTAGCCCCGGAAACCGTATCGATCCTGTCGGCTCAGTTCGGTTCGACTGTGCCCGAACCGATGACCTGATCGAGGAACGGCCCGAACATCTCCCCCAGGTTCTCGGCGATCTGATCGGGGGTACCGAAAGACAACGTCACGTGACTGATCGCCAGACGCACTATCGTGCTGCCGAACATCTCGGCATGGATGCGGTCGACGTTCGCCCAACTGGTCATGAAGATCTCGGCCAACCTCGCGCTCGCATGTTCGAGCAGCGGAGTCCCGTCAGTGGTGACCAAGCTCAGCAGGTCGTGCTGCGGCCGGGGACCGACAATGCTGACCACCATCGGATCCCGGGCACCGGCGTCGAAGAAGGCACGAAATGCAGCCGAGACCGCGCCACGCGGATCCGAATGATGCAGCGTTACTTCGCGTTCCACTTCTTCGAGAAACTCGTCGACAAACCGGATGAGGTATCCGGACGCCAATCCCTGGCGAGACGTGAACTCCTTGTACAACGTCTGCCGGCTCATACCCGCAGCTTCCGCGATATGCGCCATCGTGATGTCGTTCCACGATTTCTCGGTCAAGAGTTCGCGTGTGGCGTCGAGCGCTGACGCACGGAGGAGTTGACGAGCTGCCTCGTGGTACGGGACACGGGCACGAGCGGTGGACATATCGGGAAGATTTCCATCGCCCGTGCTCGGTGTCAAAACGGTGGACACGCAAGCCACAGAAGTCACGAGTGCACTCAGAGCACCGGTGAGGCGACAAGACCCGCCGCAAGTTCGGTCAGATCCCTGTTTGTATCGGCGAGTACGTCGGCGCTGATGTCCGGGGAGCGTTCGATAAGGGTTCGGACGGCACGAATGTCCTTCGGCCGGCCCACGCTCACAGCACCGACGATATTTCCGTCGCGCATGCAGATCGCAGTGAAGTCATAGGAGTCCAAGTCTCCTCGAACAATCACGGTGTCGTCCGCGCCTGGCCAACCCGCTACTTGAATGTTGCGGCCGAATTGGTTCGACCAACTCCAAGGGACGGATTCGAAGGGTTCTTCCTTCCCGACGATGGTCTTGGCAACTGCAACTGCGTGGTCCTGCGCAGTGTTCCAGTGCTCACCACGGTGCATGCCGCCGAGAAAACCGTTGGGCACGTTGGCCACATCGCCGATCGCGTACACATTGTCGACGGAGGTCCGGAGGTATCGGTCTACCGAAATCCCGTTGTCCACCGCAATACCCGCAGCAGCAGCCACATCGGTATCGGGCAAGGATCCGATTGCGACGACGGCCAACTCCGCTGTCCACTCGCGTCCGTCACGCGCACGTGCGGTGACGCCGTCGGCACCCGTCGTGAGCGTCTCGAGGTCGACCCCCGTCTGCAAGGCGACGCCCGCCGAGACGTGCAGCGCGGCGATCTTCTCCGCTATCGACGGTGGAAGCAGCCTGGACAGGGGCACCGGTTGCGCTTCGAGAACCTGCACACTGCAACCCAAGTCGCGTGCCGTTGACGCCACCTCCGATCCGATCAAGCCACCGCCGACCACCAATAGCGAGGATCCTTCGATCAGCTGGGATTGCAAGCGTCGCATGTCTGCGATATCCCGAAGATAGTGAACGCGCTCGGAATCTTCCGCGGCCAACCGTCGGGACCGTCCACCCGTGGCAAGAATCAGAACGTCGTAGTCGATGCTGTCACCGTCGGCTAAAAGTACTGTGCGGGAATCTGTGTCGATACTCGTGACAGTTGCGCCGATCCGAAGATCGATACCCTGCTCGTTCCAGAAAGTCGACGGCCGCAACCGAACCCGATCGAACGACGCTTTCCCGGACAGTAGCTCCTTCGACAGCGCTGGGCGGCGGTACGGCTCCTCAGGTTCGCTTCCGATCAGGATGATGCTGCCGCCGAACCCTTCCTTGCGCAGGGCCTGCGCGGCACCGGAACCGGCGATGCCCGTGCCCACGATCACGACGGTGCGTGTGTCGGGCTCGCTGACCGCTGTCATCAGCGGTCCACCTCCACCATTTCGAAATCGACTTTGGCGGCACCACAATCAGGGCAGGACCAGTCTTCGGGAATCTCGTCCCAGCGAGTACCCGGCTCGATACCGTCGTCGGGCCAGCCGATCGCTTCGTCGTATTCGAACCCGCACTGGAGGCAGCGGAACAATTTGTAAGCAGTGGCAGTCTCGGACATCGGTTTTCCTTTCACCGGTGGGTATTTCGATCAGGATTGCGTGACGAGGGTGAAGTCGACCTTCTCGCGGACGCCGCAGTCGGGGCAGCACCAGTCGTCCGGAATACTCGACCACGGCGTGCCGGGCGGAAAGCCTTCTCGCGCAGCGCCTGTCGATTCGGTGTACGTGTAGTCGCAGATCGGGCAGATGTAGGCATTCATGCGTTCACCCCGTAGGCTGCGAGGATCTTGGCCCGCTTCTTCGGCGCGATGTTGACCTGGGTGATGTCACCTCGGTAGTGCTCGAGAACGCGGTGGTCCATCACCTTGCGCCACAGGGGCGGGACTGTTGCGAGCATGATCATGCTGGCGTAGCCGCTCGGGAGCTGAGGGGCCTCTTCCATACTGCGAAGCGCTTGGTAGCGCCGTGTCGGATTCGCATGATGATCGCTGTGCCGCTGCAAGTGATAAAGGAAGACGTTGGTGCAGATGCGATCACTGTTCCAGCTGTGCGCCGGCGTGCATCGCTCGTACCGTCCGCTTGCGGTTTTCTGACGTAGGAGTCCGTAGTGCTCGAGGTAGTTGATCGCTTCGAGCAGCGAAAACCCGATGAACGCCTGGATCACGAGGTACGGCGCGATGCCGATCCCGAACACTGCAAGCGCGACACCGAACAGAACAACCGACATGAGCCAGGCGTTGAGCACGTCGTTCTTGATGCTCCAGTGCGTGGTGCCCAAACGCTCGAAGCGGGTCTTCTCGAGATGCCACGCCGACTTCAATCCCCCGCCGACGCTGCGCGGCCAGAAACCGTAGAGGGTCTCACCGAAGCGCGAGGTCGCCGGATCTTCCGGAGTCGACACTCGCACATGGTGGCCACGGTTGTGCTCGAGGTAGAAGTGACCGTAAGCACTCTGTGCGAGAACGATTTTGGACAACCAGCGCTCGACGCTCTCCTTCTTGTGCCCGAGTTCATGGGCTGTGTTGATGCCGATTCCGGCCGTCACACCGATCGTCACTGCGAGTCCGATATTGGAGAGAACGCTCAAATCCCAACGCGCCCAGATGTAGCAGGACAGGAAGAAGGCCGTGTACTGCAGCGGCAGATAGGCGTAGGTGCACCACCGGTAGAAGCGGTCGTTCTCGAGTTCGTCGATCACCTCGTCGGGCGGATTCTTCCCGTCCTCACCCGCCAGGATGTCGATGACGGGAATGAGAGCAAACGCGATCAGTGGGCCGGTCCACCAGAAGACATTCCATCCGGTGGCGGTAACAAACCCCACGGCGATGAAAGTTGCCGATGACGGAATCAGCGCCAGCAGCCACAAGTAGCGTTTCCGGTCTCTCCAAGTTGCGAGCCGACCATCTGGCTCGGTGTACACCAACGCCGCCATCGAATTCTCCAGTTCTCGTTCGGATCAGTGAGTGCGTCCTGCGCGGTAATCCGCGACACGAACAACATCTATGTATAGAGAGTGGACAAATGATAGCGTTTTGTCAACGATTTTTGAGGTAAAAGTTTTACAAACACGCAGATTTGTACATCACTTGGATGTGGCGGCAGATCAGCGTTCAAGGAATCGAGGGCGCAAAAGTGCGCCGAAAGGCGCTCGCGCCTCAGGCGGAACGTAGGCCGCCTCGCCATGCCGGGAATACAGGTGGTCGTCCTCGTATCGCGGAAATACGTGGACGTGGTGGTGCCAGACGTCCTGGTTGCCCGCCGGTTCGTTGTGCTGCCGGGTCGAGACGCCGTCGCAGCCGTAGGCTTCACGAATTGCAACAGCCACGGCCTGAACCAGGTCGAAAACCGAGTGCCCGACGCTCGTGGGCAAAGTGTAGAGATTCTCGAAGTGCTCGATCGGCGACACAAGTACGTGGCCGGGGTTGCCCGGCCACCACTTCGGGGAAATCCGAGCGATTGCGTGGTCGGTTCGAGCAACCAGGTCGGTCGACGAGTTGTGCTCGTCGAACTCGCCCAGCGCGAAGCGACAGAACGGGCACCGGTACCCCGGCGGCTCATGATGCAACTCGCCTGCCTTCACGTCGCGATCTTCCCACGACCTCAACGTCTGCAACCCGTGCGGAAAGCCCCAAAATGCCCGATCTGCGCGAATTTCCCCAAAACAAAAGTTCGCGTACCCATACTGAAATGACCGACTGTCCCCGACGTGAGTGGGTCCTCATGGATACCGACGTATTGGTAGCGGGCGCCGGCCCGATCGGATTGACCACCGCGATCGAGCTGCGCAGACGCGGTATCTCCTGTCGAATAGTCGACCCCCTCGACGAACCGCGGCAATACGCGAAAGCCGTCGGGATTCAGCCACGCACTCTCGAACTCTTCGAGAACATGGGGGTGCTCCGCCAGGCACTCGACGCCTCGACATTGATGCGCGGTCAGATCATGTACACGAACGGCGTCGAGGTCGGCCGCGTCGACCTCACCCTCCCCGACGACGTTCCTTACTGGTTTCTCTGTCTGCCTCAGTACTCGACGGAGCGCATCCTCACCGAGCGCCTCACCGAGTTGGGAACAACCGTCGAACGCGGAGTCGGCCTCACTGCATTCGAACAGTCCGACGACGCCGTCACCTGCACCCTCAGCGACGGCAGTACCGTGACGGCTCAGTACCTGGTGGGTTCCGACGGCGCGCACAGCGTGGTCCGCAAAGGGCTGGGCCTGAGCTTCGAGGGCGGCGCATTTGCCGAGAGCTACATGCTCGGTGACGTCGAAGTCGACTGGTCGATACCCAGCGGCTACTCCGTCCGCGCCAACCACACCGCCGACGACGGAACCACCGACGACCTACTCGTCTGCATCCCACTTCCCGGACACAAGCGGTACCGCATGTCGATGCTCGTTCCGGACGAGTTGATGCCGGACGAATCGTCGAACAAAGCCGCTGTACAACACGGTTTTTCAACCGGAAAGACACCTGAACTCCATCACATCCAGGCTGTGCTCGACAGACTGTCCCCAGAACCGACAACCGCCTCGATGCTGCGATGGTCCTCGGTCTTCCGCATCAGCCACCGCATCGTCGACGCTTACAGCCGCGGACGGGTTTTTGTCGCCGGCGACGCCGCGCACATCCATCCCCCGACTGGCGCGCAGGGCATGAACACCGGGATCCAGGACGCCCACAACCTCGCATGGAAGATAGCGCTCGCCGTCAAAGGTGTTGCGAAAGCGGATCTTCTCGAGACCTACGACGCCGAAAGGCGGCCGGTCGGTGAAGAAGTCGTCGGGATGACGGTCCGAAATGCTCGAGAAGGAATCGGTTCGGGAGAGTCCTCCATCGACACGGCAATGCGGCGCCAGGCTCAATTGTTGATCGACTACTCGGAGAGTCCGCTGAACACCGGGCGTAATTCTTCGAGTCCACACGTTCAACCGGGCGAGCGTGCACCCGATGCACGCGGAATGCGCCGAGACGGTGTGCAGTATCCAATTCGGTTGTTCGACTTGCTGTCCGGAGTCGACCACACGTTACTGCTGACTTCGGACGGATCCGCGGAGAGCATCAACAGCTTGGAGAAGGTCGCCGACGCCGCAATTCGATCAGCGCACGGCTTGCTGGACGTCTACGCGATAGTGCCACCGGAAACCGTGACCGTCGACTCGCTGGTGCCGATCATCGAGGACAACGCCTCGCAACTGTGCGCCGCGTATGGGGTCGAAGGTACGGCGGCGCTGGTCATTCGCCCCGACGGCTACCTCGGATTCCGTGGTCACCCGGAGAACGTTTCCGACTACTTCACGAAAGTATTTGCCGTCAATCAGGAATGAGCGAAGCGAACATCAACCGAATCTCGGGCGAGAGCTTCATCAACTCGACGTATCCACCCAACGGCCCGGCATCGAGGTAGGAGAACTCCATGCCGGCGCCCTCTACCCGACCTTGTTGCACCACCGACATTCCGCGACGCTCGGCCTCGAGCAACGTCGCCTCGTAATCGCCTGGAACCCAAGCCATGTGATGAACTCCGACGCCGTGAGTCTCCAGGAACTCCGTGTACAGGTTGCGTCCGGACACTGGTTGGATCAACTCGAGCTGTTGGCTGCCCGCATATCCGATCGACACGTGAACGACATAGTCCGCGGGCTCACCTCGATACGTTGTGGTCTCGGGACCAAAGGCGATGTCTGGCATACGTAGCCATCGCTCCACTCCCCACTGCCGAGTGAACTCCTGTTCGGCGGCCTCGATCTCCTCGACCACCCAGCAGATCTGGAAGATCGGTCCCGAGACCAACGGGGTCATGCCATTTTTCCGTTGTCCACCGAGTAGACGGCCCCGTGTATCGCCGAGGCGTCGTCGGAGGCGACGAAAGCCACCATCTTCGCAACGTCCTCGGCTTCCATCAAGCCACGCGGCGAGGCAACCTTCATGACGAGGTCGAAGTCGACTCCGTCGGGGAAGGTGAATCCGGTGACTTGAGGAGTCATCATGCCGCCGGGGCAGATTGCGTTGACACGCAGAGACTTTCCGGTGAACTCCATCGCCATCGCTCGGGTCAGTCCGATGAGTCCGTGCTTGGCAGCACAGTATCCAGCCGAGTACGCCTGCCCTTCCAGTCCCGCGATCGAGGAGACGTTGACGATGTTGCCGCCCCGTTCCAGCAAGTGCGGCAGTGCTGCTCGGGAAAGGAAGAACGGTCCGTTCAGATTGACCGCAAGGTCATGTGCCCATTCGGAATCCGCAATATCCGCCGTATGACGAAGCGAGTGCGATCCCGCCACGTTGACGAGGATGTCGATACCACCGAGTTCGTCGACGCACGCCTGCACGGCCGCATCACACTGAGCGGAATCCGAGACGTCCGTCGCCGCGAAACGACGCTCTCCATCCGCGCCGACCACCTCGACCATCGACTGTCGCAGCTTTTCCTTGTCGCGGGCGATACCGAAAACCTGTGCGCCCCTGCGGTGGAGTATCTCGGCCACCGCGCGCCCCAACCCTGAGGACGCGCCGGTCACCAAGGCCACTTTTCCGGCCAGTACGTCTGCCATGACCTAGGAAGCCGCTGCTTCGCGCTGGAGTTCCAGCGCGATGTCGATCAACTGATCTTCCTGTCCGCCGACCAACTTGCGCTTACCTGCGCGCACCAACAGCTCCGCGGACGACACTCCGTACCGCTCGGCCTGACGCTCGGCATGCTTGAGGAAGCTCGAGTACACGCCGGCGTAGCCCATCATCAGTGCTTGACGATCGAGCAGGCATTCCTGCGGCATTGCCGGGCGCACAACATCTTCGGCTGCATCGGCGATGGCGAAGAAGTCGATACCGGTCTTGACGCCGATCTTGTCGCAAACACCGACGAAGGCCTCGACCGGGGCGTTGCCGGCGCCGGCACCGAACCGACGGGTACTACCGTCGATCTGCTTGGCTCCCGCACGAACTGCCGCAATGGAATTGGCGACGCCCAGGCCCAGGTTCTCGTGGCCGTGGAAGCCGACCTGAGCGTCGTTGCCGAGTTCCTGAACCAGCGCCTCGACGCGATCGGATACCTGCTCGAGTACCAGCGCGCCGGCCGAGTCGACCACGTACACACACTGGCAACCCGCGTCGGCCATGATGCGAGCCTGCTTGGCCAGCTTCTCCGGCGGAATCGAGTGAGCCATCATGAGGAATCCGACTGTTTCGAGTCCACGCTCACGCGCGAGGCCGAAGTGCTGGATGGATACGTCTGCCTCGGTGCAGTGAGTTGCAATGCGGCAGATGGACGCACCGTTGTCCTGTGCGATGACGATGTCGTCCTTGATGCCCAACCCGGGCAGCATCAGGAAGGCGATCTTCGCGTTGGTCGCCGTCTCGACTGCAGCTTTGATCAGTTCCTGCTCGGGAGTCTTCGAGAAGCCGTAATTGAAGGAGGATCCGCCGAGACCGTCGCCGTGAGTGACCTCGATGACCGGCACTCCGGCTCCGTCGAGGGCACCGACGATGGCTCGTACTTCTTCGACGGTGAACTGATGACGCTTATGGTGGGAGCCGTCGCGCAGCGACGTGTCGGTGACGCGGATGTCCCAGCTCGAATCGAAATGAATCATGTCGCTCATGCCTTCACACTCAGAAGCTTCTGGGCGATTTCCTCGCCCACCTTGGTGGCTGCTGCCGTCATGATGTCGAGGTTGCCCGCGTACGGCGGCAGGAAATCGCCTGCGCCTTCGACCTCGACGAACGTGGTGACCGTTGCATAGCCACCGGAAACGACGCTCGGTTCGTCGAACTGCGGTTCGTTGAGCAACCGGTAGCCGGGCACGTACTGCTGGATGTCCTTGACGACGCGGTGAATGGAGTCGGTGATCGCGGCCTGGTCGGCGTCTTCGGGGATAGCGCAGAAGATTGTGTCGCGCATGATCATCGGCGGGTCCGCGGGGTTGAGGATGATGATCGCCTTGCCGCGCTGTGCGCCGCCGATGGTCTCGATACCGCGGCTGGTGGTCTTGGTGAACTCATCGATGTTCGCGCGAGTTCCCGGGCCGGCGGACAATGATGCAACGGAGGCGACGATCTCGGCGTACGCCACGTCGACGACACGCGACACCGCGTAGACGATCGGAATGGTTGCCTGCCCACCGCAAGTGATCATGTTGACGTTGGGTGCGTCCAGGTGCTCACGCAGGTTCGCGGGCGGAACCACAGCCGGGCCGACCGCGGCCGGAGTCAGGTCGACGGCACGGATACCGGCGGCCTCGTAGCGTGGTGCTGCCTCGCGGTGCACGTATGCCGACGTCGCCTCGAAGACCAGGTCCGGTTTCTCCGCCTGGTTCAGCAACCAGTCGACGCCCTCGGCGGAGGTCTCGAGTCCCATCTTGCGGGCGCGCGCCAATCCTTCACTCTCGGGATCGATTCCGATCATCCATCGCGGTTCGAGCCACTCGGAACGCTGCAGTTTGTACAACAGATCGGTACTGATGTTTCCCGATCCGACGATCGCCACACTTGCCTTGGTCATGACTACTCCTACGTGAACTGAAGAGAGACGGAACCGAGGCCGCTGAACTCGGCTCGGAAGTTGTCGCCTGGATGAGCGTCGATCGCTCGCGTGCACGAACCCGGCAGAACGATGTCGCCGGCCTTGAGCCGAACTCCGAACGTGTCGACCTTCTGCGCCAACCACGCGACAGCGGTGACCGGGTTACCGAGAACCGCATCGCTGCGCCCCTCCGCAATCCGCTCCCCGTTGCAGGTCAGCACCGCGTCGATGGCCTTGATGTCGATGTCCGACGGGCGAACTCGTTCCTTGCCGAGGATGAACCCGGCGAAGGACGCGTTGTCCGCGATGGTGTCCGAGAGGCCGATCTTCCAGTCCTTGATCCGGCTGTCGATCAACTCGATGGACGGCGCATAGGCGACAGTAGCGTCGATGACGTCTTGTTCGGTGCACCCGGCGCCCGGCAGATCTGCTCCCAGAATGAAGGCGACCTCCACCTCGACGCGCGGGAAGCAGAAGCGCGACGTGTCGACCGGACGGTTCTCGAACTCTTCCATCTCGGCGAGCAGGTGACCGTAATCTGGCTCGTCTACGCCCATCATCTGCTGCATCGCCAGTGACGAGAGTCCGACCTTGTGTCCGACCACCTTTGCGCCACCGGCAACACGACGCCTGATGTTGATGAGCTGGATCTCGTAGGCGTCGACGACGTCGATGTCCGGATACGTGGCGATCAGCGAGCTGATCGGAGCGCGATCCCGTTCCGCCGAGTCGAGATGGTCGGCAAGTTCGCCGCGGATCTGCGTCGAGAGCATCGTTCAGGCCTTTCCGACTGTGGAGAATGCGGCTGCGTGCTGACCGGCTCGTCGTCCGGAGAATACGCAGTCGGCGAGCGACAAGCCGCTCACATACGAGTTGGAACAGATACCGACCGCGGTACGGCCGGCGGCATACAGACCAGGGATACCCTCCCCGGCCTCGTTTTTCACCATGCCGGACGATTCGTCGACCATCAATCCACCGAGCGTGAGCATCGGGCACGGATTCATCATGTTGGGCTTGATCGAGACGTCGTACATCGTGAACGGCGCAGACAGTATCGGCCTGACGAAGTCCGACGGTTTACCCATCGGATCAGGTTGTCCGGCAGCGGCAGCGGAGTTGTGCGCGTCGACGGTGGCTTGAAGGCCGGCGACGTCTATCCCCGCTTTACGGGCGACCTCGGCAATGGTGTTGCCACGCACTGCGGTACGCATCATGCCAGTGGTCTGTACCCGCTGGAACCACATCGACTGGTCACTGATCTGCGATTTCGCTTCGCGAACGAGTTCGGAATCTGCCAGCAGCCAACCGATTCCGTTGCTCTTCTCTGCCATCGCCTGACCGAGAGCGGCACCGTAACGGGACTCGTCGACGATTCGCGCACCGGATTCACCCACCAAAATGGAACCGAGAAAAGCACTCGGCGGGACGATGAATCGCCAGGCGGACACATTGCCGAGCTTGTCGGTGGCTCCCCCGGCTTCGACGCCAAGGTTGATGCCTTTGCCGTCGTCCCCGGACGTGCCGAGCGGGATACCGCCCTTGTAGGCGGGGGCATGGGTGCGCATCATCTCGCGATTGGACACGAAGCCGCCGGCGCTCAGGATCACGCCGCCGCGTGCCTGGATGCGAATCCGCTTGGCGTGCTTCTTCTCGATCTTCGCGATGAGTGCGTCGAGAATCGTGCGCAACTGCGGTGCGTAGACGCCGGGCTTGGAGGACAGGGACCCGAGCGTCGCGTGACGGCGACGAACTCCGGCGGGTGCGTCACGCAGCGTCAGTGCTTCGACGCCGATCACCCGGCCGTCCTCGATGATCAGCCGGTCCGCTCGCGTCTGGCCGAGCAACTGGACGCCCTTCGCCTCCGCGGACTTCGCGAGCGGGCCGTACAGCATCTTTCCCGACGTGCCACGCCCCTTGGCGCGATGACCACGCGGAGCAGGTTTTGCGATGTCACGGAACCCGCCGGCCGATTCGCTACCCGAGAAGTAGAGGTAGTGCTTGTTGCTCGGGTACGACGTCTTGTACGGACAGAGTGAGGCCTCGAACGGCACGCCGTGACTGCGCAGCCAGTCGATCGACGCCGGGCTCTCGTCGACGAACCGGCGCAGAGTCTGCGGCGTCACCGCGTCACCGACCTCGCGGTTCAGGTAGGCGAGCATGGCTTCGGGACTGTCCTCGACACCGGCTTCCTTTTGAATCACGGTGCCGCCGCCGGCGTAGTAGATTCCTCCGGAAATCGTGCTGGCACCACCACCGAGTGCTCGGTCGATTGCCAAAACCGACGAACCGGCCGCTACAGCTTCGAGCGCCGCACTGGCGCCCGCCACACCGAACCCGACCACAAGGACGTCAACCGAAGTATCCCAGGTCACACCGCACCATCCTCAATCTCACTGCAACGTGTTTCGTTATCAATGACAACGTCCGGAAATACTTCCTGGCAGAAAGCATGGACTGACACCCCCATCATTCTATAACGTGTTCTACATGAGCAAGCAGGAATACGACATCGTCGTCGTCGGCAGTGGTGCCGCAGGTATGACAGCGGCCTTGACCGCAGCCCACCAGGGCTTGAGTGTGGTCATCGTGGAGAAAGCCGCCCACTACGGCGGATCGACCGCCCGTTCCGGTGGTGGGGTCTGGATCCCCAACAACGAGGCACTTCAAGCGGACGGTGTCACCGATACACCGGAGGCCGCACGTTCCTACCTGCACAGCATCATCGGCGACGTTGTCGCTCCCGAACGCATCGACACCTATCTCGAGCGCGGTCCCGAGATGCTCTCGTTCGTGTTGAAGAACAGCCCGCTCGAGCTGCAGTGGGTTCCCGGCTACTCCGACTACTACCCGGAAGCACCCGGCGGACGCCTCGGTGGCCGCAGTGTCGAGCCCACCCCGTTCGACGGCAACAAGTTGGGCGCCGACCGCAAGAACCTCGAGCCCGACTACGTCAAGGCCCCCAAGAACTTCGTCATCACCCAGGCCGACTACAAGTGGCTCAACCTGCTGATGCGCAATCCTCGCGGACCCCTGCGCGCCATGAAGGTCGGCATGCGATTCCTCGCAGCGAAGGCCACCAAGAAGGATCTGCTGGTTCGCGGCCAGGCACTGGTCGCCGGTATTCGACTCGGACTTCAGTCCGCCGGAGTACCCATCCTGCTGAACACCCCGCTGACCTCCCTGTACACCGAAGACGGCGCAGTTCGCGGCGTCAACGTCATCGTCGACGGCGAGGAGCAGGTCATCCGCGCTCGCCACGGAGTCGTGTTGGGATCCGGCGGATTCGAGCACAACAAGGAAATGCGTGAGAAGTACCAGCGCGCACCTATCGGCACCGAATGGACCGTCGGCGCGAAGGCAAACACCGGCGACGGTATCCGCGCAGGCCAAGAAGTGGGCGCTGCAGTCGATTTCATGGACGACGCCTGGTGGGGCCCGTCCATTCCGCTGACCGGCGGACCGTGGTTCGCTCTCTCCGAGCGCACCCTCCCGGGCTGCATGATGGTCAACATGTCGGGCAAGCGCTTCGGCAACGAGGCGGCTCCGTACGTCGAGGCAACCCATGCGATGTACGGCGGTGAGTACGGTCAGGGCGAGGGCCCCGGCGAGAACATCCCGACGTGGATGATTCTCGATCAGCGCTACCGCAACCGCTACACGTTTGCCGGTATCACTCCCCGCTCCCCCTTCCCCGGCCGCTGGCTCAAGGCCGGCATCGTGGTCAAGGCGGGAACCATCGCCGAATTGGCAGAGAAGACAGGGCTTCCCGTCGCATCGCTGACCGAAACCGTCGATCGGTTCAACGGCTTCGCGCGCAACGGCAAGGACGAGGACTTCGGACGCGGTGACAGTGGTTACGACGCGTACTACGGCGATCCCCGACTGAAGAACCCCAGCCTCGCCGAAATCAGCAAGGCTCCGTTCTACGCCATCAAGATGGTTCCGGGTGACCTCGGCACCAAGGGCGGAATCTGCACCGACGTCAACGGCCGAGCACTACGCGAAGACGGAAGCGTCATCGACGGCCTCTACGCGGCTGGCAACGCGAGCGCTCCGGTCATGGGCCACACCTACGCCGGACCAGGCGCGACCATCGGTCCCGCAATGACTTTCGGCTACCTGGCCGTACTCGACATCGTCGAGCGTGCGAAGAAGGCCGAGACAACCGAAGCACCGGCAGCTGAAAAGACGGCGGTCGACCATGCCAATTGATCCGAAGATCGCACTCGGCGCCGAGCTTGCGCCACAAGAGTTCTCGTGGACCCCGTCGGACGTGCAGCACTACCACTTGGCACTGGGGGCAGGTGCTCGTCCGCTTGATCCGAACGAGCTTCGATACCTCGACGACGAAAAGCCTCAGGTACTACCCACCTTTGCCACCGTCGCCGCCAACTTCCACGCCACCGAAGCACCGAAGGTGTCGTTCCCCGGCGTCGAAATCGATCTGGCGAAGGTAGTCCACGGGAGCCAGGAAGTCACTGTCCATCAGCCGATCCCGGCAAGTGGAAGTGGCCGCACTACAACTCGAATCGCCGAGGTCTGGGACAAGGGCAAGGCCGCGGTGATCGTGCAGGAATCCGTCACGGTTGACGCCGAGGGCAACCCGCTGTGGACAGCTCGCTCGTCCATTTTCGCCCGCGGCGAGGGTGGTTTCGGGGGTGAACGTGGTCCGTCGGAGTCGATTACGCTTCCGGATCGCGAAGCAGATGAGACAGTGGTGACGCCTGTGCTTCCACAGCAGGCTTTGCTGTACCGGATGTGTGGTGATCGGAATCCGTTGCACTCGGATCCGCAATTCGCCTCCGCGGCAGGCTTTCCAGCGCCTATCCTGCATGGACTGTGTACTTACGGAATGGTCTGCAAGACCGCAGTGGATACCATGCTCGACGGCGACAGCAGTCGGGTAGCCGGATTTCGGGCCCGCTTTGCCGGGGTCGTATTTCCCGGCGAGAACTTGAGTATCCAGATCTGGAAAGACAATGGGCGACTCCTGATCTCAGCTTCTGTACTGGAGCGCGAAGCTCCTGCCCTGGCTGACGTAGTTCTCACTCTTGTCTGATACCAACCTGTCTGATACCCACCTGTTAGAACTCACCGTAGTTCTCGAACCCGATGGAGTAGCCCGAAGATGACGGCACAAGACGAAAAGTTCCGACTGTCCCGACGAGGTTTCATGGCCGCTGGAGCCGGCGCCGTGGCAGCGACCGCATTCGCCGGCTGGACGCCGGCCTACGCCGTCCCCGCCGGCTCTTCCGGCTCCGCGGGTGGTCCCGTGTCCACCCTCACGCCGCCGCCTGCCTTCCCCGAAGGCATCGCGCTGTACCAGCAGGCATATCAGAACTGGTCCAAGGAGATCATGCTCGACGCGATCTGGACCTGTTCGCCCAAGACGCCCGAAGACGTAGTCCGCCTCGCTAACTGGGGTCATGCCAACGGCTACACCATTCGTCCCCGCGGCGCCATGCACGGCTGGACGCCGCTGACCATCGTCAACGGTGCGCCGGTCGACAAGGTCATCCTCGCCGACACCACGGTCCACCTCACCGGAGTCTCCGTCAACGCCGGTGGCAGCCCAGCCACCGTCACCGCAGGACCCGGCGCGACCCTCGACGCCATCACGACCGCACTGCAGGCACAGGGCCTCGGGTTCGCGAACCTGCCGGCGCCGGGTGTGTTGACCATTGCCGGCTGCCTCGCCGTCGACGCTCACGGCGCAGCTCTCCCCGCCGAAGGCGAAGCACACGTTCCCGGACAGACTTTCGGCTCACTCTCCAACCTCGTCACCTCCCTGACCGCAGTGGTCTGGAACGGCAGCGAGTACGCACTGAAGACGTACGCGCGTAGCGACGCGGCGATCAAGCCGCTGCTGACTCACCTCGGACGCACCTTCCTCACCTCCGTCACCTTGCAGGCCGCCCCCAACTACCGCATGCGCTGCGTCAGCCACACCGACATCGGTTGGCAGGAACTCTTCGGCGCCCGCGGAGCGTCCGGACGCACCTTCGAGAAGTTCGTCCGCGAAAACGGTCGCGCAGAAGCAATCTGGTACCCCTTCACCGAACGCCCGTGGATGAAGGTGTGGTCACTTGCCCCCACCAAGCCGCCGTTCTCGCGTGAGGTGACCGGACCGTACAACTACATCTTCTCCGACAACCTCCCGGAGCCGGTCACCGACATGATCGGCCAGATCAACTCCGGAAACCCGGGCATCGCACCGGCATTCGGGCAGATCATGTACGCCACCACCGTTGCCGGACTCGCCGCGACGTTCTCCAACGACCTGTGGGGATGGTCCAAGGACGTCCAGTTCTACATCCGGGCCACCACCCTGCGCCTGACCGAGGGCGGCGGAGCCGTCATCACCTCGCGCGCCAACATCGGCCAGGTCATCCACGACTTCACCCAGTGGTTCAACGGCCGCATGGAGTACTACCGCTCCATCGGACAGTTCCCCCTCAACGGGCCCGTCGAAATCCGTTGCTGCGGCCTCGATCAACCATCCGAGGTCGAGGTCGACTCGGCAGGCGCCCCCACCATCTCGGCCATGCGCCCGCGCCCCGACCATCCGGAATGGGACACTGCCATCTGGCTCAACGTCCTCGGCGTCCCCGGAACCCCCGGCATGTTCGCGTTCTACCGCGAAATGGAACAGTGGATGCGTAATCACTACAACAACAACGACGCCACCTTCCGCCCCGAGTGGTCCAAGGGCTGGGCGTTCGGCCCCGACAAGCCGTACACCGACACCCCGATCATCACCCAGGGCCTCCCCCAGACCTACCGCGACGGCGTCCCATCGAGCGACAACTGGGACACCGCCAACGCCGCATTCAACGCGTTGGATCCGCACAAGGTCTTCAGCAACACCTTCCTGGACCAGTTGCTGCCTTGAGGTTCAAGTACTGAGCGCACACTCTGACAACTCGACGGTCGTCGCCACTCCCCTTACTTTCGGGAGTGCGGCGGCCGTCGTGCGTTGCAGTGAGCGGGATGAAGGAGTCCCCCGCATCCCGACGAGGCAGCTGCCTCAATCGCGATCAGGATGGATCGCCTCGTGCATACTTTCCACTGCCCTGGCGTGAGTTGAGAGCTCGGACCGAGCCGACCGAATCGTGGCGCTGTCGCTGCGTGCCCCCGGCTCGGACGACGACGAGTCCTCTCCGGGGTTCGGCGCGCCACCAGCTGGATGCTCGGAGGAGCCGGTGCGCTCTTCCCTCTCCGCGCGGGCGCGCAACAACGACTCGGACTTCGGGGTATTTCGCATCGGAGCATTGTCCCAGATCCATCTCCTATGACTCACATTGAGCGCTCTCACCCCCGGCGACCAGGCCGTTCCTGAATATCAACACCTAGAATGTTCGCAACAAAATATCTACAGCGGTCAGGGTAGACATTCTCGCGAGGCTGTTGTATCGTTTTTCTCGTAGCAAGGAACGAGTCAAGAGATGCGGGAGAGATGAACTACCCGCAAGCAGTACCGCAGGGCAGGGACGTGCCGGGGCCGAATTCGTGTGTGAGTGTGTAGTCGGACCCGGCACCCCCCTTCAAAGCGGCTACCGGATGTCTTGTGCGAGTCCGGAAGTTCGAAAGAATGCAGTTATGTAAGTAAGTTCAACCCCATCCGGCCCCCGGCGCTCCTCGCGCCGGGGGCCCCGTCCGTTCAGCGAAAGAAGCGAGCCATTCCGGCAGATACACCACCGGGGGACCCCTCCGGCAGATTCGACGACGAGAACTATCCTGCGTACAGCATGGGACATGCGGCCGAGATCCTCGGTGTCAGGCAAGCTTTCCTTCGTAGCCTCGATGCCGCGAAACTACTTACCCCGCAACGCTCTGAGGGCGGACATCGCCGCTACTCCCGCTACCAGCTGCGC
Organism: Rhodococcus sp. SB1D; assembly: GCF_048573875.1. Taxonomy (NCBI): domain Bacteria; kingdom Bacillati; phylum Actinomycetota; class Actinomycetes; order Mycobacteriales; family Nocardiaceae; genus Rhodococcus; species Rhodococcus sp. SB1D. The sequence continues at coordinate 116,537 of NZ_JBMAIQ010000005.1, forward strand.
ATCGCAGCCCGCGCGCACGAACTCGTAGCCAACGGCACGGCGCTCGACGCGGCTTGCCGCATCATCATCCTCGAAGACCAACTCACCGAAGCCCGTCGCATCAACGCCGAGCTTCAGCAAGCGCAGGACCTGCGAGAGGAACCGGATGCGGCACCCGAATGAGGACTGCACTGGAACAGCAGTTGCGCCTATACGGTCGATCTGACCCCTCCTCCTTCCAACTGCGGTAAATTCGGCCAATTGGGACATTGCTCGGCGTCGGTTGCTCGATTTCCACATCGAAGGGATCGCAGGCATGACTTCCTCCCACCACCGCGCTCGGGTGCGGCTGTCTGCTCTGTCGATCGCCTTGACCGTTGCCATTGCAACCGCTGCGTGCAGTTCCGACGATGACTCCGCAACAAACACGGGCAGCGCCTCTCCCAGCACCTCGAGCAGTCGGGAATCCACCGAGATCACGGACATCGTCCGCCGCCAAGTGGCCGACTTGGGCCTCAGTGCCGCTGTGTTCGGGGTGTGGCGAGGCGACGACGAAGTTGCTCTCGGCGCCGTCGGAGAGTCCCCTGTCGGAGTTCCGGCGACAACCGACATGCAGTTGCGCGTCGGCCAACCGATGGAACCGATGCTCTCGACAGTCCTGCTGCAACTCGACGAAGAGGGAACGCTTCCCCTCGATCAACCGATCGCGAAGTGGGAACCGAACTTTCCACGCGCAGACACCATCACTCCGCGAATGCTGGCCAACAGCACGTCGGGCATCTCCGACTACGTGACCGATCCACAGTTCCTCAAACTCTTCACGGACAACCCGATGAAGGGCTGGACTTCTCGAGAGATCCTGGATCTTGCCAACTCCCGCCCGCCGTTGTTCGAACCCGGCACCAGTTGGGCGTACGCGCACAGCGACCTGACGCTGCTCGGCGACGTCATGGAGAAAGCGACTGGAAAACCGCTGGGCGAACTACTTCAGCAGCGCGTCTTCGATCCACTCGGGATGGATCACAGCAGCGTTGTACTCACGTCGCAGATGGACGAACCGATCCTGCACGGTTACACCAATGAACGTGGAGTATTCGAAGACTCCACTTTCTGGAATCCGACGGCGTTCCTGCACAGCGGAAACATGAACGCGCCTGTCGCCGACGTCGGAAAGTGGGTGCGCGCACTGGGAACGGGAGAGTTACTATCCGACAAGGCTTTCGAGCAGCAGATGGCGCCGACGACTGCGGGCTTGGGAAGTATGACGGCGGACAAGTTCTTTTCCTTCGGGACCGGGCACCTCGACGGCTGGCTGGTGATGAACCCGTCGTACGGCGGTTACAACGGTCTCGCGCTCTACTACCCCGACTCGAAGACGACGATCGTCGTCTACGCCACACTCGGGCCGACAACCAACGCGGACCTCAACAACGCCGTGTCGATGGGGAAGGAGATCGGAACCCTCCTCGAGCCGGATCACCCGCCGCAGGTACCGACGCCGTGACGCCCCACACACGCTGGTAGTAAACAGCGCCGGTCGGCAACTTCCTGTTTACGCACGGATTACCTCCAGGACTTATCGCCCCATCACCATTCTCTTCAGTACCGAACGAAACGCGTCGGACCGCGGGTTGTCTCGCCAGTGAACGAGAACGTAGATAGATGGGGACAGGCCCGATGAGGAAATACGCGATGTCAGTGGCATGCACGGTTGCAGTCACAGCGGGGGTGACTCTTGTGATGTCGGTACCTGCCGGAGCGGACCCGAATGACGGTGGGTCGTGCCCGGCCGGTGCGGTATTCGCGGTCGGCGGAACGTGGGATCCGACGGGACAAACGACGCAACCCGTCACCGACCGCTACGTCGCCCAGGGTTACGCCTCCAAGCCGGTGACCTACCCCGCCAGCTTCTGGCCGCTCGGCGAACAGACGTACGACCAGAGCGTTGCCGCCGGCGCCCAGACGCTTCGCACCGAAGTCAACGCTTTCCACGCTCAGTGCCCGGGCAGCGAGATCGTCGTCACCGGATACTCACAGGGAGCACGGATTGCCGGCGACGTTCTCGGTGACATCGCACGTGACGGATCCATTCCCCAATCGCAAGTCGAAGGCGTCCTCTACGCCGACCCTCGCAACTCGGCCGGGGGCATCGAAACCGTAGTGCCCAATGTCGTTCCGGGAGCGACGATGTCCGGAGCACGCGGCGGATTCGGAGACATCGCAGTGCAGGAAGTCTGCATCGAGGGTGACGGCATCTGCAACATGCCCAAGCCGCGTGATGCGCCCGAGGTGTTCGTGGATTCGGTCTTCGGCTACTTCACGAAGCACAACACCTACACGCCGATGATGTCCGAGCCCGCTCCGCCTGCTCCCCCGGCGCTGCCGCAGACACCGTCGGTGCCACTGCAACCGGCTGACGTCGCCACTGCGATCGTGACACGGGTCGTCGAGAACATCACTCCGTATCTGAGCGCTGCACTCGCCACCGTGCTGACGAAGTAACGCGACACCGCTTGTTCGGCTGACTGAAAGTCGACCGATTCGTACAAGTCGAGGACCACCCGCGCCGTGCACCATCGAATACATGCTCACCTTCATCGTCAGATACGGGTACGTCCCGTTCATGCTCTTGGGAATCAACGGAGCCGCAATCGCGCTGGCGGCATCCGGCGCGCCGAAATGGTCACTGGTGGCATTGATTCTCTTCGCAGTGGTCTGCTCTTTCGCGGCCGAACGGACGCTTCCCTACGAATCTTCGTGGAATGCCCCCGGACCGGACAGGTTTCGCGACGCGGTCCATGCGTTTGTCAACGAATCTCTCATCCTGGTCAGCGTCGCGGTCATCCCGTTGATGGCAGCGGTGATTCCGTTCGACGGGCTGTGGCCGATCGGTCTTCCGTTTGTCGTTCAGGTCGTCTTCGCAGTGTTGGTTGCCGATTTCGGCATCACCGTCGTGCATTTGATCAGCCACAAGGTTGGATGGTTGTGGCGTTTCCACGCGGTTCATCACAGCCTCGAACGGTTCTACGGTATGAACGGACTGATGAAGCACCCCGTACATCAGACTTTCGAAACCGCCGGTGGCGTCCTGCCACTGATCCTCCTCGGGATGCCCGTTCCAGTTGCCTCGGCGCTCGCGGTTTGTGTCGCTGTCCAACTCCTGCTTCAGCATTCGAATGCCGACTACCGCATCGGCCCCCTGCGCCCGATACTCGCCCTCAACGCCGGCCACCGATTCCATCACCTGAAGTGGGCGGGAATCGGTGACGTCAATTTCGGTTTGTTCACTCTGATCTGGGATCACCTGTTCCGCACTTATTCTTTCGATCCGGAAAAGCGATTCAGCAGTGACGATCTCGGAATGGCGGCCAAGCCCGACTACCCGAACGACTACCTCGGCCAGTTGGCCGAACCGTTCCGGAGACAGAACTGACGGACGATCGGTGGAGATTCAGCCCGCGAGTACCCGTCGCATGACGGGCTTGGCTGCAAACGCACTGGCCAACACCAACGCGATCCCCACAGCCAGGGTGACGCCCAACTGAACCAGCGCCATCGGAGTGGTCAATACGGCTGCCCCTGCCAGCGGGAAGAGGAACAGCAGTGCAGCGCCGGCGCCGGCCAGTGCCATCACCACCACGGGAGTGCGAACGTGCCGCATGCGGGCGCTGTCCATCACCTCGACAGGTGTACCGGCCAGAGTCAGACTCCGATACAGCTCACGGTTGTCGAGGATCCCGGATACCTGGGTGAGCGCAGACGAGATGGCCGCCAAAGTGAATGTTGCTCCGAGAGTGAACAACACCCCGGTTCTCATGTCCGCGAACAGGAACTCCTGCCCTGGCTGCAAATCCTGCCCTTCCCCGTTGCCGATCGCGGCGAGGAGAGATGTGCCTGCGGCAACAAAGCTGGCCATCGTCACACCGCTGACCGTGCGCCACACAGCCTTCGGATTATCCAAGACCCGACGCGCCGCAATCAGCGAAGCACCGTCTTTGGCGCATTTGAGCATGATCCGTCCAAGCAGCGAAATGACGAACGGACCGACCAACGCAACAACGCCGAAGCAGAGACCAAGGCCCACCAGGATTGCCGCGATGCTTGCCGCGGAGCCCCCGAATGCACTCCATCCCACAAGAACCCCCACCCCAGCCACCGCGAAGATCATCTTCGGTGCGGCGCTGGGATTGCCCGCCGTGACGCCCAACGGGCTCACGAACACCTGGCGCATCCCGAGCATCGACGTCAAAGCAGCCAGGATGGTCATTCCGAATACGATGCCCACCAGCGGAAGTGCGCCTACCCAAAGCTCACTCCACTCGAATGTCCGACCTTGAAATCTCAAGAGAGCTACGAGCGGCAACGCGAGGAGGTATCCCACCACACCGATCAACGCACCGGCCAAGCCCTGGATACCCGATTCCGCAGCGCACAGCGCAACGATCTGGCGAGGGGTGGATCCGATGACTCGCAGCGAGGCAAGTCGTTCGTCGCGACGGCGCGCGCCCAAGCGGGCCGCCGCCAGACCGAGAGTGACGGCTGGAACGATCATCAACACCGAAGCAACCCCTGCGAGCGCTAGGTACGCCTCGGCTTCGGGTTCGCTCGATCTGCCCGCAAATGCACCGTAGCCGCCGAGCACCGTCAGCAACAACGTCGTCGAGGCGGCAAATGCGGACACTGGGAGCGCGAAGGTACTCAAGGCCTTTCGGCCTTCACCTCGCACCGTCATCAATGCAACGCGCGCTGTGGCCTTCATGCCGCCACCTGTGTCCCGACGAGCGAACCGGCCTGCATCATCATCGTGCGATCACACCACCGAGCGACTTCGGCATCGTGAGTGACGACGACCAACGCAGAACCGATCTGTTGAGCCGAATCACGCAACACCCTCATCACTTCCCAACTCGTCTGCGCGTCGAGGGCACCGGTCGGCTCGTCTGCGAAGAGAACGGCGGGTTTGGTCACCAACGCTCGCGCAATCGCCACACGTTGCGACTGCCCACCCGACATCTGACCCGGGCGACGGTCCTGCAGCCCGTCCAGTCCCAATGGCGCGAAGAAGCCGTGCGCCGTCCGCTTGGCTTCGGCGATGGACAACCCGTTGAGCACCAAGGGCAAAGCGACGTTCTCGATCGCCGGAAGCTCCGGCAACAGTTGGCCCGATTGAAAAACGAATCCGTACGACTCGCGTCGGAGGCGGCTGCGGTCGTTCTCACCGAGGTTCTCGATATGCCTGCCGCTCAGCAGGATTGCTCCCGAGTCGGGCTTGACGATTCCTGACATGCAATGCAGCAGAGTCGACTTGCCCGACCCTGAAGGACCCATGATGGCCGTAGCAGTACCGGCGCGCACTTCCAGCGATACACCTCGGAGCACTGGAACGTCGCCGTACGACTTGCCCAGCGCGTGGACCGACAGGACTGCGGGTGCTTGTGCGTTGTTCATGATTCCACCTTCTCGTGAACCCCTCGCCAGCACATCGGCCCAGCGCACGATCTTCGAACCGAGTGCGGTCCTACCGGAGGATGACCGGACCCCGAGCTCTGTCAGGGTCGTCACTATGATTTCCGACATGACCTGGTCCGGCGCCGTCCACATGGAGCCCGGAATTCTCATGTTCACCGGCGCAGTGGGATCCGCGCACATGCATTCGCACGCCGCTGTTCAGATCATGATCATCGACGACGGGGACGTCACGGTCACGGACGGGGACGGCCACAGTGAAGTCGTGCGGTCCGTGGTCATTCCATCCGGGGCGGTCCACGCGTTGTCCGCCTCCGAGGGTGCGCGGGGACGGGCGATTTACATTGACTCCACCACCGGGATGGGTCTGCGCATCAGGCCACCGGAGCCGGGCCGCGGTGGTGTGGCCGACTGGTCGGACCGTGGGCAGACCGCAGTAGCGATGACGGACCGCGGCGCTGATTCGGATCTGGAATACGCAGCGAGGCTGATCGATTCACTGTCCGAAAGTAGACAGCCGTCGAGCGTACGCGCTCTTCACCCGGCGCTCGAGCATGCCCTGACGCTACTTCACGAGCGACTTTCAGGGCCGATAACGCTGACGGACACCGCCGCGCTGGTCTCCATCTCACCTGGCCGATTGGGAAGAATCTTCAACGATCAACTGCAGATGAGCTTTTCGACCTACATTCGTTGGTTGCGGCTACGACGTGCCATGGAAGTGATGAGCAGTGGCGCAACCCTGACAACCAGTGCACACGAGGCCGGTTTCACCGACAGCGCCCATCTCAACCGGATCTGCCACAGTATGTTCGGGCTCACGCCCAGCGCCGCGACCGGCGGCCTCACCTGGAATTGACGCTACTCCTCAACTGATGCTGCCCGCCGCCGACCTCGCCAGTAGCGACAGACGACTGTAGAGGCGCGCCAACCCCGGCACGTCCCGGAGGCTGCCTGCCACTTCTTCGACGTAGGCGTCGGCGTAGATCGTCAGCCGCGCATCGACGTCATAGAGAACATCGACGACATTCGCGAAACGGCGAAGGGCAAATTCCGACGCCTGGGCGAGCACCGGCACTCCGAAGATCACCCAGTCGTCGAAGCGTGCGGCGAGCGCGAGATAATCGGCAGCCGCGGTCGAACCAGCGCACAGCACCTCGAAATCGAACCAGACGACACCGTCTCGAATCGCCGAGCACTCCAATGTGCGTGTGCCTATCGTCAATTCGACACTTTCGCCCGAAGGCCGCGTAATTCCCGAGCCGAGGAGGAATTCCCCTGTCGCAAATCGGTAGTCCCCGGCACCTGGCTGTCCCGCCGTCCGATAGTCGACGGAGCCACCCAACTCGATCACCCCGAGAGTCCGTTCGATCAACTCGATCGACGGAACGAACTGCTCGTGAAAAAGCGGATTGGGAAGAAGATCGGTCGGCGGAACATTGGACGTGACGACAACAGTCACGCCTTTCGCGACGATTGTGTCGAGAACCCTTGCCATGAACATGGCGTCGGCGACGTCGTCGAGGTGGAACTCGTCGAAACAGAGCACACGGATTCCATCGACGACGTGATCCAGTGCCACGCCCATCGAGCCGAGTTCATGCGCCCGAGAGTGCAGATCTGCAAAGAACCGATGAAAGTGAATGCGCCGCTTGCTGACCGGGAGCCCGTCGTAGAACTCGTCCATGAGCATCGTCTTCCCGCGGCCGACGCTACCCCAGAGATAGATCCCACCCCCGACCTCACCGCCCGAGATCCGGGCCTGCAGTGCGTCGAGGGCTTCGCGTGCCGCCAACTGCTCTTTGTCCAGTAGCATAAGACTCCTCTACGTCTGTAGAGTCGAGGCTAGTGATCGAAGGCAAATCGAGTCAATGTGACCCTCACGACGCACCATCAGCAACATTCAACTCCGGCAGCATGCAACATCGACAACAAGGAACGACATGAAGCCTGATCGCAGAGCCCTCATCGCGGCATCCGCCGTCACGATCATCGCCGAGCAGGGCCCGCGTGCACTCACCCATCGGGCGGTTGATCAGTCCCTGGAACTTCCTGCCGGTTCGACGTCGTACTATTTCCGCACTCGCGAGGCACTACTCGAAGCAACCGCATTGCACATCGTGCACCGGTCACGTTCGATATTCGACGAACTCCGCGAGAGGCCCAGCGATCCTGCTGCCCTGACGGCCGAGTATCTCGATGATCTTCTTTCGCACCGCAGACACGAATTGATCGCGAGATATGCACTGCTCTTGGAAACTCCCCGAGATTCGGCATTGCACCAACTCCTCGAAGACAGCCTGTTTTCACGGGAGAAGGCAAGGCCTGTCTTCGACATCATTGGCGTTGACGATCCTGACGTCGCCGCCGAAAATTTTCTGAGCCTTCTGGAGGGCTTGATCTTCGACTACTGCCTCGGAGCGCGTAGCCGAGATCCCCGCTCCTCCGAAACCGTTCGGCAACTTCGGATCCCGATCGACATCTATCTGCGCGGAGTTGGTGCCGCCTGAAAGATGTTGGTCAGCAGAGGCTTCCGGTGCAGGGCCGTTGACCAGAGAACAGTGCCGCGACAAACGGGGTGCTGTCTGGAACCGAAGCCGGAACGGTTCCCAGATGATCAGTGGGATAGGTATGGAATGCAAAGTCGACACCGTTGGCAGTAAGGTCGGCCGCGAACTTCAGTGTCAGCGGTGCCGGAACATCGATGTCCGACAACCCCTGACCGATGAAGAACGGGCGGTCGTATCCTGCGGTCGGCACAGTGAGCAGGTCACGCGCAGCCTCCACGAATACTGGATTGTCCAGCGACTTCGTCAGCACCTGCCCGAGTGTGACGGTTCCGTACTTCGTGCGCGCCTCGGTGTAGCACATGTTGTTCTCGACGTCGTCGAGGATGGTCTTGCCGAGCGGGGTCAGATACGAGTCGATGTCGATATCCGGCCGCGAAGCACGCAGTCCGTCAAGAACGTTCGCGATGTAGACCGTCGTACCCTTGAGCGGAAGCGCCGGGAAAGCCGGACCACCGAGCGGTAGAAGATTCTCGATGTTCGAGGGGACACCAGTAGCGACAGCGCCGCGGTAGTCCAACTCCGGCGCGTAAGCAGTGGCAAGCGAAGCGGTGAACATAGTCGCCTGCCCGCCCTGCGACTGCCCCATCGCAACCCATGCGCTCGACAGGTCGTCGTCGACCGCACGAGCGGCACGCACCATGTCCACAACGCTGTGTGCAGCGGAACGACCGTCGAGATACGGGTGAACACCGGGTGTTCCGAGCCCCACGTAGTCGGTGGTCACGACCGCGTATCCCTGCTCCAGCCAGTGACCCAGATGCGTCGCGGTCCGTTCGAGTGGAACACTGCTGCTCGGCGCACACTGATCCGCGACACCCACCGTCCCGTGCGCGTAGGAGATGACCGGCCAACCACCCTCGGGCGGAGCTCCCTCTGGGCGATACACCACACCGGTACTCGTCATCGGCGCATCCTTCGGGCCCGTCGACCAGTACGTGACCTTCGTTGCGCTCACGGCACCCGGGATCACCCGGTCGGGACCGAGCAACTCCTGACTCACGACAGCACCCGGAGCATCGTTCGGTTCCGCTCCGGCCGGCGCCGCAACTGTCAACGCCACCAACGCACTCGCACTCAGTCCGACGAGCGTCCTACACAGTCGCTTACTCACGTACTTCTCCTACCGATTGCGGTGACGGTGCATATGTGGTGATCGGCCCCACATCAGCTGATCGAGTTCAGACCATAGAACAGCCTTACCATTTGGTCAACCTAAATTTCCGCTCCGCATCGACCGTCGTGACACGCCTGCTCGGGTAGGGTGGCGGTGTTCGATACGTGCAGGTCCCCCGCGAGATCAGGAGGCCGAAAGGCTCTCTCATGTCAGCACCTGATCTCCCGACCTTCCCTGCTTCGCAGCAGAAGTCGGTGGCCGCGATCCTCCGAGCAGCAGGTTGCGTCTTCGCCGAAGACGAGGCTCGCCTACTTCTTCACACCGCACGCTCTCGCGATGAACTCGACGCGATGGTCGACCGACGAGTTGCCGGCGAACCACTCGAGCCCGTCCTCGGATGGGCCGAGTTCTGCGGCTTGCGCATTCACATCGACTCCGGAGTCTTCGTCCCACGCCGGCGCACCGAGTTCCTCGCCTGGCAGGCCTGCTCACTTGTCACCCCAGGAAGCGTCGTCGTCGACATGTGTTGCGGCTCAGGAGCTGTCGGTGCTGTCCTGCAGTCGACGCTCGACGCCGTCGATTTGTACGCGGTAGACGTGGAACCGGCCGCAGTGCGGTGCGCTCGCCGAAACATCACACCGCCCGAGCGTGTACTCGAAGGCGATTTATTCGAACCACTGCCGACGAAATTACTCGGTCGCGTGGATGTCGTCGTCGCCAATGCACCTTACGTCCCCACCGAATCGATCAGGCTGATGCCGCCCGAAGCCCGTCTTCACGAACCGCTGGTCTCGTTGGACGGCGGTACCGACGGACTGGAACTGCAGCGTCGCATCATCGCGGACGCCGCGCCGTGGCTACGACCGGGTGGCTGTCTTCTCGTCGAGACGAGTACGGAGCAGGTCGAAATGACTGTTGAAACATTCACTCGGGGAGGGTTTCTCACTCGGGTGGCAACCTACAGCGAGACCGCGTCGACCGTGGTGATCGGTCAGCGTTGAAGGCGATCGGATCCTGGCGTGGACCACTCCCGAGCGCGGGCGGCAAAGCCGTCGACAAAAAGCCCGAACGCGCGATCGACGCGGGCCCGGTCCCCGGTGGCCAGAAGATCCATCGACAGACCCCGCATTTGCGAGAGCAACAGAGTAGCGACAGAGGCAACATCGTCCTCGGGGCAACCCGCTTGTCGTAGACCGGCTTCCAGTGCCTCGATCCAATCGCCCACAAAACGGTCCAGGAACCGTCCGTAGCGGTCGCGGTCGCCGAGCGCGAGGGCGTAGATCTCGACCATCACCCGGAACCGCGGCAGGACCTCCGGCGTCGTACGTTCGGTCCACCACGCAGTCAGCACTGTCGCCGGATCGACCCCCGGTTTCATCGGCACCGCAATCGGAATGGACTCACCACGCATGTTCTCGATGACCTCGGAGAGCAGATTCTCCTTGCTCTCGAAATGGTTGAGCAACGACGCATGCGACACACCCACGGCCTTGGCGAGCTGCCTCACCGTCAATTCCCCGACACCGTTGTCGATGACGTAGCGGGTCAGCGCGTCGAGCAACTCCTCACGTCGCCCGGCGTATCTCAGGCTGCGTTTGTCGATGCGTTCGGGCTCCGGCACATATCCACCCTACCGGCCGGAATCACCAGGTCAGCGGCTGACTGCCTTCTGATACCGACGAATAGCGAACGGCACGAAGACGATCAGCAAACCGAAAGTCCACAACAACGACGCGATGACCGGATTCTGCAATGGCCACGCATCCGGAACCGTCATCGCAGGATTGGTATTGCCGAACAATTCACGCACCGCCTGGGTAACCGCCGACACCGGATTCCATTCGGCGATCACTTTGAGCGGGCCGGGAAGATTGGTGGTCTCGACAAAAGTGTTCGCGATGAACGACAGCGGAAAGATGACGATGAAGCTCGCGTTGTTGAATACCTCCGGTGTCCGGATCCAAAGCCCGACAACAGCCATGACCCACGACAACGCGTACGCGAAGAACAGAAGCAGCGCATAACCCGCCACCGCTTCGAGGAAACTGGAGTGAATCCGCCACCCGACCAGAAGACCGGTCAACGACATGACCACCAAACTGATGACGTTGATCAACACGTCACTCGATGTTCGGCCGGTCAGCACGGCAGACGGAGCCATGGGCAGCGATCGAAATCTGTCGATGATTCCTTTCTGAATGTCTTCGACCATCCCCAAACCAGTCCAGGTCGCACCGAATATGACCGTCTGCGTGAAGATTCCGGCGATCAGGAATTCTCGATACGACGTGCCCGGGACCGAGATCGCACTGCCGAACACATACGCGAACAAGAGCACGAACATGATCGGCGACAAAGTGGTGAACACCAGCAGATCCGGAACGCGCTTGATCTTGATCAAGTTTCGCCTGGCGATGGTCAAACCGTCTTCGAGCGCCATCTGCACGGTCATTTCTGATCCTCCAGTTCAGCCTGGTGCCCGGTCAGTGTGAGGAAGACATCGTCGAGAGTGGGTCTGCGCAAGCCGACGTCGAATACGCGGATGCCTCGTACCGACAGAAGATTCAGCGCCGCCACCAACGCGTCGGTGCCGTCGTCGACAGGAACGGTGACGCGACGGACATTCTCTTGAACCTGAATGTCCCCCACGGCAAGCGAGCGCAATTCCTCGCGGACGATGTCGAGATGTTCGACCTCGTGCACGCTCAATTCGATGCGCTCACCCCCGACCCGCGCCTTCAACTGGTCTGCAGTACCGCGCGCGATGACCGAGCCGCGGTCGATGACGGCGATCTGGTCGGCCAACCTCTCGGCTTCCTCCATGTATTGCGTCGTGAGCAACAGCGTGGTCCCCTGAGCCACCAACCCTTCGATGACGTCCCAGAGACCGAGTCGCGCCCGAGGATCGAGGCCGGTGGTCGGCTCGTCGAGAAACAACACCTGCGGCCGAGCAACCAATGCGCCGGCGAGATCGAGACGTCGCCGCATTCCGCCGGAATAGCCCTTGACCGGCCGATCTCCAGCCTCGACGAGATCGAACTGCTCGAGCAATTCACGCGCTCGGGCCTTACTGCTTCGGGCGCCGAGGTGATACAGCCTCCCGACCATGTCCAAGTTCTCATAGCCCGTCAGGTACTCGTCGACCGCGGCGTACTGACCCGAAGCACCGATCTTGGATCGCAACGCCCGCGCATCCTCGACCACGTCCAGCCCGGCAACCTTGGCGCGTCCACCGTCCGGAATGAGCAGCGTCGTGAATATCCTTACCGCAGTGGTTTTTCCGGCGCCGTTGGGGCCCAATAGAGCCATCACCGAACCCTCGCGCACTTCCAGGTCGATGCCGTCCAATGCCGTGACGTCGCCGTACTTCTTGACCAGCCCCTCGGCCACAATCGCTTCGGTCATGAGCCCTCCCGCATCGGTAATCCGTCGGTAGTCCGTTCCCCAGTGTGACCCAGGAGGCCGACACATTCCAGGAAATTTTCCGCAAGGGCGCTGCACATGGGGCCATTGACATGAGTCAACCGTCCAGAATCCTCACAATTGGGCTCGCTCGCGTATCCAAGCAGATAAAAAGTGCCCCGGAATCCAGTTCATGTTAACGTCGCACGACTCGCGCCTCACAAACACTTCCCAGACAAACGTCTCTACAGCCGAGAAATACGACCTGGAGGATAACTCCCATGCGTTTAGTCCGCATTCAGCGGTACGCGATCCTGCCGAAAACAATCCGAGTCCTATGTCTCTCGACAGCAATCGCGCTATCCCTCACGTTTGCCTATTCCTATCAGGGGCAAGGGCACACAGAATCACCTACGTTTGCCCCCACTACTCTTTCTGTCAATCCGGAATCTGCTGCTCTCCCCTTCGACATTCCGGACCGGGAAACGCTGAACGGGAGGAAGGTATTCGGACATTATTTTCCGCCGTACCCGGTATCTATCGACAACGCGACCCCGAACAGCGACTTCTACACAACTCAGTACATGACAGTGCACGGAGAGAACAATGCACACGTCAACTCAGCTGGATTCATACGCGATCGGCCTGCTCCACGCCCTCCGATCGCAGATCCCCAGTGGCGTCAGAGAGATCTCGAAACTGAAGTTCGTCAGGCGGTCGCTGCTGGGCTCGACGGGTTCTCTGTAGACATCATGGCCAAGGCAACGGACACCAGTTGGTGGGGTTCAATCATTCCCGGCGCGCTCATGCAAGCCGCAGCCACAGTAGATCCGAATTTCAAAGTAATGCTCATGCCCGATAAGAGCGCTTCCTTCAATAACATGACCCCTGCAGAGCTCGCCGCAGAAATGGCACCATATGCGACAAAACCGTCCGTATTCAAACTTGGGGACGGGCGCCTCGTGATTTCCCCATTTCTTGCAGAAGCCAAAAGTCCAACATGGTGGTCGCAGTTCATAACCCTGATGAGTCAGTCCTATGGGATAAATGTCGCATTAGTTCCGGTATTTTTAGACGCAGCGGCAAACCGCAATGCGTTTGCCTCCATCAGCTATGGCATGTCGAGTTGGGGAAACCGGAATCCGGCGGGAAACCCAGTGGTAAACAGCCCAAATACTCCGCTTGATTTGGCTGCCGCGGCTCATGCGTTGGGAAAGATCTGGATGCAATCGGTCTCCTTCCAAGACGTCAGACCGAACCAGGCCATCTACGACGAAGCGGAAAACACGCAGAATCTTCGCAATACCTGGCAGATCGCGCTCGATTCAGGCAGCGAATGGGTCCAACTGACAACCTGGAACGATTACAGCGAGGGGACTTCCTTTGCTCCCAGCGCGGGGCACGGACGCTCCCTGCTGGACATCAACGCCTATGGTCTGTACTGGTTCCGGTCAGGGGTAATGCCGACGATCGTCCGCGATACTGCTTATCTGAGTTATCGAACGCAGAAAGTTTCCGCAGTTCCGGCCAACCCTTCGACACCCCCGATGTCACTGCGCCAATGGTCATCCCCCGCTCGCGATACCGTCGAGGTTCTCACCTTCTTGACCGCTCCCGCAGTCGTCAAAGTGACTGTTGGAAGCACGACAACCACCTGCAATGCCCCGGCCGGGATGAGCAGCTGCATCGCCCCGTTGAAAGTAGGTTCCATCAAGGCCTCTGTCGTTCGCGGCACTACCGAGGTGTCTCGGGTGAGTTCACACGCGGCGGTGACGGCCACACCGTACAACCAGAATCTCGAGTACCTGGTCGATTCCAGTCGGAGATAACGGTGACGAAGATCGGGTGAGTCCGTCGACTCACCCGATCTTCGTTGCGCCATCGGTTTCGGCTGCAATTGGTAACTCGGGCCGCGATACCGCCCCCGTCCGCTCCACCCTCACTGCCAAGGTCACCGCGGCCGCCAGTGCCGATACGCCCGCTCCGATCCAGTACAAAACCGCGAACGAATGCAGGGTCGGCACAGTGCTCGCACCGATCACCACCGTCGAACCGGCCAATACCGCTGCCGCAACGGCGCTTCCGGTGGAGGTACCGACCGAACGGAGCAGGCTGTTGAATCCGTTGGCCGAGGCAGTCTGATGGATCGGCGCAGATTCGGTGATCAGAGTCGGCATGGCTGCCAGGGAAAATGCCACACCGGCCGATACCACGGCAGCGCCGATCACGATATTGACCAGCGTCGGCGTCAACAGCACACGCAAGACGTATCCGATTGCGATGACGATCGCTCCTGAGGCCAACGTGGCCTTCGCTCCCCATCGCCTCGTCACCTTCGACGACACCGGCGCCAATCCGATCATCAGGACTCCGCCCGGCATCATCGCCAGTCCGGCTTCGGCAGCCGAGAGTCCGAGACCGTCCGCCGACGCCAGGGGCAACTGAAGTTCCTGCGTTGCCGCCAACGCGCTGATGAACATGGCAAAACCGAGTAATACTGCGCAGACGTTCGAAACCAGAATCGGAGCGCGAAGTGAAGTCCGCAGATCGACCAGCGGTGCCGGCGTGTGCAGTTCCCACGGAATCCATCCACAGAGCAAGACCACGCCGGACGCGATCAGAACCAGAACCTCGGGGCTTGCCCAGCCCCATTCGGTTCCTTTCGAAACGGCCAGCAGCAGTGCAGTCATAGCGAGTGTGAGGACCGTGGCCCCCAGAAAGTCGAAGCGTCCGCGACTCTTCACAGCCGATTCCGGCACCACCAGCGGCAAGACGACTATCAGTACTACCCCGAATCCACCGGTGACCCAGAAAAGCGCGGGTAGTCCCCAGTGCGCCGAGATCACCCCAGCCATCGGCATACCGAACATGCCACCGATCCCCAACGTCGCACTCATGAGAGCTACTGCACCACTGAGCTTTTCCGGAGGAAGGACATCGCGCATGATGCTGATTCCGACGGGCAGAAGTGCCGTCGCGAACCCCTGCAACGAGCGCCCGAGGATCAGTAACCAGAAACTCTGGCTGAGCGCCGCAACCATGCAGCCGACGATCATCACGGCAAGACAGACGAGCATCATCGCGCGCTTACCGAACATGTCGGCGAGTCTGCCGATGAGAGGGGTCGCGACGGCACCGGTCAGCAACGTCGAGGTCACCAGCCAGGAAGCGGTGGAGGACGATACTCCCGATGCCGTCGCGAACGCAGGCAGGACCGGCACCACCAAGGTCTGTTGCAGCGCGACCACCACACCGCTCAGACTCAGGACGCCGACGACCCACCCGGTCCGCGCTTTCGCGCGAACAGTCTTGTCCGTCAAGCGTTCGAGCGAGCGGCTACTCCGGCGTCGACAGGAACCACGATGCCACTCATGTGGGCACTCGCGTCGGCGGCGAGGAACAGGACTACTCGCGTGATCTCGAAGGGATCCAGCCAACCGACCGGCTGCGCATGCAGAGTCGCGTACACGGGTTCGACGTCGTCTGCCGTCGGCGATTCGAGGTCAGGCCGCATCATTGCGTACATCATGTCGTTGTGAATCATCGGCGTCGAGATATTCCCCGGCGCAATAGCATTCACGGTCACACCCGAGTTGGCCAGTTCGAGCGACACACTCTTCGTCAAACCGATGACGCCCCATTTGGAGGCGCCGTACGCCGCCATCTGGGTGCCACCGGATCGACCCATCATCGAGGAAATCGTGATGATGCGACCGTAACCACGTTCCGCCATTCCACCTGACACGGCCGCAACGGTGTTGAACACACCGGTCAGGTTCGACGAGATGACTTCGTTCCACTGTGCCGACGTCATCGACGTGACCGGAGCGGGCACGGACACACCGGCATTCGCGACGGCGATGTCGACACGGCCGAACTCGGCTTCAGCGCGGGCAACGAGCGCGTCCATTGCTTCGCGATCAGCAGTGTCTGCCTTGACGGCAATGCACCGACGACCGGTGGCTTCCACCAAACGAACGGTTTCCTTCAGATCCTCCTCGTTTGCGAGGGGGTAGGCGACGACATCACTGTTCTCGCACCGGTCGCAGATCACGATGTCCGCGCCACGCTCCGCGAATGCGACAGCGTGGGCGCGCCCCTGACCGCGTGCGGCGCCGGTGATCAGTGCAACTTTTCCTTCGAAGCTGCCTTCGAGGCTGTTCATGCCGTCTCCTAGTTCGTCGTATGCAAGCGTGCGCTGTACTGCATGCGTACTCCGAACCCGCCCGAAAGAAACAGTCGATCCCGGACAGCGGGAATCCAGCCGATCACTGGTAAACGGCGGTCTCGAATTCCAGGTATCCGTTGATGGATCCAGCGTCCGCGAACGGCAGAATCTGCGTTGCCCAGAACCCGCCGACGCCGGTCTGCCGGTCGATCCAGTAATAGAGGTTGGCAAGACCCGCCCAAGCCAGCGATCCGGCCGGCCTACCGGTGGGTGCCACCTCTTCATTTGTCATGAAGGAGTATGCCCATCCTTTGGGTACACCGGGGAAGAATTCCGCATCGTTGGACAGCGTCGGGAGAACTCCGGGCAACAACCCCACGTGCTGGCCTTCGAGCCCGTTCTGAACGGCTGCAGCTACCGTCTCCGACGACAACACGCGACCCGAAGTGCCCGCGCCGTCGTTGAGCCACATACGGATGAACTTCATGTAGTCGCCGACAGTGCCGTGCAAACCGTGACCACCCATGTGCACCTCGGGTTCGGCCGGAAGCTCGAATCCGATGAGCGGAGTGAGGCTTCCGTCGCTCTCACGCTGATGGATCGGCGCAAGTCGATCCTTCATCGACGGGCTCATCGTGAATGCCGTATCGGCCATCTCGAGAGGTTCGAAGATGCGCTGACGCATGACATCGCCGAGTCGCTGACCTCGAATCGACTCGACGACCTGTCCGGCCCAGTCGATGTTGGTGCCGTACTCCCACTTCTCACCCGGGTCGAAGAGCAGCGGTGTCTTGAGCGCCGCTTTGCTACACGTGATCACGCTGGGCTGCCCATGTTCCTGTGAGAGCCGGTTGTACGACTCGTTGAAGAAGTCGTAGCCGAACCCCGCAGTGTGAAGGAGCAGCATGCGAGTGGTGATGTCACGCTTGGGTTCCCGAAGAACGGGGTTTCCGCCGGCGTCGAAACCGTCCAGGACCTTCAGCTCACCGATGTCGGGAACATAGGTCGCTGCAGGTGCATCGAGATCGAGCAATCCCTCCTCCACACATTGCAGGACAGCGGTACCGGTGATCGCCTTGGTGGTGGAGAAGAGCGCAAAGGTTGTATCGAGGGTCATCGGAACGCCGGAACCGAGAGTCCGCTCGCCCGCAGCACCCTCGTAGATGTTGCCTTCTCGATCCGTAATCATCGCGACCACACCCGGGACGCGATCAGCCCCCTGAGTTGCTCGCGCCAGCACGTCGTCGAGGCGCTGCTTCGAAAGGGGCTTCCGCGCAATATCTTCGATCGTCACTGCATTTCTCCATCCGACTTGCAACTTGTCTTGTCGAACAGAATGTAACGGCGATCACACACCCGGCTCTGCCTCGAAACGGCAGGAAAACTGTCTCGTTTCGGCAGAACCGGGCAGAGATTGGAGTCAGCTCTGGGGCGCTCCGATATTCACCAGCCAGGAAATGCCGAATTTGTCTGTACAGGCGCCGAATTCGTCGCCCCACATCTGCTTCTCGAGTGGAACGCTCACCGTTCCCGTTCCCGACAACTGCTCCCAGTACCCGCGCAGCACATCGCCGTCGTCGCCGCTGAGGCTGACCGTGATGTTGTCGCCGGGGTTGTACGGCATGCCGGGCGGAGTGTCGGCACCCATCAGGGTGTATCCCTGATCGGTTTCGAGCATTCCGTGCATGATCTTGTCGCCGCCTTCACCGGGATTGCCGAACTCACCGAACGTGCTCAGCGCCAGCGTGCCACCAAAGATTTCTTTGTAGAACTCCAACGCCTCACGGGCATTGCCGTTGAAGCTGATGTACGGATTGAGTCGAGTTGCCATGACGTACTCCTAGCTCGTGGGATTGCTGTCACGTTCGATTTCAATCCTTGCAGAACGCTCCGACACGAAACAACGGATCACGGCAGTTCATCGAGTGCGTAAAACGATCGTCATGACCGTTCAAACAACTCTCCTCAGAGTCGATTCCGGGTCTCGGAAGGCAACTCTCCGAACCGTTTCCGGTATGTGGCCGCAAACATGCCCAGATTGACGTAGCCCCAGGCGTTGGCGATTTCGGAGACGGTTCTCCCGTCGGAACGCAACAGTTCGCCGCGTACACCCTCCAACCGACGCGCGCGCAATCGTTGCCCCGGCGTGGTGTCTCGGTACCGTCGAAATCCCGCAGTGAGCGCCCGGACACTGACACCCACCGCAGCCGCGATCTCCGATGCCGTCGGCACCGAGCGAGCAAACCTATCGATGTACTCCTCTGCCGATCGCACGTAGGCAGGTTCGGCGGAGGCGACGTCGACGCCGAGTTGCAGCCCGGCCTGCGTCGCCCACTCGTCGAGAAGCTGAGCCGCGATGAGTTCTTGAACCCTGGCACCCAGCCTTTCGCTCGACATCGCCTCAGGCGACTCTGCAATTGCGCGAACGACGTAGTCCATCAATGCCAGCCAACTCGAGCCCCGCCCGCCAATGGTGCACTTGTGCCGCCACAGACGGTCGTCGGGAACCGACCCGAACCATTGCATGGCGTGATCGGCGACAAGCTGATGCGGCACAGTGAGATTCAGCTGCAGATGATCTTCGTCGAATTCGACGAAGTAGTCGGTCCGGCTACAGTCGGCGACAAAGGTCTCCCCCACGGCAGTATTCACCGCAGTTCCTCCGCCGAGGGCATGTCGACCGTTGCCTCTGATAGTCGTCAGAACCAGAATGTTTCCGGCCTCAGGCGAACATTCACCGACGGAGACCGGAATCCCGTAACAGAATCTGGTGACGTCGATCTTGCCGACTGCCGCGGAGTACATGTCCGAAGCCGGCTTCAACCGACTTCCGATCGGCGTGACCGTATACGGCATGTAGATGTTGTCGGACCACTCCTTGATGCGGTCCCAGTCCCGAGAAAAGGCCTGGTGATGCTGCATAGTGGGCCGGCCGGCCGCGTCGATGAGCAAGGCATCCTCGAACATGGTTCGAGTATCGCACCAGGGCCCGGGAAGGTCACGCGAAGTGAGATGACGTGATCTCTGGCTGTACGGCGGCGGGTCGTGTTGCAGCAAAAAGCAGCGAATCCACCGCGGTCCCCCGGATCACCATGTGTGCCCTCATTCGCCCCTCCTCCTCCATTCCGATTTTGGTGAGCACCGACGCCGACGCCGAGTTCTCGGGACGACACGTTGCTTGCACTCGCTGCGCTCCGAAGCGAGCAAAGGCGAATTCCAGAACCGCGCGCCCCGCCTCCGACGCATAGCCTCGCCCTTGGAACTTCGGGTTCACGACAAAACCGAGTTCCGCCCGCCGGTGCGCGGCGGATACTTCCCACACAGCTACCGAACCGATGACCGCTCCATCGGCCTTCGACGTGATGGCCAGGGTGAACGTGCGACGTTCGACGAGCGCAGCTTCGAGTGCCGCGTCAGCCAGGAATGTCCTGGTCACCGCGGGGGTGTTCGGCCCCCAATCAACATATCTACAGACGGCAGGGTCGGACGCGTACTGATGGACGGCACCTTCATCCGCGGCAGTGAAATCTCGAAGAACAAGGCGTTCCGTAGTCAACGTGAACATCCAGCGATCCTAGAGCGAGCCCAAAAGCACCTCTTGACTCGAACGCATGTTCGAGTATGATTTGGGGAGGGGATCGGGGGATTCAATGAGTGTCTTGTTGTCGGATGTGGTGTCGGGTTCTGCGGTGGGGTTACGTGGACGTCTGTGGCAGTTGTCGGCTGCTGAGTTACGTGCGGCTGCGGTGTCGGCGAGCGCGGAGATTCTGCGCCTGGAAGCCGTTCGAGTGGCCGTGGTCGACGAACTCTCGTTGCGTTCCGATGATCAGGTGATCGCCAGCCGCGGTGTCGGTTCGTGGTTGGCGGCGAACACCATGCTGCAGGTTCGGGACGGGAAGAAGATCGCCGCCCTGGGTGCGGCTTTGCGGCCGTTTCCGGCGGTGGCGGCTCGGTTCGATGGCGGGGACTGCTCCTTCGAGCACGCCGTGTTGATCGTGGCGTTCTGCGAATCACCACCGAAAGGCATGCCAGACGCCGCGCTCCCTCGCTGTATCGACCTACTGCTTGCGGCTGCGTCGGGTGTGGAAGCGACGACCACGAAAGTGCGGAACGCGATCGCGACCTTGGAGCGAATCTTCGAATCGGATGAGATCCCGCCCGCCGAAGACATCGACCGGAACGAGCTCCGCATCGCCTCGACATTGAACGGTCGAGTGGTGGTGCGTGGTGATTTCGACGCCCTCACCGGAGAAATGCTGCTCTCGGCCCTGTCGAATCTGACGATGCCCACCCCAGCACCGGACGGAACCCCGGATTCTCGGTCGGCGGCGAAACGCACGGCGGACGGGTTCACCGAACTGATCCGGCGTTATCTCGATTGCGCCAAGACTGGTACCGATGGTGGTCAGCGTCCGCATGTGAACGTGCACATCAATGCTCGTGATTTGGCGGAGCATCGGGATTGTGCCGCACAGTCTTCGGATTCGGGTGATGACGGCTCACTGGAGCTGTCCGATCTTGATGTCGGGCACATGCCCTGGCTCGGGCCACTCTCGGTCTCGCAGACCCGACTCCTCGGGTGCGATTGTTTCCTGTCCACTG
The DNA here is from genome assembly GCF_048573875.1 of Rhodococcus sp. SB1D. Classification (NCBI taxonomy): domain Bacteria; kingdom Bacillati; phylum Actinomycetota; class Actinomycetes; order Mycobacteriales; family Nocardiaceae; genus Rhodococcus; species Rhodococcus sp. SB1D. The sequence continues at coordinate 137,838 of NZ_JBMAIQ010000005.1, forward strand.
TTCTGCTCGACGATCATGGGGCACCGCTCGATGCGCAACCAGGAAAACGGTTGGTCACCGCCGAACAGCGAGTGGCGTTGATTGCCCGAGACAGAGGCTGCGCGTTCCCGGGCTGCACATGCGTGCCCGCGTGGACTGATGCGCACCATATCCGGCACTGGGCCAACGGTGGCCCGACGGTGATGAACAACCTGGTCCTGCTGTGCCGTTCACATCACCGGTTGATGCACCGAAAATCCGGGTTCGTCGGGAAATGGGAAATCCGGATCGGTGTCGACAACAAGCCCTGGTTCATCCCGCCGCCCTCGATCGACCCCGGACAGCAACCCAGGCCGGCGAACACCACCTTCAAAACCTGAGAGGTCAAACCTCTTTGGCGACAACAGAACACGGACCGAGCACCGCATCGAAGGAGACCTCGATGCGGTGCCAACCGGCCGTGACGCTTGATGAAGCTGTGCCCACGATAATCAGCGAGTCAGCACAAGCCCCGATGTCGGAACGCCCGTTCCCGCAGTCACCAGTACATTCTCGACGGAGTCGACCTGGTTGACCGAAGTACCGCGGATCTGCCGAACACCCTCGGCGATACCGTTCATCCCGTGAATGTATGCCTCGCCGAGCTGTCCACCATGGGTGTTGATCGGAAGCTTGCCGCCGAGTTCGATTGCGCCACCGGCGATGAAGTCCTTTGCCTCTCCCCTGCCACAGAAACCGAGTTCCTCGAGCTGCATCAGAACATAGGGCGTGAAGTGGTCGTAGAAGATCGCCGTCTGCATGTCCGACGGGCGCAGCCCACTTTGTGACCAGAGCTGATCGCCGACAAGGCCCATCTCCGGTAAGCCGGTCAAACCGTCGCGGTAATAGCTGGTCATGATGTATTGATCTGCCCCGCTGCCCTGTGCGGCGGCAGCGATAACGGCGGGGGTGTTCTTCAGATCTTTGGCTCGTTCTGCCGAGGTGACGACGATCGCGATGCCGCCGTCGGATTCCTGGCAGCAATCGAGGAGATGCAAAGGTTCAGCGATGAATCGCGAGTTCTGATGGTCCTCGAGGGTAATCGGTTTCCCGTAGAAGAACGCCTTCGGATTGGTGGCTGCATGCTTACGGTCGGCGACGGCGATTCGACCGAAGTCCTCGCTGGACGCTCCGTATACGTGCATGTATCGCTGCGCGACCATCGCGACAAACGATGCAGGAGTACCCAATCCGTGAGGATAGGAAAAAGCGTTATCCGTGCCCGACGAATTGACCTGCGCCACAAGGCCGGAGTTCACCTGCCCGAAACGGGCACCCGATCGCTCGTTGAACGCGCGGTAAGCGACGACGACGTCTGCGACGCCGGTGGCAACAGCCATGGCGGCCTGCTGAATCGTCGCCGCAGCGGCACCGCCTCCGTAGTGAATGCGGCTGAAGAACTTGAGGTTCGGAATCCCCACCGAACGAGCTACTGCCACTTCGGTGTTGGTGTCCATGGTGAACGAGGTAAGACCGTCGACGTCGGCGGGTGTCAGACCGGCGTCGTCCAACGCGGCTTGAACAGCCTCGGCGGCCAGTCGCAGTTCACTGCGACCGGAGTCCTTCGAGAAATCCGTGGCTCCGATTCCGACGATCGCTGCCTTGCCGGACAATGCGCTCATTCAATGTCTCCGTTTTCAATGTCTCCATTCGAGCCCGACGCCGGAAATGCCAGTGTGACCTGTGCGGTGATGTGATCTCCCAGGCTGTTCTTGCCGACCACCGCGAGCGACACGAGATCCTCGTCGTAGGAGGTCACCGTTCCGGAGAGCGTCAAGGTGTCGTAGGCGTACCAGGGGACTCCGAGGCGGAGTTTGATCGACGTGAGTACAGCCCGCGGTCCGGCCCAATCGGTCACGAATCGCTGCACCAAGCCGGTGTCGGTGAGGATGTTGACGAAAATGTCTTTCGAGCCGCGTTTCTGTGCGAGATCGCGGTCGTGGTGAACATCTTGAAAATCGCGGGTAGCGAGCGCCGCCGAGACCACAAACGTCGGGTCGCCGTAAATCGAAAGCTGCGGAAGAACCTCTCCCACAGTGATATCCGTCGTCAAAGTCATCGTCACTCCTTCACCGCAGAAACCGCAGACACCGCAGACACAGAAACCGGCTGCCAGGCGTACAGAGTCCAGGGAGTTCCCCCGGTTCCGTCGTCTCCGGGGAAGTCGAGGTAGATCGCCTCCACCTCCATTCCGATCGACACACTCGACGGATCGACGCCGCGCAATTCGCCGAGCATCCGCACACCCTCAGGCAGTTCGACCAGGGCAACGACGAACGGCAACGACCGACCAGGAACCTTGGGGGCGTGGTGAACGACAAAGCTGAAGACCGTTCCCCGACCTGACGCCACCACGTAGTCGGTCTGCTCCGACTTGTGTTTCCAGATCGCGGGCACCGGCGGGTGCTGTACCGAACCGTCCGCACGCAGTTGAATACGCAACTCGTGTGCGGCGACACCGTCCCAGAAGAACTGCGTGTCGAGGGATGCTGTCGGACGCAGCATTCGAGATGCGTCCAGGTCCGCAGGCACGTCAGTGGAGGAACTCTCGCTGACTGGCGGCGCGAACTTCAAGATCCGGAACATCATCTCCGAGACCAGTTCTTCGCCGACCCGCCAGAAGCTACGGGTAGTGAAGAACCACCCTTCACCAAGACCTGTCTTCTTAGGTCCCACAACGTCTTCCAACACCGAGGAGATGGTGACTTCTTCACCCGGCTTCAAGTAGCGGTGGTAGATCTGATCGCAGTTGGTCGCGACGACGGACGTGAATCCGGCCTCGTCGAGGATGTCCGTCATCCGGCCCAACGGATCGTCGGCTTCTCGAATTGCCCCCAGACCGCGCATCGTCCATACCTGCGCCATCGCCGGCGGTGCGACTATTCCGTCGTGTCCGGCGGCGCGGGCAGCCGATTCGTCGACGTAGATCGGGTTCTCGTCACCGATCGCCTCGACCCAGTTGCGGATCATCGGCAGGTTCACGGGGTCCCGGCCGGCGCGAGGAGCGCTTGGCCCGTCCTCTCGAACCCGCTCGGCAGCAGTGAGAATGGGATCTGACACGATTTGTTTCCTATCTCGGAACGCGAGGAAGCTTCAGGCCGGCGGTCGCAATCAATTCGCGCATCACCTCGTTGACTCCACCGCCGAAGGTGATCACCAGGTTGCGCTTGATCTGCATGTCCAACCACTCCATGAGATCAGCAGTTTCGGGATCGATCGGATTTCCGTACCGCCCGACGATCTCTTCCGCGAGTCGACCGACCCGCTGGATACGCTCGGTCGCAAACACTTTGGTTGCCGAAGCGTCGGCGATATCCACCGAATCCGAATCACTCGACGCCACTTGCCAGTTGAGCAGTTCGTTGAGGCGGTACGTCGCATGAATCTCGCCGAGCGCGCGCCGTACGTCAACGTGATCAAGCAGGTTTTCACGCTTGGCCCAATCGAAGACGTGGTCGTAAATCCCTGCGACACGACCTGCCGGACCGAGCATGACGCGCTCGTGGTTGAGCTGCGTCGTGATCAAGCGCCAGCCCTGATTCTCCTCACCCACAAGCATGTTCGCCGGAACGCGAACGTCCTCGTAGTAGGTGGCGTTGACGTGATGCGCACCGTCGCAGGTGATGATCGGGGTCCAGGTGTAGCCGGGATCTTTGGTGTCCATGATCAGGATGGAGATGCCGCGGTGCCGTGAATCGGCAGACCCTGTCCGCACGGCGAGCCACACGTAATCGGCGTCATGCCCGCCGGTGGTGAAAATTTTCTGGCCGTTGACGACGTACTCGTCACCATTTCGTGCCGCCGAAGTGCGCAGTGCTGCAAGGTCGGTGCCGGCTTCCGGTTCGGTGTAGCCGATCGCGAAGTGCACTTCACCGGCGAGGATCGCGGGCAGGAATTTCTGCTTCTGCTCCTCGCTGCCGTACTTCTGCAGGGTCGGACCGACGGTCTGCAACGTCACCGAAGGCAGTGGGACATCCGCCCGCACAGCCTCGTTGACAAAAATCTGCTGCTCGACTTCACCGAACCCACGTCCGCCGAACTCCACCGGCCAGCCGACGCCGAGCCAGCCGTCCTTGCCCATACGACGGATGACCTCGCGATAGGTAGGGCCATGCCGCTCCACGCGCATGATCTTGGCCTCTTCGGGCGAGATCAGCGTCGAGAAGTAGCGTCGAAGTTCAGCTTGCAATGCGCGCTGACTGTCGGTCAGATCGATGAACACCGGGCCCCCACGAGGTCGAGTCGCTGCGAAGCACCGCCGAGCAGGCGTGCCAGGTCTTTTGCAGTCGAGTAGTAACGATGAAGTGGATACGTGACGTCGACGCCCAGACCGCCGTGCAGGTGGTGAAGCACCTGCATCGTGGCAGGCACTTCTTGGGCGATCCAGTACGCCATGACGTCGAGGTCCGACTGGGCGTCCAGGCCCTCCGACACGCGCCAGGACGCCGACAACGCCGCGACGTGAAGGGTCCGAGAGGTGACGTACGCGTCGGCTATCTGTTGTGAGACTGCCTGGAACGTGGCGAGCGGCTTACCGAATTGCTCACGCGAGCCGACATGCGCCGCAGTGAGATCGACGGCACCGGACACCAAACCGTCTGCAACGGCTCCGATGCTTGCCGTGGCGATCCGGTACAGCGTCTGGACGGCTTCCTCGCCGGCACCGAGAAGTTCACCGACTGCCTCGTCCATGGTGACTGCGAACTCCGGACTGCCGGACGCACTGGGAGTCGGCGTCAATGCGACGCCGGCGGCGGTCGGATCGACGAGAACGACTCCGGCGTCGGTGGGCACAAGAATTCTGTGTGCGCTCGCCGCGAAGGGAACGGCAAGCACCGTCCCGCTGACGCGATACCAGTCGCCCGACTGATGGGCGGTGGTCGACGGCTGTGCCGGGAACTGCTGACCCGGCTCACCGAGCGCCGCGGTGAACACCCGTCCGGCGCCGACTCCGGTGAGCAATTCGTCCTGTTGAGCGTCGGTCCCCAGTGCGACTATGGGGAGTACACCGAAGCCGAGGGTTGCGAGAGCCGGAATTGGAGCGGCGGCCCGGCCGACCTCGACGAGGAGGGAACCGACGTCGGCGACGGAGAGTCCCTCGCCGCCCAGACGCTCGGGCAGGGCCAGCGTGAGCAGGTCGGCATCGGCGAATGCCGCCCAGAGCGCGTCCGGCTCCAGTTCGCGGGCAAGGAGCGCGGTAGCCACCTCGGCTACCGCTTCCTGGGTTTCATCGGGAGTGAAGTCCACGCTGGCAATCCTGTCTCTGATGTAGAACGTGTTCTAGTTGTATCACCAACGTGGACATTTCTAAAGGCCTCTACTCACGCCGTCTAATCACGGGGCAGGCCCAGAATTCTCTCCGCGGCGACGGTCAACAGAATCTGCGTGGTTCCGCCGGCAATCGACAGGCATCGCGTGTTGAGGAACTCACGCGAAAGCGGGCCCTCCACCCACCCGGCAGTACCACCCAATTCCATGGCGAACTCCGCGACATTCTGACGCTGGCGCACGCCCACCAGCTTGCGGACGCTCGACGCCGGACCCGGATCCTGACCGTCCAATTGCCGCAGTGTCGTGCGCAATTCCAGCAGTGAGCCCACCATGGCGGTTCCGATCAGCCCACCGAGCTTGTCTGCCACCACAGGATCGGGGTCGCCGGCCAGCTCGAGCAATTCCTCCATCGCACCGCCGAGCGAAGAGCCACCGCTCATTGCGACCCGCTCGTTGGCGAGGGTCGTTCGGGCCAGTTTCCAGCCTCCACCGAGCTGGCCGACGACGCACTCGTCCGGGACGAAGACGTCGTCGAGGAAGACTTCGTTGAACAGGGCATCTCCGGTGATCTCGCGCAGCGGCGAGATCCGAATCCCAGCCGTCTTCATGTCGAGAAGGAAGTACGTGATGCCCTTGTGTTTGGGAACCTCGCGATCGGTCCTGGCGAGGCAGATGGCCCAGTCAGCTTCACGCGCAAGCGAAGTCCAGACTTTCTGGCCGTTCAGCTTCCAACCGCCGTCGACCTTTTCCGCGGTCGTCCGCAGTGCCGCAAGATCCGAACCTGCGCCGGGTTCACTGAAGAGCTGGCACCAGGTGATCTCGCCCTTGAGCGTCGGAGTCGCAAATCTTTCGATCTGCTCCGCACTGCCGTGCTCGAGGATGGTCGGCACTGCCCACCAGCCGATCACCAGATCGGGTCGGCCGATACCGACGGCCGCCAATTCCTCTTCGATCAGAATCTGTTGCGCGGCCTTGGCGCCCCGGCCGTACGGCTTGGGCCAGTGCGGCGCAAGGTAGCCCGATTCGGCCAACGCGTTGCGCTGCTCGGATTCGGGCAGCGCCACCAATTGCGCTACCTCTTCGCGAATTTCGGACCGGTCGGATTCGAGCTCACTCAAGTCGATCTGAAGGTGACGCCGTGCGCCGCCGATCGTCAATTCCGCGACGCGTGCGCGCCAATGAGACGATCCGCCCAGAATCTGCCGGAGCGACAGTGCTCGACGAAGGTAGAAGTGCGCCTCGTGCTCCCAGGTGAATCCGATGCCGCCGAGCACTTGAATGCAGTCCTTTGCCGTGTCGACAGCGGCATCCAGCGACACCGCGGCGGCCACTGCTGCGGCGATCGGAAGTTCGTCGCCCGACTCGGCAGCGACCGCACCATCCCAGGCGACGGCTCCGGCATTCTCTACGCGACACAGCATTTCGGCGCAGATGTGTTTGATCGCCTGGAACGAGCCGATGGGCTTTCCGAATTGTTCGCGAATCTTCGCGTACTCCACCGCAGTACGCAGGCTCCACGCCGCAATTCCGGCAGCTTCGGCAGCCCCAAGTACCGCCGCTAGGTCGGAAACCGATCCTGGCGCAATGTCATCGAGGATTCGGTCGGCATCGACCGTCACTCGATCGAAGGAGACTCGCGCCAGTGGTCGCGACTTGTCGATCGTGTCGACCGCTTCGTAGGTCACGCCTTCGCCGTCTCCGTCGACGAGAGCCCAGACGACACGCGAGCCTTCGTCTTCGGACACGACGCCCGCCGACACGAGTACCGATACGCCCGAATCGCCGCCCCAGGCGTAACCTCCTTCGCCATGAAGCTCGATGCCGCCGGACGCATTCACCGTTGCCGCAACTGGACTTTCGTCCAATACGACGGCACACGGCAGCGCACCGTCGGCGAGCGTTTCGGACCATCGCTTGGCAGCGGGCGACGAACTACGCCCCACCACCAGAGCTGCGAGTGCAGTCGTGAGAACAGGACCCGGCACGAGTTCGATTGCCGCCTGCTCGAGCATTGCTGCGAGATCGACGATTTCGGCCCCGGCTCCGCCTACCGCTTCGGGAACGGCGACCGAAAATATCCCGAGAGACGCGAACTCGGACCATTTCTCCCGCCACGAAACTGCTGGTCCACGGCGTACCATGTCCATCGGCGTGGCCGAGCGAGCCCAGGCCTCTATCGATTCCTGGACCGCCCGCTGTTCATCGGTCGTGGCGATTGTCACAACTGGTTCCCGCCTCTCGATAAGTGACACAATTGTTTAGAACGTGTTCTAATATGACACCTGGCCAAGAGTCAAGGCGCGAAGGAATTTGTCGATGACCACAACATCCCGATCCCGCTCCAACGCGGTTGCTTCTGCAACGCTCGGGGACGACGATCTCAGCTCCAACGCGCAACGTGAACGCCGCAAGCGGATTCTCGACGCAACACTCGCCTTGGCGTCCAAGGGGGGCTACGAGGCTGTTCAGATGCGCGCCGTGGCCGAGCGTGCCGACGTCGCAGTCGGAACGCTCTATCGCTACTTCCCGTCCAAGGTTCACCTACTGGTGTCCGCCCTGGCACGCGAATTCGAGAAGATCGATTCCAAGGGCAAGATCCCACCTGGAACCAGCCCGCTCGAGCGGATGCAGCTGATCCTCAGCCTCATCACCCGCGCGATGCAGCGCGATCCGCTCCTCACCGAAGCGATGACTCGCGCGTTCATGTTCGCCGACGCCTCCGCAGCGGCCGAGGTCGATCAGGTGGGCCAGTTGATGGACCGCCTCTTCGCACGAGCGATGACCGAAGAGGAGCCAACCGAAGAGCAGTTGGCGATCGCGCGCGTGATCTCCGATGTGTGGCTGTCCAATTTGGTGGCATGGCTCACGCGACGCTCTTCGGCTACCGATGTCGCCAATCGACTGGAATTGACGGTTGAACTGCTGCTCGGTGACGGAACTCGGAAACCCGAATAGACATCCTTTGTCGCATCTGTCATTTTTGCACTGATCGGCCGGAAACGTATCGAGCCAGGAGTCGCTGCATCACCTAGATTTGAAGAGGTGAGCGCACAAGATCTGTCCATCGAACTCCGCCGAGCGCTGTCAGGCGTGGCACGCACACCGCGTCTGCTCGTAGCCTCCGACTACGACGGGACGATGGCACCCATCGTCGCCAACCCGGACAAGGCGTATCCCCGGGCGGAAACGGTGCGTGCGCTTCGCTCTCTCGCCAGCCTCGCGTCGACGACGGCTGCCGTGATCTCGGGCCGCGCCCTCAAGGATCTGGCTGCGCTGTCCCGACTTCCCGCCGAAGTGCAATTGGTCGGCAGCCACGGCTCCGAGTTCGACATCGGATTCGTTCACGCGATCGACGCCGACGCCAGGAAACTGCTCGACGAGATCGTCACCGAGTTGGGCCGAATCGCCGCCGACACCCCTGGGGCAACGGTGGAGAAGAAGCCCGCCAGCGTTGCACTGCACGTACGCAACACCAGTGCCGACGACGCCGAGAAGGCGCTCATCGCCGTCCGCACCGAATCGGCACTCTGGCCAGGCGTTCAGGTCACCGAGGGCAAATCGGTGGTCGAGTTGGCTGTCATCGCCACCGACAAGGGCCACGCACTCGACTTGATTCGCCATCAGGACGGCGCAACCGCTGCCGTCTTCATCGGGGACGACGTGACCGACGAAAAGGCGTTCAGCAGGCTTCAGGGGCCGGACATCGGAATCAAGGTCGGCAGCGGGGACACCGTCGCCGACTATCGCGTCGACAGCACCGAGGACGTCGCTGCCGCTCTGGCGTTCCTGCTCGACGAGCGTCGTACGTGGCTTTCCGGCGCCGACGCTCCGCCCATCGAGCGACTCTCGATGCTCGCCAGTCCGCGCACCGTCGCTTTGGTGACCCCGGATGCGACGCTGACCTGGTTGTGTCACCCGGAACCGGATTCAGCGGCCGTCTTCGCACACCTTCTCGGCGGAACCGGGGCCGGCCACTTCTCGGTCGGGCCTCGACGCACAGCCTTGCCGCTGAGCCAGAAGTACATCGACAGCACGATGACAGTTCAGACCCGCTGGGCGAGCCTGTCCGTCACCGACTACCTCCCCCACGACGTCCCACAGGGACGAACCGACCTGACCCGCATCATTTCCGGTCAGGCCGACGCGATCGTCTCGTTTGCACCCCGTCCCGAGTTCGGCCAGGGTCAGGTCACGCTCGAGGTCGTCGACGAGGGCATTCGGGTCCTCGGCACCAACGAGCCGTACGTACTCCGCTCCCCCGGCGTGCTGTGGAACATCGCCACCGACGGAAACCAGCAGACCGCCCACGCCATCGTCGAGCCGTCCAAGGGTGACGTCGTCCTCGAATTGCGCTGCGGAACAGAAGAAATCGGCCCTTCCGACGTTCCGGAGCTGGAGCGTCGAGCGACCTCGGAGGCCTACTGGTCCGATTGGGCCAAGACGCTCGAACTCCCGAAGCTGAAGCCGGACTTGATGAAACGCTCTGCACTGACCTTGCGCGGGCTGGTCCACGCCGATTCCGGTTCCATCATGGCTGCCGCGACGACGTCCCTGCCGGAAGAGATCGGCGGAGTCCGCAACTGGGACTACCGCTATTGCTGGTTGCGCGACGCCGCCCTCACCGCAACAGCTCTCGTGAGCGTCGGATCCACCGACGAGGCCGAGAACTACCTGGACTGGGTCCACCGCGTGCTCGAAACACTGCCGGGACCCGAGCGCCTGCACCCCCTCTACACGCTCTACGGGACTTCGCTACCGCCAGAGGCCGTCATCGATTCACTCCCCGGATACGCCGGCTCCCGGCCGGTCCGCGTCGGAAACGCCGCGAATCAGCAGGTTCAACTGGACGTGTTCGGCCCGATCGTCGAGCTCATCGTCGAACTGGCGAATGCACGCGAAAAGGCCGGTGATCCCGATCCTTTGAGCGACCGCGACTGGGAACTGGTGTGCGCCATGGTCGAAGCAGTGCAGCGGCGCTGGTTCGAACCCGATCACGGCATCTGGGAAATTCGCGACAACCCGCGCCACCACGTCTATTCCAAGGTTATGGGCTGGGTCACCGTCGACCGCGCCGTCGATCTTGCGACCCGCTTTTCTCGCGAGGCTCTGCCCGAGTGGGCGGAACTGCGTGACCAGATCGCCGACGAAGTACGACACAAAGGCTGGAAGGACGACGTCCAGTCGTACACCGCAGCCTACGACGGTACCGATCTCGACGCGGCGACTCTGCACATCGGACTGTCGGGGCTGATCGATCCGACGGATCCGCGCTTTGCAGCGACCGTCGTAGCCACCGAGGCCGAACTACGCAGCGGCTCAACGGTATACCGATACCATCACGACGACGGTCTGCCCGGCATCGAAGGTGGGTTCCACCTCTGCGCCGCCTGGCTCGTCGAGGCCTACCTGCTGATCGGACAACGCCTGCAAGCAGAGGCACTGTTCGATCAGTTGGTCGCGGCAGCGGGTCCTACCGGACTACTCGCGGAGGAGTACGACCCCATCGCGGAACGCTCGCTGGGCAACCACCCCCAGGCGTACAGCCATCTGGGATTGTTGCGCTGCGCCCAACTCCTGGCGTGAGCGCTACCCCTTGATCCGACCTGATGTTCGCCCGGCCAGTAGTTCAGTGTCGAGCATCTCGACTATCGGAACGCCGGATCCAGACGGCGACATCAGGAGCGCACCGGCGCGCCGGCCCTTCTCTTCCTGGGGCTGGCGCACCGTTGTCAGTGATTCGCGCAGCGCCTCGTCGACGCCGTCGAATCCGGTGATCGACAGTTGGCCAGGTACATCGATGCCCTGCCAGCGCGCCCAGTCCAAAGCGCCGAGAGCCAGCACGTCGGTGGTGCAGACCAGTGCGGTGATCTCGGGGTTGGTCGCGAGAGCTTCCGCCGCCGCCGAGTGCCCGGACTGCGATGTGTGGACGTACCGCTCGATCACGGTGAGTGAGAGTGGGTCCATGTCGGCCGCCACCATCGCGTCGCGCACTCCTTCGATCCGCTCACGCTGGACGTGGAAGTGTGGGGACTTGAGTCGTTCCTGGCTGACGACGCCGTCCATCCGGTCGCGCCCCAGCCTCATGCAGAGCACGCCGATGTCACGGTGTCCGAGACCGATGAGGTAGTCGGCGACCTTGCGCATGGCAGCGCGGTCGTCGATGCCCACGAGGGATGCACCGGGAATCTCGCGCGGCTGGTCGCAGACGACGATCGGAATGTGACGCTCGAGCACGGCGGCAAGATACGGGTCGTCGTCGGCCACCGAGTAGACGACAAAGCCGTCGACGCCCGCCTGCTGGACCACGGCCGCAGCATCCACCTCGTCGCGCCCGGGCCCGGCCGGGATGAGCAGCAAGCCCTGGCCCGCGTCCTCACACGATTCCGAGAGACCGGCCAGGAAGCTCATGGCGGCCGGGTCGCGGAACGAATAACTGAGTGCTTCGGTGAGCAGGAGACCGACGGCGCCGGCTTTGCGAGTTCGCAAAGAGCGGGCGACCGGATCAGGTCCGGGGTATCCGCGTCGCTTGGCCGCTTGGAGCACTCGATCCCGCAGCTCGACGGAGAGCTGATCGGGTCGGTTGTACGCGTTCGAGACTGTAGTTCTCGACACATTGAGCTCGGCGGCAAGCGACGCCAAAGTGGCTTGACGGCGTGGCTGACGGGACCGGGGCATAAACGGACGTTAGCCGTAGTGCCCGCAGACGGCGCGTTGGGGCTGAACCGAAGGTGAACTACCAGCGACTATGCGCTAATGTGTAACGGTAACGGTTTCCAATAGCATTTAGCCCAGCCTTTGTTCAGGAGAAAAGCACGTGCGTTCGTCGTCGAAATTCCGCACCGCCACCGCCCTCGCGGCCGTCTCGGTCGCCGCAGCATTCGCGCTCACCGCGTGCAGCTCAACCTCCTCGAAGGACGACGGCATCACCGTCGTCGCATCGACGAACGTGTGGGGCGACGTCGCGCAGGCCGTCGCCGGCGACAAGCTGACCGTGACGTCGATCATCAACGAGCCGTCCGCGGACCCGCACTCGTTCGAGGCGACTCCCGCCGATGCCGCCAAGATCACCGACGCATCGCTCGTCGTCTACAACGGTGGCGGCTACGACCAGTTCATCACCGACGTCCTCGACGCAGGCAAGGGCGAGCAGAAGACGGTCAACGCCTACAACCTGCTCGACGGCGGCATCCACGCCGGCGAAACCGCGGGCGAATCGCATGACGGTCACACCCACGGCGCAGTCAACGAACACGTCTGGTTCGACATCCCGACCGTCGACGCCGTCGCACATTCGGTGGCCGATCAGCTGAGCGCTCTCGATCCGGACAACGCGGCGACCTACGAGGACAACGCGAAGGCATACAGCCAGAAGCTCGCCGGCGTCACAGCGATCACCGATTCCATCGCCGCTGCCCACGCGGGCGCACCGGTGGCTCAGACCGAGCCGATCGCGCACTACCTCCTGGTCGCAGCTGAACTGAAGGACGCAACTCCCGAGGAGTTCACCAGCGCCATCGAAGACGGCAACGATCCGTCACCGGCCGCAATCGCCGCAACCCGCCAACTCCTCTCGGAGAAGCAGGCCCGCGCACTGGTCTACAACATCCAGACGCAGGACAAAGTGACCCAGGACATGCGCACCACAGCCGAAACCGCCGGAGTGCCCGTCGTCGAGGTTACGGAGACTCTCCCCGAGGGCCTGGACTACATTCAGTGGCAGACGCAGACCGCGGAGTCGCTCGCAAACGCCCTCTCTGCCCAGTAATTATTTGCCCCACCATTTCCGAGAAGAACCGATCGGCTTGTGACAGAAACTTCCGCGAATACTCCTGTGCCCCCTGGTAACACCGTGCCTTCTGGTAACACCGCGCCTTCAGAGGCCTCCGTGCCCGCTGTGACGCTGAAGGACGCTCGATTGTCCTTCGGCGCCCGCACATTGTGGGACGGGCTCGATCTCGAGGTACAGCCAGGTGAGTTCATCGCCGTACTCGGGCCGAACGGGTCGGGCAAGACCTCGCTCCTGAAGATTCTGCTGGGCCAACTACAACTCAGCGGCGGTAGTGCACAGATCGTCGGCACGCCGGCACGGGCCGGGAACTCACACGTCGGGTACATCCCGCAGCAGAAATCGATCGACGACGGCCTCCCGCTCCGCGGCCGCGACCTGGTCGGCCTCGGCGTCGACGGTCACCAGTGGGGTACGGGCCTACTGCGTCGGGGTCGTCGCCGCAAGATCGTCGACGACGCCATCGCACAGGTCAGCGCCCAGTCGTTCGCCGACGCTCCCATCGGTTCCATGTCCGGCGGTGAGCAGCAGCGACTGCGGATCGCACAGGCTTTGGTCGGCGACCCGCGGATACTGTTGTGCGACGAGCCGCTGCTCAGCCTCGACCTCGCCAACCAGCACCTGGTCTCGACGCTGATCGACAAGCGGCGGCGCAGCCACGACACCGCGGTGCTGTTCGTGACGCACGAGATCAATCCGATCCTGCCGTTGGTGGATCGAGTGCTCTATCTGGTGGACGGTAAATTCCGGATCGGGACGCCGGCCGAAGTGATGACGTCCGAGGTTCTCTCGGATCTGTACAACACCGACGTCGAAGTGTTGCAGGTTCGTGGCCGCCTCGTCGTGATCGGCACCGGAGACGCCATCGACGCGCTCGGCAGCGCAGGCGGACTACGCCCGGGAGAAGGCGTTCACCATTCTGATGAGGATCACCACCAGTGAGTAACAAGTTCACCGACGCGATGTCGCGGATGTTCGACGTGTCCGCCACCGTCGACCTACTGCAGTACGACTTCGTCCAACAGGCGTTGATTGCCGGTGCCATCCTCGGATTGTTGGCCGGCATCATCGGGCCGCTGATCGTGAGCCGTCAGATGTCGTTCTCGGTGCACGGAACGAGTGAGCTGTCACTGACGGGCGCATCCGCCGCACTTCTCGTCGGTGTGGGCGTCGGCTTCGGTGCCATCGTCGGATCCGTGGTCGCGGCAGTGCTGTTCGGACTGCTCGGAGCCAAAGCGCGCGACCGAGATTCGGTGATCGGCGTGATCATGGCTTTCGGCCTCGGCCTGTCGGTGTTGTTCCTCTGGGCGTACGACGGTCGCACGGGAACCAGCTTCTCGTTGTTGGTCGGACAGATCGTGGCGCCGGGAAACAGCGGTCTCGAACTTCTGCTGCTGTGCGCGGTCATCGTGATCGGCACACTCGGATTCATCTACCGCCCTTTGCTGTTCGCAAGCACCGACCCCGAAGTTGCTGCAGCTCGCGGTGTTCCGGTCCGGGCACTGTCGATCGTGTTCGCAGTGTTGGTCGGCATCACCGCAGCACTCGGCGTACAGATCGTCGGTGCTCTGCTGGTGATGTCGCTGCTGATCACCCCCGCAGCGGCCGCCGCGTACGTCACGGCAAGCCCACTCAAGGCCACGATCCTCTCCGTCGTGTTCGCCGAACTGGCAGCCGTCGGCGGCATCCTTCTCTCGCTGGCCCCCGGCGTTCCCGTCTCGAGTTTCGTCACCTCGGTCTCGTTCGTGATCTACCTGATATGCCGACTCTTCGGATCCGCACGTCGCAAGAATGCCGGACGGATTCCGGCGCACGCCTGAACACCGAGAGCCCATACCTACCTAGAATCGAGGTATGGGCTACAGCGTTGATCTGAACAGCGACCTCGGCGAGGGCTTCGGAGCCTGGACCCTGGGCGACGACGACGCCATGCTCGAACTTGTCACCAGCGCGAACATCGCCTGCGGATTCCATGCCGGCGACCCGACAACGCTGTTGGCGACTTGCGAATCCGCCGCCGCCCGCGGCGTCCGGATCGGCGCGCAGGTGGGGTACCGAGACCTCGCCGGTTTCGGCAGACGCTTCATCGACGTCTCCCCGAAGGACCTCACCGCCGACGTCATTTATCAAGTAGGGGCGCTCGACGGTTTGGCTCGTGTCGCCGGATCGCGGGTCACGTACGTCAAACCCCACGGCGCGCTCTACAACGCAATAGTCCATCACCGACGGCAGGCGCGGGCCGTGGTCGCCGCCGTCGTTGCCTATGACAGTTCGCTACCTGTTCTCGGACTACCGGGTTCGGTGTTTCTGGAAGAGGCGCGCGAGGCCGGTCTCGACGTGGTCGCCGAGGCTTTTGCCGATCGTGCGTACACGGCGGAAGGCACCCTGGTCCCCCGCACCGAGTCGGGCGCCGTTCTGCAGGACCCGACACTTGTTGCAGAGCGGGTTCGGCGAATGGTCGTCGACGGCGAGTTGGACGCAGTCGACGGGAGCACGTTGAAAGTCTCTGCCGCATCGGTGTGCGTGCACGGTGACAGTCCGGCAGCCGTCGACATGGCCGTGGCAATCCGCACTCTCCTCGAATCTTCCGACGTCGAGATCACGCCGTTCACATGATCGCGATCCTGCCCGCCGGTGAATCCGCAGTCCTCGTCGAGTACGACGAACTGCCGAGTGTGCTGGGCAACTTCAGGGCTCTCGACGCCAGTCGGATCCCCGGCGTGATCGACCTGATTCCCGCGGCGCGAACCATCTTGATCGAGTACGACAACACGATCACCGCGCACCAACTGGTGGAGAAATGGGTACGTGGGGCCGTACCGATCGAACTCACAGCAGACGAGAGCGGGTCTGCTGTCGAGATTCCGGTCCGCTACGACGGCCCCGATCTCGTAGAGGTGGGCAAGCTGACCGGCCTCGGGGTCGACGGTGTGATCGACGCTCACACGTCTGCGTCGTGGACCGTCGCGTTCATCGGTTTCGCCCCCGGCTTCGCGTATCTGACCAGCAACGAGAGAAAGCTCGAGGTTCCACGTCGATCGGACCCGCGCAGGCAGGTCCCGGCCGGTGCAGTCGGGTTGGCCGGACCGTTCTCGGGCGTCTACCCGCGTAGTTCCCCAGGCGGGTGGCAGTTGATCGGAACGACTGAACTGTCGGTGTGGGATGCCGAGCGCCGCCCGCCGGCGCTGCTTCTACCCGGCACCACAGTCACCTTTGTTCGTGCATGATTTTGGTGCAAGCATGATTTTGGTGTCTTCACCGCGCTGTTGCGGGACAATGGATTCATGGCCTGGCTCGAGGTTGTGCGTACCGGCCCGCTCGCCACAGTTCAGGACCGCGGGCGGAGAGGCTACGGCGCCCTCGGGGTCGGAAGATCCGGCGCCGTCGACATGATCTCGCACGACAGCGCCAACAGACTCGTAGGCAACACTTTTCGAGCAGCAACCATCGAAGTCACCGCTGGCGGTTTCGCTATGCGGGCCGTCGGTTCGATGACGGTGGCAGCGACAGGCGCGCGGGTGCCGCTGGCCGTCGACGGACGGCCGGCACCTGACTACGCGAGCATCCATCTGGGTGGTGGCAGCATTCTCGAATTGGGTTACAGCACAACCGGGTTGAGAACGTATATCTCTGCACGCGGTGGCGTCGACGTCCCGCAGGTACTCGGAAGCAGATCCACCGACACGCTCTCCGGACTCGGACCGCCGCCGCTCGCCGCCGGCGATCTAGTCCTCCTCGGGGCCGAGGAAGGGACGTGGCCCACCGAAGAGTTGATTCCACCGCCGGCATCTGCACTCGGCGCAGTTCCGATCGAGATCACGCTCGGCCCCCGAAATTCCTGGTTCACCGCCGCCTCCGTTCACGCGCTCCTTCACACCACGTGGAAAGTCACCGAACACACCAACCGAGTCGGGGTCCGGTTACAGGGCCAAGGGCCTTTGCATCGCTCACGCACCGAGGAATTGCCGAGCGAAGGCGTCGTGACGGGATCCATCCAGGTGCCACCAGGCGGCCAGCCCGTCGTGTTCCTCGCCGACCATCCCGTGACCGGCGGATACCCGGTCATCGCCGTCGTTTCCGACGCCGGGATTGCGTCGCTGGCACAGCTGCGGCCCGGCAGCACCATTACCTTCAAGGCCACTACTCGGCCGTCGTAGCGCTGATAGTCTCAGCCGCGCCAGCAATGCTGCCGGCGGCGCTCGGCCGTCGCCAGAACCTGAAGGACTGTCACACTATGAGCCCTAAGAGCAGCACACTTGCTCTCGGAATAGCGTCACTGATCACTGCTGGACTCGTCTTGTCCGGATGCAGCAGTTCGGAAAGCGGCGACGCCGTCTCCAGTGATACCAACACCAGTGAGACCACTGCTTCCGAAAGTTCTGCATCCTCGCCGTCTGCCGCTGCCGCGACGCCGACTTTGCGGGACGGAACACCGTTCATCGGTGAGCGGACGACGATCGAAACCGGCGACGACCCCGAAGCGCCGAGCATCAGCGTCAGCCTCCCGCCGAGCTGGACTCACGGCGAGAACATCCCTGCCGGCGTTACGGACGCGTTGTCCAGCAACAGCCAGGAACCCAGCGGTTTCATGCCGAACACCACGGTGACGGTCGAAAACCAGGGCACCGCAACAAAAGACGAGGTTCTTGCCGCTGCGCGTGAAACGATCGCCACTCTCGACGGGTGGACCGAGGTGAAGTACACCGAGATCGACGTCGACGGACAGCAGGGTTTCCGCCTCTCCGGAACCTGGACCGCCCCAAACCTGGACGTTCCGCTCTACGCCGTCATGACGGTCGTCGCTTACCAAGCCGACGACAACTCGCCGGTCTACCTGGTCAGCTTTGCAAACCAGTTCACCGACACGACGAACATGCAGACCTCCAACCAGGTGGAAGAAATCAACACCTCGATCGAATTCGGCTGAGCACCTGATGGTTTGAATACCCGATCACCGAACAACCGCGGCGGGCCGAGACCACGACAGTCTCGGCCCGCCGTTTCACAACTCTCGCCTAGCTCGAACCGAACAGGCCGCTGAGGGAACCGAGGCCACCACTCAACGAGCCGAGCGATCCGATTCCGCCACCGGTTCCGGGGCCAGTGGGATCAACCGGATCAACGGGATCGACCGGGTCAACCGGATCGACCACATCCGCGGCGCGGACAGTGATGGACGGGCCCAAGTTGGCGAAATTCGCACTCGACTGGAATCCGTTGCCCATCACCGTGGCACCTACCGCCAATCCACTTCCGTACACGGTTCCCGGCGCACACGAAGCAGTAACCGTGTAGCTGGTCTTCATGGTCACCGGTTTGCTGCCGTTGTTGATCCAGCCGGCACTGGTCACCTCGAGCGTCGTGGCTGTCAGTTCCGGCGTTTCAGTGGTTTCGGTCATCGTCCCGCCAACGTGAAACTTCGTGACCTTCGCCGAGCCCGGGACAAAGGTCAAGCATGCGGCATGCGTCTCGGTGAACCTGCTGATATACCCGTCGATTCCGCTCTTCTTCGACACTGTCGTGTAGGTGATCGTGTCACCGATCTTCGGCGACGCATTGTCCACGGTGCGAGTAAATGTGTAGGCACCGGAAGTTGCTGTCTCGGCAGTCGCGACTCCCGCACCCAGCGCGCTTGCGCCCACAGCAAGAGCAATCACCCCCAAACCAGCTCCAACGGTGGACAGACTACGATTCCTGGATCCAAACTTTGCCACGAACAATCTCCACTCTGTGTGGTTCCAGGACAACCGAATTCATTGATTACTGGAACTTGTTGCAACCCGACTCTCGAAGTACGATACAGTCGACCTGGACATTCGCCCAGCTTTTCGTCGAAATAGTCGACAATCAGTTAACGGCAGGCAATCGACACCGAAAAAGCCCTCTCAATTCGGACTTTTCCGTAAATTCTGCCGAACTGATACATAGGCAAGCGTCCGATAGGTTTCAATGGTTACCGCGGCGCAACCTTTGAAGAGTCATCCCATCGCCGTCAGCGTGAACCCCTCGAACGGAGAATTTCATGTCACGTTTTTCAATGCGCAAAACACTCACCGGAATCGCAATCGCTGCACTTGCCACCAGCGGACTCGTGATGACCGCAGGCACCGCGAGCGCCGATGCCACCCACCCGTCCGCGGCAACGGTCAACTCCTCCAACGTCCGAATCACCAAGAGCATCGTGGGCGACGGCGAAGTTGCACCCGGCGGCAAAGTCACCGTGCGCACGGTCATCTCCACAACAGGCCACCCCGAGCGTTACGTCGACCAGTTCGTCGACCGCTACCCCGCCACGTTCAAGTACATCCAGGGCACGGCAACGGTCAACGCGTGGCACTTGATCGGCGGTCAGAAGACCGAATCCGTCACGCCTTCGGTTGACACTGCCGCCCGAACCGTGAATGTGCCCAGCACCGGCTGGCTGATCTCACCCACCGGAAGCAAGACCGTGACGATCGAGGCGCAGTACCTCGTCGCCGACGATGCACCGATCGGCTCGTACCAGGAAATGTCGAGCTCGATCGGTATCTCGACGTTCAATACCGAACAGAACATCAGCGGCGTCTACGCCAAGATCCGCGCCAAGAACCCCGGCGAGGCGGCCGCATCGGGCTCGGCAGATCTGGGCTTCGGCTCTTCTGACGGCGAGGGCGGAACCGGTTCGGCCGGATCCTCCATCCTCGACAACCCGGCCGGCTTCATCTCCGACATCATCAGCGGTGTCCTGGCCAACGGCAGCTGATTCACTCGCTCCGCCTGCTCCACCTGTAAACACTCCGTCGGGGAATGTGTTCGAGGGTGGCATCGAGTCTTCGGACTCGGTGCCACCCTCGATCTTTTGTGGCGATCACACTCCGTCGCGCCTGCATCAAAGAACCAAATAGGAAAGCATTACCTAAGTCATTCGCGGTATGATCCACCGATGAGTTCCACAGGATTTCCGTACTGGGCTGTGCCGGCAGGCCGGTACGTTCCGCTCCCCTTCTCGATGACGACGTCCACCATCGGGCGTGATCAGAAGCGCGCGTGGCGTGAGATCCGCCATCCCGAACACGAACTCCTCTGGGGCGCTTCCGGCGAGATGAGCGCGTACATCGACGACGTTCGTTGGCAGATACCACCGACGGTCGGCATGTGGATCCCAGCTGGAACTCCACGGCGCATCACGCTCGGCGCATCCACCGAGGCTCGTTTCACCTATTTCCGGCCCGAGTCGTTCCCCCACCCGTGGACAAAACCCGCGATCATCGGCATCGACGACGTCGTCAAGACGATGCTCATCCATCTGCACCAGCGAAATATGCCTACCGAGGCTCGCTTGCGCGCCGAATCCGTAGTCTTCGACACGCTCGCGCCCATCGAGGCGGCTGATGTCGCAGTACCGATGCCCGCCGATCCCCGGGCCCTCGCCGTCGCACGCCGCCTGATCGCCGACCCCGCCGATCAACGCGGGCTTGCCGATTGGGCCTACGTGGTCGGCGGAAGCCCCCGCACCCTGAGCCGCGTGTTCTCTCAAGGCACGGGGATGTCCTTCACCGAGTGGCGAATTCAAGTTCGCGTCCGCGCTGCGATGTCCTATCTCGCTGCGGGCGTTCCTGTTTCGACGGTAAGCCGTCGCGTCGGATACGAAACCCCCAGCGCCTTCACCAGCGTGTTCCGCAAGGTCACCGGACGCACACCGAAGAACTACTACTCGGACGCGTGCGAGTTGTCAGCCTAACTGGTCAGAACCCGTTCATCTTCGAGACCAGTTCCGCGAAAGCATATTTGACGCTCAGCGACGTGGGTGACGCCAAGGCCATGACTCGCGCCAGACCGAGCTGCTGAATCAGCCTGCCGTCCTTGACTGCCGGCAGGTCGGCAAACAACTTGTCCCCCATCAATCCGGGTAGCCCCTGACCACTCGCGTCGTTGAGCACGATCACGTCCGCGTCCAGTTCGTTGTACTGTTCGCGCGATGCAGTCACCGACCCCTGGGTGTCGCCGCACAGCTCTGCGCTTCCGGCCGACTGCTTCAGTCCGAGCTGGGACATCAGGATGACTCGGCCGTCGTCAGCGCAGTAATTGGTGAGGCCGTCGATGTTTCCCGAGAGGAAGGTCAAGGTTTTCCCGTTCAGATTGGGCGATCCGGCAGCCAGGTCGGCTATGGAATCGTCAGTTTCCTCGATCAGCTCGGCAGCCCGCTTCGGTTGGCCGAGTACTGATCCGATGGTCGACAACTGTTCCTGCCACGTGGTCGCCCATGCGGTCTCCTTGAACGGAATGGTGGGTGCGATCTGGGAAAGACGTGCATAGTCGTCTTCGGTGATTCCCGAGACCACTGCGATGATCACGTCCGGCTCCAACGCCAGGATCTGCTCGAACGGCACACCGGACGTGCTGTCGAGCAACGTGGGTTCGACATCGCCCAACAATTCTTCGTCCCACGGCAGGATGCCGTTCTCCAAGCCTGCCCCACTGAACGACTCCATGGCGACGGGTGTCTTGCCCAGTGCGAGGACCGAATCCTGGCTGTTCCAGCCGATAGTCACGATCCGCTGAGGTTCGGTCTCGATGGTGGTCGACCCGTACGCGTGATCAACGGTGACCGGCAGCGCGCCGGCCTCGGCCAACTGCGTCGTGCCCTCCGACGCTGTTGACTCGGTGCTGCTCTGGCAGCCTGCGAGCAGGGCAATCGCGGCCAACGCAGCCACTATTCGGGTAGTGCTCTTCATCTTCTGTCAGCTCTCTTCGCAAACGTACTTTGTTTCGACCAGCCAGGTATATCGAGACCCGATCCCGGTAATGGGGTGTCGATACTCCATCTGGCCGCTGCCGCGTAGCCCTTGGCATCTGCGAGCACTTTCCGCACTCGCACCGGCTCTACCGTAGAACTGCACAACGAGTGTTCAGATCTGGGCGAGGAGTTTCACGAGTGTCAGCGCTGCCCGAAACTCGTTCCGGTCCGATGGAGATGATCCGAGTCGGATCATTCTCCTCCGGACGCGGCCCGCGACTGGTTGCAGCCGTCACCGGGCAGGCGTCGTATCAGGTAGCTCAAGCCCTCATCCCGGTGCTGATCGGCACCGTCGTCGACCGGGCAATCGGAAAGTCCGACAGCACAGCACTTCTCGTGTGGCTTGCGGTGCTGTGTGCTCTGTTCGTGGGACTCGCTCTGTCGTGGCGCATCGCAGTTCGCCTGAACACGCAGGTCTTCGTCTACGGCGAACACGACCTACGACTGAATGCTGCCAGACGAGTACTCGATGCCAGGGGGATGAAAGCTCAGCGTTCGACCGGTGAAGTTCTCACCATCTCTACCTCGGATGCCTCACACGTCTCGGGCTTTTCCTGGGTTGTCGCCGAACAGGGCTCGGCTTTTGCGGGGCTCGCCGCGGCAGTGATTTCGCTTGCCTTCGTCTCGTGGCCGCTCGCACTGATCGTCGTACTCATCACCGCTGCGCAGCTCATATTCATCCACAAGATCAGCGGTCCACTGGACGAGCGCGTGTATGCAGAGCAGAAGAAGGCAGCCGAGGCAGGCATGCTTGCAACGGATTTCACGCTGGGCCTGCGGGTACTGAAGGGTTTCGGGGCTGAACCCACCGCCCTGTCGCGATACGTCAACGCGAGCCGGGAGTCGATGAAGGCAGCGATCCGGACGGTCAGAGCAATGTCCAGCCTGACCGCGCTCAATTCCGGGGTCTCCGCGTTGGTGCTGGCTTCGGTTGCGCTTGGAGCCGCGTGGATGGCGCATCAAGGCACGATCACCGTGGGCAATTTCGTCACCGTTGTCGGCTTGAGCAGAGTGATTGCCGGTCCGATGGAAACGCTGGGGTTCTTCGGTGCCGAACTCGCTGCCAAGCGAGGTTCCGCGCGCAGACTTTCCGAACTTTTGGCCGAGCCACACCTGATCGAATCGCTGGCCGCCACGGCCACGACCGAACCTGCCAGAAGTGAAGACGCCCTATTGATTTCGGCGGACAACGGAACTGTCGTCTCAGCTCGCCGCGGAGAAGTGGTGGGTGTGCGCGCTGACGATTCCGCCGACCGACTGGCACGACAACTCGCCTATCAGACCCCGCTCGCCCCCGACTCTTACTTCGTATTCGGCACCGATGCAACCGACCTCGGCCCGGACGGAGTTCGTGATCAGGTGTTCGTCTCCGCCCATGAAGGAACCGTGTTCACCGGCACCGTCTTCGACAATCTGGCTGCACCGAACGTCGACTCGTCGGCAATGACGTCATCTGCGCTCGACGACGTGTTGACGCATCTGCCCGACGGCCACCTCTCCGAGGTAGGCGAGCAAGGAAAGAAACTCTCCGGAGGTCAACGCCAACGCCTTCTCCTCGCCCGCGCTCTCCATCAACCCCAGCCGATCCTGGTCCTCCACGAACCCACCACTTCCGTGGACTCTGTCACCGAGCATCGAATTGCACACTCCCTGAGAAACTTCCCCGACAAGGCCATTCTGGTGATCACCTCGAGCCCGACCCTGCTCCATTCGTGTGACCGTGTCGTCACGATCGACCACTGCGTTCGGGAGGGAGAGTCGCTGTGACCGATCCCCTTCCGGATGCATCTGCTGTTCCGGTTGCATCCGCCCTGCCGATCGCGTCGACCAAGCAGACCGTCCGCGCATTGATCGCACTGCTTCGGCCACGCAAGCGAGCGCTCGCACTCACGACCGTCGTGCTTCTCTCTGCTACGGCCTGCGGCCTGTCCACCCCGGCACTGCTCGGACTCATGGTCGATGCGGTCACGGAGGGCAAACCGTTTGCCTCACTCCTGCGTATCACCGCGTTCATGCTCGGCGCAGCGGCAGCAGGGGTTGCGCTGACCTGGTGGAGCACACAGCTTCTCGCGAATGTCGCGCAGAACGTGCTGGCCGATCTTCGTGAGGACGTGTTCGCCGCCACCCTCGCGCAGCCGTCGTCACTGGTCGAGGATGCCGGAACCGGTGATCTGATTTCCCGGGTCTCGGGCGACGTCGAAGCGGTAAACACCGTCATCGCGCGAGTACTACCCGCCACCGTGTCTGCCCTGTTCATGATTTCACTGACGCTTGTCGGTGTGGGAGTGATCGATTGGCGCTTCACCGTGGCAATCGTTGCCGTTGCGCCGATTCACTATTTCGCTCTTCGTCATTTCCTCCGACGCTCCGGCCCCGTCTACCGACGCTCTCGCGCTGCGCAGGCCAGGCGGGGACAACAGCTCATCGAAACTCTCGGAGGCGCAGGCACTGTCACTGCCCTGCGGCGAACAGACGAGCACATCGGCCGAATCGCCGAGACCTCCGAGCATGCCATCAGCTTCGACATGCAGGCAGTTCGCCTGCGCACCAACTTCTTCGCCCAACTCAACGGCGCCGAACTGCTCGGACTGGCCGCCGTCCTGAGCGTCGGCTACTGGCTCGTGACCACAGGCTCGGTGTCCATCGGGGCCGCTACCGCCGCCGCCCTCTACTTCCACAGTCTGTTCAGCCCCATCGCGGTATTTCTCTCGAACATCGACGAATTGCAGGATGCGGGTGCCAGCCTGGCTCGCCTGATCGGAGTCACCGCGATGCCCGGGCGGCCCACGAGCATTCCTGCCTCGGCTCGGTCCGAACCCATCGGCGTCGAGGTGGACCGGGTTTCCTACTCGTACGACAACTCCACCCCGGTGATCGATTCGATCTCGATCTCGATCGCACCGGGAGAACGAATCGCCGTCGTCGGAAGCAGCGGCGCCGGAAAGACCACGCTCGCCAAACTGATTGCCGGCATCATTCCCGTCGGGGACGGGCGAATCACCGTCGACGGCACACTGATTGACGACCTGAGTGATGCCGAACTTCGGCACGAAGTCGTCCTCATCAGCCAGGAAGTTCACGTGTTCGTCGGGACGATCGCCGACGATCTCCGGTTGTGTGCACCAGATTCGGACGATGCGAAGATCGCCGAAGCCGTCGACACGATGAAAGCTCAATGGATTCATGAGCTTCCGGACGGACTCGAGACCAGGGTCGGGGCCGGTGGGTACCAGTTGACGGCGGCGCAGGCACAGCACATAGCCCTCGTCCGACTGGCTCTGCTCGATCCTCCCGTCGTCATCCTCGACGAGGCGACTGCCGAAGCCGGAACCACCGCAGCCGGTCTACTCGATCAGGCAGCCGAGCTAGCAGTCACCGGCCGGACCGCCGTGGTGATCGCACACCGGCTGAGCCAAGCAGTCCGCGCCGATCGCATACTCGTCATGAGCGGTGGCCGCGTAGTCGAGAGCGGGACACATGACGAACTGATCGGCGCGGACGGTTCCTACGCTGCACTGTGGGAAGCCTGGTCGGTACGGAGCTAGAACCCCGCCAGACTCACCCGAAAGCCGTTACAACTCAGCTGCTACGACGCCTGCGGGCGATGTCCGCCAGGACGACTCCGGCGGCAACCGAGGCGTTGAGCGACTCGACCGGACCGGCCATCGGAATCGACAGGATCGCGTCGCAGTTCTCGCGGACGAGGCGCGAAAGGCCCTTGCCCTCGGAACCGACCACGATCACAACGGGACCGCTGCCGTCGAAATCGTCGAGAGTGGTGTCGCCCTCGGCGTCGAGACCGACGACCTGAACACCCTTCGATGCCCAGTCCTTGAGCGTGCGGGTGAGGTTGGTTGCCCGAGCAATCGGCAAACGAGCGGCAGCGCCGGCGCTGGTGCGCCAAGCGACAGCACTCACGCTCGCGCTACGACGCTCCGGAATCACGACGCCGTGTCCACCGAAAGCTGCGACCGAGCGCACGACGGCACCCAGGTTGCGGGGATCGGTGATGTTGTCCAGCGCGACGAGCAGCGGCGGCTCGGCATGCTTGCGTGCCTCCGACAGAAGATCGTCCGGGTGCGCGTAGCGGTACGGCGGAACCTGCAGGGCGATGCCCTGGTGAAGACCGTTGGCGCTGAGGCGATCCAGATCGGTGCGGGGGACCTCGAGGATCGAGATGCCGGCATCCGCAGCGAGCTGAACGGATTCCTTCAGTCGATCGTCGCTCTCGGTGCCGACGGCGACCCACAGTGCAGTCGCCGGAACGCCGGCGCGTAGGCACTCGACCACCGGGTTGCGTCCGAGCACTGTCTCGGGACCGTCGAGAACCTTGCGGCCCGGACCCGGACGGCCACCGCGGCCCTGCTTCTCGTCGGCACGTGCGGCGCGCGCTGCACGCTTTGCCGCGGGATGCTTGGTGCGTGCCTCGGCGGGCGGCGTAGCGCCACGCCCTTCGAGACCGCGACGGTGCTTACCGCCGGAACCGGCAACCTGGCCCTTCTTGGTGCCGCCCTTACGGACTGCGCCGCGCCTGCTCGAGTTTCCAGCCATTGTTACTGCCCTGCCTTAAGGGACCATTCGGGTCCGTCGGGAGTATCGGTTACTTCGATACCCGCCTTGATGAGGCGATCGCGGACCTCGTCCGCCACCGCCCAGTTCTTTTCCGTACGTGCCTGCTGCCGACGATCGAGATCGGCCCGCACCAACACGTCCAAAGCTTCCATTGCCGTCTCGGTGTCGCCACCGGACTGCGTCCAATGCTCGTCGAGTGGGTCGACGCCCAGGATCGCGAGCATGGCCCGCACCTGGCCGGCAGCCACCCGAGCCGCGTCGAGATCACCGGCAGCGAGCGCGGAATTACCCTCGCTCGCCTTGCCGTGAATCTCGGCCAACGCGATCGGCACCGACAAGTCGTTGTCGAGAGCCGCCGCGAAACCTTCGGTCCACGTACCGAGTTCGACGCCGCCCGCACGCTTGTGTGTGCGCAGGACGAACGACTCGAGCCCCTGGTAGGACTTCGCACTTTCGTCCAACGCCTCGTCCGAGTACTCGAGATTGGAACGGTAGTGCGCACTACCGAGGTAGTACCGAAGTTCTTGCGGACGAACCTTCTTGAGCACGTTCGGCACCGAGAGAACGTTGCCCAACGACTTGGACATCTTCTCGCCACTCATCGTGACCCAGCCGTTGTGCA
This sequence comes from Rhodococcus sp. SB1D, assembly GCF_048573875.1. Taxonomy (NCBI): domain Bacteria; kingdom Bacillati; phylum Actinomycetota; class Actinomycetes; order Mycobacteriales; family Nocardiaceae; genus Rhodococcus; species Rhodococcus sp. SB1D. The sequence goes on from NZ_JBMAIQ010000005.1 coordinate 164,883, forward strand.
ACCAGTACTGAGCGAAATCGTCACCGGCGCACTTGGCCTGCGCAATTTCGTTCTCGTGGTGCGGAAAGACGAGATCGCGTCCACCACAATGGATGTCGAATGCCGCCCCGAGATAGAACTCCGCCATGGCCGAGCACTCGAGGTGCCAGCCAGGACGGCCGGGTCCCCACGGTGTCGGCCACGAGGGCTCACCGGGCTTGACGGCCTTCCAGAGGGTGAAGTCGCGAGGATCACGCTTTCCCTCGGCAGCGCTCTCGCCCTGATGAACGTCGTCGAGTTTGTGGCCGGACAGTGCGCCGTACTCGGGGTAGCTCTGCACGTCGAAGTAGACGTCACCACCCGCCGCGTACGCGTGGCCGTTCTCGATCAGACGTTCCATCATCTCGACCATCTGCGTCACGTGGCCGGTGGCCCGTGGCTCGATGGACGGTGGCAGCACACCCAGTTGGTCGTAGGCCCACGTGAACGACCGCTCGAACGTCGCCGCCCACTCCCACCAAGGTCGACCGGCGCCGGCGGCCTTGTTGAGAATCTTGTCGTCGATGTCCGTCACGTTGCGCACGAAGGCAACGTCGTTGCCGTGCGCCAACAGCCAGCGACGCAGCACGTCGAAAGCGACGCCGCTGCGTACGTGTCCGATGTGAGGATCACCCTGAACTGTCGCCCCACACAGGTACACCGATGCATGTCCGGGGGCCAACGGAACAAAATCCCGAAGGGCCCGCGTACCGGTGTCGTATAGGCGCAGGGTCACGACCAGCGATCTTACCTGTCGTGTTCGGTTGTCATGACCAACGCGGTGGCCATGGCGGCGATCCCCTCGCCTCGACCGGTCAAGCCGAGGCCGTCCGTGGTGGTCGCGGACACCGAAACAGGCGCGCCCAGTATCTCGGAAAGCACCTTCTGCGCCTCGTCGCGACGCGGCCCGATCTTCGGACGGTTGCCGATGACCTGCACCGCGGCGTTGCCGACGGCGAACTGGTTCTCTTCGAGCAGTCGGCGAACCTCGGCAAGCATTCGAGCGCCGCTCACGCCGTCCCATTCGGGCCTGCCGGTGCCGAAAACCGAACCGAGGTCACCGAGGCCCGCCGCAGAGAGCAACGCGTCACACAGCGCGTGGACGGCGACATCGCCGTCCGAATGGCCCGAGCACCCGTCTGCTTCCTCGAACAGCAACCCGGCCATCCAGCAAGGACGACCGACCTCGATGGGATGAACATCCGTGCCGAGACCGACGCGCATCTAATTTCCGTCCTGTGAATCCGCACTCAACGCTGTCTCCGAGCTCAGGAGCGCCCGTGCAAGGACCAGGTCGAGCGGAGTGGTGATCTTGAAGGCGAGAGCGTCGCCGGGAATCGTCTGCACCGAAACACCGAGACGCTCGACCAGAGCGGCGTCGTCGGTCGCGGCGACGTCACCGGCGTCGTACGCACTGCGCAGGACGTCGGTGGAGAATCCTTGGGGAGTTTGAACCGCACGCAACTCCGAACGCAGAGGCGTACCGGTGACTGCGCCGAGTACGTCGACCGACTTGATCGTGTCGGTAACCGGAAGTACCGGGATGACAGCGGAGCTGCCGGCTCGGAGAGTTCCGACGACGCGCGCGATCAACGCCGGCGGTGTCAATGCCCGTGCGGCATCGTGCACGAGTACAAAATCTGCGTCGCCGGCAGCGCTGAGGCCGGCTCGAACCGAATCGGTTCTTTCGGCACCACCGCCGACGACGTCGACGTCCGCTGCACGACCGAGGTCGGCTACGACGGATTCGACCAGTTCAGGCGGCACAATGACAACAACGCGGTCGATCGCTCCGGATTTCCGGAGTCCATCGACCGCGCGTGCAAGCATGGTGCACCCACCGAGTTCGACAAATGCCTTGGGCAATTTCTCGCCCAATCGCACTCCCCGACCTGCGGCAGGTACCAGGGCTACTACTGCCACTGTCAGCTTTGTTGTGTTGCAGTCAGGACGCGGCCGCGAGGACCTCGTCGAGAATGGTCTCTGCCTTCTCGGTGTCAGTGCCCTCGGCGAGCGCGAGCTCTCCGACGAGAATCTGACGAGCCTTGGCGAGCATGCGCTTCTCACCAGCGGAAAGTCCGCGGTCCTGCTCACGACGCCACAGGTCACGAACAACTTCTGCAACCTTGTTCACGTCACCTGAGGCAAGCTTCTCGAGATTTGCCTTGTATCGACGAGACCAGTTGGTGGGCTCTTCGGTGTGCGGTGCTCGCAGAACCTGGAAAACCTTGTCGAGGCCTTCTTGGCCGACCACGTCACGAACTCCGACGTACTCTGCGTTGTCTGCAGGAACCCGTACTGTGAGATCGCCTTGAGCGACCTTCAGAACCAGGTACTCCTTCTGCTCACCCTTGATGGTGCGGGTTTCGATAGCTTCGATCAGCGCCGCACCGTGATGGGGGTATACGACGGTGTCTCCGACCTTGAAAATCATGTGTCCCGTGCCCCTTTCGATTCCACTAGTTTAACACGTGAAAGAACCGACCACTCATCAACTGTGCAGGTCAGGGGCATCCTTGCTCGAGCGTAGGGGTTGACAGGGCTTGTTGTACGTGCATTCAACTGGTCTGGAGCACCCCTGCGTAACGGACTGAAAGCCCACGCAGACAACCGTTGTGGCGACCCGACGGCCAGCCCGCGGGACCTTATCTACTACTCTGCCTAGTGGAGTGCGAACCTGACGCCGTGGAGGACAAATCGTGACTGCTATCCGTAAGCCGACTCGTCGAGTCGCTACCGCCATTGCACTGGCTGCAGGCGCAGCCATCGCGCTGTCCGCTTGCGGTTCCGGACAGGTGAGCCAGACCGCCGTCCAGCAGGCCGCCGTGAACGGCAACAGCGCCGACCTCGGTGAGATCGCACTGCGCAACGTGCACATCGCTTATCCCTCGTCCGAGGAGTACAGCATCGAGCCGGGCGGCAACGCCGTGCTCGCGTTCACCGTCGTGAACGACAGCGCCGAGACCACGGACAAGCTCGTCAGCATCACCACCGATTACGCAGCACGCGTCATCGCAGGTGAAGAGGTAGGTGGCTTGACGATCAAGCCGCAGACGTCGCTGCAGGCCGGTCAGTTGCCCGCAGGCGAAGGCGCCGCGACCGAGGCCGAGACCCAGATCAAGAACAACGAAGAGAACGACGACGCACCCGCTGCGCTCTCTCTCGTCGTTCTGCAGGACATCAAGGCAGGCGTTCGCCCCGGCTTGACCGTCCCGATCACCTTCAAGTTCGAGAAGGCCGGATCGGTCACCGTCGACGTACCTGTCGACGCAGGCCCGCAGCTCGAGCGCAACGAGTCGGACAAGTCGCCCGACGTTGCAGAAGCTGGGCACTGAGCCTCGAATTATCAAGGCGCACAATGCGCCTCGCAGAACAACTTCAAAATCACACTAGAGGCGGGGTCCATGTCGGACCCCGCCTCTAGTCTGTCCCGGTGGCCAAAGTGAAATCGAACTACCGCTGCTCCGAATGCCAGTCGGTAGTGCCCAAGTGGGTCGGTAGATGTCCGGACTGCGATTCGTGGGGCTCGATGACCGAGGTCGCCGTAGTGGCACCCGTCGCCAGTCGCGCCGGCGCCTCACTCGCCAAAGCAGGATCAAGCGCCGTGCTGCCTACGACGCCGGCCACGCCGCTGACACAGATCGACAGCACCTCGACGCAGGCCAAACCCACGGGGATCGGTGAGTTGGACCGTGTACTCGGCGGTGGCGTCGTACCTGGTTCGGTGGTTCTGCTCGCCGGAGAACCCGGTGTCGGAAAATCCACGCTACTTCTCGAGGTCGTCTACCGCTGGGCGATGCGCAGCGCGGATGATCGAGCCTTGTACGTCACGGGCGAGGAGTCCGCCGGTCAGGTTCGACTTCGGGCAGATCGCACCAACTCTGTCCACGAACGGATGTATCTCGCGGCAGAATCCGATCTCGCGACCATTCTCGGCCACATCGAGCAGGTCAAGCCGACCCTGGTCATCGTCGACTCGGTACAGACGATGCTTGCTGCCGACGTCGACGGAGTCGTCGGCGGCGTGACTCAGGTCAAGGCCGTCACCAGCGCCCTGACCTCACTGGCCAAGGCCAGTGGAATCCCGGTGCTTCTGATCGGCCACGTCACCAAGGACGGCGCCGTCGCCGGTCCGCGCTCGCTCGAGCATCTCGTGGACGTGGTTCTGCACTTCGAAGGTGACAAGCACTCCACCCTGCGCATGGTCCGCGGCGTGAAGAACAGATTCGGTGCGGCCGACGAGGTCGGATGCTTCGAGCTGAGCGAGCAGGGCATCAACGAGATCAGCGATCCGTCCGGCCTGTTCCTGCATCACCGTGAAGAAGCTGTGGAAGGCACTGCCGTCACCGTGATGATGGACGGTAAGCGACCTCTACTCGGTGAAGTTCAGGCGCTCGTCGCCGCCACGCCGCTACCGACACCTCGCCGAGCCGTCAGCGGGCTCGACACCGCCCGTGTGGCCATGGTTCTGGCCGTGTTGGAACGCCGCGTCGGAGTGTCGATCTCGAAGGCCGACGTCTACGCCGCGACCGTCGGCGGTATGCGGATGACCGAGCCGGGTGCCGATCTGGCTCTCGCCATTGCGGTCGCTTCCGCCGTGAAAGCCAAACCCGTCCCCAAGGGGCTCGTCATCCTCGGCGAGGTCGGACTCGCCGGGGAGGTTCGACGGGTTGCCGGGGTGAACCGACGGCTGATCGAAGCTGCCCGACTGGGATTCACCAGCGCCATCGTGCCGGTCGATTCCGGCCCGAACATTCCCGGCATGCGCGTCAACGAAGTAGCGAATCTGGCCGAGGCACTGGCCTACGCCGGATTGATGGGCGGCAAACAAGCCCCGTCTCGCCCCAAGCTCACGCCGGTGAAGTGATCGTCCCTCGGCCGACTACCTCGTCAGACCGACGAGGTGCCGAACGGGGACGTCGGTTCGCCGTCCACGAACTCCTTGGTCTTGGCGAAGTGTTCCGAGGTGATGGTCAGGAACAGTCCGCGGGAGGTTCCCACCACCGTGTCCGGATCCGCTGTCGGACCTTCGACGATCACCGCTTCTGCACTGGTGTAGACCTTGCGGCGTACAACGCCGTCGATGCGAGCCCGGAATTCGAGCACCGATCCCAACGGGATCGGCCGGGCGAAGTCGATCTCGAGGTGCCCGGTCACCACCGGCGAGCCGAGAGCCATACATGCCATACCTTGAGCCTCGTCGAATGCCGTCGACAGAATGCCGCCGTGAATGACACCTGGACCGCCCTGATACTTCTTGGCGACCTCCAGACGACCGGTCACTTCCAGTCCGTTACCAGCCCTGAAACTCATCGCCATTCCCGCAGGCTGGTCGTCGCCGCAGCCGAAGCATTTCGACCAGTGCTGAGGCAGCTTCTCGCCGGCGGCCGGAAAGAATTCGACCGGCTCCGGGACAGTCAGGTCATCAGGCAGGGTCCAGGTACTACTCATGGATAGGTAATCTAAACGGGGATCCGTCCGGCGCAGGCATCGGACCCGACCGAAGTGACATCGACCTCAGCAGGGAGTTTCTCAATGATCAGTGCGATGGCGGACACACAGTCGTCGTCGGCATTGCGAGAGACCATCGCCAGGTTGGCGCCGGGTACCGCTTTGCGAGACGGGCTCGAACGAATTCTGCGCGGCCGTACCGGCGCGCTGATCGTCCTCGGATACGACGAGGAAATGGAAGCGCTGTGTGACGGCGGATTCAACCTCGACGTGGAGTTCGCACCGACCCGATTGCGTGAGCTGTCGAAGATGGACGGCGCGGTTGTCCTCTCGACGGACGGCACACGCATCGTGCGTGCCAACGTCCAGCTGGTTCCCGATCACAAGATTCCCACCGTCGAATCCGGCACGAGGCACCGCGCTGCCGAGCGCACGGCAATTCAGACCGGCTATCCCGTGGTCTCGGTCAGTCAGTCGATGTCGATCGTCAGTGTGTACGTCGGCGGCATCCGGCACGTCATCGACGGCTCGGCCACCATACTTTCGCGCGCCAACCAGGCCGTCGCGACGCTCGAACGATACAAAGCGCGACTCGACGAAGTGACACGGCAACTGTCGGTCGTCGAGATCGAGGATTTCGTGACTCTGCGCGACGCGTTGACCGTCGTACAGCGCCTCGAAATGGTTCGCCGCGTGTCGATCGAAATCGAACAGGATGTCCTCGAACTCGGCACCGACGGTCGCCAGTTGGCACTGCAGCTCGAAGAACTGGTCGGCGACAACGACATTGCACGTCAACTCATCGTTCGGGACTATCTTGCCGGTCCCGAACCCATCGGCACCGCGGCGATGGACAACGTCCTCGTCGCACTCGATCGCGTCACCGACGCCGATCTACTCGATCTCACGACTCTTGCGCGTGTTCTCGGTTATCCGGGCACGATCGAAGCCCTCGACACTCCGATGACTCCTCGCGGATATCGCGTGCTGATGCGTGTACCTCGATTGCAGTTCCATCAGATCCACCGGTTGGTCGGATCCTTCGGCACTCTCCAGTCGCTGCTGGCCGCTACGGCTGCCGATCTGCAGTCGGTCGAGGGCATCGGCGGGCTGTGGGCTCGTCACATCCGTGAGGGACTTTCCCGGCTCGCGGAGACGTCGATCACCGGATCCTTCAACTAGCGGGCCTGTTCGGGCTTGCCCGCGCTCATGCGATGTTGAACGGCTCCGGGGAGCTTCGCAGTGCACCGAGCTGCCCGACAACCGTGTAAGCGCCTGCGCCCACCGGATTGCGCTCGGGGTTCTGCGCGGTCGCGCACTCGGGGGTCGACGTCGTGGCCGACCAGGCGACCTTGAACGCAGCTTGCTCGCCGGGCGCGAGATTGCGTACGTCGGCTGCGGGCTGTGGGTAGCAGTCGACGTTGGACCACAACCGGGTCTTGCCGTCGATGCTGTAGACGAGCACCTGCTGAAGGCCGCCCGCCAGATCTCGATCACAGGGTGCCGAACCGATGTTGGTGATGACGATCGTGAACGACGGCTCTTCGCCGGGAGCGAAGGTCGCCTTGTCTGCGGTGGCCTTGACTGCCAGCGACGAGTCGGCGCACTGACCGGCCGGGACCGGAGCCCCGGTGGTCGACGAAGAGGAAGAAGACGAAGACGATCCCGAAGCCTGCGTGCCCGAGCCACCTGATCCACCGGCAGCGCCGCCACCCGAGCCACCGCCACCGTCCGGCGCGTTGGAGCCGGAAGGGTTGGGGGTGAAGGAGACGTCCGTCGTCAGCGAGGAACTCGCAGCGGCCGAATCGGCCTCCGGGGTATCACTTCCACCGCCGAAGAGGGCGGATGCCGCCCAGATGATCAACGCCAGTGCAATGACGGCGGCACCAATGGCCAGCGCCCGGCGACGCCAGTAGATCTCGGGGGGCAGTGGTCCATTAGGTTCCAACACGGACTCAACGGTAGTTGGCGCAGGGTCCACTAACCGTCAGCTGAGGCGGCGTGTCGGTACCCATTGTCTGCTGCCAGGTACCACTGCCCCGGAAGATCTAACCCTCGACGGTCTCGACGCTCTCGCCGATGTCGCCGACCGCGCCCTGAACTCGCATGTGACCGTCGGACAACGTGTACGTGACGCCGACGATCGCGCACGCACCCTTGTCCACCTTGTCGGCGATGATCCGCGACCTCTGCATGATCAGCGAGCCGGTCTCCACGACGTGACGGCCTTCGAGTTCGTCCACGGTGGACAAGCCCTCGTTGCGGCCCATCAGGATGGACGGAGCAACACGCTCGACCACACTGCGGATGAATCCGTCGGGAACTGCGCCCTCGTCCAGGGCGTCGAGCGTTGCCTTCACGGCACCGCAACCGTCGTGCCCGAGGACGACGATGAGCGGCACGTTGAGCACGTGAACCGCGTACTCGATGGAACCGAGCACCGAATCGTCGAGCACGTGACCTGCAGTGCGCACGACGAACATGTCGCCGAGACCCTGGTCGAAGATGATCTCGGCGGCTACGCGCGAATCACCGCAACCGAACAGCACCGCTGTGGGGTGCTGCCCATCGACGAGTTTCGCGCGGTCCGCGATTCCCTGGCTGGGGTGAATGGACGCGTCGTTGACAAATCGCTCGTTGCCTTCGCGAAGGGACTTCCAAGCGGAAATGGGGCTTGATCGTGGCATTCACTCATTGTGCACCCGCCGCATTTCGGGCTCTCGCCGGGAAGGTTGCGTGGACGCAAACGAAAGTTCCGCGTCGACATTCACGCCCGGTGATGAAGTGGCCGAAATGGAACTTACTTCAGAGTCAGTTTCCTGATACCGTCTCCGAACGTGACCTGGAGCACTTCGAGCTCCCGAGTGTGATCGAAGAAACCCGACCAGAACGATTCGGCCGGAGAGGGGGATGGCGTGAGCACCGAAGCTACGACGACCGGGAATGGAACAACCGGGGAAACAACTGCTGTCTCCCCCGCCAAGACGAACATGTTCTCGAACCTGCTCTCCGAGATCGGACTGCTCTTCACCTTCACCGTTCGCGTGTGCGTTGCGGCGTTCACATCTCTTCGACACAAGCGCCTCGCCTGGCGTGAGGCGCTCGACCAGATGTGGTTTCTCGCCCACGTCACCTCGGTCGCGTCCGCTCTGGTGATGATTCCCCTCGGTGTCGGGGTAGCACTGCAGATCGGTGCGCTCGCAGATCAAATCGGCGCGGGTGCGTACAGCGGTGCCGTCGTCGCGTTCCTCATCATCGGACAGGCCGGCCCCCTGGTGTGCGCCCTGATCATCGCCGGTGTCGGCGGTTCCGCAATCTGCGCAGATTTGGGAGCGCGAACGATACGCGAGGAAATCGATGCACTCGAAGTGCTCGGTCTACCCGTGCTCGAACGCCTGGTCGTACCCCGGATGATCGCCATTGCCGTCGTCTGCCTCCTACTGAACTCGATAGTTCTCGTAATCGGTTTGGGCGCAAGCCTCTTCGTTCACGTCCTGATACTCGACGGCAACGCACAGAGTTTCCTGCGCAATCTCGTTCAATTCAGTCAACCCAGCGACTTCGTCGTCTCCGGCATCAAAGCCGTTGCCTTTGCTCTCATCTCGGGAATCGTGGCCTGCTACAAGGGCCTGACCGTCAAGCGCGGAGCTCAAGGCGTCGGCGACGCAGTCAACGAGACCGTCGTGCTCTCGTTTGTCCTCGTGTTTGTCGCCAACCTCGCAATTACTCAGTTCTACCCACTGTTCGTCTCGGTGAAAGGTGCCTATTGATGCACCTGCCCATCGCAATTCGTGCCAAGCGGGTCAGTTCGCGGACCGTCGACGGCCTGAGTCGACTCGGCGATCAGTTCACGTTCCACGCGCGTGTCGTCACCTCGATTCCCGCAACCCTCAAGCGCTATTGGCGTGAAGTCGCCCGTCTCGTCGCCCAGGTGGCATTCGGTTCGGGCACCCTGCTCGCCGGAGGCGGCAGCGTCGTCGTGATCTTCGCGATCTCGTTCTTCGCCGGTTCCCAGATCGGACTCGAGGGCTACCGCGGACTCAACCTCGTCGGCCTCGCACCGCTGTCCGGCGTGATGTCCGCCATCGCGAATACTCGCGAGGTGGCACCACTCGTTGCCGCAATCACCCTGGCAGCCAAGGTCGGAACCGGATTCACCGCGCAGCTCGGAGCGATGCGGATCTCCGAGGAAATCGACGCGCTCGAAGTCATGGCGATTCCCTCGATGCGGTACCTGGTCACCACCCGAATGATCGCGGCGCTCATCGCGGTGGTCCCGCTGTACCTGGTCGGCCTGTTTGCTTCGTACATGGCAACGGCGCTTGCGGTGATCCGGGTCAAAGGCCAGTCGGAGGGAACGTACGGCTACTACTTCAGTCTTTTCCTCTCTCCCAACGACATCTGGTTGTCCTTGATAAAAGTCATGGTGTTCGCGGTCGTCGTGACCCTCGTGCACTGCTACTACGGTTACACCGCGACGGGTGGACCCGAAGGCGTCGGACGAGCCGCCGGACGAGCGTTGCGCACCAGCATCGTCTTCCTTGCATTCACCGACGTCGCGATGACCATTGCGCTGTGGGGACTCAAACCTCACGTACCCGGGCTGACCGGATGATCGTCACGAATTGCAGCCGAATCACCCTGGCACTGCGGGGTTTACTCGCCGTGGTCATCCTGATCCTCGCCTACGTCTTCTTGTTCAGCAGAGGTACGGACTCCACCGGTTCCACACCGCAGGTCAGTGCTGTCGTCCCCGCCAGTGCCGGTGCGCTGCGAGTCGGATCCTCGGTACAGTACCGCGGCGTCGTCGTCGGCGCTGTGGCCGAGATCGAGCCGGGCACCACCGCTTCGACTGTCTCACTCGCGATCGACGAGGGAGCGTTCGAGGACATACCGTCGACAAGTCAGGTGCGACTGATGCCCCGCAACATCTTCGGTGACTTCTTCGTAGACTTGATTCAACCTGACGGACTCTCGCGTGGTCCTGCTCTCGTGCCGGGTACCGAATTGGTATCCGATCAGTCCGAAGTCGCGGTCCAGCTCTACCAATCGATCTCACGGATCTACTCGCTCGTTTCTTCCCTCGACCCCGCCGACATCAACGTCGCACTCACGGCAGTCTCGGACGCGTTGAGCGGCAAGGGAAACCAGATCGGCGAATCGCTCGATTCAGTCCACCAAGCGTTGGTCGGTGCGCAGCCCGTCATCGACGGACTCGGTGACGACCTCGACGACATAGCCACCCTCGCCGACAGTCTCTCGACGAGTGCGCCGGACATGCTCGCCGCATTCGAGAACTCCATCACCACATCCAAGACCGTCGTCGAGAAATCCGACGGGTTGGCGGGGCTTCTGCGTGCCGGCACCAGCACGGGAGCTGCTGCCACGAGTCTGATCGGTGACAATCGCGACCGCATGATCACCTTGGTCGACGACGCCGATTCCCTGACCGGCGCAATCACTTCGCGGCCGGACCACATCACCACCTTCTACAACGGCCTGCGCAATCTCACGATAAAGCTCCCGCCCGCGTTGGCGCATGGTCCGTGGCTCAGCACCGATCTACGGCTGTCCGTCACAGATCTGTATCCGTACGGAAAGACCGACTGCCCACAGTACGACGGAACCCGCGGACCCAACTGTCCTGCCGCCGCGACCGCGTTCGGCGGAACCGTCGGCCCGGTCGGCAGCCCTGCCGAACAGTCCCGGATCTCGGCTCTCACCCAGGGCGGTACAGCTTTGGACACTCTCGTGGCGGGGCCGGTATTTCGCGGCACGACGGTGGTGGGCGGATGAGCGTGAAGAAATCTCTGATCAGGTTCGGACTGTTTGCTGCACTGTCGATTCTCGCCACCGTGGTTGTGGTGAGCACCCTGATCAACCCAGTCTCCGGGTCGAGTTCGCAGTACCGGGCCGTCTTCGTCAATGCCTCCGGCCTGGTCACCGGCAGCGATGTTCAGATCGCCGGGGTGCGAGTAGGGCGCGTCGACAGCGTCGAGCTGGTGAACAACCAAGCCGTCGTCGGCTTCGAACTCGAATCTGCACAACGTATTCCGTCCGACGGTCGCGCTGTGGTGAGGTACGCAGACCTGTTGGGAGCGCGAACAATTTCGATCGAACCCGGACAGGCCGAACGCGCAACAGGCAACTACCTCTCCCCCGGGGCCACAATTCCCGTGGAACAGACTCAGCCGGCGATCGACCTCACCGACATCCTCGGCGGATTCCGTCCCCTGTTCGACGCACTTGACCCCGCAGAAGTCAACGAGCTTGCCGCACAGGTCGTCCAGGTATTCCAAGGACAAGGTTCCACCATCGAAAGCCTGCTGGAGCGCACTGTTGCCGTCACCGAGAACTTGACGTCCCGGGACGCGATCTTGGACCAACTACTGAACAACCTCGACCGGGTCCTTACCGTGACCACGACGAATCGACCCAACTTCGTCGAGATGATCAACACGCTCGACACACTGGTCGGCGGTTTGGCACAGGACCGCCAACAGATCTCGGCCGCAGTGGATTCCGCAGGCGCACTGACTTCTTCACTTCAGGACTTGGTGACGGGCGTGGAACCGGACTTGGCTGGCGCGCTGACTTCGATCGATCAGTCGGCTCGCGTCGTCGTCGACAATCGTGAGTCGCTGGCGACAGGTATCACCGCTTTCGATCAACTGTTCACCCAGTTGGGGATCGCGATGAGCTACGGAAGCTGGGCGAACATCTACATCTGCAACTTCCGGCTCAGCGCGCTGGACCAATCGGTGACCCTCGGCGGCCCCGAGCGTTCGGCGGTGTGCCGATGAACTGGCTCACCGTCAAGAACCCGGTCCGCAACGGAATCATCTGCATCCTCGTCGGAGTCGGTGTGGTTCTGGCCGCACTCGTTGTCCCTCAACTGATCTTGAAGGTCAAGACCAACGAGTACCACGCCGTCTTTACCAACGCCACCGGGTTGACGCAGGACGATCCGGTCAACGTCGCGGGAGTCCCGAGCGGGGTGGTCACCTCGTTGGCGGTCAGCGGCAACTCGGTTGAAGTCACCTTCCGACTCGACGACGGCGTCACTCTCGGCGAAGACTCCCGTGCGGACATCAAGATCTCGACTCTGCTCGGCCGACGTTCGCTCGACGTCACTCCGAACGGATCGCGCTCGTTACCCGCAGGTTCGACCATCCCCATCGAGAACACGAGCGTTCCGTTCACTCTCGACGATCTCGGTCGAGGAGCACAATCCACGTCGGAAAATCTTGATCTGCAACAACTGCGAAACATGCTGACCGTGGTGTCCGACAACTCACCGGACGATCCCGAACTCATTCGCCGCTCACTCGAGGGAATCGACGCACTCTCCGGAGTAGTCAACGACAACGACGTTGCGCTCCGTTCCCTTCTCATCGGAGCGCAGCAGACGACCGCAACACTGATCGAGCAGAAGGACACTCTGGAAACCCTTCTGGGGAATGCGGATCTGGTGATGTCCACGATCGCCGACCGGCGAGATGTGCTGAATGCGCTTGTACAAGACCTCAATCAGTTGAGCACCACACTTGCCCAGTTCCTGGGCGACAACCAGGCTTTGGTCGACTCGGTCATGGGAGACATCCACGTGGTGACGGGAGTTCTGTCCGAGAACGAACAATCACTGACCACACTGCTCGACAACTTCGCCCCCAGCGTCCGCTACGTCACCAACGCGACCGGTAACGGCAACTGGCTCGACCTCAACTCGCCCTCCACCCTCATCCCGGACAATTGGTTGTGCGTCGTCGGGCTCGTTCAGGGGTGTCGATGACCACGACCGTCAAGAAACTCGCCGTGCTGGCAGCGATTGTGATCTGCGCGATCGGTGCCGTCCTGTTCGTCACGCGTGACGAACACAGACTCACTCTCACCGCCGAATTCACCTCGACCGACGCTATCTTCACCGGGAACACAGTGACGATTCTGGGAGTTCCCAGCGGGAGGGTCGAGAGCGTCACGCCGGAAGGGTCCCGGGTACGAGTGGCGCTGAGCCTGCCATCCGGAACACGTATACCCGCCGACGCGCAGGCCTGGGTCCTGTCTCCCTCGGTCATCAGTGACCGCACGATCGAACTCGGCCCCGGCTACGAGGACGGTGAGTTCCTCATCGACGGCGCGGTGATCCCTCTCGAACGCACTCACTCCCCGCTGACGTGGGACCAACTCACCGCATCGGTGAACGAATTGACGGTGGCGCTCGGCCCTGGCGCCGACGGCGGCGGGATCGGTGACCTCATCGGAGAAGGCGCCCACGCGTTGGACGGCAACGGGCAAGCATTCAACGATGCCGTTCGGTCCATCTCACAGGCCAGTTCGGTACTGGCGGGTGCAAGTCCCGACATCTCCGAACTGGTGAAGAACCTGAACACCCTCGTGCAGTTGATCGCGGACAACCAGACCAAGGTCGACTCCCTGTCGAACTCGGTGACAGTCACCGCCCGCACGTTCAGCGCCCAGCGAGAAGACATCAGCGGGGCGCTCGATTCCCTGACCACGTTGCTCGGACAGGTCTCAGCGCTACTCGCCGAACACGGCGAGGCGGTCACCGCCGATCTGGGTACGCTCGCACAGTTGGCCGGTGCAGTCGCGACCAAACAGGATCAACTGCGCGAGATCATCGAAACGGCACCAACGGGATTCGAGAACGTCGCCAACCTCGTCACCGAAGAAGGCCGAGCCAGAGCACGATTGAACGTCGCCACCGATCTCTCACAGTTCGACACGACGCGAGAACTGTGCGAGAAGATGCCGATACCGCTGTGCACCGGGCCGGGCATCGTCAATCCCATCGAATTTCCTTCGGCAGGCAGCTCCGACCTGGCACGCATCCTCGGTGGGGGCAACTGATGGCGTCGAACAAGTCCGTGGTGAGCGTTGTCGTGGCACTTGTCATCGCGGCGCCATTGACCGGCTGCAGTCTCAACTTCCAGCACCTCCCCCTCGGACGCGGTCTGCCAGGAGAGTCGTACCCGCTGAACATGGAATTCGTCGACGCGTCGTTACTTCCCGTCGGCGGCGAGGTGCGGATCGGCCAGGCAGTGGTCGGCAGAGTCACGTCGATGAGCGCGCAAACCTTTGCAGCCGTGGTACATACCGAAATCGCGTCGGACATCGAACTACCTGTCGGCACCCGCGCCCGGATCGAACTGTCGACCCCGATCGGCGATGCGTTCGTCAACCTCGAAGTTCCGGTCGATCCAGCGGGCCCCATTCTCGAACCAGGTTCCACCATCGAGCGATCGGAGACCGTGCGCGGACCCGATGTCGCACAACTGCTCGGCGCCGTCGGAACTCTGTTGAACGGCAGTGGGTTGGCGCAGGTCAAGAACATCGTCAGTGAGGCTGATCAGATTCTCGACGGCAGGGAGGGGACGATCCGCGATCTGCTTGCACGCCTTGACACTTTTCTCGGAACACTTGACGACCGAAAGGAATCGATCAATTCGGCACTGGATTCACTGAACCGGCTCAGCGCTCTGATCGGAGACGAGAGCGCCACCATCGACGAAGGCTTGCGCACACTCACACCCGCATTGGGCGTGATCGCCGACCAACGACAACCGCTCCTCGATCTACTCGACGAAACCGATCGGCTCAGTACCGCAACCAATTCCGTACTCGACCAGTCGGCCGACCAGATTTCCGAGATCACCGGACGACTGTCACCCATCCTCGACCAGTTCTCGGCAATGGGGCCGACACTGGGTGAGACGATGGCCAACCTGGACAACGCAAGAGTGCTCCTCGAGCGTGCCAGCCCAGGCGATTACGTGAACATCGACCTCGACGTCGATGTCGAGGGCACCGTGACCGGAGTGCTCAACGAGATAATCCCGGGCGCCGCACCGCCACTGCCACCTCTGCCCGCCTCCGATCGGGAACTGCCGATCACGACACCCCTGCAAGGAGGAACGCGATGAAGAACCGAACCGTCTATTTCGAGATCGCCGCCTTTCTCCTCATCGCGGTGGTCAGCACGACGTACGTACTCCGGCAAGTCGGTGCCGGAGATCCGTTCACCGGAACCTTCTCGGTCATCGTCGAATTGGAGAACGCGGCCGGAATCGCTCCCGGTTCGGAAGTGGCCTATCGCGGAGTCACCGTCGGCGACGTCGAGTCGGTGGAGGTGGACTCTGCCCAGGACCTCGTCGTGATGACGTTGAGCATCGCCGCCGACAAACAGATCCCCAACGATTCGCATGTGGCCATCAGCCAGGACACCGCCGTTCCGGTATTGAAAGTTCAGTTGTCCTC
Source organism: Rhodococcus sp. SB1D (assembly GCF_048573875.1). Taxonomy (NCBI): domain Bacteria; kingdom Bacillati; phylum Actinomycetota; class Actinomycetes; order Mycobacteriales; family Nocardiaceae; genus Rhodococcus; species Rhodococcus sp. SB1D. The sequence goes on from NZ_JBMAIQ010000005.1 coordinate 180,627, forward strand.
GCAGACCGACGGCGGCCCGTATCTGGTTGAAGGTTCCGTTGTTCCGACTGAGCGCACTTCGATCCCGGTCGCGTTGGGAACCGTGATTGCGAATTTCAACGCTGCTGCCGACACCGTCGATCCGGCAGACCTGCGAACCCTCTCGCACGAACTCGGCGAGGGATTGAACGGATTGGGTCCGGATCTGCAGGCGCTCGTCGACAACTTCGACGTGCTCGCGCGCACTGTCCAATCCGATCAACCGCGTGTCAACACACTCGTCGAGAACTCGCGCTCACTGTTCACTGCGAACGAGGAAAATGTTGACGCTCTTCCCGAAGTTGCACTCACACTTCGCCAATTGACAGATCAGGTACGAAACTCCGATCCGCAACTGCGCACACTCCTCGATCGAAGCCCGAGTGTTCTCGACAATCAGATACTGCCTCTCATCGAACAGAGTCGTGAGCCGTTCAGTCTGCTGTTGGCCAATTCTCTCGTCTCCACTCAGATCGTCACTGCACGGATGCCCGCCGTCGATGCCTTGTTGGTGGTGGTGCCCAAAGGATTCGAGAAGTTCGGAAGTATCGTCAAAGACGGACGGGCACAGCTTGATCTGATCACAGCACTCGGACCGGTCTGTATCTACGACACGCCCCGGCGATCGGTACAGGACACCTCACCGACCACGCTCGACAAGAACCAACACTGCGCGGACCAGTCGGGCCGGATCCAGAATCGCGGATCGCAGAACGTCCCCACCGGAACTGGAACGATCGACGGGGTTGCTGAATACGATCCTGCCCTCGGAACGGTCGCAGCCGGTGACGGAACGTCGATTCGTCTGGGCCTCAACGGTGGTCAGAACACCGTTCTCGGTGACAACTCGTTTGCCGCACTACTAGTACAAGGAACGCAATGACCGAGACAACCGAACCCCAGACGCCCACAATCGTCGACAAGCCCAAGCGGCTTCGCAAGCAGACCGTAGCGATCGTTGCCGGCGCCCTGGTCGTGGTCGCGGCGCTCGGATGGGGCGCATTCGCGACCTGGCAGAAATCGGTCGACGAAAACGCGCGTACCAGCGCACTGGACAGCGGACGACAATTCGCCACTGATCTTGCGACGTACAACTTCCAGAACCTCGATCAGAATCTTTCCGTGGTGCGTGACAACTCTGTCGGTGAGTTCGCCGGTCAGTACGCCCAGGTGGCAGCCAACCTGCAGAACATGATCGTGCAGTATCAGGCGACCTCGTCCGCTCAGATCATTTCAGCCGGGCTGGCGAGCAGTGATCGCGACAACGCCGAGGTGCTCGTGTTCCTCGATCAGACGATCACCAATACCAACTCCCCCGATCCGAGGATCGACCGTAACCGCATGCAACTTTCTCTGGTCTGCGAGGACGGCGATTGGAAACTGAGCAACGTGCAGTTGTTGTGACTTCGTCGCGGCGTAGTATCTCCCCGAGCATTATCGAGCGATAGCTAGGGGACCACGTATGGCCACGAAAGATTCGGCGAAGGACGCCACAGCCAGTTGGCGACGGATCGAGCCGCTCGAGCTGACTCCTATCCTGGAAGCCGCCCTCGAAGGATTCTACGACAACGGGTTCCACGGTACTTCGATACGCGAGATCGCACGCCGCGTCGGCGTGACGATCCCCGCCCTCTACTACCACCACCAGAGCAAAGAGGGGATCCTCCTTGCTCTGCTGGAGATTTCGACCAGTGACGTCCTCGCTCGTGCCCACAGCGCGTACTCCGACGGCGGAGACGACCCTCGACAACAGCTCACCAACGTCGTCGAAGCGATCGTGCTTCGTATGACGACCCGCTCTCGGTTGGCAGCCCTCGAGGGGGAAGTGCGCTACCTCAGTCCCGAACACCGACAGCGATATCGTGTCGTACGCAAGGGCGTCGAAGAATTGGTGCTCGGTATAGTCACCGAGGGTTCGGAACGAGGTCTCTTCTCAGTAGCAGACGTGCCCGAGACCACCCGCGCACTTCTCGCGATGTGCCAGTCGATTCCGCGCTGGTATCACGCCGAGGGAGAACTCACCCCGGAAGAGGTAGCTCAGAAGTACGCCGTGATCGCACTGAATACGGTTGGATGCAAACCCGGCCGCAAGCGTGCACGTTGATTCTCATACTGTCCTGTATCGCGCCCGAAGTTCGCGCTTGAGGATCTTGCCCGTAGCACCCAACGGAAGTTCCGTGACTATCTCGATGGACTTGGGGCACTTGTAGCCGGCAAGTCGGCTTCGAACGAAACCTGAAATCGAGTCGGTATCGAGTTGATGCCCTGCAGCAGCAACTACGACGGCTTTGACTGCCTCGCCCCACAGTGGATCCTCCACTCCAATGACGGCAACTTGGGATACTCCCGGATAGTCGGCGATGACCGATTCGACTTCGATGGGATAGACGTTCTCTCCACCCGTGATGATCATGTCCTTCATCCGATCGGTGATGTAGACGTAGCCCTCGCTGTCGACCCGTCCCACGTCGCCGGTATGGAACCACCCGTCGGTATCTATCGCAGCGGCAGTCTCTTCCGGCCGTCGGTAGTAACCTTCGGTCGTTTGCGGAGACCTGACATAGATCTCGCCGGCCTCGCCGACCGCAACTTCCTCGCCTTCCGGTGACATCACCTTCAAGTCCACCCAGGGGTAGGGTTTTCCGACCGAGCGCAGCAGTCCGACCTTCTCGCCGTCCACCGCATGGTCACAAGAATCGAGTTGTGTTACTGCTCCATGCGTTTCGGTCAGCCCGTAGACCTGGAACAGGGGCTTGCGGAACGTCTCGAGAGCTCGCTTCAAGACCCATGGTGTGATCGGCGAGGAACCGTAAGCGATGGATCGGAGAGTTGCGAAATTGCGCTCTCGCGCGCCTGGTACGTCGACCAGCATCCCAATGACGGAAGGCACGAGAAAGGTATTGGTGATACTCATCCCTTCCAGTACTTCCAACAGACCGGCAGGTGTGAATTCTGGGAGAACAACGTTATGGGCGCCATTCGCAAGTCCCACGAGCGCCCAACCCAATCCACCGATGTGGAACAGGGGCATCGCACACAAGCTGACCGAGGATTCGTCGAATCCCCATGGCCCGCCGGTTCGCGTGCATGCCTCCAGGTTCCTGTTGGATGTGAGAACACCTTTGGGTTTTGCCGTCGTTCCGGATGTATACAGTTGCAGTACAACGTCGTCCAGGCTTCCGCGCCATCCCGGATCGACCGAACTTGCGCCTGCCGATCGCGCTTCGTAGTCGAACTCCTCGGAACCGTCGATCTTCACGACACGCAGCTTCGCCCCTTCCGATGCCTGCACCGCCGAGACCACACCCTCGAATTCACTGTGGAAGAACAACACACGAGCGTCCGCGTCGGCGAGCACCTCGGCAACCTCGGCGCCGGACAACCTCCAATTGATCGGGATTGCCACTGCCCCGATCTTCGCTGCCGCAAGTACGATCTCGACGACTTGAGTCGAGCCTCTGTCCACCACGGCCACCCTGGTTCCAGATCTACAACCCAGGTCGAGAAGAACATTGGCCAGCCGACTGGTGCGGAGGTCGAGCTCGGCAAACGTCATCGACCCGTCTCGACCTGTCAACGCGAGGGCGTCTGGTCGTGCAGCAGCGTGGCGTCGAGACTCATCGGCAAGGCGATATTGCGAGCACATCGTGAAAAGCCCTTTCTGGATTGGACGTAACTTCCGGCCCGGGCGCGTGGACGACACCGGGCGCTATCAGAACCGACGAACTCTCGACGAGCTATTGCATCGCCTCGATGTGTTTCATCACGTCCGGGTACCGACGTAAGTGGGCACCGCCGTTGACATCGAGAACCTCGCCCGTGATCCACGAAGAAGCATCGGAAGCGAGGAAGAACACCGCTTCGGCAACGTCGCGTGGCAACCCATTACGTCCGAGCGGAGTGTTCTCGGTGAAGTCCGCCTGAATAGCCGGCACACCGGTGAGACCCTCGACAAGTGGCGTTTCGACAAGACCTGGCGAAACCGCGTTGACGCGTATCCCCCGGTCTCCGAGTTCGAGTGCCGCAACCTCGGTGAGCATGGCGAGGCCAGCTTTGGCGGAGCAGTATCCTGCAAAACCTGCAGCCGCCTGGCGTGCGTTCAATGAGGTAATGGAGACGATCGATCCACCGGCAGTCATGGCACGCGCCGCATGCTTGATCACGAAGAAACCTCCGGTGAGACAGATGTCAACGGTTCGCCGCCAACTTTGCGCCTCCAAATCCGTTATGTATCCCGGCAGATTCACCCCGGCACAATTGACCGCGATATCCAGCCGACCATGCTGCGCCTCGGCCCCCTCGAATATCACCTTGACCGATTCTTCGTCGACGACGTCGACCCGGACTGCTTCAGCTCGCCCACCGAGTTCTACGGCGCGTTTCCGCCCGCCTTCGATGTCGATGTCGCCTATCACGACGCTCACACCTTCGGCAGCCAGCAATTGCGCTGTTGCCCAACCGATACCGGATGCTCCGCCGATCACGACGGCTACTGCACCTTCCATTCGCCCCGGCATCAGCGAGGAATGTTCTCGTAGTACGGGACAACGATTTCGTCAGTACTTGTGACGTCACCGAGCATCATCGTCGTGATGGGGTGGACTACGTGCGGGTCCACCTCGACGTTGATACATGCGGGAACTCCCGCGTCGAACGCGCGTTTCATAGCGTCGGCGATGGAGGCGACATCCTTAACACGCTCACCGTATCCACCGAAGGCCTCGGCGACCTTCTCGTATGCGCTGTCTGCGAGTTCGGATACGACAATTCCTTCGTCCCCGTACACCGCTTCCTGGCCGTGGATCGACATTCCCCACACTGCATTGTTGAATATCACTGTCACAACAGGTATTCCATGACGGGCCATTGTGTCGAATTCCTGGATGTGGAATCCTGCCGCGCCGTCACCGGTAATGAGCACAACGGGTGATTCCGGTCGTGCCCGATGTGCGCCGATTGCGAAACCGGGCCCCACACCCAGGCATCCGAGGTAGCCGAGCCTCAAGACACCACCAACCTCTTCGGTGGTAGTGAAGAACTCGCCCCACGACGGCGCCTCGGCACCGTCCATCACGAAAGTAGTACCGGGCGGGCAGGCTTCGACGATCGCGCGCGCTGCAAAGTACGGATGCGCCTTACCGCTTTCCGTCGCTTCGTCCTCGAAACCATGCCGGTGCGCATGTTTCGCACTGGTGGCGGCATCGACCCAGGCACTCCAATCGGGCCATTGACGTTGATCAGCAGCAGTTTTCAAAGCGATGAGCGCTTCTCGACAGTCGGCAAGTATCGGAATGTCCACGTCCTGCATACGCCCGATTTCGGACGCGTCGACGTCGATCTGGACCAACCGCGCACCGGGGAACAAGCTGGTGCGTCCGCCGGTGAACATCCCGGCTCGGGCACCGACAACGAATACCACGTCGGGGGTCGGATACCCAAGGGCAGGTAACGAGCCGATCGCCAACAGTCCGCCGCCGGCCAGTCGATGGCTTGCGGGTACCGCTCCATCGGACTTCCCGGGGTAGAACACCGGCACGTCCACCGTTTCCGCGAACGCCACCAGCGCCGCGCTCGCATGGGAGAAAGTGACGCCACCTCCGATCACAATGGCGGGGTTCGTCGCTTCACCGAGCAGATCGAGAGCGGCCTCGACCGCTGCAGCAGTCGGACCCGACCTCGCACTCACGGTGTAGTTCACCGGAAATCTCACGGTATCTTCGTCGGCTTCACCGAACATCACGTCGATCGGCACTTCGAGCAGCACCGGCCCCGGAATTCCGGTCGTCGCCTTACGAATTGCCAGAGCAACTATCTCGGGGACGCGTGCCGGATCGGTGATGCGGTATGCCCACTTGGTCACCGGAACAGCTGCGGCAATCTGATCGAAACCACCCTGAAGCGGATTCGTCTCGGTCTCACGCATCGGCGGAGCACCGACGACGAAGATAGTCGGCGTGCGATCGAGGAGTGCATTGGTCAGCGCGGTGTAGACATTCGTGAAGCCCGGGCCGGAGGTGACTACACAAACGCCGTAATTGCCCGTCACTCGCGCGTACGCATCCGCAGCGTGTCCCGCAGTGGCTTCGTGTCGGGTGTCGGTGAGCCGGATGCCGTGACGTCGACAGGCTACGAGGAAAGCATCCAAGTGCCCTCCGTGCAGGGTGAAGACCTCGGTTGTGCCCGCTTCAGCTAGTGCTCTGGCAAGTAATTCGCCACCGTTGACAATCATGTATTTCCTTCCGGAGTTTGCCGCTTGATTAACGATCGCTAAGTCATTCCACTGTATCGTGGGTCACAGTGCGACGCCAGAGTGGCATTATGCGAACACATGGCACGAAATTCCCCTCAAACCGATCGAATCGTCATGCTGACCGAACTGCTGGCATCCGACCCCACGGCGGGGCGGAGCCTCGCCGATATCGCACGACACCTCGGCGTCGCAAAGGCGACCTGCTACCCCATGGTCGTCGCTCTCGCCGAGGCCGGCTGGCTCGTCCGTCACCCGATCCGCAAGACCTACCAACTCGGCCCGGCGCTAGTCCCCATCGGCCAAGCCGCTTCCCGCGCAATCGATGTCGTCGATCTTTCACGCACCGTCATACAAGAACTGGCCGACACATCCGAACTGGCCTGTCTCGGATTCATCCGATCCGGCGCCGACCTCGTTGTCGCCGAGGCAATTCAACCGATCTCCAAGCGCAGCGGAACTCTCGGCTTGCGCATCGGCGACAATGTGCTGATGGCACCTCCACTGGGTGCAGGCCTTGCCGCATGGTTCGACGAGAACGACCTTCACGAATGGTTTCTCCTCGGCAAGGAGGCATTGGACACGGAGGCCGCACTTCTACGGTCGGAGTACGAGCCAATCCTCACGGCCATTCGAGAGCGCGGGTTCGCCGTGGAATGCCTTCGCCAACAAGAACGTTCAATTTCCGACGCCGTCGCCGAGATGCGCGGCCCGGGAGTCGGCGGCCAGAGGGCAGCACTCGCGCTGCGAGAAGCGCGACGTCTTCTGTCCGCGGATGTCGCGGTCGGAACACTCGACCTCGACGGCAATTATCAATTGCTGTCCGTCAATGCCGTCGCCTTCGCCCAGGACTCGACACCGGCGCTGATCCTCTGCTTGGTCGATGCCCCGTCACCACTGACCGGGGAGCGGATCGCCGCACTGGGCAAGCTCGTGAGTGAAGCCGCCGATCAGGTCACCACTCTCATGCACGGCCGGACACCTCGACCATTGACATCCACAGGCGGAGCAACATAGCTTGTGAGTCAAATGACTTATGTAACGATCGCTAAGTCATGAGTGTGGCGGTTTGCCTACGTCCACGTGAGCGCCCCGATCCCCGCACACCCACCCACCGCAAGGAGCCTGCATGATTCTCACTCACTCCGCCCTTTACATAGACGGAACCTGGCAATCACCGACGATTTCGGACGCCATCTCGGTGCACTCGGCCAGTACAGAAGAGAAGATCGGCAGCGTGCCGGGCAGCGCAACAAACGACGTCGATTCTGCCGTCGCGGCGGCGGGCCGGGCCTTTCGTACGTGGTCGCGACTCGAGCCTGCCGACCGAGCCGACGCCTTGGATCGATTTGCCACAGCCTTGGGGCGTCGCGCCGACCTCACAGCCCGATTGGTCAGCCAGCAAAACGGAATGCCCGTATCGATCTCCACTGTCGCTGAAGGACAGGGACCTTCAGGGCTTTTGAGCTATTACGCCGCGCTTGCCCGCACGACCGAGCTCGAAGAACCCCGTCACGCGCTGGCCGGAACGGGAACCACCATCGTTCGGAAAGAACCGATCGGTGTTGTTGCCGCGATTGCACCGTGGAACTTCCCATCTCTTCTCGCAATGATGAAAATCGCCCCCGCGCTCGCATCGGGATGCACCGTCGTACTGAAGCCGTCACCCGAGACCTTGCTCGACGCGTTCGTCCTCGCCGAGGCCGCAATGGAGGCCGGTCTTCCTGCCGGTGTTCTCAACATCGTCACCGGCGGACCCGAAATCGGCAAATACCTCGTCGCTCATCCGGGTGTACACAAGGTCGCGTTCACTGGCTCTACACCGGCAGGCCGACACATCGGAGCAACCTGCGGACGACTTCTGCGTCCGGTATCGCTCGAACTCGGCGGCAAGTCCGCCGCAGTCATTCTCGACGATGCGGACCTCGACGCGACGATGGCAGGTTTGGCGACGGCATCGTTGATCAACACCGGACAAACCTGCTACGCCTCGACAAGAATTCTCGCGCCCGTCGGACGCTACGAGGAAGTGCTCGATGCCGTCACCGCAATGGTGGAGTCGCTGCCGGTGGGCGACCCGTTGGATCCCACCACCTTCATCGGCCCTCTCGTGAGCGCCGGGCAGCGCGAACGTGTCGAGTCCTTCATCGCCGCAGGCACTGCGGAAGGCGCACGGATCACGACCGGCGGATCACGACCGCGCACACTCGAACGCGGATGGTTCCTGGAGCCAACCGTTTTCGGTAACGTCTCCGCAAACCACACGATTGCAACCGAAGAGATCTTCGGCCCCGTACTCTCTGTCATTCCATACACCGACGAGGCACAGGCCATCGCAATCGCCAACGATTCCGAGTACGGCCTCGGTGGAACCGTGTGGACTGCCGACTTCGACCGCGGGATGGAAATAGCCCGCTCAGTCGATACCGGTTCGCTCGGGATCAACGGCTACACACTCGATTTCGGAGCACCGTTCGGAGGCACCAAGGCGAGCGGCATCGGTCGCGAGCTTGGACCGGAAGGCCTGGCCGCATACTTCCAGACCAAATCGATCTTCACCACGGCCTGATTCGTCACCTGCGCCATGAGTGGCCGGAAATCGTCGAGCACATGATGATTGCACACTTACTTAACGATCGTTAAGCTAGGTTCAATGCAGTAACCGCTACAGAAGATCAAGGAAGTATCCAGTGGCCGTGCGATCCAGTGACCAGTACCGAAAAGGGCTCAGCGACGATCGCCGAGTCTTCTACCGAGGCAAGAAAATTTTCGATGTCTACGCCGAACCCGAACTGACTCTCGCAGTGGATCATTCGGCACTGTGCTACGACATCGCCGACGATCGACCCGACCTCGCGGTCACCGATGTCGACGGCGACCCAGTCAGCGCGTTCTACGTGGCGCCGACATCTGCGGACGATCTGATTCGTCGCGGCGCCCTGATCGAGGAAGTATCGCGGCGCGGCGGCGGAACCATCGTCCTCAAAGAGGTGGGCAGCGATGCGCTGTTCGCCCTTCTTCGTGCAACCAGCGGTGAAGGTCTCGAGAATGCGCGCGCTTTCTACAAGCGGGTCTGCGACGGCGATCTCGCACTCGCCGTCGCGCAAACCGACGTCAAGGGTGACCGGTCACTTGGACCGCGCCAACAGGCAGACCCAGACCTCTACCTGCACATCGTCGACGAGGACGCCGACTCCATCACCGTGCGCGGCGCGAAGTGCCACACTTCGTTCTCGGCGAACGCCGACGAGTTGATCGTGCTGCCCACCCGCGCGATGGGCCCCGAAGACGCCGACTACGCAGTGTCCTTCGCCATCCCGATCGACACACCAGGTCTCCAGCTGTACGTCTCTCCCTACGCAGCCGGAGAACGCAACTCCTTCGAATTTCCGATCTCCACGAAACACAAACTCCTCGAATCGCTCACCGTCTTCAACGATGTCCGAGTACCGAAAAATCGAGTCTTCCTCAACCGTCAACCCGAACTTGCCGGACCACTCGCGTTGGCGTTTGTCGATTACCACCGTTTCACCGCCATCAACTACAAGTTGCCCCTACTCGACATCATGGTCGGAGCAGCTTCACTGATCGCCGAGGCCAACGGCATCAACAAGGCAGGCCACGTGAAGGGCAAGATCACCGAACTGATCACCTGGAGCGAGACCGTGCGCGGACTGGCTCAACTCGCCGCCGTTCGATCAAAGCCAGGAGCACACGGTGTCAGGCAACCAGATCCGCTTGCCGTCAACATGGCCAAATACCACTTCGCACATGGATTCCACAACGCGGTCGCCATCCTCACCGATCTCTCAGGTGGCCTCCTCGCCACCGGCCCCGGCGGTGAAGACTGGGAGAATCCCGAAATTCGTGTAGTTCTCGAAAAATATTACGCTGCAGCAGTTCCTGCCGAAAAGCGTCTCCGTCTACTCAACTTCATTGCGGATCTGACCGCCCGCGACTACGGCGGATATCAGTCAGTCCTGGCCACGCACGCAGAAGGATCACTCGAGGCCGAGAAACTGCAGATCTCACGCTCCTTCGATCCGACGAGGGCACGCGAATACGTCAGTGACCTCGCCGGAATATCCCACCTCTGACCATTCGTCCCGAGAGAACAACAAGGATTTTCATGATCTCGACAGCATTCACGGAAACGTTCGGCGTTCGCCACCCCATCGTCCAAGGTGGAATGCAGTGGGTCGGCAGAGCAGAACTCGTCGCAGCCGTTGCCAATGCCGGCGCATTGGGATTCATCACTGCACTCACGCAGCCGACGCCGGCCGACCTGGCGAACGAAATCGCCCGATGCCGCGACCTGACCGACCAACCGTTCGGCGTCAACCTCACAATTCTGCCGTCGATCACGCCACCGCCGTACGACGAGTACCGCCAGGTGATCGTCGACTCAGGCGTGAAGATCGTCGAGACCGCAGGTTCCAATCCCGGTCCTCACCTGCCGATCTTCCATGACGCCGGAATCAAAGTGCTCCACAAGTGCACAACAGTCCGGCATGCGGTCAAAGCACAGGATCTCGGTGTCGACGGAATCAGTATCGACGGATTCGAGTGCGCCGGCCATCCAGGGGAAGACGATGTCGCAGGCTTGGTCTTGATTCCAGCTGCCGCAGAAAAGATTTCGATACCCATGATCGCTTCCGGCGGCTTCGCCGATGCACGTGGTCTGGTCGCCGCGCTGGCGCTCGGAGCAGACGGCATCAACATGGGTACGCGATTCATGTGCACCACCGAGTCTCCGATCCACCAGAACATCAAAGAAGCCATCGTCGCTGCAGACGAAACACAGACCGAACTGATCTTCCGACCACTCCGCAATACTGCACGCGTGGCAAGCAACATCGTCAGCCGAGAGGTTGTCGACATACTCTCCCGCGGCGGACAATTCGAGGATGTGCGCGACCTGGTAGCAGGAGCGCGTGGGCGAAGCGTATACGAAACCGGCAATCCCGACGCCGGTATCTGGACGGTCGGCACATCACAGGGGCTGATCCACGACATCCCCACCGTCGACGAGTTGGTCCAGCGCATGGTGTCCGAAGCAGAGGCCATCATCGGGGCACGCTTGCGTTCGATGACCGAACGCGTTTCCGTCTAGGACAGGAGAGCAACCCATGCGTCGAACACTGTTCACAGCCGACCACGAGGCCTACCGAGAGACTGTGCGCGAGTTCATTGCCCGCGAGATCACGCCTCACTACGACAGCTGGGAAGAAGCCAGGCTCGTCGACCGATCAGCGTGGCTCGCGGCCGGCAAGATGGGTATTGTCGGCCTGGCCGTCCCCGAACAATACGGAGGCTCGGGTGAACTCGACTACCGGTACCGGTACGTGGTCGCCGAAGAGATCGCCCGTACCGGCACCACCTCGTTCGGCGCCGGACTAGGCCTTCAGGACGACATCGTCATTCCGTACATCGCCGACCTCGGCACAGACGAGCAGAAAGCACGTTGGCTACCTGGTATGGCTGCCGGTGAACTCATCTGCGCCATCGCGATGACCGAACCGGGTACCGGCAGTGATCTGCAAGGCATCAAGACCTCCGCTGTTCGAGATGGCGACGACTGGATCTTGAACGGACAGAAGACGTTCATCACCAGCGGAATTCACGCCGACATCGTCATCGTTGCGGCCCGCACCGATCGCAAAGCGGGGTCGCGGGGATTCAGCCTCCTCGTGGTCGAACGTGGGATGGACGGATTCACCCGCGGTCGCAAACTCCACAAGGTGGGGTTGGCGGGTCAAGACACAGCCGAGTTGTCGTTCGACAACGTAAGAGTCCCGGCAAGCAACCTCCTGGGCGAGGAGGGCGGAGGCCTCATTCATCTCATGGAGCGTCTTCCCCGTGAGCGTCTGTCGATCGCCGCGGGCGCAATCAGTTCCGCGCGTGCGGCCTACGAATGGACCAAAGACTACGCGTTCGACCGCACCGCCTTCGGCAAGCCGATCGGCGACTTCCAGAACACTCGATTCGCCCTCGCCGAGATGCTGACCGAGATCGACGTGACACAGGCATACGTCGACAACGCCGTCCTGGCCATCAACGACGACCAACTGTCAGCAGTCGAAGCGGCACAGGCGAAGTGGTGGGCCAGCGAACTTCAGAAGCGCGTCGTGGATCGTTGCGTACAACTACACGGTGGATACGGCTACATGATGGAGTACCCGATCGCCCGGGCCTACGTAGACAGCCGAATCCAGACCATCTACGGCGGAACCACCGAAATCATGAAGGAGATAATCGGTCGCGACATCGCAAAGAGTTGATCAGCACCGAGAACGACCGTGGTCCCGAACATCCTGTGTTCGGGACCACGGTCGTTGTAAGCGCCGTTCTCGCTTCGTCTATCCGAAGACTGCTGCGCGCTTTTCCTGAAACGCCGCAACACCTTCGGCAAAATCACCACTACCCAACAGGTCGATCTGGCCTACGCGCTCGCGTGTGAACGCATCACCGAGTTCGGTGAGCGTAGCGTCGTTGATCGCCTTCTTGGTAAACCGAAAAGCAGGGGACGACCCGGCGACCAATCGGTGGGTCAGGTCTGCCAATTCCCCCGCGAAGGCGTCGTCCTCGCACACGTGTGAGACCAGGCCGCAGTCGAAAGCATCTCGAGCGGATAATCTTTCGGCCAGCAGCGCCATGCGCATCGCGCGCGCGACCGATCGACGCTGCCACCAGTGCGGTAGCTCCACCGTCCGGCATCAATCCCACCTTGGTGAACGCGAGCAGAAAGTAACTCGACTCCGCCGCGAGCACGAGGTCGCACGCCAAAGCCAGCGAAACACCCACACCTGCGGCAGGGCCTCGTACCGCAGCGACCACCGGAAACGGAAACTCTCGAATGGTCTGCACCAAGGCATTGGCGGCATCGATCGTGTCCGCCGACGGCGGACCGGACAACGTCACGTCCGCGAGGTCCGCGCCCGTGCAAAAGGCCTTGCCCTCTCCTTCGAGAACCGCCACCCGCACGTCCGAGGATTGTGCGTGCTCGACGAAGATCGTGGCAAGTCTCTCCAGGGTTTCGGTAGTCAACGCGTTCATTCGCGCTGGCCTGTTGACAACTATGCGGAGCACCCCGCCGTCTTGGCTCGCGTAGACATCCGGTCGCGTTTCGGTCATTGAAATTCCTTGTCAGTCAGACTCGATCGAGTTGTGCTACAAAAGTTGATCTTCGCGATCCATCGACGATGAGTAGGGGGCAACGTAAGAACGATCGAGAGAGGCTGTCGCGACATTCCTCACCTGTACTTCTTCCCTCAGCCGCCCAGCCAATCCTTCGTCACGACGGTGGTGTCGGCCCCGGGTGGCCGAGCACCTGACGGCTGCTCAGTCCTGGAACGGGAGAACCGCGGCGCGGGTGCCGCCTGCACTATTCCGTCGGCCTCGACAAGAGTTCCCCGCTGGGCAAGATGCGGGTGCAGCGCGGCTTCGGCGAGACTCAGGACAGGAGCAACACAAGCGTCCGTCGATTCGAACAACGCTGCCCAGGCGTCTCGCGTGCGCGACGAAAACGCCTCCGTGAACCGTTCTCGGATTGTGGGCCAACCCCTTCGATCCATCTGTTCAGGCAACGATTCCGGCGCGATATCCAGGCCTTGGAGGAGCGCCGCGTAGAACTGCGGTTCGAGGGCACCGACTGCTACGAACTTGCCGTCCGAACATTCGTAGGTGTCGTAGAACGGCGTGGAACCGTCCAGGAGGTTGGTTGCACGTGAGTCACTCCACTGTCCGCTCCCTCGCAACGACCACATCATCTGCGCCAACACCGAAGTTCCGTCGACAATTGCGGCATCGACCACTTGTCCTTTGCCCGAACTCTCTCGCTCGTACAAGGCAGAGACGATTCCGAGGATCAAGAACATGGAGCCACCGCCGAAGTCCCCGACGAGGTTCAGCGGAACCGTGGGTTTCTCGGCCGGACCGATGGCGTGCAGGACTCCGGTCAGCGCCAGGTAAGTAATGTCATGCCCCGCCCGCTGCGCGAGTGGGCCGTCTTGGCCCCATCCGGTCATACGTGCGTAGATCAGCCGGCTGTTGAGTTCGGTGCACACGTCGGGACCGAAACCCAGCCGCTCGGTCACACCGGGCCGAAAACCTTCCAGGAGCACATCGGCTTTCGAGACGAGGGCTCTCACCAGCTCTCGGCCTGACTCGGTCTTGAGGTCGGCTTCCACCGACCGTCTCCCCCGCAAAAGTTGGTCCTGCTCCCGTGGCGAGATCTCGAGTCCACCAGACGGACGCTCGACTCGAACTACGTCCGCTCCGAGATCTGCAAGCATCATCGCAGCGTGTGGCCCCGGCCCCAACCCGGCGAGTTCCAGCACGCGAACACCGTGCATCGGGCCGCTCATCCGACGGATACCTCCCCTGAATAGTGTTCGCGCAGTTTCCCTTTGACCAGTTTTCCGGTCGGAGTTCGAGGTAGATCCGTACTGAACACGAGTCGCCTCGGCAACTTGTACTTGGCGATCTGTCCGCGCAAATGAGAAAGCAGTTCGTCGCGAAGCGCATCGCCGGCTTCGGCTTCGGGGACTGGCTCGACGACAGCCATCACTATCTCCCCCATCTCGTCGTCGGGCAACCCGATCACCGCCGCGTCCAATACCGAGGAATGCTCGATCAGCACGTTCTCGATCTCCTGCGGGTATATGTTCACACCACCCGAGATGATCATGAAGGACTTACGGTCGGTCAGAAACAGATAACCCTCCTCATCCATGAAGCCGACATCACCCGTAGTCGTCCAGGTCGGGTGGGCGGGATGCTGTGCTTCCTTGGTCTTTTCGGGCGCATTGTGATAATTGAAGGGCAATTCGTCACGTTCGAAGTACAGCGTACCCACCTCGCCGGAGGGTAGATCTTCGCCGTTCTCCCCACATACGTGGAGCACTCCCAGTGCGGCTCGCCCCACTGTGCCCGGCTTTCGCAGCCACTCGTCCGAGTGAACAATGGTCATGCCGTTGAGTTCCGTCGAGGAGTAATATTCGTCCAGAATCGTTCCCCACCAATCGATCATCTTTCGCTTCACATCGACAGGGCACGGTGCGGCTGCGTGGACGGCAAGTCGCAGAGACGATATGTCGTAACGGTCTCGGGTTTCCTGTGGCAGTTTGAGCATGCGCACGAACATTGTCGGCACCCACTGGCTGTACGTGACGCGATAACGCTCGATGTATTCCAGGGCCTTTTCCGGATCGAACCGATTCATCATCACTACGGTGCCACCCAGCGCCTGGACCGACGCGCACGTCCGGAGCGGAGCGGCATGATAGAGCGGCGCCGGGGACAGATAGATGTCGTCTTCGGTTACACCCCAAACACTTTGGTTCATTGTCGTCATCTGATCGCCGGGATCCTGTATCCGGCGATTCGGTAGAGCCGGTTTGATGCCCTTGGGACGGCCGGTTGTTCCCGACGAGTACAACATGTCGGCGCCGCGCGGTTGATCCGGGAGCGGTATGTCCGACTCCATGTCAGCCGCCTGGTCGAGGGAGTCGTATCCGTCTAGTTGACCGCCGAAGGAAAGCCTGGTCACCTGCCGGGGAACGAGTTCGGACAGCGTCTCTGCCAGCTCGCCCAGAGCAGCATCGACGATGACTACCTTTGCCTCGCAGTCCTCAACGATGTATGCACCTTCCGGAGCGGTCAGGTGCCAGTTGACCATC
The DNA here is from genome assembly GCF_048573875.1 of Rhodococcus sp. SB1D. Lineage (NCBI taxonomy): Bacteria > Bacillati > Actinomycetota > Actinomycetes > Mycobacteriales > Nocardiaceae > Rhodococcus > Rhodococcus sp. SB1D. The sequence continues at coordinate 196,572 of NZ_JBMAIQ010000005.1, forward strand.
GTCAGGTAGACACCGGATCGCATAGCCGCCCAGTAGATGTCGAAGACCTGAACGTTATTGGTGGCGAGCACGGCCAGGTTGTCGCCTCGCCGCAACCCGAGTCCGTGGAGCACTCGCGCAATCCGAATCGAATTCGATTCCAATTGCGCGAACGTCACCGCTTCACCGGTCTCGGCAACGATTACCGCGGCCTTATCCGGGTTTGTCGCAACATACGCTCCGGGATACATGGTTTACTCCAAGGTTCGTTCGCTAAGGTCGTTTGTTCACAAAGTTGTTCGTGTAGAGATCATTCGAGAGACAGCGCGACTTTTCCTACCGCCGTACGCTCACGCAACGACTTCAATGCATCGGCGGCACGCGCCAAGGGGTAGAGGGTGGGCTCGGGCACCCTCAGAGCTCCCGACTCGAGCAGGGGGTAGAGCTCCTGCCATTGACGCGCCAGATACTTGGGATCAGTTTTCAGATATTCACCCCATCCTGCACCGGTAACCGAAATATTCTTCAGGAGAAGTCGATTGACTTTGACCGTGGGAATATCACCGCCGGTGAATCCCAAAACGACCAGGCGCCCGTTCGGCGCAAGGCTGCGCAGGCTGTCGGTGAAGCGGTCACCACCGACCGGATCGAGAATGATGTCGACACCGCGCCCATTCGTAATCCCTTGGACGCGTTCCTTCCACCCGTCGACCGACACGACGTGCGTTGCCCCGGACTCCGCGGCGATTTTCTCCTTCTCGCCTGTACTCACGACAGCGACGGTCTCCAGACCGAGCGCTGACGCGACATGCAACGCGGCCGTACCCAATCCACCGGCCGCGCCGTGAATCAGGACGGTCTCGCCGGCACGGTATCGCGCGCGTTCGTCGAGGGCGAAATGCGCAGTCAGATAATTCAGGAGAAATCCCGAGCCGGCCGAGAGCGAGACCGCATCAGGCAGAGCAAAGACATTGGACGGCGCGACCGCAACGGTCTGCTGCCACGCACCTTCCCCGGCCGTAAGCACGGCCACGCGCCGCCCGGGTGTGAAGCCGGACCCGGGTGGCGCGCTCCGAACGGTACCGGCGCCCTCAACCCCTAGCGCGCAGGGTAATTCGCGCACCGTTTGGTAGCTGCCCGTGGTCTGGAGAAGATCGGGGAAACTCACTCCGGCGGTGTGCAGATCAATTACCACCAGTGCCGGATCGACAGGTTCGTCGACATCGACCAACGACAGACCTCCGGGCCCCGTCGCCTCCACCAAGTGGACTGCTTTCATTCAAACTCCTCGGACTGGTCCCGGCGACTTCGTTGACAAACGGAATCCGCCGTAGCAACAGTTTAACGATCGTTAAGTAGGACTCTACGGCGACAGGCAGACCATGGCAATGGCGTCTGCCCGCGGGACGCCCCCGGGCCGTCGTCCTCGACGATGTTCGCGAAGCCACACTGGCAGGGAGCGGTTTTCGATCAGGTCGTCAGTACAGGTAATCCTCGCCGCTGGCGCGCACGGTTATGTCACTGATGCTGATACCCCATGGTTGATCAATGATGTGAACAACAGCTTCGGCCAGATCGTCGGGCTTGATCAGCCAGTATTCGATGGAGTCGACGTCCTTCTGCCCGGGGCTGAGGGTGCCGTCGGTTAGATGCCCGACGTTCTCCATGTAGGTTCCCGCACGTTGACCGGTGAGACCCAGGATCGCGTTCTCATTGACGATCCAGCTCGCCAAGTTTGTTCCTGTCACGCCTGTGGGCTTGACCGTCGTCACCTTGATCTTGCCCTTGGCTTCGATTCGCAGTGAATCCGAGATCGTGGTGACTGCAGCCTTGGTCGCGCTGTAGACGCCGGAACCGTCGATGCCTGCGTTTCCGAAGATCGACGAGATGTTGACGACTTGACCGCGTCCCTGCTCGATCATCTGGTCGTATACGGCGGAGATTCCGTTCACGACGCCCTTGATGTTGATGTCGATTGCCTTGTGCCACTTCTGCCACGCACGTTCGTGATCGGCGAAATACGCGAGAGGCATGACGCCTGCGTTGTTGACGAGTACGTCGAGCGCTCCGTACTCCGAAATGCCGTGCTGCGCCGCGGCGATGACCTGATCCATGTCGGTGACGTCGGCAATCTTGTAGGTACCGGTGAATCCCGCGGCCGCGATACCGTCAAATACAGTCTTCAGGCCCGCCTCGTTGATGTCCACGCCGACGACTTTGGCGCCCTGCGCTGCCACCTTCTCGGCGATGAGTTGACCGAACCCACCGCCTGCACCGGTGATGAGAATGACCTTGTCCTGCAAGTACTGAGACATAGCTGTTTCCTCTTGTTCTGGATCTCGGGTTCGTTGTGGGTCAGACGATGTCGATGGCATCGAGGACTGCGGCGACGGTCTTGCGGTCGCCGGAAACCTCGACGGCAGACCGCCATGCAGATCGGGTGGTCCCCCACCGCAGGAATTCGGTGGCCTGGGTGGTCGCGACGTTCTCCGGCACGTCGTCAGCTTCGGTGACGGTCACTCCCCCATCGCCATGAGAGATGACGAAAGTGCGCTCGGTGGCGCCGTTGAGGCGCAGTGCCACAGGCGATGTCAAGGCGGCGGCGACAGCTTCGCCGCACATCTGCGGGAGCCCCGCAACCATCCAGTCGATCGCCGGATCGACAGCGGCCGCCACGTCGATCTCACCGTGAGGAAACGGTCCGAACGGCGACAGAAGATCCGACGTCAAATGGACGAGATGGTCGAACGACACTGCGTCACTGAGCTGATGAAGGCGATAAGTCCCGAGGTCGAGCATCTCGAGTGTGTTGTTGCGAAGCTCCTCTGTCTGCAGCGCGGCCAACGTCGCGAGTCCCGCTTCGGATTGTTCCCGGTAGTAGTCCAGGATCTGCTCGTGCGGTAGATCGGCACGCTCGCGGACGGCAGCATCGTTGAGCCGCTCGGACTTTCCACTGGGGTTCGGCGGGAACACCAGATCCGGATCGGCGATGAAGTTGAAGAAGAACGCCATGTGACCGATGAGATCGTGGACGCGCCAACCGTGGCACGCACTGTCTGCTTCCCACTCGGTCGTGCCGAACTGCTCGGCGATTTTCACTGTGTTTTCTGCCAGCGCACGAGCGCCGGCGAGTCCTGCGTCGGACATGGTGGCTCGATTCTTACGAGGATGCGAGGAAAATGGATTTGAGCTGCTGGTACGCCGCGAGCCCTTCGGGACCGAGTTCACGACCCAGGCCGCTGGCTTTGACTCCACCGAACGGTGAACCCCAGTCGAGGTTGAAGGTGTTGACACCGAACGAGCCGGTCTCGACACGTCGAGCAATTGCGATACCGCGTTCCTCGTCGGAGGTCCATACAGTCCCACCGAGGCCGTACTCGGAGTTGTTGGCAAGCGCGACAGCCTCATCGACGTCGTCGTATGAAATGACTGACAGCACCGGCCCGAATACTTCCTGCCGTGCGATGGTGCTGTCGTTGTCGACATCGGCGAACACCGTGGGCTGCACGAAGAATCCGGTGTCGAGGTCGGCGGGGCGTCCGCCACCCGTGGTGACAGTTCCGCCCTCCGAGCGTCCCTGGTCGATCAAGGACAGCACACGTTCCTGTTGCCTTGCGCTTACCATCGGGCCGACGAACGTCGACGGTCCCATCGGGTCGCCGACCTGCAGACCCTCGGCCATCGCGGTAATGGCGTCGACGTACGTCCGACTATGGCTGCGGGGAACCAAGATTCGAGTCGACATATAGCACGTCTGCCCACTGTTGAGCAGGGATGCAGTTGCCAGACCGGTTACCGTCTCCTCGACATCCGCGTCGTCGAGGACCAGGGCCGCCGACTTGCCACCCAACTCCAAGGTAACGGGGCGAAGCATACCGCCACACACCGTGCCGATGTGTCGACCGGCCGCAGTGGATCCGGTGAAGGCTACCTTGTCGATCCCGGGATGCGCCACGAGATACTGACCGATCTCCGGTCCGCCAGTCACGATGTTGATGACACCCGCGGGAAGTTCTGCCGCAATGGCGGCTTCGGCCAATATATAAGAGTCCAAGGTGGTTTCGGGAGAGGGTTTCAGCACGACGGTGCATCCCGCAGCAAGAGCCGGGGCGATCTTGAACATCGAAAGCACAGCCGGGAAGTTCCAGGGCGCGATGGCAGCAACGACACCGATCGGCTCGCGTCGCACGATTGTCGTACCCGGCATCGGTTGGCTGGCCCGTCGCTCTTCGGTAGGCATCGACTCGGCGAGGCCTGCGTAATAGCGCAAAAGCTGGACGGGTGCGGCCCCCTCGGCGAAACGGGCGAGCTCGATAGGCATGCCGTTCTGGTGAGTGACCGCCGACGCGCGGTCTTCGGATCGTTTCTCGAGTTCGTCGGCGAACCTGCGGATGACACGCGCACGTTCTGCGGCGGAAAGATCGGCCCAGTCATTCCGTCGCAACGCTTTTCGAGCCGCTGATACAGCTGCGTCGACATCCGTCGATACGGAGGCGGGGAACGAGCCTATCTGCTGCTCTGTGAAAGGTGATACGGCTCGGATGATTTCGGAAGTATCCGGTGATCTCCACAGTCCATCGATGAACAGTGCAGTGCGGTCGGTGAGTGTTGTCATTTCTGGCTCCTCCAGGGATGGCGCTCGACGTTGAACCAGCCAACCTGTGTTGATCATCACTGCTCAGGCGACGAGAAAATTGACATCATGCGCCAATTTATTTACATTTCGACACATGGCAGATCTGATCAGTGCCTCGTCGCTGACGCGACTGCCCGAGTTGATCTCCGAACTCGGTGGAGATCCGTACGAATTCCTCGACCGTGTGGGCATCGATCCGGCCATCATCGGCGCGTACGACCACTTCTTGCCGTTCAGTGCCTTGTCCACGCTGCTCGGACTCTGCGCGGATGAATTGGAGTCGCCCGACTTCGCACTCAGGCTCGCAGGCAGACAGGACCCGGACATTCTCGGTCCGGTTGCCATCGCGGCCCGCAGTGCCGAGACAATCGGAGATGCGTTGCATGACGTCGCCCGATACGCGCACGTGTACAGTCCGGCGTTGGCGGTCGATCTGACAGTCGGCGACACCGAGGTGTCCTACGGACTCGATACCGTGCTGCATCGACTTCCGTATCGGTCCCACGTCGTGGAACTGGCGATGGGCGTAACGCTTCAGACGTTCCGGATGATGGCCGGCCCGGATTTCCATCCGACGCACATCTCGTTTCAACATCCACGCATCTCCGAAATGCGTAGGTACGTAGAGCATTTCGGTTGTTCCGTCGAGTTCAGCTCGGATCGGAATCTGTTGACCTTTCCGCGCGGAGTCATGCAGCGCCACCTGCCCCGGGTGGATCCGTTGGCCTACGACTTCGCCGTGCGTTTCATGGCGGGTCGAGATCCGGATGTCGCGTTCCACGACGCGGTGTCGGCTTTGATCGTGCGTTCCCTGCCTGCGGGTGCAGCCACACTGAAGCAAGTCGCGACATTGATGATGCTGCACCCGCGAACATTGCAGAGACGATTGGCGTTGGAAGGCAAGGCGTTCGAATCGCTCGTCGACGATTCACGACGCGAACTTGCTCTCGGTCTTCTCTCGAACAGAGACGTGTCCCTCTCCGAAGTGTCACGCCAACTCGGCTATTCCGAACCGAGCACCCTCACTCGAAGCTGTAGGCGTTGGTTCTCCACAACGCCCCTGGAGAAGCGGAGGGCACTTACCCGCCGCACTGGTTGACCGCATGAGCTACAACGCCGACGGTTCGAAGGTCGTAGCGGCTCACCACCGGGGGCGTGGGAGATGGGATGAGAACAGATCTGGCATTGCGTCACTGCAACGGTCGGGAAACACCGCCTCTCGCTTTTCCAGAAACGCCGCAACACCTTCACGAACGTCAGCCTGAGCACCGCGAGCATTAATTCCGATGCTCTCGACGCGATGCGCGACCATGGGATGTTCGACTCCCAGCATGCGCCAGATCATCTGACGCGACAGGGCAACCGATACCGGCGCGCTGTCACGGGTCAGGCTATGCGCGAGCGCCGTCGCCTCCCCTGGAAGATCTTCGCGCGAATGCAGTCGGTAGACCAACCCGGCCGAAAATGCTTCCGCAGCAGTGAAGATCCGTCCGGAGTAGATCCAGTCGAGGGCTCGCTGGAGCGGAACCAGTTTCGGCAGCAACCACGACGAACACGACTCGGGCACGAGTCCTCGCCGATTGAAGACGAAACCCATCCTGGCGTCGTCGGCGGCCAAGCGAAAGTCGGCCGCAAGAGTCATGGTGATACCCACGCCGACCGCCGGTCCGTTGATGGCCGCAATGATCGGCTTCAATGAATCGAACATTCGCAGGACGACGCGTCCGCCGCCGTCCCGACGTAGATCGTCACCGTCCCGACGTAGATCGTCACCGTCCGCGTCAGTTCCGTTCGACTCGGCGCTCCATTCGGAGAATGTCTCTGCCCCCGAGGACAGATCTGCCCCCGCGCAAAACGCGCGGCCCGCTCCCGTCAGGATCACCGCGCGCACAGCGTCGTTCGCGTCGGTGGAGTCGAACGCTTCGATGAGCTCGTTTTCCATCGTCGTGGTGAATGCGTTCAGCTTGTCCGGTCGATCGAGGGTGATCACGGCGATACCGTCTTCGATACTCATCGATATGTGTTCCACAGGTACCTCTTTCTCCGGGTGGCGATCAGCGAACGATAATCGGTATTCTGCCCATATCGGCAGTTCAAGACGGTTCCTTTCCATCAGGTGTGTCCCGCGACTGTTCGGCTCTAAGCTGGGCAAGACGCAGGCACCGAGGAAATGAGAAGGAAACCGAACAATGAGTGGGGCGAAGACAGTCGTTGTCCGGCAACTCATACTCGATTCCGCTGTCCGAAACATGAACGAGCGCGGCTATCACGGGACGTCCATGCGTGACATCTCCGCCGGCGCCGATCTCACTGTCGCGTCCATCTACCACCACTTCAAATCCAAGCAGGAAATCCTTCAAGAAATCATGATTCGGGCGCTCCACGACGCCATCAGCATGACCCGCATTGCACTGCTGCGCTCCGGCGGCGACCCGAAAGACCAACTGCAAGCAATCGTCCGCGCTTGGGTCATGTTCCATACGACCAGGCGCGAAGACGCCCTCGTAGGAGCGACAGAATTGCGCAGCTTGGACGAATCGGGTCACCGTCTGGTCGTAACCCTGCGTGACGAGCAGGAAAGCATGTTTCGCGACGTCGTCGAACGCGGCATTGAAGAAGGTGCTTTCCACACTCCCTTTCCCCGAGATGCCGTGCGCGCCATCATCAACATGGGGCAGCAAGTCTGTGTGTGGTGGCGCGTCGACGGACCGATGAATGCGGAAGATATCGCGTCTCGGTACTGCGCATTGGCGACCGCGATGATCGAATCAAGCTGAGCTGGGCGACACCTCCGCCAAAGAAGATCTGAAGGGTCGCATTGGCTGAAGCCACTCAACGCCGTCGATGTGCGAGACCAGCGTGCCTCGACTTTCGTCCGCACCCCCGCCGCTCGAATCGGTATCTCCATTCCTGAGACCTGCATCACTGACTAATCATCATCTCAGGCGAACGATCGTTTGGCAACAGATTTCGAATCGCACCCTCCTCGCGGAGAAAGTCGCTGCAAAAACGCACTTTTCCCGACTATTGACATTTAACGATCGCTAGGTCAATGATGACTCGCAGCCGAACGATCGTTTGGCAAATTCGGAACGAAGGAGTGCGGGCCACATGACCACCTCCGCATTGCCCGAGATGACGCTGCACACGTCGCCGGCGGCCTCGACGTGGTCACCTTCGCCACCCGACTTTGCGAGCGCCTCCGGTACGGCAATGGCGGCGAGATATGACTTCTCGTATCGAAGAACCCACTCGCACTTGGATATTGCGTCACCACCTTTCGACCCAATACCCGGCGAGCACGATTCCGTCTGGTGCCGGCGCTCGGGACAAGCTCGTCGTCGGCCGCACACCCAACTTGCCGCAACTCACGTCCTGACCGAACTCAACTGAACGACCCCACAGAGAGCGAATCGCGATGACCAACAACACCGAATCTGCGGTGGAGCGCCCGGGCAGATCTCGGCGCGCGTCCTTTGCAGCCGCTATCTCCACTTCCCTGGAGTGGTACGACTTCTTCATCTACGCGACTGCCGCCGCGCTCGTGTTCAACTCGACGTTCTTCGCCACCGACAGCGAGGTGGTCGCTGCAATGAGTTCGTTTGCCACCGTCGCAGTCGGATTCATCGCCCGTCCTATCGGTGGTGTGCTCGCCGGTCATTTCGGTGACCGGTACGGCCGAAAGCCGGTGCTCGTTGCCGCCGTGGTCCTCATGGCGGTGGCAACCTCCTTGGTTGGTTTCGTCCCCAACACCAATGTCGTGTGGCTTGCCCCGGCCATCCTCGTGACGCTGCGAATCTGCCAGGGCTTGGCCGTGGGAGCACAGTGGGGCGGGGCCGTATTGCTGGCCACCGAGAACGCACCGGCGGACCGCCGCGGGCTCTTCGGCAGCTTCGCCCAACTCGGTGTTCCGATCGGTGTGGTGCTGGGCAATATCGTGTTCCTGGTCCTGACAGCAACTCTTGCGGCTGATTCGTTCCTCTCCTGGGGATGGAGGATCCCGTTCTGGATCAGCTTGGTCATGCTTCCAGTGGCATTCCTCATCCATCGCTATCTCGAAGAAACCCCCGAGTTCAAGGCACTCGCAGAAAAACTCGCCGAATCTCCGGTCGTTCGGAAGTCCCCCATTCTCGAAGTGCTCAAGAAGAATCCAGGCACAGTCCTCGCTGCAGCAGGCGCCAATGCCATCGGCGTGATCTTCTTCTACACGATGATCACCGGTTCGGTTCAGTTCGCGACCACCTACCTGGAAATACCGCGGTCGACGGTCCTCACCTACATCCTGATCGCATGTGCAATACAGATTCCCCTGGTTCCGCTGGCGGGATATCTGTCCGACCTCTACGGTCGCAAACTGGTCTTCGGCCTCGGCACCGCAGCCATGATGCTCTGGGGTATCCCGATGTGGCTGATGATCGGTGGATCCAGCCCGGACACGATCTGGCCGTTTGCCGTCGCGGTTATCGTCGGCGTAGTAGCAATGTCCCTCCAAACTGGCACGCAGGGAACACTATTCGCTGAACTGTTCCCACCGGAGATTCGATTCTCCGGCGCTTCACTCGGTTATCAGATCTCCGCAATCATCGGAGGTTTCGCGCCGATGATCATGGTGATGCTGATCAACGGAAATCCGGACAACGCATGGAAGGTCGGTTCCTTCCTCGCCGCTGCCGGTGCTATCGGATTGATCTGCCTCTACGTGATCATTCGCCGATACTCCGGAACCTCGCCGACCGTCGCAAGCACCCGTGTGGAGACCGCGAACGCTCAGTACGCATCATGATCAACCTGGGGTGAGTGGTCTCGATGCCACTCACCCCAGGTTTTCGGGTACGAGAAATCACTGTCGGCGACTGCCGATAAAGTGGCGTCCACAAGTCGACGTGTCCTTCGTCGACCAGGAGCACAGGTTCGAGGAGTGTGTCGGTAGCAGTGGCAGTGGAATCTTCGGTGCTGCTGAAGTGGTACTCCGAGACGGCTCGCGACCTGCCGTGGCGACGCGAGGGCGTCAGTGCCTGGCAGATCCTGATGAGCGAGATCATGCTCCAGCAGACGCCGGTGGTGCGCGTTGCGCCAATCTGGGAAGAGTGGGTCGAGCGCTGGCCGGTGCCGTCGGCGATGGCAGCGTCGAGCCAGGCAGAGGTGCTTCGCGCGTGGGGCAAACTCGGTTATCCACGACGCGCGCTGCGGTTACACGAATGCGCGGGCGTCCTGGCTGCCGAGCACGGTGACGTGGTCCCGGAAGACGTCGATACCTTGCTCTCGCTACCGGGAATCGGTTCGTACACCGCCCGCGCCGTCGCGTGTTTCGCCTACGGACAGCGAGTGCCTGTGGTGGACACCAACGTACGACGCGTAGTTGCGCGAGCCGTCCACGGCAATGCGGAACCCGGGAACCCGTCCAACACGCGAGACCTCGCCGACGTGGCGGCGCTGCTGCCGAGGACGCGTGCGCGCGCCGCCACCTACAGCGCAGCTCTCATGGAACTCGGTGCACTGATCTGCACGGCGCGGAACCCGAACTGCGAGAACTGCCCTTTGCCGAACTGCGCGTGGGTCGCTTCGGGCAAACCGGCACACACCGGACCACCCAAGAAGGTGCAGAAGTTCGCGGGCACAGATCGCCAGGTTCGTGGAAAATTGATGGCCGTTCTTCGCGAGAGTCACCGTCCGGTCGAGCGCGCGCAACTCGACATCGTCTGGCCGGCCGATCCGGGTCAGCGTGACCGTGCGTTGCATTCACTGCTGGTCGACGGACTGGTCGAGCAGACCGACGACGGCCTGTTTGCGCTGGCCGGAGAGGGTACGGCTTAGCCGACTCGCAGCGGGGTGCATTCTTCGGCTGTGGGTTCGTCGGTCTGGAGCGGTGCGACTTCCGGATCAGAACGCCGAAGTACAGCAGGAACGGCAGGCACCACTGGATCGCAAGGCGCAAGTGTCGGAATCTGTAGGGCAGCGCCGGGCGGGGGCCCGCTGGTGGAGGTCGCCGACTCGGCGCCGATGTTCGGGCTATCCGTGGACACCGCGCGCGACCCGTCTGGGGACAGCGCGATCAGCAACCCCGTCAACATGAGTAGAAGCGGCAGTACTATTGCCGCCGCCCACCGGACCCTGTTGACGGGCCGGGCAGCCATGCCGCCACCGGACCGAACTTCGCTTCCGCGATCGGCCGCTACCAGCGCAGCCCCTATCGCCAGTTGGGTCCGCTCGCCGAGAAACAGGAAGCCGAGACCTGCCAGTTCAGCGGCTTCCGCGGACGGCCGCCGAGAGTCTTCCTTCACGAGCATCGCGACGAGCATCTTGGGCACAGGGTCTCGTTCGGCGACGAGGAGGTCCAATGTCGCAGCAAATGTCGAGCTGTCCGCAAGCAACTCGGCCGTGTCGTAACGATGCGCCGAGTCCACGACGCCTGCTCTCGGGTCGACGGCCGCGATCACGGTCTCACTGCCGTCCGGCCAGAACGCGAGAATCGGCGAAACACCAATGAGAGCGTCGACCGTCCGCAGGTAGGCAAGCCGTGCGTCGAGACCGTTGACCAACTCGATGTTCTCGAAAGGACTGGAGGACAACGAATCCGAGACATGTTCGCGCACGTCCGCACGCTCGCACATCACTCCGACGACGGTGGGGCACAGATTCGAGCGCAGGGCTCGACCGGTGGCGACCTCGGCCGCGGAGGCGAGTGCGCGCGCCGACGCTTGCGGAGAGGGAACAGTCCCGTCTGCACCCCAGGGGTGACGGAACTCGTCGATCGAGCCCAGAAGGGGTGTGTCTGCATCTACGAGAGCTGTTGAAATTGACTGATTTTCGAATACAACGCCCAGGCTTTCACGCACTGGATCCTCCATTGACTGCTACTGACTGTTACGAGTGTTGCCATTCCTGCGAAGCTGTATCAGAACGTCAGGCCACCGACCGCCATTGCACCTGGTTCCAGCACCACTTCCACCGGCGCTCGGCCGTCGACCGTGACGCGATACGTCCCCGGTAGCAGTCCGACAAACGAGAAGTGACCCTCGAACGGTTTCACCGTCCGCGCTGTCGCGTGCCCGCATTGATCGACGCCGTCGATCACCACCGCCTCCGAGATGCCCGATGTCACCAGACCTGAGATTCGTCCATCTGCCGAGACAGCAGCCCACTGGCTTCTCTGACCACCAACAGAAATCCCGTACGGATCACACACTCCCGGGGTGGTCGCCACCCGCACCGTGACATCGCCCGACCGCACGCGAACCGCCCCCCGATCTGCGGTGACCAGTGCAGCGATCGGTAGACCGTCGGCGTCTTCCCGCTTTCCCGCAGTCATCGTCGCCGTTCGGGTGAAGTACCGGTCCGCGTCCAGATTGCCTATCAGGCAATGTAATCCGACCTCGTCGACACCCGAGCCGTCTTCGCAGTAGTCAGGCACGGACGGCAGAACGAAACCTCGAGGCACCGGAAGTTGCACGACCACGTCGGCGAGCGGGTTGCCCCGGACACCGATGTCGATGACATACGTCACCGGATCACCCTCTCGGACAATGCCGTTGGACGGTCCCGAATCGAGCCCTGGACCGTCAGCGGGATCGAAGGGCGGTGCACCGTCAATCGCCGTCAGCTCGACGGTGAAGGGAGGCACGAACTCTCCCTCGGCCGCCAATCGAACATCCGACTGCATCGGCAGCAAGCCGAGCGCAGCAGCGCCGACCACCAGAGCTCCGGTCACGACAACTATGCCGATACCTCGCACTCCTCGGCGCCACGCTCTCGGCCGGAGTCCGACGACAACGGCCTTCGACCGCACCTCTGACAGACGAGTTCTCACGACGCTCCTTTCGATGTCTGACTCTCTCGGGCCTCCGACAGGCGCTCGCGGCCACATTTGGCGAATCCCGAGCTACGTTCAATAGAAGTCGCTCGAGGGACTCGAAAGCCAATGGTGACGGCGTGATTGTGTGGGTGAACTTCTCTCAGCCGGGGTGAATTCCCGGGTGAATTGCCCGGGATGGCACGCTCTGGATTCGCACCAGCTACGCTCCTCCCTGTAGATAGTTGGATCGAGACAATCCGCCCAAACTCTTCAATCATTGCGGGGCGCGAAAGCAGAAAGGGTCCGCGCTGATGTTCGGGATGGACGGCCACGACTGGGCAGCTATTCCCGAAAGGCGCACCCTCGCGACGTCGATTCCCCGGCAAGCGCTCTTCGACAAACTTGACCGACGTGCCGCGCTGACAATCGTCCGTGCACCGAACGGCCACGGGAAATCGTCGTTGATCGCATCGTGGCTGCGCGCCCATTTGGCATCCGAACGAATACTCGTCTGGGTCTCGGCCCCACGGCCCTCGTCGACACTCGAAGATTTCTGGGCCGTTGTCCTCGATCGAATCCACGCTGCCGGAATCGCACTGCCCGACGTCGACGATCTCGCCGATCCTTTCACCGCTGTCGCCAAATCCCTGAACGCCCTCAGCCGCCCCGTGCTGCTCGTGCTGATCAGGCCGGATCTGATATCGGAACCAGAGTTGGACGATCAGTTGATCGAACTCCTCGCCCTCTGTCACAACCTGGACCTCGTGGTCACGCTCTCGGGCTTCGGCATGTTCTCCGAGCCGTACCTGCTCGACACGGACCACGAGGTGATAGGCGCGAGTGAGCTGTTGTTCACGAGAGCCGATACCGCCCATTTGCTCGCACAAGCTGACGTAAACACGACTGACGGTGATGCCGAACAAATCACAGCCCTGACAGGTGGGCTGCCAGCGCTGGTTCGTGTCGCCGTTCCCGACGTCCAGACATCGGGTAGCCGCAACCGCGAGCAGATGATCGGGAAGAACATCGCGCAGGCGATCGACGACTACGTGAACAAATCCGTTCTCATGACCGCTGATCATGTGAAACAACTCGAGTTCCTGCTCGCGACGGCCTTTGCGCGATCGATCACCGTCGACATCGCCGCCATGCTGTTCGAGTCCCAACACCCTGAGGATGGCGAGACCGTTCATCAGATTCGCGTGCGCCTGGCGATACTGGAGACAGCCGGGTTGTTGTCACGGGTCGAGACCGAAGCCGAAGAAACCTGGGAGCTGCCTCCCGCCATTCGTCGATCGATACTCGCGCACCAAAAGCGCGCTGGAGTCGATCCGGCGCAACGTCTTTCGTTCCTCGCACACAACCGACTCGACCACGGTCATCACGCGTCGGCGCTGGACTACGCGGTCGAGGCACAGAACTGGACCCTGGCAGTAGACATCGTCGAGCAACACTGGGTGACGATGATCGTCCACAATCTGGACTCGGTTCGCTCTGCTCTCCAACGGATTCCGGCGGAAGCTGCGGACAAACACTCTGCCGTGGAGGCGGGGCGCGCACTGTTCACGATGCATCCGAGCGAGCGCTCGACGGTAGTCGACTTGCTACCCGAATCGCCGGCAGAACTGTGGGCTCTCGGCGCTGAATCTGGCGCGAAGGACGCCTTGAGCATTGCCTGCGTTCAATCGATCATGCTCAGGATGGCAGGCGAGTACGGGCTCGCAGCAGAAACCACCAGGCGCCTGTCTCATCTCAGTCGCAGTGCGCTGGAGAACAACCCGGAAGCGGTCAGCGCACAGCTCCCTCTCATGCGACTTCAATGGGCGATCAATTTTCAATTGAGCGGCAGGTTCACAGAATCCACGATCAAGGCTCGAATGGCGTACCACGGCGCCCTGTCTCATGGAGTCGACTTCATCGCTCGTAACTCTGCGGGAAGTGCCGCCCTGAATTGGGCGCTGGCTGGTGAGCCGCGGCAGGCCACACACTGGTCCGAACTCGAACAGAAGCATCCGGACCCCGGCGGTTGGCTCGAACCTGTGGTCAAGATCGCCGGTCTGACAGCACGGGCGCTCACTGCTCTCGACACACTCGACTTCGACGACGCACGTCTCGCATTGACCGAACTCGGTCTTCCGTCCGACACCGAGGAACTGTGGGCATTCGTCGTCTATGCGCATTGCCAATTCGCCTTGACCTCCGGCGACCACACTGCGGCACTACTGTTGCTCCACAATGCGATCGAAGCACATTCCAAGCAGTACACGGCTACATCTTTCGCGCTTCCTCTGTTGCAATCCGCAGAGATCGATCTCTTGCTCGCTCTCGGACAGGGGAACAATGCCGTAGCACTGGCCAAGGAGATCATCGATCCTGCAGCCAACCCGTGGACGCTCACGTCGGTGGCGCGTTTACGTCAGCGGATCGGCCAGAACGAGGCCGCGGTGGCGCTGTGTCACCAGTTCGACTGGTCTGGCGTATCCTATCCGCGGGCACAGATGGAATCGCTTCTGGTGCAAGCGGTTGCCCACTCCGAGCTGGGTGAGCCACGCCTCGCCTCTCAGGAGTGGTCCAGAGCGTGCAGCATCGCGGATCAGACCGGACTTCTACGTTCGTTCGCGACCATCGCATCGTCGGACGTCGAGAAACTCGAATCGATGGCCGAAACGAAATCGCGTGCACTGGCCGAATTCTCGAAAAGGGCTCCTGCGGAATCTTTTCCGGAATTCGTACATATCGTGGAGCTGACCGAACGCGAACAGAAAGTCCTCTCACTCCTGGCGCTCGGCATGGGGTCGGCTGCGATGGCCGACAAACTGTACGTGTCCGTCAACACCGTCAAGACTCAACTGCGCACTCTCTACAAGAAGCTCGACGTACACAATCGAAACGAAGCGATCACGAGGGCACGCCAACTGCGCTTGCTGTAGTCGGGGTCGGATCTGATTTCGGACTACATTCTGTAGGCATGAGCACCGATTCCTGCGTCTTCTGCAAGATCGTCGCGCTGACCGAGCCGGCGATTCTCGTTCACGAGAGCGAGACAACTCTCGCATTCCTCGATGCACGGCCGGTGAGTCGCGGACACACCCTGGTGGTCCCCAAGCGTCATGCAGAGAACCTCGATGCTCTCGAAAGTCACGAAGGCGCAGAGATGTTCCGCGTCGGCACGCTCATCGCCGGAGCTCTACGCCGCTGCGACATCGCCGCTGACGGAGTCAACTTTCTCGTCAACGACGGGCGTGCCGCGGGCCAAACCGTGTTCCACTCGCACCTGCACGTCGTCCCCCGCCATCGCGGCGACAAGGCGAAGTTCGCTGCTGGACTCCTCGCCAGGCGAGCCGTCGAGCTGGAGCAGGTGGGCGCGTCGATCCGAAGTCAGCTCACCGTGTGAAGGAATTCCGTCACCACTTCGCGATAGCGCTGCGGTTGATCGTCGTGGACCAGGTGGCCTGCATCGGCAATACATACGTACCGAGTTCCCGGCCTCTCGGCCATCTCTCGCATCTGTCCCTCAGGGGTGATGGTGAACTCCCCCTCGATCAGCAAGGTCGGCACCTCGATCGCCTTCCACTGATCCCAGAAATGCCTCGTGCCCCACTCCTCCGAGATGTCGCGGAAGGTCGACACGTCGCCGTGCAGGTACCACCCGTCGTCGCGGCGGTCGAAAGAGTCGAGAAAGTACTGGCCGGCGACGGGGCCGAAGAATTCCTTCATCGCCTCCTCGGAAGCAAACGGCTGCGGCCACGCCGAGATCATCTGCGCCCAGTCCGCAGCGGTGCGTCCACGAAAGTCCGGGGCCATGTCTTCGAGGACCAGCGCACAAACCTTTTCGGGATGCGCGGCGGCGAAGCACCACGCATGCAGAGCCCCCATCGAATGACCGATCACGATCATCGGCTCCTCGATGGACGCAACGGCCGATGTCAGGTCCTCGACGAATGCCTCGGTAGTCAGTGCCGCTGGCGCCGGCCTGCCGTGACCGGCAGCGTCGAAGGTGTAGACGTGGCCGAACTCGCGGATCCACGGCACATGGCGTCGCCACGTTCGGGAGCTGCCCATGAGGCCGTGCAACAACAGAATCGGTTGTCCCGTTCCACCTTCGTCATGCAACACGAGTGTCACGGTACGCGGTGAAGGTGCGCGGGTAATGTCGCTTGCATGGCAGTCGTGAAGATCAATGCAATCGAGGTCCCCGAGGGCGCCGGCCCCGAACTGGAGAAGCGCTTCGCAGCACGCGCTCACGCAGTCGAGAACTCCCCGGGCTTTCTCGGATTCCAACTCCTCCGCCCCACCGCCGGTGAGAGCCGCTACTTCGTGGTGACTCAGTGGGAGTCCGAGCAGGCGTTCGCCGATTGGCGTGACGGCCCCGCCCGTGAAGCCCATTCCGGCGAGCGCGCGAAGCCCGTCGCTTCGGGTGCGTCGTTGCTCGAATTCGAAGTTGTCCTGGACGTCGCCGCAAAGAGCTGATCTCGAGCGATTGTGCCTGCCTTGGCGGGCACAATCGACGGTCATCTCGGCTTCACGCGTTGACACGGTGCGGGCTGTAGTGCAAAAGTTCGCATGTAAACGCGATGGTCCGACAGGAATCCGGTGAAAGCCCGGAGCGGTCGCGCCACTGTAATTCGAGGTGAAGTGCCTTTTTCGGCACGACAATTTCGACAGCCAGACACTTCGGCCATCGCATGGACCTAGGGGACGCGAAAATCCCAGGAGGCTTCGATGGCTCTCGCCTATTCTCCCGATACGTCGATCGATTCGACTCGTCTTGCTTTCCTCGCCGCTGCAGTAGTTCTGTTCGCGATGCTGGCTCTCTACCTGGTCGGATTCGACCAGGGCGCTATCTCTCGCACCGGCATGTACATGCATGAATTGATGCACGACGGTCGACACTTGATGGGCCTGCCGTGCCACTAGTCGACAATTTCACGAAGCTTCTCATTCGTGGTTTGTTGGCTGGTCTGATCGCAGGCATCCTTGCCGGCGGAGTTGCATTCGTGCTGGGTGAACCGCACGTCAACGCTGCCATTGCGATCGAAGAAGCCAACAGCGCCACCGGTGAGGTTTCCGGCGAAGCCGCTGGGCATTCGCACGGTGACGAAGAAGAACCACTGGTGAGCCGCGACGGGCAGCGCGCCGGGCTGTTCCTGGCCACGGCGCTTGCCGGACTGGCGCTCGGGGCGATCTTCTCGGTCGTTGCCAATTACGCTCGACGACTCACCGGAATGTCCGGGCCGTTGTTGGCGATCACCATCGCCGTCGGTGGTTGGCTGGCTATCGAGGCTGTCCCCTTTTTCAAGTACCCGGCCAATCCGCCGGCCGTCGGAGATCCCGACACCATCAACCAGCGCACACTGCTGTGGCTGGCCGCCGTGATTCTCGGACTGCTGTCCGTCACCGCGGCAGCAGCGGCTGCAAAGGCAGTTTCCGGGCACGAGTTCCTCAGCGTGCGCATCGCTGCTCCGGCGGCTGCGTTCCTGGTGATCGTCGCGATCGGTTACGTCTCGCTTCCCGGCATCAACGAGGTGGGCGAGGACTTCCCGGCAACTCTGCTGTGGGAGTTCCGACTTTCCTCGCTCGCTACGCAGGCGACGCTCTGGCTCGTACTCGGGTTGGCATTCGCCTTCCTCACCGAGCGCGCGACCAAGAACACCGAAGTAGCAAAGAAGTACGCCCTTCGCTGAACCTGCTGTGCGCCTTTATTAACCTCCCGCGGTTAATAAAGGCGCACAGCAGTTCTGTTTCAGCTCAGATGATGCACTTCTTGCAGTCCGTACACCGGCGTCGGGATGCCCTCGTAACGCGCCTTCAATTGCAACGCCAAGTACAGCGAGTAGTGGCGCGACTGGTGCAGATTGCCTCCGTGGAACCACAGCGCTTCCTGCTGCGTCGGCTTCCACATGTTGCGCTGCTCGCCTTCCCACGGTCCCGGATCCTTGGTGGTATTCGAGCCCAGGCCCCACACCTTGCCGACCTTGTCGGCGGTGTCCTGACCGATCAGATCCGCCACCCAGCCATTCATCGAGCCGTAGCCGGTCGCGTAGACCACCACGTCGGCAGGCAATTCCGTACCGTCTTCGAGGATCACGCTGTTCTCGGTCAGCTCACGAATGTTGCCGTGCGCGAGCTTGATGTCTCCATTGGCAACCAGTTCGGCAGCGCCGACATCGATGTAGTAGCCCGAGCCACGGCGTAGGTACTTCATGAACAGGCCCGAACCGTCGTCGCCCCAGTCGTGCTCGAAGCCCGCCTTCTCGAGGCGATCGTAGAAATCCTTGTCGCGCTCACGGATTGCGTCGTACACCGGGATCTGGAACTCGTGCATGATCCGGTACGGCAGCGAACCGAACGTGAGGTCCGCCTTGTGTGTCGTCATGCCGGCGGCCAGTGCTCGCTCCGAGTACAGATCGCCCAAGCCCAAATCCATCAGCGAATCCGACTTCACGATGTGCGTCGAGCTGCGCTGCACCATCGTGACGTCGATACCGTTCTCCCACAGTGCGCCGCAGATGTCGTGCGAGGAGTTGTTGGCCCCGATCACGACGACCTTCTTGCCCACGTACTGATCCGGGCCGGGGTGCTTGCTCGAGTGGTGCTGATCGCCGAGGAACTTGTCCTGCCCGGGGAACGTCGGAACGTTGGCCTTGCCGGACATACCCGTCGCCATCACCAACTGCTTGGGACGCAACGTCAGCTTCTCGCCGTTGCGGTTGACCTCGACGGTCCATTCCTGGGTCTTCTCGTCGAACGACGCCGAGGTGCAGGTCGTGGAATTCCAGTACGGAACCTCCATGACCTTGGTGTACATCTCGAGCCAGTCGCCGATCTTGTCCTTGGGCGCGAACACCGGCCAGTTGTCGGGGAACGGCATGTAGGGCAGGTGGTCGTACCAAACCGGATCGTGCAGGCACAGGGACTTGTAGCGTCCGCGCCACTGATCGCCGGGTCGCTCGTGGCTGTCGATCACGATGGCCGGTACTCCGAGCTGACGCATCCGGGCGCCGAGCGCGATGCCGCCCTGGCCGCCGCCGACGATCACGACGTAAGGCTGTGTGGTGTAACCGAGTTCGCGGTCTTCGATCTCCTTCTGCTCGGCCCACGTGATGCGGTTCGGGTCTGCCCCATGCTTGGCGCCGCGCGGACGACGAGTGCCCTTACCTTCTTCGTGTCCCTTCAATTCCTGCAGCGACGTCAGCAGGGTCCAACCTTCATCTCCCTTCAAACGAAGGTGCCCGTGCGCGCGACCGGTTGCAGTCTCGAACTCGATCCAGGCTGACGTGACGCCGTCTGCTTCGTCGGGTGTCTCGGTGGTCCGGAATCCCGAAGGGTCGGTGTCGTCGAGTCGCGCGGAGAGCATGTCGGCGATCTGCTCGCGACCTTCGACGGTCTTGATGTTCCAGGTGAACGACACCAGGTCTCGCCAGAAGCTGTCGAGTGCGAATTTGCCTGCCACACGCTCGATGTCACGAGCCGCGAGGGCCGACTCGAAATCCGCCAGCCAGGCGTCGACGCGCTCCTGAGGTGTCACCGCCGTCAACTTCACCTCGGGGGTGACTGCGGAATCGATGGTTTGCGTCATCACTTCTCCTTGTTTGTGAATGTGACACACAGCACATCCCATAAGTGGCCCCGGTCACAAGCGTTGCAGTCTGTTGCAATCAGCGGGCGCGGTGCCGCCGCCCGATACCGGTTACCCGCACCGATGTGCGGGCAACCGACTCACCCCTCAGCAGGCTTGAATCTGCCGAGTCCCAGCGACTGAAATCCCACAACGTAGAACAACGTCCACAACACGGCCCAATCCACGAAACCCAGTGCATTGCCGTGTAATCCGTCGACAACTGCCGGCTCGTGAAGAATGTGCTCTGCTGCAAAGCGGTAATAGAACAAGAATGTGACCACCGCGAGCACAAACGTGAGCAGCGCGCGGATCGCCAGGTTGACCCCGTCCGCAAAGCCCGTGGGTTTGTTACCGAAGGCGTTGGCCCAGAAGATCATCCAGAATGCCCAGCACACACCGAGCTGCGCCGGGAACTGATGGACCACACCACCCAACTCGGCAACGGCATCGCTTCCCAAAAGTGCCTTAACCACTGGAAGCGCCACGAAGTACAAGCCGGTTCCCACGGCGAAGTTACCGATCGTGGCTGCGAGCGCCGTCTTTCCCCCACCGCCGAACAGTCGCCACGGCCAGTTGTCGAGCGTCTGGCCAGTCAGGATCACGACCACCACGACGCAGTAGAACCACCCGAGCACGGTGTCGACGGTCATCAACGGATCCGTGGCGGACAGCGACACGGACGGCAGACCGAACACGAAGTACAGCGCCAGCGTCGGGACGGCGACAAACGCGATCTCACACAAACCCACCAACGGCTGCTTCATCCCCAGGGAAGTCCACGGCCAATGCTGCCAGTTCAGGACCACCATCACCCAGGTCCCGAAGCCGAAGAGCACGAACAGCGCACCCGCGAAATATCCGAGGCCGCCCTCACGATCGGCCGCGAAATCCGGGTACAAACTCCCCAAGCCGTTTGCCAGGAGCCACGTCACCACGACGGCGAAGACCGCGGTCGCGACCATGATCGCCAGGCCTTTCGCCGGCTGCGGGAGTCGGTCGAAGCCGGCGAACTCGCAATTGAAGCCGATGAACACCACAAAAAGGATTGCCCAGAAAAGCGCCGCGTTGAACGGCAGAGGATAGAAACTCCAGGGACTGGTGGTCGGATCGGCCAGAAGGTACCAACTCGCCACGGCCAGCACGAGAACGATCACGAGGTTCGCGATCCCGAACCCGATCCAGCGGCGTGACGGTTGTCGGCTCGGCGTGGCCGGTTCCGTGGGTGTGTCGACTGTAGCGGTCATGTGCCCTCTCCCAGATTGTCTCGCAGGATGATTCGCGAAGTGGTGGCGCAACTATGGAGCCGTCGCGCGGGATACCGGGAGGGTTGCCGAGGGTTGCAACCGCTGCCCCATTCTGCGGAATTGCAACACGGTGCAACCCTTCCGCATTGTGGTCGCCGTCACATACAAATCACTCACCGGTTCCCAGGCAACCGGTTCACTGCTTACGAGGAGAAACTGCATGAGCATCACGGGCAAGGTAGTACTGGTCACCGGCGCCGGCCAAGGCATCGGACGCGGAATTGCTCTCCGCCTCGCCCACGACGGCGCCGACATCGCGTTGGTCGACCTCGACCAAACCAAGCTGGATGCGGTTGCCGACGAGATCAGACAGATCGGCCGTCGTGCAACGACGTTTGTCGCCGACGTCAGCGATCGCGCGCGGGTTCACGCAGCCGTCGAACATGCACACCAGGAATTGGGCGGATTCGACGTCATCGTCAACAACGCGGGAATCGCTCTCGTCGGCCCGATCTCCGACGCGACGCCGGAAGAGGTCTCCAAGATCTGGAGCGTCAACGTCGACGGTGTCCTGTGGGGAATTCAAGCTGCAGCAGCAAAGTTCCAAGCGCTCGGTCAGCGCGGAAAGATCATCAACGCGTCATCCATCGCCGGTCACGACGGGTTCGCCATGTTAGGTGTTTACAGCGCAACAAAATTCGCGGTCAGGGCCCTCACTCAGGCTGCAGCCAAGGAATACGCGTCCGACGGAATCACCGTCAACGCGTACTGCCCCGGCGTCGTGGGCACCGACATGTGGGTGACGATCGACAAGAGGTTCGCCGAATTGACCGGTGCACCAGAGGGCGCCACCTACGAGAAGTTCGTCGGCGGAATTGCGCTGGGTCGAGCTGAAACCCCCGACGATGTCGCCGGTTTCGTCTCGTACCTTGCCGGGCCCGATTCCGACTACATGACCGGTCAGGCCGGTCTCATCGACGGCGGCCTCGTCTACCGCTGACCGCGGTGTCTTCACTGAAAGCGGTGTCTTCGCTGAAAACGGTATCTTCGCTGAAAAAGCGGTTGCCCGAGCCCGCGATGCCGCCCGGCGAGGATCCTCGCGACTACGCGAGGACCCTCGCCGCGGTGTACGACGCGACGATGGCCGGAGACCGCGCACCGGCCCGCCCCAGGGACGTGGTCCGCCAATCGTGGCAACGCCTGCGCGAGTTAGGTATCGACCCCGAACACAACCGGGTCGAACCGTCCATGGACGTCGCCGAACTCGATCTCCGTCGTCGTGAGTCCGGACTGTACGACGTGCTCGACGACGTGACGCGTGGACTCGAATCGGTTACCGCGAGCGGTGAGAACATCATGGTCGTCGCAGATCTTCGCGGAACTGTACTGTGGCGCAGCGGGTCCCATCGAGTACTGGACCAAGCTGCGCGTCTGGGATTTGTCGAGGGTGCGAACTGGGCCGAGGACAGCGTCGGCACCAACGCCATCGGAACGGCATTGGTGTCACGACAGGCGGTTCAGATCTTCTCGGCGGAACACTATGCGCGCAGCCATCATCCGTGGACCTGCGCGGGGGCACCCATCCGCGATCCGCGGGACGACCGTGTCATCGGCGTCGTCGACATCAGTGGTCCCGCCAAGACCGTCCACCCCACCACACTCGCTCTGGTCGACGCCGTCGCACGCCTCGCGCAATCACACCTGCGCGACAAGCATCGGGACAATCTCGATCAATTGCGTTCTGTTGCAGGGCCGATGCTTGCTCGTAGCGGATCACCGGCATTGGTGATCGATACTCATGGCTGGGTAGCGGCGGTCGATGCGCTACCTCATCGCTCGCGCGTGCTGCTCCCCGCGGCTTTGGCTCCCGGCAGGACGTGGTTCCCCGCTTTGGGTCTGTGCGAACTGGATCCACTTCCCGGCGGGTGGGTGGTCCGGCCGATCGCCACCGGCGAGAAAATCAGTCCGCCCACGGTGCATATCGATCTGCGCGATTCCGAGAACATGTCGGTGACCGTCACGTCGGGGTTGGGCGAATGGGCCTACTCCCCGACCCAGCGGCATGCGGAGATTCTGTTTCTCCTCGGATCCGAGAGGCGTGGACTGACCGCATCGCGGTTGGCGCAGGATCTTTTCGGTGACCCGGCCCGCACGGTGACCGCGCGGGCCGAGATGTCGCGTCTGCGCAAGAACCTTGCCGGAGTTGTTGCAGCGCAGCCGTACCGGTTCGTCGATGCAGCGCACGTCACGCTTTCCTGCCCCGACGACGGTGCACATCTGTTGCCGTTCTCGAACGCCCCGGCAGTTCGTGCCGCTCGCCTTACTCAGGCCGGTTCGGAGGCCTGAGTGAGCAACTGCAGAAACACCTCTTCGGGTTGAGCGCCGGATACTGCGACCGCACGGTTGGCGACGAAGAACGGAACGCCGCTGACCTGCAGTTGGCGGGCCATGGACAGATCTTCGCGAACAGCCTCGGCTGCGGCATCGGAGCCCAGTTGCTCGCGCACGACATCGGCGTCGAGGCCGACGCTCACGGCCAACTCGACCAGCACCTCACGGTCGTCGATCACCTTGCCGTCGCTGAAGTGCGCTTTGAACAGCGCTTCGAGGAGTTCGTTCTGCCGCTCACCCGCGAGATGCAGCAACCTGTGCGCATCAAAGGTGTTGGCGGCGATCACGGTGTCGAAGTCCAAGTTCAAGCCGACCTCGGCTGCCGTCGCGCTGACGTGGGCGAACATCTGACGTACCTGTTCAGGCGCCATCCCCTTCATCTCGACCAAGGCGTCGAGTTCGGTTCGTCCCTCTCCCACCGGGGTCTCCGGAGCGAGCTGGTACGAGCGCCAGATGACGTTGACGCGGTCCTTGTTCTCGAAACGATCCAGAGCCGAAAGGAACCTGGTCTTTCCGATGTAGCACCACGGACAAGCGACGTCAGACCACACTTCGATGGTCACGTCTTGGTCAATCACGATTTGATCAGTCACCGAAGGTGCAACAACGAACAGGGCCGGGATTAGTCCCGGCTCACGAGGTCACAGAATCACGTGACCAGACCACACCGGAACGCGATCAACGACGCACTCACCCGGTTGGGCACACCGAGCTTGGCGAACAACGAGGAGATATGCGTCTTGACGGTGGTCTCACCGAGGTACAGCCGCTCCGCGATGACGCTGTTGGCCGCGCCTGTCGCCAGGATTGTCAGCACTTCGCGCTCACGCTCGGTGAGCGAAGCGAGGGGAGTCAGGTCGGGTGCTTGCCGACGCGGCGCCGAGGCCACGATGGCACGTAGAGAATCGGAGCTGAACAACGAGTGGTCCAACGCCACCACCCGTACTGCCTGCTGGAACGCCTGTGGGGCCGCGTCCTTGCTCAGAAAGCTGTGCGCGCCCGCCTCGACCGCCTGCACGACCATGTCGTCGACGTCGAAGGCGGTCATCGCAATGACCTTCGGCGGATTGCTCATGGTCATCAACTCTCGGGTGGCCTCCAAGCCACCGACCCGTGCCATCTTCAGATCCATCAGCACCACGTGCGGACGAAACCGAGTGACTTTGGCTGCGACCTGATCGCCGTCCTCGGCCTCGGCAACCACCACGATGTCCGGCGCTGCTTCCAGGATGTCCTTCATTCCGCGCCGAACCCAGGCGTCGTTGTCGACGATCAAAACTGTGATGCGCGAGTCAGCGTCCATAGTGCGCTCAGATTACCCAGAGCCCCCGACAGTTAGAGGGTGGGAGGGTTACGACGACCAGGGCACCCAGCAACTGACGAGGAAATCGTCCCCCAGCGCGCCTGCCTCCACCTTGCCGCCGATTTCTCTTGCCTGTTCGGCCAACCCGCGTAGGCCGGACCGCGAACCGATCGACGTCATGGGTGCAAGCTCGCTCAGCTTGTTGCGTGCGAGGATACGAATTCCGTCGTGCGGCGACCCGGTCACCGAAATGACGAGCATCTGGTCGCTCGCGTACTTCTGGACGTTGGTCAACGATTCCTGAACGACGCGATAACAGACGTGCCCCGCCAACATTCCGACATCACCCGGGAGCAACTCCGATTCGAGACGGCAGTGAATGCCCGCGGCGCGTGCACCGTTGACCAGATCGCCGATCGCGTCGATCCCCTGGTGCCCGCCGTGTTCGCGGCGATCACCGCTTCCCCTGAGCACTCCGACGATTCCCTTCAATTCGTCCAAAGCCTCGTGCGCGGTGGTTCTGATCATCGCAGCGGTGTTGACGACCTTCTCGGGATTGTCTGCCGCGCTGACCTGTAACCCACCGGCGAACAACGAAATCCGGCTCAGACTGGCCGCGATCGTGTCGTGCATGTCGCGCGCGATCCGCGTTCGTTCCTCGGTGCGAATCATCTCGTCGCGCATCACGTCTGTTTTCTCGGTGGCAAGATCCCGTACGTGCTCTGCCTCGACGAGTTCGGTTCTGGTCCGAATCAGGAGCGAGAGCGCCACGACGATGCCGACCATGACGGCTGCGACGAGCCACGGGATCCAGATGGCGACGTCGTATTGAACAACCGCCGAACCGTCCTTGGGTTTCATCGTTCCCATCGTGAGAACGGAGTACTCACGATTGCGAAAAGCGTCGTAGGTCAACGAAATTCCGCACGCGACGAAGACAGCTGCCGCAGCGGCAGCAAGCCGAGGCCCACGCGCGATCCGAGCAACGGCGAACAATGCGATGAGCGCCGCCGTCGCATCGGTGGGGAAGAACAACGGGCCGACCAGCGTGATCGCCAGAACCACCCAGGGATACTGATGGCGCCACACAAGCGATATCCCACCGGCCACGCCCAGGACGAACCCGATACCGACCAATACCGGTGGCATATTTCCCGACGCGCCTGCGATGCCCACCGTCATGAAGGAACAGAAAAGGCTGAACGCGACAGCGGCGGTAGTCCATACGCGTCGTCGCACAACGGTTCCTTTGGTGGTGATCACCGAGCAAGCGTATCCACCGCCACCGACGCCTCGAATCAGCCGAACGGGTGGACGAACCGCCAGGCTCCGACCGAAAGGATGAGGCGGACCGATCTTTCGACCGAAGCGGTGAGCAGTCCTCACATCGTTGACTTGTGCCATACCAACTCTCGAAAGGCGCACATCATGCGATCACTCCGCACTCCCCTCGCCCTCCTCGCCGTCGGCGCAGCCCTGTTCGCAACCATCGCCTCGGGCGAGACCGACGAAGCGAAGAAGGTCGACGACAACGGTTCTTCCGCCGCACCTGCGGCCGCCTTCGGAATCGGTGACGTCGTCGAACTGGGCGACTGGCGCGTCCAGGTACACGGCGTCGTCGATCCCTACGTCTCGACCAATCAGTTCATCACCGCTGATCCCGGAAACCGCTACGTCGTGGTCGACACCGAGGTCACCAACAACAGTGACAAGCCGTCGACGGTCTCGTCGATGATGTGCTTCGAACTGCAGGACTCGGCAAACAAGTCGTACAACATCACGTTCACCGACAGCAGCACGTCGAGTGTCGACGGAGAGCTCGCGCCGGGCGCTGCCAAACGAGGCGAATTGGCGTACGAGGTCCCCGAAGCCGCCACCGGTCTGCGCCTTCAGTTCAAGTGCGATCTGTTCTCGTCCGGCTCGGCAACCATCAACCTGTCGTGAATCGTCCGGGCGATCTGCTGCTGAATCCGTGGGCACTGGTCTCGGTGGCCGTCATCTTGATCAACGACCACGTACTCAAAGGGGCATTCGGGAACACGATGACGGGCAAGCTGTCCGACGTCGCCGGTGTGTTCCTGCTTCCCCTGCTTCTGCTCTCGGTTCTCGAGGTGCTCAGGCGAAGTCTGGTGGGGCGAGCAGCGATCGCCTGGTCCATCGCGGTCACGGGGATCGGCTTCGCCGCCGTGAAGGTGATACCGCCGATCGGCGACGCATACGAGTGGGTGATCGGGTTTCTCCGCCTGACCGCAGGAGGATTCCGCGGAGATCTTTTGCCGATCCTGGTCTATCGCGATCCCTCGGACCTGTGGGTGCTCCCGATCCTGTTCGCGAGCTACCTGGTCGTCACACACAACCGCACTCGGGCGCCGGAGGGGGCGCCCGAGCGCGAGATGATCAGTCCAGGGCCGCATCCAACGTGATGTCGACGCCGGTCAGTGCCTTGCTGACCGGGCAGGTTTCCTTGGCCGCCTGGGCAACCTTGGCAAAACCGTCGGCGTCGAGGCCGTCGACCTCGGCGCGAACGGTGAGCTTGATTCCGGTGAGCTTGAATCCGACCGCGTCGGGGCCGAGTGCCACGTCCGCGGTGATGTCGAGGCTCTGGGGGGTCCCGCCGGCCTCGGCGATCAGGGCCGACAACTGCATCGCGTAGCAGGACGAATGCGCCGCGGCGATGAGTTCCTCGGGGCTGGTGGTTCCGCCGGCCTCCTCAGCTGCGCGCTTGGGGAACGACACGTCGAAGGTGGCGACGCCCGAGCTGGTGAGTTCCACCTGTCCCGATCCGGCCTCGAGGGTGCCGTTCCAGGCGGTGCGTGCGGTACGAGTTGGCATTGCTGTCCCTACTTCCGTCTTCACATGATTCGGTGAACGCCTTGCGATCACGAACCTACCCGCGATACGTGAAGTCACACCTACTGTTTCGGGCGGGACTACCCGAGGAGCGTCGCGGACAGCAGTTTCTCGACGCGGGCCTGCGCGGAGTTCTCCGAGGAAAAGTGCACGATTCGGCCGATGTCGAAGACCAGTCCGAGCGCCGCGTGGACGAGAAACCGCGCTTGGACGATCGACAACTCCGGACGCGCCTCGACACACAAGTGCGCCCACTCCTCGACGTTCAAACGCTGAATGTTGCGCAACTCGGTCCGTGATCGATCCGGCAAACTGCCGATCTCGGCAAAGTACACGGCCAACAGTTCGCTGGTTCCGAACGAAACCTCGACGTACATCTTCGCCAACGTCTCGACGGCCGCGAGAGGAGTCTCCGACTCAGCCAACGCCGAGCCCAACGTCATAGTCAGACGATCGGACGCACGGTGGAAGGCCGCAGCAAGAAGGTCGGCCTTGCTCGCGAAGTGCCGATACACACTCGACGCGTTGATACCCGCCGCGGCACCGATCTCCTCGATGCTCACGTCGTGGTAGCCGCGCTGATAGAACAGCAACACTGCTTCCTGAAGCAGCACTTCGCGTTTCGACGTCCGTACGAGGCCTGTTTTGCGTTCGGACGCCCCTGCCCTCGCGCCGTCCTCCTCGGCAGCGGGCAATTCGACGCCGATGACGGACCAGCATGCCGCAAGAATCAGCGCTTCGATCTGCTTGGCGGACAACGCGGATCGATGACCGGTGATACTGGCGATCACACTGAGCACGGCGGGCGCGATGAGTTCTACATCCGCCGGGTCGAGTTCCGGACGAACCGCTGCCAGCGGCTCGGCGATCCGAAGATTGAGCGTGCGCATTCCCACCCGCAATTGCTCACGATCCTCGTCGACCAGATACCTGCCCTCCCATCGGTAGAGCCCTCCCCGGCGCCGATTCTCGATCGTCGCGCGGATGACACCCACCATCGTGGAGTTCAACTGCTCGCGTGGATTTTCGTTTCCGTGCACAGCTGGATCGCTGGCATCCAACAACGCCTGCGTCAGGTTGTTCACGGTGTAGACGAACAGCGCGTATTTCGTGGGGAAATGACGATAGAGGGCCGGACCGGAAATTCCGACCTTCGCTGCGATCTCGTCGATACCCACCGCATGGTAGCCACGTTCGCTGAATGCTTCCGCAGCAGCGGCCGCGATTTGTGCCTTCCGATTCTTCGGACGCGTCCGTGGTGCAGGGTCGCTGCCACGCACGGAGACGCGTGTCTGTCCGGGCACCTGACCCTCCACTTCCGTTGCTTTCTCTTGTACTGCCTTCGTCCGCTGCACCGCACTTCCACGGGCGCGAGTCCGAACGGATCATGTTAACCGTCGCGAAGGTCGCAATTCGCGCGCGGTACTGCTTCACCCGAAACCCTACAACGCAGTTGTAGCGGCGGACGGATTCCGGAAAAAGAGTCTTGACACCCGCTCTCTCAGCGGTGTTATGTTAGTGACGATTCGCACAACCTCGCACGTAGTCCGCTGGCGGGCTCGTTCCCTGCGGCGTGAAGTTTTCTTCGCCCGCAAGAGGGTTCGATGCCGAATGACCGACCGTAAGAAAGTAGTTGTGAGCAGATGATTCGCACTCGCTTCACCGAAATGTTCGGCGTTGACCATCCCATCGTGCAAGGGGGCATGATGTGGGTGGGACGAGCAGAACTTGTTGCGGCCACGGCAAATTCCGGCGCCCTCGGGTTCTTGACGGGCCTCACCCAACCCACACCGGAAGACCTCGTCAAGGAAATTACTCGAACCCGCGATCTCACCGACAAGCCTTTCGGCGTCAATCTCACTATTCTGCCGTCGATCACGCCGCCGCCGTACGCCGAATACCGCCAGGCGATCATCGAATCCGGGATCAAGATCGTCGAAACCGCCGGTTCCAATCCGATCGATCATCTTCCGCATTTCAAGGACGCGGACGTGAAGGTTATCCACAAGTGCACTGCAGTTCGACATGCGGTCAAGGCCGAGAGACTGGGCGTCGACGCCGTCAGCATCGACGGCTTCGAATGCGCCGGGCACCCAGGCGAGGACGACATACCAGGGCTCATTCTGATTCCGGCGGCCACGCAGCAACTCACGATTCCGGTGATCGCTTCAGGCGGAATCGCAGATTCACGTGGACTCGTCGCGGCGCTTGCGCTCGGAGCAGACGGCGTCAACATGGGAACTCGCTTCATGTGTACCGTGGAATCCCCTGTCGCACAATCGGTTAAAGAGCAGATTGTCACAAATACTGAACGCGACACCAAGCTGATCTTCCGGACCCTTCACAACACCGCGCGCGTAGCCGCGAATGCGATCAGTGCCGAGGTCGTCGACATCGAAGCACGTGGCGACGCGCAGTTCAGCGACATTCAGCATCTGGTAGCCGGAGCCCGCGGACGCAAGGTCTTCGAGGACGGCGACCTCGATGCAGGCATCTGGTCCGCCGGACAGAGCCAAGGATTGATCAACGACATCCCGACCGTCGCCGACATGATCGACCGCATGGTCTCGGAGGCCGAACACCTCATCACCTCACGGCTTTCCGGATTCGTCACGGCTGTGAGCGCGGCATGACCGCCACCGCCGAGACGGGCTTTCGCTCCGAAATCACCGACGGTGTACTGCGATTGACCTTCGACCGCCCGAAGCGGATGAACGCGATCGATCTGCCCACGATGACTGCTTTCGCAGCTGCCGTCCACGACGGCGGCGCAGACCCGGCCGTTCGCACCATCGTCATCACCGGATCCGGTCGAGCGTTCTGCACCGGAGCCGACCTCGCCGCAGCGGCCGTCAACCCCGCAGACCCGAAAGTCGTCATGGATGCGGCGACGTCGCTGATTCGCGCCATCACCAGCGCCCCGGTCCCGGTGATCGCCGCGGTCAACGGCCCGGCCGCCGGCGTCGGCGTGTCCATCGCTCTAGCCGCGGACCTGACGTACGCCGCATCGAGCGCCTATTTCCTCCTCTCCTTCGTCAACATCGGCTTGATGCCCGACGGCGGCGCCAGTGCGTTGGTACCGGCAGCGATCGGACGCGCCCGAGCGGCCGAGATGGCATTGCTGGGCGAGCGAGTTTCCGCCGAGGACGCAGAGCGGTTCGGGCTCGTGTCCCGCACCGTCGCCGACGACGCGTTCGACGCACTCGTCGACTCCGTCGTCGATCGCACGTCGAAGGCTCCCCGACGCGCCCTCGAACTAACCAAGCGCGCACTCAATGCGGCGACATTGGACCGCCTCGATGCTGCACTGGAGCTCGAAAATACCGGTCAGGCAGAACTTCTCACCGGCGAGGACTTCAAAGAAGGCGCGATGGCGATGCTGCAGAAACGCGCGCCCCACTTCAAGTGATCACTGCGAATTTTCGTTAACAAAACCACTGTACGAATCGACGGCTCACTGTAGCCTGAGTCACACAATCACCCACGCATGAGAGGAACCCATCGATGGCCTCCACCGATGCAGTCTCCGAGGCGCAGCGTTCACGCCGCACCAACTGGAACAATCAGATCGCCAGGCATGCGCAGATGATTCCCGATCGCACCGCACTGCGATTCCTGGGCGATTCCATCACCTGGAGCACCCTCGACGCACGCGTCGAGAAGCTGGCGGACGCTCTTGCCCGACGCGGCGTCAGCTTCGGCGACCGCGTGCTCATCCTGATGCTCAACCGCCCCGAATACCTCGAGGTCGTGCTCGCGACCAACGCACTGGGCGCCATCGCTGTTCCGGTGAACTTCCGTCTGACACCACCCGAGGTCGCTTATCTGGTAAACGACTCCGGCTCCAAAGTCATTGTCGCCGAAGGACCGTTGGCTCCGTTGGCCGGAGCTGCGCGAGCCGCGTCCGAGGGTATCGACATCTCCATCACCGTAGGCGCCCCCGCCGAGGGTGACAGCCTGAACTACGAGGACTTGATCAGCGAAGAGGGCGAGCCGCACGCGTTCGTCGACATCCCGGACGACACGCCTGCACTCATCATGTACACCTCGGGAACCACCGGTCGCCCCAAGGGCTCGGTGCTCTCTCACTCCAACCTGTCTTCGCAAGCATTGACCTGTATCAGGGCCTTCCACCTGTTCAATGCCGATTCCATCGGCTTCTGCGCGTCGCCCATGTTCCACATCGCAGCCCTAGGTTCCATAGCGCCGAGCCTGCAACTCGGCACGACCACGGTGATCCATCCGGTCGGCGCATTCGACCCTGGTCAACTACTCGACATCCTCGAAGCCGAGAAGGTCACCAGCTTGTTCCTCGTGCCCGTGCAATGGCAGGCCGTGTGCGCAGTACAGAAGGCGCAACCTCGAGCACTGTCGCTGAAGAACATTTCGTGGGGCGCCGCACCGTCGTCCGATACGATCCTGCGGGCAATGGCCGAAACCTTCCCGGACGCATTCAATGTCGCGGTCTTCGGTCAGACCGAGATGTCGCCCATCACTTGCGTTCTCGACGGCGAGGATGCGATTCGTAAGCTCGGATCCGTCGGTCGGGTCATCCCGACCATCTCGGCCAGGGTCGTCGACGAGAACATGGACGACGTGGCACCCGGTGAAATCGGTGAAATCGTCTACCGCGGGCCCACGATGATGAGCGAATACTGGAACAATCCCACCGCCACCGCTGACGCCTTCCACGGTGGATGGTTCCACTCCGGCGATCTCGTTCGAGTCGACGACGAAGGCTTCGTCTACGTCGTGGATCGCAAGAAGGACATGATCATCTCCGGCGGAGAGAACATCTACTGCGCGGAGGTGGAAAACGTCCTCTACGAACACGAATTGATCGTCGAAGCGGCCGTCGTCGGTCGCCCCGACGCCAAGTGGGGCGAGGTGCCGGTAGCGATCGTCGCGATGGCGCCAGGTTCAGCCGTGGACCTGACCATCGAGGAGCTGAGCAGCTTCCTCAACGATCGTCTCGCGCGCTACAAGCACCCGAAGGACATCGTCGTCGTGGAAGCACTGCCGCGCAATGCAAGCGGCAAGGTCGTCAAGGGTGAACTGCGAGAGAAGGTTCGAGCGGTCGACGCAGTTTCCTGACTTCACACGCAAACGGGCGGCACCTCCAGCGAGGTGCCGCCCGTTTGTGTGTGCCCGTCAAGCACTCGGCGAATGCAACTTCCGATGCAGTTCTCGCACCAGCGGAACCAACTCCGGCACCGGGCCTTCGACCGGGACGTTCGGCGCAACCTCGTTGACCGACAGAGACTTCACCGGCGCCGGGGACACACCCCACTCCGCGAGCCAGTCGCCGAGTTGAGCCGAAGAGCAGATGTAGACGATACGTCCGAGGCCCACCCACGCGTGCGCGGCCGAACACATCGCGCAGTGCTCTCCCGAGGTGAATACCGTTGCCGTCGAACGCTCTTCCGGCGTCAGGTACTGAGCCGCCCACCGAGCCAGCTCGAACTCGGGGTGGCGAGTGTTGTCGCCGCCCGCGATCCGGTTTCGGTCCTCCGCCAGAAATGTTCCGTCGGCCGCTGCCAGGACGGATCCGAAAGGTTCGTCGCCGGCATCCAATGCTTCCGTTGCCAATTCGACGCAACGGCGCAGGTGACCCAGTTCGATGTCGTTCATGTGTACGCCCTCTCCCGTGATACACGAAACGGGCGGCACCGGTGAGGTGCCGCCCGTTCGTTACCTACTCTGCTGTACTACTCTGCTGCGCTTTCGCTTTCGCCGGCCTTGGTCAGCTCGATCGGCGGTGCGTCCGGCACGTCGATCGGCTTCTTGGTGGGCGTGAACGTGAACTTCGCGTCCTCACCCGAGCCTTCGCCGTCCCAGTTCTCGACGTCGACGAGCACGATGTGGCCGGGTCCGATCTCTCCGAAGAGGATCTTCTCGGACATCTGGTCCTCGATCTCGCGCTGGATGGTGCGACGCAGCGGTCGTGCACCCAGTACCGGATCGAATCCGCGCTTGGCCAGAAGCGACTTGGCCTTGTCGGTGACCTCCATGGCCATGTCCTTGTTCTTGAGTGCCGCCTCGACGCGAGCGAGCATCAGGTCGACCATCTGAACGATCTGCTCGTTCGTGAGCTGATGGAAGACGACGATGTCGTCGATACGGTTCAAGAACTCGGGACGGAAGTGCTTCTTCAGCTCGTCGTGAACCTTGAGCTTCATGCGCTCGTAGTTCGACTCCGTGCCCGTTCCCGAGCTGAAGCCCAGGCCGACTGCCTTGGAGATGTCCGACGTACCGAGGTTGGACGTGAAGATCAGCACCGTGTTCTTGAAGTCGACGGTACGTCCCTGACCGTCGGTGAGACGGCCGTCCTCGAGCACCTGCAGGAGGGTGTTGTAGATCTCCTGGTGTGCCTTCTCGATCTCGTCGAACAGCACGACGCTGAACGGCTTGCGGCGCACCTTCTCGGTGAGCTGGCCACCCTCTTCGTACCCGACGTACCCGGGAGGGGCACCGAACAGACGCGAAGCGGTGAAGCGGTCGTGGAACTCGCCCATGTCGATCTGGATCAGAGCGTCGTCGTCGCCGAACAGGAAGTTGGCGAGCGACTTCGCGAGCTCCGTCTTACCGACACCGGACGGGCCGGCGAAGATGAACGAGCCCGAGGGACGCTTGGGATCCTTCAGACCTGCACGCGTACGACGGATCGCCTTCGAGACGGACTTGACCGCCTCTTCCTGGCCGATGATCCGCTTGTGCAGTTCCTCTTCCATGCGGAGCAGACGAGTGGTCTCCTCCTCGGTGAGCTTGAAGACGGGGATACCGGTCCAGTTGCCCAGAACCTCGGCGATCTGCTCGTCGTCGACCTCGGCAATGACGTCCAGGTCGCCCGCACGCCACTGCTTCTCACGCTCAGCGCGCTGAGCAACGAGGGTCTTCTCTTTGTCACGCAGGTTCGCAGCCTTCTCGAAGTCCTGCGCGTCGATCGCGGACTCCTTCTCGCGACGCGCGTCGGCGATGCGATCGTCGAATTCGCGCAGGTCCGGCGGTGCAGTCATCCGACGGATGCGCATTCGCGCGCCCGCCTCGTCGATGAGGTCGATCGCCTTGTCCGGCAAGAAGCGGTCGTTGATGTAGCGGTCGGCCAGCGTCGCCGCTGCCACGAGAGCACCGTCCGTGATGGAGACACGGTGGTGAGCCTCGTAGCGGTCACGAAGACCCTTGAGGATCTCGATGGTGTGCTCGACGGTCGGCTCGCCCACCTGAACAGGCTGGAAACGACGCTCGAGGGCAGCATCCTTCTCGATGTACTTGCGGTACTCGTCGAGCGTGGTGGCACCGATGGTCTGCAGCTCACCGCGAGCAAGCTTGGGCTTGAGGATGGAGGCCGCGTCAATAGCGCCCTCGGCCGCGCCCGCACCCACGAGGGTGTGCAGCTCGTCGATGAACAGGATGATGTCGCCGCGGGTGTTGATCTCCTTGAGAACCTTCTTCAGGCGCTCTTCGAAGTCACCGCGGTAACGGCTGCCGGCCACGAGCGACCCGAGGTCGAGCGTGTACAGCTGCTTGTCCTTGAGGGTCTCGGGGACCTCACCGTTGACGATTGCCTGAGCCAGGCCCTCGACCACAGCGGTCTTACCGACACCGGGTTCACCGATGAGAACCGGGTTGTTCTTGGTACGACGCGAGAGAACCTGCATGACACGCTCGATTTCCTTCGAGCGGCCGATGACCGGGTCCAGCTTGCCTTCGAGGGCAGCTTGCGTCAGGTTGCGACCGAACTGGTCGAGCACGAGCGAGGTGGACGGCGTGCCGGCCTCTCCGCGGGTGCCACCGGTTTCGGTGGGCTCTTTGCCCTGGTAGCCCGACAGCAGCTGGATGACCTGCTGGCGGACGCGGTTGAGATCGGCACCGAGCTTGACCAGAACCTGGGCTGCTACGCCCTCACCCTCACGGATGAGACCGAGCAGGATGTGCTCCGTACCGATGTAGTTGTGTCCGAGCTGCAGCGCTTCGCGCAGACTCAGCTCGAGGACTTTCTTGGCGCGCGGTGTGAAGGGGATGTGACCGGACGGAGCCTGCTGGCCCTGGCCGATGATCTCCTCGACCTGGCTGCGGACTCCCTCGAGGGAGATACCCAACGACTCCAACGACTTGGCTGCGACACCTTCGCCCTCGTGAATGAGGCCGAGAAGGATGTGCTCCGTGCCGATGTAGTTGTGGTTGAGCATCCTGGCTTCTTCTTGAGCCAGGACAACAACGCGCCGCGCGCGATCGGTGAACCTCTCGAACATCGCTCTCCCTCACACTCTCCGGCGGGCAGGTTCGAGACCGGATGTCTCGTCCCTGGTCGCCGCGTTTCGCTCCGGCACTACAGACTGATCGCCTCGCCGGTCAGCGGACTGACGTCCACGAATCGACAAAGGTTGCACGACCCCACTTATTACTCTAGAGGGCGCGAAGTCCACCTGCTGCTCCTCCACCCGATTGGCGGCGGAAGCCGGACTGCTTACCGTTCACAACGTCGCAGCTGAGGGAATCGTTTCCCGGTTCCTGTACGCCTGAAGCGAACAGCGATTTTCGACGCCTGATCAGCCGAATATCGGGAGTACCCGAGCGCACGGCACCTCACGCGGATCCGACGGATCCAGCGCGTTGAGCGTCAGAGTCGCCGTTCGCCGCGACGCCACCAGCGCGATGTGATCCGACAGGTCCTGCTCGCAACCGTCCTGAACAACTATGTTCGACGCGTTCGACGCGGCCAGTATTCCGCTGCTGTACGGAACGACCACTTGATCGAACCGAGTCACGATGTTGGTGTACTCGACGTCATCGGAGTAGACGCCCGCGTCGCGCAGTTCGGTGACGAAGCTGGCGTTGTCGAAATCCGGTCCCCCGACGCCTTCCGGCGGGCCGACCTCCGAGCCGTCCCACAACGGAGCGATGGAGACGATCTTGGAAACGTGCGTGTCGCCGCCGAGGAACTTGGCGTAGTACGCACTGACCGTCGTCCCCTGAGAGTGTCCGATCAGGTCGACCTTCGAGGCACCCGTCGCAGAGAGAACGTCGTCGACGAAGTCCGACAGCTGCCCTGCGCTGTCTCCGAGTGGTGCGAGACCGCCGGCTGCGGAAATCGGCCACGGCTGGTCCGTTCGATTCCCGAAGGTGAGCGCAAAAACGCAGTATCCCTCGTTGGCCAGTACGGGTGCGAGTACGCCCCAATTGGTCTGACGGTTGGCCGCCGTCCCGTGCACCAGGACGACTGGATCAGGATGAGCAGCGGAAGGCGTGCACGAGAAGTCGTTGGTGCCAGGGGCCGATCCGCCCGGGCTGGTCGCTTCGAGGGCGATTCCACTGAGGAAACCGGACGGAACGGGAAGAGGTTCGTTCGCCGACGCAAGAGACGGCGCGGACACGGCCACGGCTCCCGCCACAGCGAGAGCGCCCACGCATGTTCGAATCCCCACCGAAGGCCTCCGCATAGTGATCAACCCACGACGGGCAATACCGAGTTGCACGGTACCGGCCGCTGATGCGCGGGGTCGAGTGCATTGAGAGCAAAAGTCGCGGCGCGCAGCGATGCCGCGATGGCGAGGTGATCGGAGATGTCTTGCTCACAACCGTCCTGGACGACGATGTTGGTGGCGTTCGGCCCAGGCTCCAGCCCATTTGTATACGGCAGCACCAGTTCGTCGTAGCGGGTCGTGATGTTCGTATAGTGAACACCCGGCGCGTAAACGCCTCCCGCACGGAGATTTTCGATGAACTCCGAGCCTGCCCCCATGTTCAGACATGCCTTGCAGATCGGGAATCCGGCCTGCGCTGCCTCGGATACCCCGAGTTCGCGAAGGCTGCGGCCGACACTTGCCTGCTCGTTTCCGAGCGTTCCCTTCCACAGCGACGCCACCGAGACGATGTTGTCCACTTTGTCGGCACCACCGAGGAACTTCGCGTAGTACCCGTTGATGATGGTGCCCTGGGAATGTCCGATCAGATCTACCGATGTAGCACCCGTGGCATCAAGTACTTGATCGACAAAATTCGACAATTGCGCTGCGCTGGAAGGAATTTCCTGCATTCCACCGATGGCCGACAACGGCCACGGCTGCTCGGGGAAGTTGCCGTATGTCAGCGCGAAGACGCAGTAGCCCTCGTTGGCGAGCAACGGCGCATAGGTGGCCCAGTTGGTCTGCCTGTTTCCACCCGTTCCGTGAACGAGCACAACCGGATTGGGATGTTCGGCAGTCGGTTTACACGAAAAGTCATTGGATCCCGGAGCTGAACCGCCAGGATTTCCCAACTCCTGAGGAACACCGGCAAGGAAGGCATTGGGCACGGGCAACGGGGCCTGAGCCGAAGCCACGGAGGTGAACCCGACGAGCATCAGAGCGGCAAGAACCACGCCCCCGAACAACCTGTTTCTGTGCACGACCGACTCCTCTACGAGAGATGCGAACCGTGCAGACGCTAACAAACTAGAACGCGTTATCAATCCGTTTCGGCAAAATGCGCCCGAATCCATTCGCGATCCATTTCAGACGGCCTTTTCGTAGGCTCGGCGCACCTCGGTGGAAATACGACCGCGGGCCGAAATCTCGAAGCCGGCACCCTTGGCCCATTCGCGGATGGCGGCACTCTGATCGCGGTCCGCAACGGGACGGGATTTGGTCACCGCTCCGTTGACTGATTTGGCGGAATTCGACTTTCTCGCATGAGGAATCCACTTTTTCAGTGCATCGCGCAGTTCCGCGGCGTGGGCGGCGGTGAGATCGATTTCGTAAGCAACTCCGTCGACGGAAAACTCCACAGTTTCGTCCGCGGGCGATTTTTTGTCCAGATCGTCAACCATCGTGACAACAACCTTTTTCACCACGACCATTCCTCCCCAGATCCTTCGATAAGCAGCGACAATAGCACCTGGACAAACGTCCTGTCTTGGCTCGTCAGGATGATTGGGACTTCTCGCCGCCGGGTATGCCGGTCGACTTGTCTTGCGACAAGGACAGTGCCGATACACTCCTCGCGACGCATCGGGGGATGCATCCAGACGGGGGAATCATGACAGACGACGGCTCGAGAAAAGACCTCTACCGAGCGCAATCTTCGCCTCCAAGAACGGCACTCTCGCCAGTATCGCTTACGGCGGACCCACGAATTTCACCATCTCCGGACGCCCGGCGATCCGGCACGCCGCAACCGTCACAAATATCCCGGCGGACAACGAATGCTATCCGCCCTCAGCACAATTCGATGTCGTCACCACACCCGGATACTCCACAGCCGAGGTCATGGTCTTCCTTGTCCAGTCGGATCAGGGACTACCTGACGCACTCAACCAGGGCACGATCGACCAAATCATCGCAACAATTCGAGAGTCCGAAACTCGGGCGACCGCGCATGGATGAATCCTTTGCCGCAGGCGAATGTCGTTGGGAACTATCGAATACCTTGGGAGCGCCCCAACTGAAAAAGGTTCGGCCGCAACATGTGCGGCCGAACCTTGATCGAAGTAAAGCTAGCGAGCGGACGGACGAACGATCGGGAAGAGGATCGTCTCGCGAATACCGAGACCAGTCAAAGCCATCAGCAGTCGATCGATTCCCATGCCGGTGCCGGTGGTCGGCGGCATGCCCTGTTCCATCGCGGCGAGGAACTCCTCGTCCAGCACCATCGCTTCGTCGTCGCCTGCCGACGCGAGGCGCGCCTGGTCGACAAAGCGCTCACGCTGGATGACCGGGTCGACAAGTTCGGAGTAGCCTGTCGCCAACTCGAATCCGCGGATGTACAGGTCCCACTTCTCGGTGACACCCTTCTTGCTGCGGTGATCACGGGTCAGGGGCGACGTCTCGACCGGGAAGTCACGGACGAACGTCGGCACGTACAGCTGATCGCCGCACTGGTGTTCCCACAGCTCCTCGACGAGCTTGCCGTGGCCGTAGCCCTTGTCCTTGGGAACCTCGAGGCCGACCTTCTCCGCCAGAGCGAGAAGCTCGTCGACCGTTGTATCCGGCGTGACCTCGGTGCCGATGGCAGCCGACAGCGACGGGTACATCTCGAGAACCTGCCACTCGCCACTGACGTCGTACTCGGAACCGTCGGCGAGGGTGAGGACCTGCGTGCCGAATGCTTCCTGCGCAACTTCCTGGACGAGTTCACGAATCATCTTCGCGGAATCGTCGTACGTGCCGTAGGCCTCGTACGTCTCGAGCATCGCGAACTCGGGCGAGTGAGTGGAGTCGACGCCCTCGTTGCGGAAGTTGCGGTTGATCTCGAAGACCTTCTCGATACCGCCGACGACGCAACGCTTGAGGAACAGTTCCGGCGCGATACGCAGGTACAGGTCGATGTCGAGGGCGTTCGAGTGCGTGACGAACGGGCGAGCTGCCGCGCCGCCGTGCAGCGTCTGCAGCATCGGCGTCTCGACCTCGAGGAAGCCGCGGCTCTCGAGTGCATTGCGCAGCGCACGGACAACTGCGACGCGCTTGCGGGCGTTGTCCCGAGCCTCGGGGCGAACGATCAGATCCGCGTAGCGCTGACGCACCCGGGACTCTTCGCTCATTTCCTTGTGAGCAACCGGCAGGGGGCGCAGCGACTTGGACGCGATCTGCCACGCGTCGGCCATCACGCTGAGCTCGCCGCGACGGGAGCTGATGACCTCACCGTGGATGAAGACGAAGTCGCCGAGGTCGACGTCGGACTTCCAGGCAGCCAGTGCCTCTTCGCCGACGCCGGCGAGGCTGATCATGGCCTGCAGCTGGGTACCGTCGCCTTCCTGCAGAGTCGCGAAGCACAACTTGCCGGTGTTGCGCATGAAGATGACGCGGCCGACGACGCCGACCAGCACACCAGTCGCCGTGTCCGGCTCGAGTTCCGGGTACTCCGCGCGGATCTGCGCGAGCGTGTGGGTGCGATCGACCGAAACCGGGTACGCCTCCTGCCCCTGCGCGAGGATCCGTTCACGCTTCTCGCGCCGGATACGGAGCTGCTCGGGGGTGTCGTCGACTGGCTGGGCTTCTACATCACTCACGGGGTACAAGACTACTGGGCCGTGTCCACCGCGTTTGTTGCTGGTAGCACCGCGGCCACCGCGAGCACGATTCCCGACAGCAGGTACAGCCCGACCCGAACGTGATTCCACATAGTCCAACCCGCCTCGTACGACGCCCATGCGGCCGCGTCGGTAGTGCTGACCGAGGCAAACGCGTCGTTGCGAGGGACGTGGTAGATCGCGGTCACCGCGAAGGACGCGAGCACCCCGACGCAACCGACGACAGCAAGGACCCAGCCGTCCGGTCTGGAGATCGCTGCCCAGATTCCAGCGGCGATCGCGGTGAGCGCCGATCCGACCAGCGGCAGCATCAACGCACTACGCGGCGCTTCGACGTTGATCGCCTGCATCGACGTGATCGCGGTATGTGCATCGACCGACCGCAGAGCGGGCATCACGAAGGACGAGAAGGCAAACAACGCACCACCGGCGACGAGCGCGCCGAGCGCAGCTCCAAGAAAATCTCGGATTTCTTCACGACCAGACCCCCGTTCGGGCAGCCTCGGCGGCAAAAGTGGTGAAATCTCGAGCGGGTCGTTCCAGGACCTCTTCGACGACACCGGTCACACTTTGATTTCGTCCGTCGAGAACCTCGGCAAACAGGTACCTGAGTAACTCCACGACGTCACTCGGGACGCCGACCTCCGCCATGCCGTCGGAAAACTGTTTGAGTCCAATTCTTTCGAATGTCACGAGACGACCCGACGCCGTCGAAATCGCATCCACCGCCGCCGCGAAAGTGAGCAACTCCGGACCTGTCACCTCGAGAACTCGGCCAAGGAGGTCGGTTCGAGTCAATGCGGCCACCGCCACGTCGGCGAGATCGTCGACGTCGATGAACGGCTCCCCCACCTCACCGACCGGAAGTGCCAGGTGGCCTTCCCGAATCGGATCGAGTAGGTACCCCTCACTGAAGTTCTGGGCAAACCAACTGGCCCGCACCACAGCCCATTCCAGACCGCTGTCGGCGAGAACCTGCTCGGCTTTCTGCGCCGCCGGTTCACCGCGCCCGGACAGGAGCACCATGCGACGAACCCCTTCGCGGTACGCAAGCTCCGCGAACTCCTCGATGTGGGCGCTCGATTCCGGAACAGCCAGATCTGGCGCATACGTCACATATGCCACGTCGACGCCGGACACTGCTGGCTGCCACGTCGTCTGATCGTTCCAGTCGAAACGCGCCCCGGATGTTCTCGACGCGATTCGGGTACGGATTCCCACCGCCGTCAGCCTCTGCGCAACGCGCGCACCGGTCTTGCCGGTACCACCGATCACTACTGCCGATTGAATGTCGCTTGTTGTCGTCATGCACTCATTCGACCGCGGAGCGTCAATACGATCCATAGCCGAAGGTCGCAAAAACATACGCCAGCGTCTACCGTCGAAGCATGGATGCATTGTCGATGATGCTGGCGGGATCGCGGGCGGAGGGCGCTTTTCTACTGCGCTCGCTGCTCGATCCACCGTGGT
This sequence comes from Rhodococcus sp. SB1D, assembly GCF_048573875.1. Classification (NCBI taxonomy): domain Bacteria; kingdom Bacillati; phylum Actinomycetota; class Actinomycetes; order Mycobacteriales; family Nocardiaceae; genus Rhodococcus; species Rhodococcus sp. SB1D. The sequence goes on from NZ_JBMAIQ010000005.1 coordinate 238,864, forward strand.
CATTACGTATCGAGGACCACGCACCGATCACCGTGCTGGTTCTGGTTCGAGGCAGCGCGGTCGTCGTCTCCGACACCGGACAGACAGAAGATCTCGAGGCCGGCGACGTTGCACTGTTGCGCGGCCCCGATCCGTATACGGTCGCCGATCACCCGGACACACCAGTCCACGTACTGATCGACGAAGCACAGAATTGCGCTGCGGTCGACGGCACACCGCTCGAGGACATGTCGGTTCTCGGCGTTCGCACCTGGGGCAACTCGACCAGTGGTCAGACCGTCATGCTCACGGGCACATACCGTTTGGACTCTTACGTCAGCGGACAGATTCTCGACAGCCTGACACCCGTCGCGGTAGTACGACGCAGCATCGAAACCGCGCCGATGACAAACCTTCTGGAACAACAGATCGCCGCCGACGGGCCAGGGCAGGAAGTGTTGCTGGACAGGCTCCTGGACCTTGTCCTGATATCGGCGGTCCGTACGTGGTTCGCCGAGAACCCGAATCGATCACCGCGATGGATCAAGGCCTACGAGGATCCCGTCATCGGGCATGCCTTGCGGCTCATACACAATCGGCCGGAACACCCCTGGACGGTCGCGAGCCTGGCCCAGGAGTCCGGCAGTTCACGAGCAGCCTTCGCGCGCCGGTTCACCAGCCTCATGGGGATCGGACCCGTCGGCTATCTGACCGAGTGGCGCTTGTCGGTGGCGGCGGATCTACTCGCAGACCCGGCACGAACGGTGTCGTCGATCGCGCGAGAAGTGGGCTACTCGAGCCCCTTCGCCCTCACAACCGCGTTCACCCGTCATCACGGAATGAGCCCGAAGATGTACCGCCAGACCCGCTGTGCGCCTTTATTAACCGCCCGCGGTTAATAAAGGCGCACAGCAAATACCTCAATGAGCCGAAACCGCCGCCAACTCGCGGGAGCAATGACGCACTCCGCTGAGCGCACCGAGCAGGCCGGCGGCCTTGATCGCCTGGTATCCACCCACGAGATCGGTGGCCTTGTGCAGACCCAACTGCTGCAACGACGCTGCGGCCAGGCTCGAGGTGTAACCCTCGGAGCAGACGATCACCCACTCGACGTCGTGGTCGGTGGCCAACGCGAGGTGTGCGCTGCTGGTGGGGTCGAGGCGCCATTCGAGCACGTTCCGCTCGATCGCGAGTGCGCCGGGAAGAGTTCCCTCGATGGCGCGCTGCGCCTGCGGGCGAATGTCGACGAAGATCGCGCCGCGGTGGAAGGCTTCGGTGAGCTGGAAGACGTACATACGATCGATCTGTGCGCGAGCGTCGTCGAGCATTTGGTCGATGGTCATTTGGTGCCCCCCTCGGGCAGGTCGGTCAGCTCGGTACGGGTGCGGCGAAGTGTCCGGTGATCCGTCACTTCGTAGAAGGACATTGCCGTCAGCGGCGGCGAGTACGCGTGAACGCTCAGAGTCGGTGCATCAGAGCTGATTTCGATCGGAGCACCGGGAGCATCCGTCGAACGCACGACATCGTGAACCCAGCCGAGCGGGAACGAAGCCTGGTCGCCGGCGTCGAGCTGGCGTTCCACCAGGGCGTCACCGGCCCAACGGAATTCGGTGAGCGAACCACTGAGGACAGTCAAGGCGCCGAACGAGCCTGCGTGGTCGTGCAATTCGGTGTTGCGTTCGGGTACCCAACTGATGAGCCACACATCGACGTCGTCGTCCGCGTGCAAGCGGGTGGACCAACGGTCGAGCGTCGGGAAGGTGTCGGGGATGAGGTGATCGAAACGGCCGTCGAGCACGCCGTTTGCTCCCTCGTCGGTCAGACGCAGCAGATCGGCCGGGCGAAGGCGGGTAGGCAACGACGCACCACTCGGACGGCGTCCGGACGCCCCACGATTAGCGCTACGACCTGCGGAAACAGCACGATCAGCAGCGAGAGTCGGGGTCAAAACAGAGAGATCTGCAGAATATGTGGATAGCACGAGCTAGCTCCAAGGAATGTGAATTGGTCAAGGCAGCGGTCAGCCTCGACAACACTCCTGAGCACCCATGCAGCGATTCACGAGCACCATTGTGGCATAACTTTTGCAATCGCGAAACCGCTGGAACGAAACCATCGATCAGGCGACGGGTCGTCGACCGGATCCACGACGCGCCTGATTGCGCTCGAAGACCAACCTCAGCCCCTCGAGGGTGAGGTCCCGTTCGAGGTGATCGATGGTGTCGGACTCGGGAATGATCAGCGGTGCGCTGTCCCCGGTCGCGATCACGGAGACGTCGTCACCACCGAACTCCGGTAGTTCGTCGCGGACGCGGTTGACCAATCCGTCGACGAGGCCTGCAAAGCCGAATACCGCACCGGACTGCATGCATTCGACGGTATTCTTGCCGACCACCGAACGCGGGCGCACCAATTCGACCTTGCGCAGCGCAGCGGACTGCGACGCCAAGGCATCGGTCGAGATCTCGAGTCCGGGCGCGATGCAGCCGCCCAGAAACTCACCCTTGGCGGAAACGACGTCGACACAGGTCGACGTACCGAAGTCCACGACAATGCACGGCCCCTCGTAAAGATGGTGAGCGGCAAGGCTGTTGACGATCCGGTCGGCTCCCACCTCTTTGGGGTTGTCCACCAGCAGTGGCACACCGGTGCGAATACCCGGTTCGACCACCACATGGGGAACGTGACCCCAGTACCGCTCGAGCATCACACGGATTTCACGCAAGACGGACGGCACTGTCGACAGCGCCGCAACGCCGGTGATCTGATCGACATGAGAACCCAACAGCCCACGGAAGGTCAACGCCAACTCGTCGGCAGTCATCCGAGGATCGGTTCGCATTCGCCAGTCCTGCAACAGCTTCGAATACTCACCAGTCCCGGAGAACAGACCGAGAACGATGTTGGTGTTCCGGACGTCGACCGTGAGCAGCATGGATTACACCAGGCTGGATTCGCGCGAGGCCTCGAGCGTCGACAGCATGCGTGGGGTGATCAGACCCGAACCCTCCGGCGCGTGAGCCGGGTCGGAACCGAGTTCGATCTGCTTGTTGTCGGCATCGACGAAGACTACGCGCGGGGAGTACTCCTTGACTTCCTGCTCGTTCATCACGCCGTAGGCGATGAGGATGACCAGGTCGCCTGGCTTGACCAGATGCGCTGCCGCACCGTTGATTCCGATGACACCAGTTCCGCGCTCGCCGGCAATGACGTACGTCTCGAGACGCGCACCGTTGTCGATGTCGACGATGCACACCTGTTCGCCTTCGAGGAGGTCTGCGGCGTCCATCAGATCCTGGTCGACGGTGACGGAGCCGACGTAATGCAGGTCGGCGTGAGTCACGGTGGCGCGGTGGATCTTCGACTTCATCATCGTGCGAAACATATCCAGGTCCTTACTCGTGAAAAGTGCTCAGTGAGACAGCAGGTCGTCGATGGCGTCGGCGGATGGGTCGGTGTCACGCTCGAGGAAGCCGGTTCCCACCGCGACACCGACGTTGTCGATCAAACGGGTGGTTCCGAGCTTGGCGGCCACCAACAGTCGACCGTCACCTCGCTCGGGCGCGGGGCCCAGATCGACGCCCCGAACCTCGAGGTAGTCGACCTCGATTTCCGGAACAGCTGCCAGAACAGCGCGTGCGGTTTCCAGGATTGCTTCCGCTCCCCCAGCCGCCGCGTGTGCACCGGCGATCAGAGCGGCGGACAGCGCGACCGCTGCCGCGCGCTGGTTCTCGTCGAGGTAGCGATTGCGAGAGGACAACGCGAGGCCGTCGAACTCGCGAACCGTCGGAACTCCGATGATCTGTACATCGAAATTGAGATCCCACACCATCTGACGGATGAGCGTCAGCTGCTGGTAGTCCTTCTCACCGAAGTACGCGTGATTGGGTGCCGCGATCTGCAGCAGCTTCGCCACTACCGTCAGCATTCCCGCGAAGTGAGTGGGGCGCGCTCCGCCTTCGAGTTCGCTACCCAACGGGCCCGGCACGATGGTGGTGCGCTGACCACGCGGGTACATCGTCTTGGCGCTCGGCGCGAACACCAATTCGACGCCCTCGGCGCGCAACAGGTCGAGATCCGCATCGAGAGTGCGCGGGTACGCGTCCAGATCTTCGCCGGCACCGAACTGGAGCGGGTTCACGAAGATGGAAACGATCACGACGGCGCCGGTGACCTTGGCCTGACGAACCAGTTCGATGTGGCCGGCATGCAGCGCACCCATCGTCGGAACGAGCGCCACCTGACGCCCGACACCTCGCAGTGCCCGCGAGACGCGCCGAAGCTTGTCCGGATCGTGGTGCACCGTCAGTTCGCCGCGCTTGTATCCGCCCTGCAGATCACTCACGACGGTCACCTCCCGTTTCAGTCAAGATGTCGAACAATTCGGTGGGGGCGCCCACCCGCTGGGCCGATCGCAAGGACATCGCCCGATAGCCGGCAGCGAGCTCCGGATCCAGGTCTGTCAGTACGCGCAAATGTGTGTCGACAGCAGCAGCGTCGCCGCGTGCCACCGGGCCGGTCAACGCCGAGGGACCGCGTCGTAGCGCGTTGTCCAAGGCCGCCGACAGCAGCGGCTGCAGGACTCGCTCGGCCACTCCACCCGGATCGCCGTCGACCAACTGCTGACCGAGCAGCTCGTCACCTTGCAACGACGCTCGCAGGGCCTCGACGGCGTCGACCACGAGCGTGACCAGGTGATTACTGCCGTGAGCCAGTGCGGCGTGGTAGAGCGCGCGGTTCTCCTCGCGCACTCGGACGGGCTCGCCGCCGATCTCGAGGACCAGTGACTGCGCGATCGCGTAACCGATGTCGTCGGCAGCGGTGATTCCGAAGCATGCCGACGACAGCCGTGCGGTGTCCTCGTCGTGACCGGTGAACGTCATCGCCGGATGGATAGCCAGGGGTAGTGCGCCCAGTTCGGTGAGTGGAGTCAGGATCGCGATCCCGTTGGCACCGGACGTATGGGCGACGAGCGTGCCCGGCTTGACGGCATGGGTGGCCGCTAGACCTCGAACAAGATCCGCAAGCTGATCGTCAGGAACGGCGAGAATCAGCAACTCGGAACGAGCTGCGACGTCGGCAGCCGGAAGAATTTCGGTATCGGGAAGCCGCTTCACAGCGCGGGCAACCGAGGCGCTGGAGACGGCGGAGCAAGCGCTGACAACATGACCGGCTCGCTCCAATGCGGCACCGACAGCTGTTCCGACCCGGCCTGCTGAGACAATTCCTACCGTCAATCGCGCAGGTGCAGGTCCATTAGTGATCCCGAAGGAAGTCACCGGATTCCTCTCGTTCGTTCCAGTCCCGCTCGGCGGGTACCAGACGTTCTGCGTCCGAGGATATCCTTCGCCCGAACCGTCATGCCATGGCCGGGCGAGTGATCTGCGACTCAGTCCTCTCGGCGACGGCGTCGACCGGAGCCTTCGGACGGGTTGTTCGAACTCAGGTTTGCCATGATTTCGGCGACGGTCAATCCGTTGGAATGAGCACCACTGGCGGCATCTTCCGGGGCAGCACGGCGACGACGTCGCGGCTCCGCGTCAGGCTCCGCAGCGGATTCGGGTTCAGCTTCCGCGACAGCTTCGGGAACAACCGCGGGAACAACCTCGGGCACCTCTTCGACGACAGCGTCTTCGATCACGGCATCTTCGATGTTCGGGGCCTGGGCGGGAGCCTTGACTTCAGGCTCGACCGGCTCGACCGGCTCCGAATCCTTCTTCACCGGAACGTCTTTCACCGTTCGTGTCGGCGAGGAACTCACCGGAGAACTCGGTGCTTGGTTCCCGCTCTGGGGCTTCTGTGTCTCTTGTGGCTTCTGCGTCTCTCGAGACTTCTGGGTCGGGATGACGCGCGGCGCCACGAAGCTGCTGTCACGCCACGACGTCTCCGCGAACACGACGGTTGTCTCAGCAGTCACCGGATCGTCGTTGGGCGAAGCCAAGCCGCCGACGTTCGGTGCCGGTTGGCTGGGTCCGCTCTGGCCGGCGCCGGGGACGTACAACCCCGACGGTGCCGGCTGGTACGCGCCGTACGAACTACCGCCAAGTTCCGGTACTCGCGTCGAATCGGTCTTGAGCGCGGTCTGTTCGGGCAGCAGCCCACCTTCGAACAGTGCTTCGAGGTTTCGGCGCAGCGCCACCAATTCGGCGCGCAACCCGGCCAGCTCCTCCGCGTCCGCGGTCACCTCACGTCGCACGCGACCTTCGACGCTCAGTTCGTACTCGCGTCGAGCAGAAATTTCACGTTCGAGCTGCAGTTCGTACACGGTCTGCAGATCGGCGACCTTGGCTTTGTCCAGTGCCGACTCACGCCGATACTTGGTCATGGCGATAGCGCCGAGGGTGGCTGCCCACAGAGCGACGACCAGACCCACCCGAAGAAGCTGAACGCTGTTACTGAAAATCAGAAACAGCGAAGCAATGACAGCAAGTGCCAGAAGAGCAGCAATGATCATCTGGCTCGCGCTGCGCTTGCTTCGGCGCGCAGACTTCGATCGACCAGAATTTGTCATGGTTGCCAGGGTACTTGCCGAGACCGGGGTCGCCACGTACCTCGGTGGGTGATTTGCCGACCAGGCTGTCAGTGCGCAGGCTCGTCAGGTGTATCTTCCGGCGTCTTGCAACAATGTTCGAGCCACAGAGCTGCCGCTACCAGCGCAATTGCGGCGCCCAACCCCACCCACGCGCCCGGCGTGTCGGAGGCTGCAGCCTGCAGAACCGAGCGCTGTGGGATGAGATACACCAGCACTCCGACCCAGACACCGACGGTAGCTGAACCGACCAAAGCGGATGCTTTGGCCAATGCCAGCGCTCGGGCGGCGGTGATCGGATGAAGCTGTCTGAGCCCGTCGCCGACCTGCCGGTTTTTGACGCGTGAACGAATGACAAAAGCGAAGACGGCCTCGGCAACGGCCACGAAGTACAGCGACGCTCCCGCATAAACAGGGATGGGCGGCATCGAACCGTAGAACACGCGAATCAGAATCCAGGTGGCCACGGCCGCCACTGCGGCGAGTACCGCGAGTTCACTGATCCGGGTCGGCTTCAAACCCTTGTCGTTTTCGGTCACCGCGCAAGCACCACATCGGTAGTGCGGACACCTTCGCGCTCAGTGCTATCGAGGCCGTCGAGAATTTGTGCCACCGGCAACTTCTGGCCGTCGACGATCAGCGTCGCGTCAGGCTCGACGTCCAGCCAAGGAACGAGAACGAATGCCCGAAGATGCGCGCGCGGATGCGGAAGTGTGAGCACGGGATCGGAACTGACGACGCCTTCGCAGTCGACTACGTCCACGTCCAGGCTCCGTGGCCCCCACCGCTGTTCGCGCACCCGGTCTGCGGCTTCCTCGAGAGCTTGCGAGCGGCGAAGCCATTCAGCGGCATCGGCTTCGGGATCGTCGACCACCACCACCGCGTTGTAGAAATCCTGCTGCTCGACGCCACCCCACGGCGCGGTCGAGTAGACCGGTGAGACAGCAACGACGGCGCTGCCCAACCCGTCGACAACGGACTGCAGGTGAGCCACGCTGTCGCCGATGTTGGAACCGATCGACAGTACAGCGCGCGTCATGCCGATCGGGTCCGATGTGCGACGACGGCGACGTCCGCAAAAACCAGCGGAATCGGTGCCGACGGTTTGTGGACAACAACCTCGACGCTCTCGACTCGCGAATCTTTCATGACGTCGTCGGCGATCTCCGCGGCGACGGTCTCGATGAGATCGCGCGACGGGCCGGCGACTATCGCTGCGGCGGCTTCCGCCAACTCGCCGTAGTGCAGGGTCTGCGTCAGGTCGTCCGACGCCGCGGCGGGAGCCAAGTCCATCCACACGGTGATGTCGATGAAGAAGTCCTGACCGTCACGCTTCTCGTGGTCGAACACTCCGTGATTGCCGCGAACCTTCAGTCCGCGCAATTCGATTCGGTCCCCCATGTCAGGCCCTTTCTCGTCCACGGTTCCAGGCGTCGACCACGGCAATGGCGTCGAGCGAAGCTTGTGCGTCGTGCACCCGAACTCCCCAGGCGCCTTCGCGCGCTGCAAGGGCGGAGACCACGGCCGTCGCAGTCTCGCGGCCACCAGGTGGACGCGGATTGCCGTCGGGATCGCTGAGCAGAGACCCCAGGAACCGCTTGCGGGAAGCGCCGACCAGTACCGGGAATCCGGTCGCGTTGAACTCGGGTAGTGCTCGCAACAGGGCCCAGTTGTGGTCGGCGTTCTTCGCGAACCCGAGGCCGGGGTCGAGGATGATCGACGACGAATCGACCCCTGCTTTCAACGCCAGATCGACCTGCGACAGCAGTTCGTCACGGACGTCGCGGACCACGTCGTCGTAGTGATCGGCGCTGCCACGATGGACGTAGTCACCGGCCGAGCGCCAATGCATGAGGATCCAGGGCACTCCGGCGTCGGCCACAACGGAGGCCATGTCGGGGTCTGCGCGACCGCCCGATACGTCGTTGACGATGCCTGCGCCCGCTTCGATCGCGGCGGCGGCGACGGAAGCACGCATCGTGTCGACGCTGACGCGAATTCCGGCTGCCACGAGTTCTTCGATCACCGGGGCAATTCGGTCCGCCTCGAGTTTCGGATCGACGCGGGTGGCTCCGGGACGCGTCGACTCGCCGCCGACGTCGACGATGTCGACGCCGATGCGTTGCAGTTCGAGTCCGCGAGCGATCGCCGCGTCACGATCGAGAAATTGACCACCGTCGGAAAACGAATCGGCGGTGACGTTCAGAATCCCCATCACGACCATCCGGGCCGGATCGCTGCCTGCAACGGGAGCCGCGGACATCTTGCTCACTTACGCAGGATGAGGTCCAGCGCTTCGGACCGCGAGGCCGCGCTGGATTGCAGGAGCCCACGAACCGCAGACGTGGTCGTGCTGGCTCCGGGCTTGCGGATACCGCGCATCGCCATGCACAGATGCTCGGCTTCGATGACGACGATGGCTCCACGCGGGTCGAGCTTGCGCATCAAAGCATCCGCGATCTGACTGGTCAGGCGTTCTTGAACCTGCGGACGCTTGGCGTACAGGTCGACGACGCGCGCGAGCTTCGACAAACCGGTGACCTTGCCCGACTTTCCCGGGATGTAGCCAACGTGAGCAACACCGTGGAAGGACACCAGGTGGTGCTCGCACGTCGAGAACATCGGAATGTCTCGCACGAGCACCAACTCCTGGTGACCCTCGTCGAAAGTTGTGTTCAACGCGTCGTCAGGTTCGGAGTACAGACCCGCGAAGATCTCCTTGTACGAGCGCGCAACCCGGGCCGGCGTATCGAGCAGGCCTGGGCGCTCCGGATCTTCACCGACCGCGATCAACAATTCCCGTACGGCAGCCTCTGCCCGCGCCTGATCGAACGGGCGGCCCGTTCCGAGCGACACCAGTTCACTGGCCACATCATTCACCGACAACCGAACTCTCCTCGAGAATTGTTCACAGGTCCCCCGCCGCAGAGCCTAGTGGCGCAAGGTCAGCGAGATCCGTCCGGTCCGTCCCAGCGAACGGTGCTCGGTCCCTCGTCCTCAGCCGAATGATGCGGCGGAGGAGTTTGCGGCTGTTCCGGTGCGGGGCTCTGCCACTGGTTTTCACCCGACGGGTTTCCCCGGTTCGGATCGGCGAAGGGTCCAGTGTCCGGGTACTGCACCGGGTAATCGGGCTGCGCGGGGTAACGGCGGCCGGGATGCGGCTGCTCCGGGTACGCCTGCTGCCCCGGGTGCGGCTGGCCGTACTGCCCCTGATCGGGCTGGGGCTGACCGTGTTGGGGCTGACCGTACTGGCCCTGCGACTGGTTCGGCGGGGTCGGATTCTGTCCACCGGTGTACCCACCCGACTGCTGTCCGGGGTACGTCGGCGACGGGTTCTCACGCGGAGGCCAACCCGGTGCCGACCATCCGGCGGGCGCTCCGTAGTCGGGTGTTCCCGGTTGCGGAGTCTGCTGCGGAGCACTCGGCTGCGGGTACGAAGGCTGTGCGTAGCCGTTCGAGGGTCCCTGGTTGCCGTTGTTGGGGAGACCACCGTTGTTGGGGAGACCACCGTTGGGGGCACCGCTGTTGGGTGCACCTGCCTTGACGAGAACAGGTGCGGCAGCGGGCTCCGGCCAGGTTTCGCCGCGCTCGATCGCGAGTTCGCGAGGAGTCTTCACCGGCGGACGATCCGAAGGCGTGCGCCCACCGAAATCGTTGAAAGCCGTGATGCGCGGACGCTTTTCGACGCCGGCAAGGATCTTCTCGAGGTCCTTGCGAGTCAACGTCTCACGCTCGAGCAGTTCGGTAGCGATGAGGTCGAGCGCATCGCGGTACTCGTTGAGGATTGCCCACGCTTCGGTGTGCGCTGCCTCGATGAGGTTGCGCACCTCTTCGTCGATTTCACGGGCGATCTCGTGTGAGTAGTCGGACTGAACGCCCATCGAACGGCCGAGGAACGGATCCCCGCCCTCCTGTCCGTAGCGAACCGCCCCGAGCTTGGCACTCATGCCGTATTCGGTGACCATCGCGCGGGCGATCTTGGTCGCCATGTCGATATCGGACGACGCTCCGGTGGTGGGCTCGTGGAACACCAACTCCTCGGCGGCGCGTCCACCCATTGCCATGACGAGACGAGCGATCATCTCCGAACGCGTCATCAAACCCTTGTCGTCCTCGGGCACGGTCATCGCGTGGCCACCCGTGCGACCGCGAGCGAGGATCGTGACCTTGTAGACCGGCTCGATGTCAGGCATTGCCCAAGCAGCCAGCGTGTGACCGCCCTCGTGGTACGCCGTGATCTTCTTCTCGTGCTCGCTGATGATGCGACTCTTACGCCGCGGTCCACCGACAACACGATCCACCGATTCCTCGAGCGAGGCTTCGGTGATGACGGTTCCGTTTTCGCGTGCGGTGAGCAGCGCAGCCTCGTTGATGACGTTGGCGAGATCAGCACCCGACATTCCGACGGTCCGCTTGGCGAGACCTTCGAGGTCGGCGTTGGGATCGATCGGCTTGCCCTGCGAGTGCACGCGCAGGATCGCGCGGCGACCGGCGAGGTCGGGGGCGCCGACCGGAATCTGGCGATCGAAGCGTCCCGGACGCAGCAGTGCGGGGTCGAGGATGTCGGGGCGGTTGGTTGCGGCGATCAAGATGATGCCGGTGCGATCACCGAAGCCGTCCATCTCGACGAGCAACTGGTTGAGCGTCTGCTCGCGCTCGTCGTGTCCGCCGCCCAGGCCTGCGCCGCGCTGACGACCGACGGCGTCGATCTCGTCGACGAAGATGATGCAGGGGCTGTTCTGCTTGGCCTGCTCGAACATGTCGCGAACACGCGAAGCACCGACACCGACGAACATCTCGACGAAGTCAGAACCGGAGATGGTGAAGAACGGGACGCCGGCTTCGCCTGCGACAGCGCGTGCGAGCAGCGTCTTACCGGTTCCGGGAGGGCCGTACAGCAGCACACCGCGCGGAATCTTGGCGCCGAGCGCCTGGTAGCGAGCCGGGTTCTGCAGGAAGTCCTTGATCTCGTACAGCTCTTCGACAGCCTCGTCCGCACCGGCGACGTCTGCGAACGTGGTTTTCGGCATGTCCTTGGTGAGCTGCTTGGCCTTCGACTTACCGAATCCCATGACTCCGCCGCGACCACCGCCGCCCTGCATCCGGTTCATGACGAAGAAGAAGATGCCGAACAGAATGATCATCGGCAGCACGAACAGAAGGATCGACGTCAGCCAGCTCTCCTGAGTGACCGTCGTGTTGAACTTGTCCGCTCCGGCGCCTTCGACCTTGTCGAAGATCTGCTCCGACGCACTCGCGGGGTACTTCGCCAGGATCTGCGTCTTACCGTCGGTGGCGTCGTTGCCGTTCTTGAGCCACAGACGAACCTGCTGCTCACGGTCGTCGATCTGCGCCGACTCAACATTCTTGGCGTCGAGTTGGGAGATCGCGACCGAGGTGTCGACGGTCTTGAAGTCGCGGGTGTCGTTGCTGAAGTAGCTGAAGGCATAGATCACCAACAGCACGACGGCTACGAGTAGCACGTTACGGAACACAGTCTTACGGTTCATACAGGTCGGCCGATGTGGCCGGTCCTTTCGAGAGTGCGGGTCTGCCAGGTCGCCTTCCGGCTGCCAACCGGACACCTGCAGGTTACCGCGATCGGCCCCATCGATGCCCGCCAGCGGCCGTGCCGCTTGGTTGGAACGGTCGTCACTGTGTTCAACGTGCGCATTGCCGATCAGGTTCCCGGGCTACGTCGCAGCACAGTTTCCTGTGAGCGAACATGCTCATAGTGGTTATCGTGCGCTTTTCCGACGCTCGTCCGTCGTTATTCGTCAGGCCGTTTCGGAGAGGATTCCCGCAACAGCGTCAGCGGCGCCCGATTGGTCACCGTCGATGATCCGGTGGGCGAGCTGATCGAGTCGCGCAGACAGTCGCGCCGAGGACTCGGGCACGTCTGCCTGCTTGGCGATGGTGTCGTCGAGATCAGCCAATAGGCCGCCACCGGCCAGGTGCCTGACGCAGCGCCATGTCTCGGCGAAGTTTCTCGCGGTCCCGTCGTCGGTCAACATCGCGACCCGAAGCGCAGCGTTGGGATTCGACGCCGCCGCCCGAGCCAGGCCGGCCATGATCGCCTCCCTGGCAGCAGTCAGTTCATCGACGGTTCGGTCTTGCAACCGCACTCCCGAGTCTGCAGACCTACCCGCGTCGGGCGTCGGAGCTTCGCGAATCACCGCACCGTTACCGTGCTGGATTTCGACTCGGCCTCGGATTTCGAGGGCAACGAGCGCTTGAGCCAGCGACGCGCGACTCACGCCGAGTTCGGCAGCCAGGCTGCGTTCGGGAGGAAGCCGATCGCCGGGCGAAAGGCCTTGAGCCTCGATGAAATTCGAAATGTGCTCGGCCAACTGCTCGTACAGGCGCGGACGCTTCAATCGTCCGGGCAGGCCCGAGCGCGAGCCGGGCGATGACGTCGAATTCATGCCTCGGAGTGTACTTGACAAATGGAGCAGTGGCAGAGAGGCTAGGCCAATTCCAAGTGATGCAGACCACAAGCTGGTCGCGAACGGATTGAGAGTTCGATGGCAAATGTCATAGCCCTGTCAGTACTTGTCCTGGTGTTCGTCATATCCACCGTGAGGTCGGTGAACATGGGTGCGCTCGCCCTGGTGGCTGCCTTCGTCGTCGGGACACTGGTCTTCACCGTCGATACCAGCGAGATCCTCGACGGCTTCCCGGCCAGCCTCTTCGTCATCCTGGTCGGCGTCACCTACCTGTTCGCGCTGGCCAGAAACAACGGCACGGTCGACTGGATCATTCACGCGGCAGTCCGCGCGGTCAGAGGACGAGTGGCCCTCGTGCCGTGGGCGATGTTCGCGGTGTGCGCGGCCGTCACCGCCATGGGCGCGGTCAGTCCCGCTGCCGTCGCCATCATCGCGCCTGTGGCAATGGGCTTCGCCACCCGCTACCGGATCCACCCCATGCTGATGGGCTTCATGGTCGTCCAGGGCGCAACGGCGGGCAGCTTCTCCCCTATCGGAATCTTCGGTGTGATCACCAACGACGTCATGCGTCAGAACGGCCTCCCGTCGAGCCCGGCCTTGCTGTTCGTCTCGACCTTCGCGGCCGCGGCCGTTGTTGCTGCCATCGCGTACGTCTCGTTCGGCGGACGCGCGTTGATTGCGCGCGGCGCCTCCGAACGCGTGCTCGTCAGCGCAGTCGGCAATGCGTCTGGCGGTGGCGACACCATCACCGGTTCGGGTTCCGGCGACAGCTCGAAGGGTGGCGGCAAGTCCTCGGGTGGGGCCGCTCCGCACGAGGGAGCGCTCAATCTCGAGCGCCGACTCACCTTGCTCGGACTGGCGTCGCTTGCACTCGGCGCCTTGGTGTTCGACCTCGACGTCGGATTCACCGCACTGACCGTCGCGGTACTTCTCACCCTGATCTTCCCGGCCTCCGCCCGCGGCGCCGTCGACAAGATCAGCTGGGGCACCGTGCTCCTCATCGGCGGAATCGTCACGTACGTCGCTCTTCTGCAGAACCAGAACACCGTCCAGTGGCTCGGGGATTCGGTTGCACACGTGGGGATTCCACTTCTCGCGGCGTTCTTGATCTGTCTGATCGGCGCGATCGTGTCGGCGTTTGCATCCACCACGGGAATCCTCGGCGCACTCATCCCTTTGGCAATTCCATTCCTCATGACCGGTCAGGTCAATGCAACCGGTCTGGTCATCGCGCTGGCAATCTCCTCGTCTCTGGTCGATTGCAGTCCGTTCTCGACCAACGGCGCGCTGGTGGTCGCGAACGCCGCTCCGGAAGAACGCGACGTGGTGTTCGGGCTGACGATGCGGTGGGGCATGACCATCATGGTGGTGACGCCGATTCTCGCCTGGCTGCTGTTCGTTGTTCCCTGGTCCGTCTGAATCTTCGCTCAAAGAAAGGGAACTCGCGATGAACAGCGAATCCACACTTCTGCGCTCCCTCGACCCCCGCATCTTCGACGATCACGGAGCGGCGGTCAGTTTCGGCGAAGGCGCAACCCTCTCTCGCGCCGACTTGTTTGCCGCCGCCACCGCGGTCGCCGATCGAATCCATGGTGCACAGCGAGTGGCAGTACAAGCCGCCGCCGGCCTCGAGACAGTGGTCGCCGTCGCCGGCGCACTGATCGCCGGTGTTGCCGTGGTCCCGATCCCGCCCGACTCCGGCCCGCTCGAACGTCAGCACATCATCGCCGATTCCAAGGCCGAACTGATACTCGGAGAAGGACCGTCGGATTCGAGTATCCCGTTGATTCCCATCGATATTCACGCGCGATCTGCGACGTCCTATCCCGAACCGAGTGCGGCAGCTACCGCACTGATCATGTACACCTCGGGAACCACCGGAGCTCCGAAAGGCGTTGTCCTCTCGCGAGCATCGATCGCAGCGGATCTCGACGCGCTCGCTCATGTGTGGAATTGGACGCCAGAGGACACACTCGTCCACGGACTGCCCCTCTTCCACGTCCACGGGTTGATTCTCGGCGTGTTGGGCGCCTTGCGCGTGGGTTCGCCGCTGATTCATACCGTCAGACCAACTCCGGATTCGTATGCCGCAGCGGGTGGCTCGTTGTACTTCGGTGTTCCGACCGTCTGGTCACGCGTGTGCGGTGATCCCTCGGCGGCAGCAGCATTGCGATCCGCGCGCTTGCTCGTGTCCGGAAGTGCACCACTTCCGGTTCCATTGTTCGAGCGGATGAAATCGCTGACCGGGTTGGCTCCCGTCGAGCGCTACGGAATGAGTGAAACCCTCATCACCGTCAGCACGACGCACGACGGCGAACGTCGCCCGGGTTGGGTCGGGCACGCCGTTCCGGGAGTCAGGACGAGGTTGCGCGGCGAGAACGGCCAATTGTCGGCGCACGACGGAGAGCAGCTTGGGCAACTGGAAGTTGCGGGCGCCGTTCTCTTCGACGAGTACCTCGGGAACCCCTCGAAGACAGCGGAATCCATGACCGAAGACGGCTGGTTCCGCACCGGCGACATCGCGGTGATCGACGACAGCGGATTCCACCGCATCGTAGGTCGCGAGTCGGTCGACATGATCAAGTCCGGTGGATACCGCATCGGTGCAGGCGAGGTGGAACAGGCACTTCTGGCATACCCCGGCGTTCGCGAGGCCGCCGTCGTCGGTGTGCCGGACGACGATCTCGGACAGCGCATAGTCGCGTTCATCGTCGGCGACGTAGCCGACTGCGCTGTGGTTTCGGACTTCGTCGCCGAATCACTGTCGATCCACAAGCGCCCACGCCAGGTTTGTCTGGTGGACAGCTTGCCCCGCAACGCTATGGGCAAAGTCCAGAAGAAGCTGCTGACGCCCTGAAGGTGTACTCGCTTGCGCAATCGGCGCGGTGCGGTCGTGAGTTCTGCACGACCGCACCCGATACCAGCATCGAGACGGCGGTACAGCACCGATGCGCCTCAAGGTTCTCACTCGCACTCGCATAGTTTGCCGCCAGGCTGCCCCGTCACTCGCGGAAGTCTTTTCGTTTCACGAATCGCCGAGGACCCGGTCGCACCCGCTACGAGGATGGTTACCTTGCCAGCTCCCTGCGTAAGTCAAAGCCAGCCATCACCTTGAAACCAAACGAAGCTGAGCTAGATAACGACCTACCGCCCGTGAACTCGATTGCAGCATCCCTTCGACGGTAAGCGTCCAAGGGATTCGATGCCTTACTAATCAGGGCTTCCCAAGTCCGTAGGTGAACTCTCCAGAACTCCAGTTCATCGTCGCGTGGTACTTGTATCCACTCATCATGCCGTCGCCCTTATTCTCGTTGGCTGCGAAGCACTCAAAGACCGTGGTTTTTTCAGATAGGTCATCAGTCGAACCACCCCCGACAGGGGAACAGGACACCGAAATAATCGGTCCGTCCATAAACCCTTTCGTAACGTGATCCTCAGCCATTGTCTTGACGCTGCTTTCAATATTGGTCACCGCCAAGATACGTCGGGCGCGTTCGCTAGCATCCTTACTCTCCTGAGCGGATTTTTCGGCGGCAACGCGGGCAGCTTCTTCATCGGCCGCCAACTGAACCGCCGCTGCCGCTGCATCCCGCTCAGCCTTCACGTTGGAATCATGGGACAGTTTCCAGACTGTACCGCCGACCGCCGCGAGAAGAACAATCGCCAGCACCGCTATCAAAACCTTCTTCGGTGGCCGCTTGCGCGATGTGGGCGAGTCCTTCGAGTCCGGCGCCGGCAGGGGTAGCCACTTTGCCCCATCCCAGTAACGTTGACCGCCCGCTGGATCTGGGTACCAGCCCGCGGGTATCTGGTCAGATGGCTCGGACATCGTCGTGCTCCTTCATTCCTGGATAGAACCGATCACACTGGTGGGTGTGGTTGGAAATTGCCAAAATTAGCGAATCTGTCCCATCCATAAATCTTGAATGCAACGCGTTCGGGACCGGTCCGCTGAAACGGATTTCGTTAGTTCAATCAGAATAGAGAGTGATACCGACAAACCGTCCAGTTTTGGAGATCGAGCGCCACCCTATCGGAACAAAGGACGAGCCTTGGACCTACTACCTCGCCTTTTCCAGGACGAAACTCACCTAACCGCAGCACCTAGTCGGCGAGTACCCCGACTTCAGCCGTACGCCGTCGATGAACTTGCCAGCACGGCCAAAATATGAGGAGCCGTCGAAAGCGCATAGCCACGCCTACCATCGGCGATTGATCGAGAGATCAATCCGTCGACGCGAAATTTGGGTTTTATGGGTACGTTCAAGCATCGCGGCTACTTGTCGGAGACACGTGACATCGCCATGTTTCGAGTCTGTGGCCGTAGCCGTGGACACATCAGCAGGAACTTCGAGATGCCTCAACGGAAATCGCCGGAAGACTATTCGCTGATCTGCGAATTGAACCACTTCACAGAAATTTGGGATGCCACGCAGGGATGCAGCTGCGTTATCCACGTCAGTTCACAACTCGGAAATCAAATTCATCCCGATCCCAACACAAAACTGGAACGAACCGCTCAGCGCCCCGACACAGAAACCATTTGGAGCACGACGATGTCTTGCCCAGGGTCCGCGCTTGAGCCGCACTCAGGCGCGAGCAGGCTCAGCCGCCGTAGACCTCGGGGTCCAGGGTGCCGATGTACGGCAGATCGCGGTACCGCTCGGCGTAGTCGAGGCCGTAACCTACGACGAACTCGTTGGGGATGTCGAAGCCCACGTCGCGGACGTCGACGTCGATCTTGACCGCATCCGGCTTACGGAGCAGGGTGACGACCTCGAGCGAAGCGGGATTACGTGTCTTGAGGTTGCGCATCAGCCACGACAGCGTGAGACCGGAGTCGATGATGTCTTCGACGATCAGCACGTGGCGACCGGCAATGTCCTTGTCGAGGTCCTTGAGGATGCGGACGACGCCCGAAGACGAGGTCGAGGATCCGTAGGAGCTCACGGCCATGAATTCCATCTGCGACGGGATCGGCAGGGCGCGGGCGAAGTCGGTCATGAAGAAGACCGCTCCCTTGAGGACGCCGATCAGCAGGAGATCCCCTTCGGGGGCGCCTGCCGGGTAACGCTTGGCGATGTCCTCAGCCAGTTCCGCCGTTCGTGCACGGATCTGTTCTTCGGAGATCAGTACCGATGCGATGTCGCCCTCGTACACGCGTCAAACCCTTCGTCGGTCTTCGAATCCGAGGATCAGCCTGCCACGTCGCCGGGCCGCCACCAACCTCGCCTCCGGTGTTCCGCCGCCGATCGCGACGCCGCCTTGCCCCCGCCAGTCGGTCACCAGGGCGTCGACTGCGCGTAACTGTTTGTCCGTCAATGCTTTTGCGCCGCCCTGCAGCAGCCAGGCGCGCAGAGCGCGTCGACGGATTGCGGTGGGCGCTTCGGCAAGTGTGTCCACTTCCACTTCCCCGTCGACGACAACCCGTAGGAGTAGGGCCTCGGCGTACTCGTCGAGCGCCTCACCGTCCTCACGCAACTGCGTCGCGGTTCGGGCCAATGCTTCGGGAACTCCCCCGCCGAGAATTTCTTCGAGCAGCGGCAACGCCTCGTGCCGCAGACGTACGCGAGTGAACTCGGGATTGTTGTTGTGCGGGTCCTCCCACGGCGTGATTCCCAGGTCGACGCAGGCCGCCCTGGTCACCGATCGCCGGATGCCGAGGAGCGGCCGTCCCCAGGGAGCGTCGAATGCAGCCATACCTTGAATCGATCGCCCACCGGACCCGCGCGAGAGTCCGAGAAGCACGGTCTCGGCCTGATCGTCGAGCGTGTGTCCGAGCAGAACCGGGAGGTCAGCCCTCGCGTCGCGTAGGGCGTTATACCGAGCCTCACGCGCAGCGGCTTCGAGACTCCCACCATCGGCTACGTCGACTGTCAGCACCGTCGCGGTCCGGCAACCCAGCGCCAGCGCCTGGTCTGCGGCCGAGCGCGCGACGGCATCCGAACCATCTTGTAGGCGATGGTCCACGATCAACGCGTCGACCGAATCGGTTTCCGCCACCGCTGCTGCTGTCAGCGCCAACGAATCGGCTCCCCCGGACAGGGCGACGACCACACGGCGTCGTGGCTCGAATGCGAGCGTCCACGCCCGCACGGCCTGTCGCAGCGCCAGGAGGGCAGGCGTCTCAGGCAGCAGCATCTAGCCGAGAACGCGCTTTACCCACGCGTCGGGATTGTCGATCTCGTCGAGCAACGGCAAGGTCTCGGGCCCGGTCCAGATGGTGTTGAACTGCTCCATGCCGACCTTGAGAACCACCGCGTCGACGAAGGCCTTGCCACGTACGTACTGCGCCATCTTGGCGTCCATGCCGAGCAGCATCTTGATGATCCGCTGCACGGGGTTGGACTTGCGCTGCCGACGCTTGTCGAAGGCCGCGCGGATAGTTGACACCGACGGCACCACAGCGGGACCGACGGCGTCCATCACGTGGTCTGCATGCCCTTCGAGGAGGGTGCCGAGTACGAGCATCCGATCCAGCGCGTCACGCTGGGGTTCCGCCTGCGAGGCGCGCAGCAGTCCGATGATGCCGCCCGCCGTCGCACCGTCACTGGAGTCGGGTTCCTTCCGCGAGCGCAGCTCTGCAGCAAGGCGCCCGACAACGTCGGTCATCGACTCGTCCACCGTCGCACCAAGCGTTTCGACGGATTCCTTCATGTACTCCGCGAGCCACGGCGAGGACGAGAACTGGACCCGGTGAGTGACCTCGTGCAGGCAGACCCACAACCGGAAGTCACTCGGGTTCAGCCGAAGGGACCGTTCGACGGAGACGATGTTCGGTGTGACCAGAAGCAGGGTGCCGTGCTCGCCGGTGAACGGGTCGTACTGCCCGAGGATCGCCGAAGACAGGTACGCCAGCATGGCGCCGGCCTGCAGGCCCGCCGGCTTTCCGACGATGAGATTGCCACTGCCGTCAGGGTCGGCGCCGGTGAGATGTGCCATCGACCGCGAGGCCGCCGTGATCCACCCGGCCCGGTCCAGCACGTCAGCGGCCGGGACCGGTAGACCGTCGGCCAGCCCGGTCACTTCACGAACCGGCAGTTCTGCGCGCTTGGACGCTTCGGCGAGTTCTGCGGTTGCCGTCTCGGCCGTGTAGCGAGACATCGCGGGGCCGCCGCGCGCCAGTTTTATCCCGGCTTTGGCGGCAAGACTCCAGTCGACGGCACCACCGAGCGGAGCCGAGGCTTCATCATCTTGTGGAGTCTTTTCGGCCACTATTGGCACCCGCAATTCCTCAATGCTCCGGCAATCGCGTCCAGGGCAGGACGGCTCACTTCTGGCGGCCGGTCATTGGACATCAGTGCGAAGGTGAGCACTCGCCCGTTCTGATCGACCACGAACCCTGACAACGCGCTGGCCGTTGAGAGAGTTCCCGTCTTGGCTCGCACCCAACCCGCACCGGTTCGGTTTCCGGACGCGTAGCGGTCGGACAAACTTCCTGTTCCGCCGGCCACCGGAAGGTAGTCCAGCAGGGGGCGCAGTTTCGGATCACCGTCACCGGCCGCAGCCGTCATGACGCGATCGAGTACCTGAGCGGGAATGAGATCGTCGACGGACAGTCCGCTGGAATCGTGCAGCGAAACTCCGGTGTAGTCGAACCCGGCCGCCTGCAGGGTCTTGCCGGTCGCGTCGACGGCTCCGGTGAACGAGGCTTCGATTCCGGAGGCAATCGCGACCTCACGCCCGATGGTCTCGGCGAGCACGTTGTCGGAATGTTCCATCATCTGCAGCAGTCGGTCGCTCAGCGGCGCCGACTGCACGGTGGCGATCGGCTTGGCACCGGCAGGCGCCGCGCCGAGACTCACGTTGGCGGGATCGACACCGAGTGCCTGAGCGAGCACCTTGCCCGCGTCCAACGCGGGAGTTTCCGAACGCGGCGACTCGTCTTGAGTGCCGTCGTACCGACCACCTTCGATCATCACCGATTCGATCGGGGTGATGTAGCCGGCCGCGATGTCCGCGGGGAACCAGCCGGTGGCCATGTTGTCGCCCTTGAACAAGCTCGAGTCCACCACGACGCTGGTCACCGGCGTACCGGCAGCCTTGATCTGGTCGACGAGATCCGCGATGTGAGCAGCATTGGCGTAATACCCGCTCTGCCCCTTCGGCGTGGCCGTCAGCGTCGGGTCACCACCGCCGACCAGAACGACCTGCCCGGGGCTCGTTCCGGGAACCACCGTCGTGGACAGCCGGTGGTCGAGCGGCAACTTCAGTAGTGCCGCCGATGCGGTGAGCACCTTCGTCGTGGACGCGGGCGTCATCGGCGTCGACGGGTCCGTGCTCCACAGAATGTTTCCGGTGAGCGCATCGGCGACAACTCCGGTGAACTTCCCCAGATCCGGGTTGGCGACAGCCGGGCCGATCGCCGCGGCGATTCCCGACGCGCTCGGGATCGGTGCGTCCGTCGGGACGGGCACCACCTGAGGTGACGGCGTCACGAGCGCAGGCTGCGGCGACGTAGTCACGGTCGCACTGCCGGCAGTGTCGTTCGACGTACCGAGTTTCACGACGACAACTCCGGCGACGGCCAGTACAACCACTGCACCGACCGCCAGAAGGATGCGGAAGTTACGCCGTCGACTCTCTTCCAACGAGCCGATCTTCTTCTTTCCTTGGCCCGCCAACGCCCCTCCGTCTGTGCTCTGCCTACTGGGTGGTCAGGCAACCTTATCCTTGACCCGATATCCTTCCGACGAATCATTACCGACACGACAGCGAGGAATCGGCGTGGAGTTCGACGTCACCATCGAGATCCCCAAGGGTCAGCGCAACAAGTACGAGGTCGACCACGTAACCGGTCGCGTCAAACTCGATCGCTACCTCTACACAGCTTTCGGCTACCCGGCCGACTACGGCTTCATCGAAAACACCCTGGGTGAGGACGGCGATCCGCTCGACGCCATGGTCCTGCTCCCCGAGTCGGTCTTCCCCGGCGTCATCGTCGAGGCTCGCGCAGTCGCGATGTTCAAGATGGTCGACGAGGCCGGCGGAGACGACAAGGTCCTCTGCGTTCCGGCCGGTGACCCCCGCTGGGATCACATCCAGGATCTGGGTGACATCTCACAGTTCGAGCTCGATGCGATCAAGCACTTTTTCGTCCACTACAAGGACCTCGAGCCGAACAAGCACGTCGAGGCAGCCAACTGGGTCGGCCGCGCCGAGGCAGAGGCCGAGATCGAGGCTTCGATCAAGCGTCTCGCTGCCAACGGCGGTCACTGAGCTCGAGTTCTCAGGCCTAACGAAAATCCCCGCACATCGGAAGATGTGCGGGGATTTTTGTGCTGTTTTTACTCGCCCTTGCAGTTCCTACTCACCCTTGCAGTTCCTACTCACCCTTGCAGTTCCTACTCACCCTGGAAGACTGGCGGGCGCTTCTGGAAGACGGCGGTGATGGCCTCGGTCAGATCCTGCGAAGGCAGGAACGCCGCGTTCCAGGCTGCGACGTAGCGAAGGCTGTCGTTCACGCTCGCGCTGCGGGTGTGATCGAGCACGTCCTTGATCCCGTGGACGACGAGCGGCGGGTTGAGCGCAATCTCCTTGGCGGTCGCGCGCGCCGCTGCCAGTACCGCGTCGGCATCTTCGAAAACGTCGTTGACGAGGCCGATCTTCTCGGCGCGCGCTGCGTCGATGTCCTTGCCGGTCAGAGCCAACTCACGCAGGTGTCCGTCGCCGATGATCGCGGGCAGACGCGCGAGGCTGCCCATGTCTGCGACGATCGCGACCTTGACCTCGCGGATGCTGAACTTGGCATCGGCACTTGCGTAGCGGATGTCCGCCGCCGTGATCAGGTCGACGCCGCCGCCGATGCACCAGCCCTGCACAGCTGCGACGACGGGCTTGCGGCAATCTGCGACGGCATTGATGCCCGACTGCATGCGCTTGATCATGTCGTGGAACTTGGTGCGCGGGCCTGCCTGAGCCTTGTCCGCGAGGACGGCACCGAATTCACCGCTCATCGCCGGCAGGTCCAGTCCGAACGAGAAGTGCTTGCCGGAACCGGCGATGACGATTGCACGCACCTCGGGGTCGGCGTCGAGGTCGGCGAAGATTTCGGGGAGTTCACTCCAGAAATCCGGCCCCATCGCGTTGCCCTTGCTCGGCCCGATCAGCGTCACCTGGGCGATGTTGTCTTCGCGCTCGACGGTGAACGCATTCCAGCTCTTCTGTTCAGTCATTACTCAAGAGTAACTAAAGGTCGGGCTCAGCCGAAGACCGCTGCCTTCATCCGAAGATTCCTGCCTCGTCAAGTACCAGTACGACGAGGGTGACGGCCATCAGGGCGAACATGATGAGCATCGCCATCCTGGCCGCCCGCTCACTGGTCGGTGGGAAAACGCGCTGCGCCGGATGCTCGGCCACGTACTCGGACAAGGACATGGTCCTGGCACGTGAGCGTGTCGGATTCTGTACCGCTGCTGTTGTAGCCATGTCGGTGATCCTTTCAACTACGCAATCTCAGTCAGGTACCCCAAAGGTGAAGTACCCGACTGAGTTCGACTTCTCCAATGTAGACCCGCAGATCGAAGAAGTCAGCGTGAGTTTGGTGCGAATTACCTGAGAGTCAGTCCACACAGGGAATGCCGCCATTCGCGTCGGCCCGGATGGGTGATCCCTGCGCTCCCGTATCGGGAACGGTGCCGGCGGATACCGACGAGTCCGACTGCGCCGGAGCGGCCGAGAACACGGTCTGCGCATTGTCCTCACCGATCAGTACAGACACTGATTCGGCCGCTGCCTGCTCGTTAGGCACTGCGGCCACGCCCAACTGCTCGGCCAGCGCCTCTGCGACGGCTTTGGCGCCGACTCCATAGCTGACCACCGACTTTGCCGTCGCAGCTGCGGTGCTCACCTCTCCGACTTCGACTCCCGACGCTTTCATCGCCGCTGCCAACGCGGCACCCAACCCGTCCGTCGCGGTTCCGTTGCGGATGTCCACAACTTCGTTCCCGGTCGAGACAGCAGTGTCCATCGCAGGTGCAGATGCCGAGTCACCTCCCGCGAAGATCCGCGACACTTCACTACGCAGACGCGCCGGATCGACCATGTTGACGTCCTGGCCGTCGACGGTCTCGTATCCCTCGATGGGCAGGGTGTAGAAGTCGATGTTCCCACCTGCGAGAGCGCTTGCCTGAGAAGCGAATCGGACGGGATCCATGGCAGAATCGATCACCACGTCCTTCTTCACCACGTCGGCCAGTGCCGTCATCTTCGGAATGTTTCCGATGACGCCGGAGCCCTTCAAGTTGGCGATCACCGCGCTGATGAAAGCCTGCTGCCGGTGGGTGCGATCCAAGTCCCCGTTGTCCAGGCCGTGGCGTTGACGGACAAACGAAAGTGCCTGTGACGCATCGAGAGTCTGAACTCCGGCCGGGAAGTTGGCGCCCGAGAAGTCATCCTGCACCGGATTGTTAAGGCACACCTGAACGGGGCCGATAGCCGAGACGACGTCGTAGAAGCCCATCAGGTTCACTTCGGCAAAGTGATCGATCGGAACCTTGAGCAGATTCTGCACGGTGGTCAGTGTCGACCGTCTTCCGACTTCACGCGCTTGTTGTTCTCGTGCAGCAGGATCCGTCACACCGTCCGCTATGAGTTTGGCGTCCGCATCAGCCTTCGCCATTCCGTAGGCTTCCTTGATCTTGGCCATTCCGTAGCCGGGTACCGCGACGTAGTCGTCGCGTGGGATCGCCACTGCACTGGCCTTGCCGCCATCGCCCGGAACATGGAGCAGGATAAGCGTGTTCGTGTTGTATCCACCCACATCGCTGTCCCCCGCATGCAGCTTGTCGGTGACGAACTCTGCCGGCAGATCGCTGCCGTCCATCGCCTTGCGACTGTCGAGCCCGATCAACAAGATGTTGGTATCCCCGTCGAGCGAACTGCCGGCGTCGTCACCGAGGGCGGAGAGCGCATCCGACCGGTACAGCCCCGACGTCAAATCCGACTGCACGTACCAGCCGATTCCGACGCCCACCAGAATCGTCGTCGACAGGGATGCCGCCGCCAGCTTGCGCCCTACCGAGAGCGTCGACCGCTGCGGTTGACGCCTACGCCTGTGTCTGGTTGCCGAGTGTCGAGGTCGCGGTTCCACGGCCGACACGCTATCCAGCGTTCCTGAGTAGAACCTGTCGATACCGGACACGGCTGGTCATTGGCTGAAAAAACGCTGAGAATGAAGTCCGAATAGGGCAAATCTGCTCTAGGCTCCGCCCTGTGGACCGCCGACGCTTCCTCAGTGCCCTCGCAGCAGCAACTCTGACCGGAACCGCCGCGGTGACCATGGGAACCGCTTGTTCGTCACGTTCGGTCGGGACGGCAATCGCCGCAGCCGACGAACCAACCGACCCCGTCCCTGTCCCGGATCTCCCGCCTGCCTTGTTGCCGCCTCCACCGCCGTCTGCCCGGGTGCCGCTGCCCGCCGGCGGATCGTTGACCGCGTTACCCGGCGGTGGGGATCTGTTTGCCCTGACGGTTGACGACGGAGCCAGCTCCGAAGTCGTGCGCCTCTACACACAGTTCGCAAAAGACACCGGCATCCGTTTGACGTACTTCGTCAACGGGCAATACAACTCGTGGACCGAAAACGCCGGACTTCTCAGACCGCTGGTCGAGAGCGGACAAATTCAGCTCGGCAATCACACCTACTCGCACCCGGATCTGACGTCCGTGTCGAAGCAGCAGATCGCAGACGAGCTGACGAAGAACGGCACGTTCCTGCGCAACACCTACGGCGTGGACGCGGCGCCGTACTTTCGGCCGCCGTACGGAAGGCACAACGCGACAGTCGATTCCGTGGCCGCGAGCGTCGGCTACACCGTGCCCACCCTCTGGTACGGATCACTGTCGGATTCTTCGTTGATCACCGAGGAGTACATCCTCCAAATGGCGAACCAGTACTTCAATCCGGGGGCCATCGTGATCGGGCACCTCAACTATCTGCCCGTGACCCACGTGTATCCGCAACTGGTGGACATCATCCGGAGCCGAAACCTGCGGACTGTCACGCTCAACGATGTTTATCTGAAGCCGTGACGCCGTGGTGACCGCAGCCGACAACGAGGTCCCGGCCGAAAACACGGCTCCGTCCGTGAAACAACGCACCGAGGCCTGGCTGCTCGCGGACATCACCGAGGAACCGGCCGGACATCTGGGGCCCCACCGGATGGCGCCGAAGAAGGAGAAGCGCCACCCGTGGTGGAAGGTGATGTGCCTGACGGGTGTCGATTACTTCTCCACCCTCGGTTACCAACCCGGTATCGCGGCACTGGCGGCCGGCACGTTGGCTCCCATCGCGACAGTCGTATTGATCCTGCTGACACTCTTCGGCGCTCTACCGGTCTACCGGCGAGTGGCTCGCGAGAGTCCGCACGGCGAGGGTTCGATCGCCATGCTCGAGAAGCTGCTGCCCAAGTGGCGCGGCAAGATCTTCGTTCTCGTGCTTCTCGGCTTCGCGGCCACCGATTTCCTCATCACTATGACGCTCTCGGCGGCCGATGCCACGGCGCACCTCGTCGAGAACCCTTTTGCTCCAACCTTTCTCTCCGGACACACCGTCGCCGTCACCCTGGTTCTGCTCGCGCTCCTCGCTGCGGTCTTCCTCCGCGGATTCACCGAAGCGATCGGTATCGCGGTCGGATTGGTCGCCGTCTATCTCGCCTTGAACGTGGTGGTCATCTCCGTAGGTCTGTGGCACATCGCGACCGCGCCGTCGTTGGTCACCGACTGGACGCGCGCCATGACCACCGAGCACGGAAACCCGGCGATGATGATCCTGATCGCGCTGATCGTCTTCCCGAAGTTGGCTCTCGGTCTGTCCGGCTTCGAAACCGGCGTCGCGGTCATGCCGCAGATCAAGGGCGATCCGCACGACACCGAACAGAATCCACGTGGCCGCATCAAAGGTGCGCGGCGCCTGCTCACCACGGCGGCGCTGATCATGAGCGGATTCCTGCTGACGTCGAGCCTGGTCACCACCATCCTGATCCCAGAAAACGAGTTCCAACCCGGAGGCGCTGCCAACGGTCGCGCGCTTGCCTTTCTCGCCCACGACTATCTGGGTGAGATCTTCGGAACCGTCTACGATCTCAGCACGATTCTGATCCTCTGGTTTGCCGGTGCATCGGCAATGGCAGGGTTGCTCAATCTTGTTCCGAGGTATCTCCCCCGCTACGGCATGGCGCCGTCGTGGGCCCGCGCCGTGCGTCCGCTGGTCCTCGTGTTCAGCGTCATCGCCATCACTGTCACGATCTACTTCGACGCCGGTGTCGACGCTCAGAGTTCCGCGTACGCAACCGGTGTCCTCGTGCTCATCTCGTCGGCGACCGTCGCCGTTGCACTGTCCGCTCGTAAGCACGGTCAGCGAAAACTGTTCGTGGGGTTCAGTTTTGTCGCAGTTTTGTTCGTCTACACGACGATCGCGAACATCTTCGAACGTCCGGACGGTGTGAAAGTGGCGTCGTTCTTCATCGCCGCGATCATGGTGGTGTCCTTCCTTTCCCGGATCTCGCGAGCCTTCGAACTACGGGCAACCTCCGTCGAATTCGACGAGACTGCACTGCGATTCATCGCCGAGGCAGCCGAGAAGGGTTACCTCGCGATGGTGGCGCACGACGTCGACCGTCTCGACGAGGACGAGTATCGGCAGAAGGAATCGCAGCAGCGCGCCGAAAGCAACATCCCGGAGGCTGAGTCGATCATCTTCATCGAGGTAAACGTCACGGACTCCTCCGAATTCAGCACCGACCTCCTCGTCCACGGCCGACAGCGCGGTGAGCACCGGATTCTGTGGGTCGACAGCCCGGCCGTCCCCAACACCATTGCGGCGGTTCTCCTGCGGACGAGGGACATCACCGGCGTGATTCCCGACGTCTACTTCGAGTGGACCGAGGGAAACCCGATCATGTACCTGCTCCGCTTCCTGTTCATCGGTGAGGGCGAAACAGCTCCCGTGACCCGTGAGGTCCTCCGCCGCGCCGAACCCGACCAGTCCCGCCGGCCACACGTCCACGTCGGTTGACGCCCACTCCCACTAACCGCTCACAAGCCCGCTCGCGATTGCTGTCGAACATCGCTGCATCCAGGGCTGTGGTGGCCGAGGTGGCGGGCGACCAATGCGGGCGCGATGGTGAGGGGCGTCGTTCGTCATGGCGACCTTCCATTCGTGTCTGGGGGCCAATCTCGGTCCCCTTCATGGATTTCGCCTTCTGACAACGGAAATTGCACCGGCAAGAGGGACTGGCGTGCAACTGGTGAGCGAAAAGTCTGTCCGCACGCGCGAGTGCAGATTGAAAGGCCTTTCGACCCGCAGGTGGACGGGACGATGCGACGGAGATCGAGAATGACCGCGACATACAATCGCGATCAGAGCGAAGCTCCAGGCCGAGATTCCGGCGCCGCTGTGATGGAGGGGTCAGGATGTTCGGTTGGAAAAAGAAGCGCAACGATTCAAAGATGACGCTCGACGATGTGATGTCGAAGCTCAGGCCTGACCTGAGTCGGGAATCACTCGGCGTCGGACCCGACTTTCCGGGCGTCGCCCCGAACCCGCTCATGAGCAGTGATGCACGCAAGCGCAATGCGGAACTGCGGACGGGGGTGCTTGCGCTCGGCATTCTCGTCGACTGGCGGGAGGTCAACAGCAATCCACGCGTGGTCCTGATGTTCGACGTGGAGACCTCCGACGGCATCTTGTTCCGCGGTATCGCAGACGAAGACCTCACGATCACCGAGCTGACACGACTCGCCCCAGGACAGACGTTGCCCGTGCGCTACCGGCCGGCCGTCATGGACCACTACGTCGCCCTTGCCCGGGACGCGGACGCCGCCCACGTTCAGCAGCTCTCCGACGAGATCGCGACCCGCAAGCGGACCTGACCCGAAGCCTTGGCCGGATCCTAGGTCGCCGGCACTCCGATGATGGCGTCGGCGGTCACACGCATGTCGATCACGACGAGACTGGTTGGTAGACGCATTCTCTCGGTTGAAAATAATATGTAGACCGGTCTATTGTTGGCTCATGGCATCCAAAGGAGACCTGACAAGGGCACGGCTCGCAGAATCCATGCTCGAGCTCATCCAGACCAGCGGCTACAGCGGCACGGGCCTGAACGCCGTGATCGAACACGCCGCAGCGCCGAAAGGGTCGATCTACTTCCACTTCCCCGACGGGAAGGAAGGCCTGGGCGTCGCAGCGATTGAGCTCGCCACGAAGGCATTCGGGACGCTGATTGCAGAGGCCGCGATTTCCCGGGTCGATGCGGCCGAGGCAGCACGCGCCGCGATCGAGGCCCTGACGACCATCGTCAGCGAGAGCAACTTCCGGCGGGGTTGCCCGGTCTCTGTCGTCACCCTGGAGATGGGCGCGGAGAACGAGCGTCTGCGGCAGGCGTGCGCCGCTGCCTTTGAGTCGTGGATCGCCCTGACAACCGCGTTTCTCGAGGCCAGCGGCGTTGTCCCCGACGAGGCCCGATCCCTGGCGACCGTTGTTGTGTCGACGATCGAGGGGGCGGTCATCGTCTCTCGCGCTACGCAAAACACGCAACCCCTGATTTCGGCCGCTGACATCGTTGCGGAGCTCATCAACCAGCGCTGCCAGACCGTTGGCGGAACGCGATGACTCCACGCGACGTCTCCCGTCACGCCCTGGTCTTCGGGGCCTCAGGTCTGGTCGGTCGGCACCTCGTCCTGACCCTCGCCGAGGCTGGTACGAACGTCACGGCGGCAGTTCGGACCGCCGAGTCCGGGGCCCGTGTCGAGCGATGGGTCAGAGAGCATGGCCTGACGCGGAGCATCAGCACGACCATCGTCGACTTCGACGCTCCTGAAATCGTCGCGGGTGGCCCATCGGCGTTCCCTTTCATCACAGAGATCCACAACTGCGCCGGGTCCTACCGATTCGGAATGACCGCCCAGGAGGCACGCAGCGCGAACGTCGGCATCGTCGAGAAGCTGATCGACTTCGCCAAGGACCTCCCCAACCTGCAGCGCGTGATCCACGTGTCGGGCTACCGCGTCGGCGGACAAGACCCCACAACGGTTCCATGGCCCGACGATCACCGCACCGCGGTTTACAAGGACCTTGGCGCCTACGAAGCGTCAAAAGTGGAATCCGACGCAATCTTCCAGGCCCGAGCCCTCAAGCACGGAGTTCCCTGGACCATTGTCAATCCGTCCAGCGTGATCGGCGACAGCGCCACCGGGGAATCCGACCAGCACATCGGGCTGGCCAGCACAGTCGAGCAGATTTGGAACGGCACCGCAGCAGCGTTGCCTGGAAACGAATCGACGTTTCTCCCGATCGTCACGGTCGACTATCTGGCGGCCTTCATGACGGCAGCTGCGGTCGATCCCGCTGCTGAGGGCATGGCCTACTGGGTTCTCCACGACGACACCCCACCGCTAGCGGACCTGCTCACACACGTCGGTCGGCATCTCGGTGCGAAGGTCCCGCGGGTCAGGATTCCGATCGGCGTCATCAAGCGGCTCCCGCAGCAGATCACCAAGGCCGATCCCGAGACCCTCACCTTCATGTCCGCCGACCGCTATCCGACAGAGTCCGCCGTCGAGTTCGCCGACAGACACGGGATCCTGATGCCCGACGTGCTGGTGTCCCTCGAACGGTGGGCCGACTACCTGGCAGCGCATCGGTTTGGTGCCGTCATGTCCGCCGACCGTCGATTCGTCGACGTCGGCGGCCTGAGGACATTTGAGCTCGGCGTACGAGGATCGAGTCGGGTGATTCTTCCCGGCATGCCCGTGAACGCGGACACGTGGGCAGAGGTAGCTGCCGGCATCGAGGGGCGGGTCGTCGACTTGCCCGGCCTCGGCCTCAGTAGCGGGGCCGGCGTTCAGGACTGGGATGAGTGGCTGCCGGCGGTAGTAGCTGGTGAACCTGCTGACCTCGTCGGCC
The DNA here is from genome assembly GCF_048573875.1 of Rhodococcus sp. SB1D. Taxonomy (NCBI): domain Bacteria; kingdom Bacillati; phylum Actinomycetota; class Actinomycetes; order Mycobacteriales; family Nocardiaceae; genus Rhodococcus; species Rhodococcus sp. SB1D. Next base: position 269,726 of record NZ_JBMAIQ010000005.1, read on the forward strand.
ACTCCATCGGTGCGGCTGCTGCAGTAGTTGCGGCTGACCGGTTCCCGGCGCAGGTGAAGTCCCTCACGTTGATCGCACCGTTCTTCCTCCAGGCCCCGATGGGTTCCTCGGCCAGACTGAAGCCGCTCGTACGCGCCTACTTGCGACACGCAGACCCGGCACGGCTCTCACGCAAACTGACCGGATCAGAAGCGAGCGCGGATTCTCTCGTTTCCAGTCTCAGTGACCTCGAGCGAAGCAGTTCCAAGAGCGTGGCCGAGCATCTCGCCCGTGCGGGATCGAAGCGGTGGCGTGCTGAACTCCAAGAAGCGCTTAGGCGATTCAGTGGCCCGGTCCGCATCATCACAGGAAGCAAAGACCCAATCGACCCGGCCGCGGTTGCGCAGCTCGAGTCACTTCCGAACATCAAACTGATCTCGCTGCCGGGTGCCGGGCACCATCCGCAACTAACCCATACCGATGCTCTCGTCGATCTGCTCGAGGGATCGCTCGCGTGACATAGACGCCTGCGGTTTCAGCAGCTGACAGAGATACGGGCATCCAATCTGTAGCTGGCCAGTCTGTCGGTGACCATCACACTCAGCACAACTCCAGTCCTTTGAGCAGTCGACGTAAGAGCTTCATGGCTGCCGAAGTGTTCACCAGGGCGTCAGTAAAACTGCGTTCCGCTTGAGCTCGCATGGAGTCACCTAGGAGAGCGCTATCCGCCATTCCCACGGCAATGGAAGCCACCGAATCCCACCCCAGCGATCATCTGAAGCCTCCTCGAATGCGTTGTTGCTCCGGATCAGTGACAACCGGGGAGGTCGACGGGCCGTGCAGTATTCGAATCGCGCAGTGTTCCTTCACTTCAATTGCAACGGAGGGGAGGGTTGAGTGGCTCGAGGCCGCATCACCGGAACCCGATACGAGTAGCGAGGCAACATGATCGGCGGGGCCGGCGCTGCAGCTTCGAGGGTGCCCGCCGCGAGCCTGGTGAGCAACACCCCATCGCCGGCGGCATCAACCTCGTCGGCATCAGGCGGGTCCTCGAACTCGAGGACAGCACCGCAGCACTACGCCGCGACAACGCGCAAACAACACTGAAATCCGCACAGCCAGAAGGACACACCGCACAGTAAGGACCACCGCCATGGAAAACGACCGCGTACCCGCAGCCGTCGACGCGACGCCCGACGCCGACTACATCGAACAATCAATACCCGTCGTCCAGGACGAAAACCTCTGAGTGAGTCACGGCACCTCATGGAGAGTTCGCCGTTCACACACCAACGGCGCAGATAAACTGTGGAAGATCGTGACGTCTACGAGCTACTTCCGAGGCCGCGAGCGCTTGCGTCGCCCCACAAAAAGAATCGCCGAGCTACTTGCGTTCGAATGGCGTAGCCGCGAGGACGGTTACGTGAAATTCCGGTTCCCTGCCACCGCCATTCGGACTCACATGTTCAACGTCCCCACATCACTACTCCCCTTCCGTCGAGCCGGCCACGCCCGAACTGCCTTCCGCCCGGAGAAAACCGCCAACGCTCCCGTCACCAATGACAGCGAACTGCTCAAAGCCACGATCAGCGTCGGACTCGATCCGACCAAGTGACCACTCGAACCCCGCCACAACCTGACCGTCTGCCCCACAGCGTATTCGTGCGCGCTGGAGCACTCGACGAACGATTCGATGTGGTCCACCTCGTCCTGCGCCCATCCCACCGTATAGGTGCGCGGATGCACACAACGGCCCAGCGTGGCACCGTCCTCCACGTCCAGCACCCTCGCTTCGACAGCAGGACCCATACCACCGGAGATCGACTGCACAGCAATGCTGAACGTCACCACCGCGCAGATGAGTGCTGCCAGAGCAAGTATCGACAATGCGGCGACGATCCACATCCCCCTCCGCTCGCCCACCGTATCCACCCTCGACCTCATAGATTCTTGATATGACATCTACGGCCCGATACAAAATCGAGCCAACCGCGAACTCGCGCGGAGCCTCCACGACTGCCAGCGAACGAGACACACTCCCGGCCCATTGCAGGGGCCGACGCCGAGAGCCTCAAACGAGAGCCGACCCTGTCAAGCCGCTGGTCGCCTTTCGGAGACGGCGGGATCGCCAACCGATCTCCGTGAAGTTGCATCAGACGCAACGTTATTGGCCTCTTTTCGGGACAGATTGCTCGCCATCTCCTGTGGTCATCGGCGCCCGGTTGAGTCGGCTTCGTCAGCGAACCTTGTCGGGTGGAGACCGTGTCGGTCAGCTCGTTACGCCGCGTTAAGAACCTGAAAACTCGGGGAGCAAACCTTCCTTTCCCAGGTGAAGCGGCGGATTATCGAAGTGGCCGCGCATCTGGTTACCGCGCGGCATGTCGAGCGCGCCTGAAGGCACAACGGGCCGGGAGGTCACATGCTGCTACATCAATCGATCGGGTTGGAGCGCTTCAACGAACTACCGCGGCAGAAGGCAGTTCACGCATTGTTCGAGTGCTGCTGCTCGCTGACGTGGGCCGGGTGGGTCAGCGACGGACGTCCGTTCGCCGACCACGCGGAGATCCTCTCGCGCGCCGAGGACGCGATTCTCAACCTCTCGGACGAGGACGTCGAACGCGCCCTGCAATGCCATCCACCCGTAGGCGTGCGCAAGAACAGCGTGCCGTCCCACCTCGAGCAATGCTCGATCTGGGTTCCGGACGACGCCGTCATGGCAACCATCTATCGCGCCGGCGAGGAGTACGAGCGGAACTTCGGCTTCCGGTATCTGTGGTGTTCGCACGGCCACGACGCCGACGACCTGCTCGAGAACATCGGCCAGCGCATGTCCAACGAACGGTCCGTCGAGCGCAAGGTCTGCGTCGACGAGCTCGCCAAGATCACGCGGACGAGGATCGAGCGCATGCTGGGACCCGAGGACGGCTATCCCGAGTACTGAAAAGAAGAGCGGGTGCAGCGCTTTCGCGCCGCACCCGCTTTCATGCTCTGAATCGATCAGAGATCGAACTCGGCCGGAGAGATTCCGACTGCAAAACACATGTCGCGTACGACGCCGCGCTCGTGCTCGTCGAAGTTGCCGTCCGCGCCGCCGATGATGATGCCGATCTGGATGACTGCGCGGGCCTGATCCTGCTTCGACTTGAGCTTGGCGATGGTCGCGGTTGCCTCGACCTTGCCGAACTCGTAGTCCGAGGACAGCTTGCTGCAGTACCAGTCGAACTGCTCACGAAGCTCGTCCGGCGGGAAGACCGCGAGCGACTCGTTGCTCATGATCAGCGCGGCGGTCTTCTGACGCTCCGACGGATCGATCGAACCGTCTGCGGCGGCGATCAACGCGCACATTGCCATGCTCGCGTTCTTGAATTCCTTGTTCTGGAACTGGCTGGTCTTTGTCTTGAGCTGGCCGTTCATCTCCTGAGCCTTAGCCTTCAACTGATCCCAGAATGCCATGAGTCTCCTCGAGTATTGCCGCCACACACCGCGCGTGGTCGTACCACCACTCTGCCTGTGCGCTCGGCAATCCGCCATCGGCCGCTAGGTGCGGTCGAACACTGCCAGAATTCGCGACTCGGAGATCGGGTCGAGCACGTCCGGGGTGAAGTGCCATTGCGTGCGGGTCCACGGATCGTGAACCTCCGTCTGCCCTGCTGCCGAAAGATGTTGGCACCCCTCGGACAGCGCGGCGACGGATTCTTCCGCGAAGTTCGACTCATCCTCTCCGACAATCAGTATCGACAAACCGATTGCCGGTCCGCGTTCGGCGAGGAACATGATGGTCTGTGCGTCTTCGGCGGAATATCCGTGCGGGAAATCGCTGAGGATCAACAGGCGCAGGGAACTCGGGCCATCTGCGACACCACTCATTCGCGCGAGTTCGCCCATGTCGACGGCCTCGGCCAGTGCCCGCAAGCGCGCCGAGATCTCGGTGTGAGCGGTGATGACCGGCCCCGCGAGCATCGGTGCCAGTCGGTCGGTCAGTGGCGTGAGCGAGCCGGTCAGGTCGACGACGTCGAGTAGCGGCATCGGGCCGGCGGCCATGACGCGCACGGTGACGGCACTGATCAGACCGAGCGCTGCTTTGCTCGACGTACTGTCCACCCAGATCGGCCGGCGCAGTGGCAACGGGACGCAGTAGGGAACGGTGAGTGTGCCGCGGTCCGGAGCCGACAGCTCGCCAAGACGCATTCCGTCGCTGACGGCCGTGATCTGGGCCGGATCGGTTGTACCCGCCCAGGACACCGACTTCCACGACGCCATCGACCGTGGGAGCACGCCGTCGATCACGCCGAGTTCGTGCGCAAGCTGAGCGCTGTCGCGGGCGTGATTGTCCCGCGCGAGTGAGACGAGGTCGTCGTGACGCTTCTGTGCGGCATCGCGCGCCGCCACTCCCGCTGCCGAGTTCCGCAACGACGGATCTGCGACGGCAGCGGTCAGATCTTCGTCCAAACGGGCAAGCGCGTACTCGCTGCTGGAGACGAAGGAAGCGGCAGATCGTGAGGCATCCTCGAAGATCATCCACGCGCGCTCGAGGCCGCGGCCCACCTCCAACGGCTCCACCGCGGAGTCCCACGCGGGCGCGGCTGTCGGGGCTGGTTGTGCCGGCTCGTCGTCCACCTCGACGCCGTGCACCGAGATCAGTTCCGCCAGACCACCCGCATAGCCCTGCCCGACGGCCCGGATCTTCCAGGCACCGGACTTTCGGTACAGCTCCCAGCAGATGACCGCTGTCTCGGTACCTGCGGTGGGGATCGCGAATTCGGCCAGGACCGAACCGGATTGATCGCTCAGGGTGGCGGAGAGCCCGGCCGTGCGAAAGGCTCCCGCGGCCGTCGCTGCCGGATCCACGCTCACGATGCACAACACGGCCGCCGCATCGGGGTGAAGTCGATCGAGTTCCACCCGAATGCCACTCTCGTCGAGTTGCACTCCAGCGGTGGACGGTTGGTTGTAGAAAACGAAGTCCGCGGACGTCAATGCCCGCAGGTTCGCGTCCGCTACCAGCGCCGACACGTCGAACGGCGTCTGGCTCTCGGCTCGAAACGTCACCACGGGCGCCTGCAGCGGCGCGTTCTGTCCGGGAACAAAAGTCATACCCACAGCAGCGAACTATGCCATGACCGGGCTCTCTCGGTCAGCCTTGCACGTCCGCCACCACTAGATCGGCCACCGCGGTCATCCCAGCGTCCGTGAAGTGCAAGCGCTGCGCCGTCGACTCCGAGAACAGGCCTTCGAACCAACGCTGATCTGCACTCGCACATGCGTCGTGCCCGCCGGCGATGCTCGCCGCCGCAATGTCGACAGTGCGCACACCGTGGGCGTGGGCGACCTCGTCGAACTTCGTGTTGTAGCGAGCGAAGTAGTCCATGAACCAGGATGCGTCGGCGTCTGAGAACGGAATGTTCGGCCAGCATCCGCGAGAGGAGATCATGCCGCCCTCTCCGATCAGGTAGATGCGAGCGTTAGGCGCGCGCTGCGTGACCGCAGTCAGGATGCGATCCAATTCTCCGGCAGCCCGGTCGATTCCGGATTGGGCGACGGAATTCGCGAGCGGGTCGTACCGGCATCCACGATCGGTTCCTGGCCCCGGAGCGACGCACAGGGGACCGAGGAAGATGCTGTTGGAGTCGTTGCCGCCGATCGAGATGGTGATCAGGTCGGTGTCCGGGTGAACGGCATCGAGTTGGACAGGCCAGTAGTTCGGAATCAGCTGTGGAGTGTCGATGATGTTCTCGGCGCGTGCCGCGCTGCAAGAGACGTCGGTGAACTCCGCGACCTCGAGTGCCCGAGAGATCTTGCCCGCGAAGTTCTCGTACGAACGCGAACAGGCGTCGGGGTACATCGGTTCCAGCCTTGGACCGGAGGCACGGGAGTCACCGAGGGCGACGTACTTGATCCCGGTGCCGGATACTCCTGACCGAGTTTCCGACTGGGGCACCGAAGCCTGCGCGATTCCGGTGCTCACGAGCGCCAGCACAACGCCTGCGACGGCCGCCGCCCGACCGAGAAGTTTCCCTCCAATGATCATCTACTGTGCCAAGTCCTCTCGCGCACGGCCGCTCGACTGACGGCTCGACATGCCGCATGAGGTTAACGCACAGAGGGGAAACGATGTCCGGTTCGACGGACGGCGACCGAAATCACCTACCGCCGAACCGGATTCATCTCGACTATGCAGTCTCGACTCAAGCAGTGAGGAAACGGCCCAGCTGCGGCGCAGCTTCTCCTGCGTGCTTGGCCTGGATACCTTCACCGATGGCCTGCAGCTTCCATTCACCGTTCACGCGGTATACCTTTGCCATCACCATTCCGGTGAAAGCCATGCCGCCCTGGAGCGTGTATCGAGCGAGCTCGGAGTTGGTGGTGCTGTCCACGAGACGGCAGAAAGCGTTGGAGACCTGCTCGAACGTGTGTCCGCGGTACGAGGTCACGGTGAAGATCACGGTGGTCACGTGAGCCGGGACCCGCTGCAGATCGACGAGCATGACCTCGTCGTCGCCGTCTCCGTCGCCGGTCAGGTTGTCACCCATGTGACGGACCGAGCCGTCCTTGGACGTCAACTGACCGTAGTAGCAGACGTCGACGAGGTTGCCGTCGGCGTACAGGAGTGCCGAAGCGTCGAGGTCGACGTCGGCGGTACGGCTTCCGAACAGGCCGCTCTTCTTGATCGGATCCCAACCCAGACCCATCTGGATCATGGTGAGCGCGACGCCGCCCTCCTTGCGGAGTGTGACCTTCTGGCCCTTGGTCAGGCTGACGGGGCGTCCCTTGACCAGGCTCACCTCGGGCTGCTGCGCCGGCGGCTGGTTCTGCACGGGAGGCGCCGGGGGTGCCTGGTTGTACGTCGGCTGCTGGTTGTACGTCGGCTGCTGGTTGTACGCAGGCTGCTGCGCCGGCGGGTAGGCCGGCGGCGTCGGTCCCTGGTTGTAGGCAGGCGGCTGGTTGTACGCGGGCGGGGCCGGCGGAACCGGCGGCGCGTTGTACGAAGGCTGCTGCTGCGGCGGCTGGTTGTACGCCGGCGGTGTAGGAGCGACGGACGAGGGCGGGGTGATCGGCGCCGGAGCCGCGACCGGAGTGGGAGGCGGCGGTGGTGCATCGTCGACGGACACACCATGATCGGTGACCAGCGCGGCAAATCCACCCGCGTACCCCTGGCCGACGGCGCGCACCTTCCATGCACCCTGGCGTCGGTACACCTCGAGCGCGATGACGATGGACTCGGTGGTGAGGCCGTCGATCACGTACTCGTACAACACGTTCCCGGCCGCATCGGAGACCCGAGCGGTCGGTGCAGCAGTGCGCCCGAAGTTCGACGAAGCGTCGTCGAGCGTGATGACGGCGCGAACCTGCTCGATATCGGCGGGTACGCCGGCGAGTGAGACTCGGAGTGAGGCAATGCCACCCGGGTTGGGTACCAATTGCACGCCGGGTCCGGTCGGCTGGTTGAAGAAGACGAAGTCGGCGTCGGAACGAACTTTTCCGTTGCTCGTCACGAGGAGTGCAGACAGGTCAGCGGCCGCAGCCAGCTGAACCGAGACAACTACATCCGAGACGTCCAGCGGGCCGTTCTGCCCTTTGGCAAGCGATACAGACAACTAAATCCCCTTCATAGAGAGCGTGTATTACCCGAGCGCGGAAGAGAACCACCGCAAGATCTCCGCGCTCGCTGCGATACCGGACCTTTCTGTCACAGTAACGGTCGGCCGTTGCCAATTCAGTTCTTCCAGCTCACCGTGCCTGGGCCTGATCGCGAAATCGGAGTATTCGAGCATGTCCGCATCCAATGCGCCATCACCAGCCGAGATCACGACGGCGGACTGATCCAGATCACCCGACTCGACCAGTCTGCGGCGCACCTCTGCCAGCGCGCGTGACTTCGAGACAGCGTCGGGCATCGTGTAGATCTTCCGGCCTTGACGAGAGACGTTCCAGCCCCGCGCCACACACCAGTGATTCCATTCGGTCTCGAATTCACTCGGCATCACGGCCAGATCGACGACCAGGTACGGAAACAGATCGTCGGCAACACGAATGGAGCTGACCCAACTCGAGTCGATGCGCGATTCCAGTTCCGCCTGAACCTGCGGCAACTCGGCGCCGGCCTTGCGGGTCGAACGGTCGATCTCGTTTCGCCACTCGCGATCGGCTTCGCCGTCCACCAGGATGTTTCCGCCGTTGCTCGTGATCGCGTACTTCCACGGTCCGCCGGGGAGATCGATCCGCTGAAACTGTGCGATGGTCCGGGTCGTTGTCGGAATCACCGGAACCCGCGAGCTGAGCGCAGTCAGCAGTTCGATCGATTCGACGCTCATGTGCGAGAGCGGACCGCCGTTGTAGTACTCGACGCACAGCGGGCTCGGTGCCGAATCCAGGTCGGAGCCACTGGGATCGCCGCCGATCGCGGCCTGCGAATAGATCATCGTGCGGTCCAGATCCGTGGCGATCAGGACCTGGGACGCAGCGGTGTCCACACGGCTCACGTGATGTCCTTGATCAGGCCGACACACGAGTAGGCGAGATCCGGGACGACCTCGACCGGGACCCCACGGGCCTGTGCCAACAACCGGATGTGTGCGTGCTCCGGGGCTTCGAGTTCGCGCACCAGAACCTTCCAGGGAAGCCGGCGCAGCAGCACCCTGGTTGTTTCTCCGACACCGGGTTTGACGAAGTTGACCGTCGAGATCCCGTACTCGGCCTGCACCTTCTCCACCGACTCCCAACCGGCCCAGGTCGGCGTCCGATCGGAATCGAGCACTGCAGCAAGAGAATCCGCTGCGTCGCCGCGAACCGAATCGAACTCGGCCGAGACCACGTCGAGCAACCTGTTGGAAACGTCGACGTCGGCGAGGTCGGCGTAGAACTTGGCGCCGTGGAAATCGCCGGGCCCGATGAGGGTGTCGTTGAGGACAGTTCGTGAGACCAAGCCGGACACCGTCGAATTGAGGCACGCCGACGCGATCAGGAAGTCGTCACGGGTCCCGTACGTTCGCACGCAGTGTCCGGGGTCGGCGAGAACAGCCAGATCGGAGTCGAACTTCGCTCCGCCTGCCTCGTGGTACTCCGTCAACGCTGCGTCGAGTTCGCGGGCGATGGCGCCCTTGCCCGTCCAGCCGTCGACGAAGACGACGTTCTCCGAGTCGTGATGGTGCGCAAGATAATCGAGTGCGACGGAATCGATTCCTTTGCCACGGACGATGGACACCGCATAGTGCGGCAACGTCAACCCGCGGGTCTGCTGGGCCCAGCGCCGCATCAGAATCCCGATCGGTGTTCCGGCCCGGGCGAGTGAGACCAGCGTGATGTCACTCCCCCGCTCGGCCAAGACCAGGTCCATCACGGTCCCGACAGCGCGCGCCAACCGTGGAGCGCTCTCGGCGAGCACCGTCTCGAAAAGATCCCGGTATGCCTGATCGGGTTGGTACTCGATGGGGAGAGACTCGGCATAGTGCGCCTCACCCGACTGAATACGCTTCTCGCGCACGGATACATCCGCTTCGAGATCCACGTGCGAGAGATCCTTGAGCAGCCACTTCACTTCGCCCGGCGCGTACGAACCGAATTCGGGCCCGACCAATGGTTCGTTCATGACGAGCTCCCTGCTCTGGAATCTCGCAGCGCCGACGGATCGGCCCCGCGAACGGTGGCGACCAGGACGTCGGTGCCGGAGTTCCGCAACACCTCGACCACTCCGTCCATCGCCGTCAACCGATCGGTGTCGGCGGGCTCGTCGATGACCAGCAACGCAAGGGCGTCGACCGCCGCATCAGGCCACTGCGCGTTGTAGACGTATCGAGGGTCGTTCTCACCCAGTTCGGGCGCCGGAAAGGTGAACCCGCGACGCAGCGGGTATCCCGGCACGTCGACGACGTACGCGGGTGAGCGAGTTGTGGTCTGGTAACGAACTGCTCGCCCAGAGCTTTCCAAGCCCGCAGCGATGCGCAGTGGCAGGTACATCAACTCCTCGTGACCGATCACGATCACAGCACGCGACGCGTCGATCGACGATTTGAGAATGGACACCGCTGCCTCGACGGCTGACTCGAATGCCGCGGTGTCGCCATCGAGAAAGCCGTGCCTGCCACCGTCGGGGACATGTGCCGGCCACGGCAGATCGATCCGTGCCAGCGTGCCACGGCGGTCACCGATCGGATTGAGATCCGGAGCATCCAGCGCCGTGACGCGCTCGGTCAGGCCGTCGGGCAGGACCGTCGAACCCGAAGCGAGAGAGACGTAGTCGATTCGTACATTCAACTCTGCCGCCGCGGCTTCGCCGGCGACTCGGTGTTCCTCGGTTCTCATGTCCACCAGCGAGGCCACGACGTAGCGGCTTCGCGGGCATTGCCCGTGCAGCGCCCGGATGGCATCGATCGCGGTGGCGCCGGTGGAGATCTCGTCGTCGACGAGGACCAGAGGCAGGTCGTTCTCGAACAGTTCGGCGGACGTCGGCTGCATCAGATGGCTCGTGGCGTGCGAGTGCCCCTCCTCGAATCCGGCGAGCGTCGTAGCCCCTGGTACGTCTCGGCGCGTGGAGTGCAGGTAGCAGTGAGCGTGGAGGCGAGCTGCGACGCAGTGGCCCAAACCTGTTGCGGTTTCGGCAAATCCGAGAACGACGACGTCGACACCCTCACCGAGGGTTGTCCGCACCAGATCGCCGAGGTCGTCGGCAGCGCCGATGACCACGGACGGCTCGGTGGGCACGTGCTTTCCCAGCACGGTGGACACCAGCAGATGAGCGCGACGCGGATTCCGCCGAAGTCCCGGGATCACCAGATCGGGCACCGAATGCCCGAGTGACGAATCACCGTGAACGAGGTCCAAGCCGAATTCTGCTGTAGCCCAGGGAACGTCCTTGGACTGGACAAGCTCTGTCATCGATCGACCAACGCCGTCAGCAACTCGACGAACGTGATTCCCTTGTTGGTCACACCGAACACGTGAGCTCGGAGCGCAGTCTGATGGGCCCAATTGCGGTGCGGCTTCATCTCGTTCATCTTGTTCCGGTAGCCGGACGCCTGAACTCCCCCGGCGTCGGCACCGAGAATGTCGAGGGCATCGTGATATTCCTCGTGCGTGACGGCGGACAATGCATTGACCGCTGCGACGTGCGACGGGTGGATGACCGTCTTGCCCTGGATTCCGTTGGCTCGGTCCAGCGCGATCTCACGGAGCAGACCGTCGAGGTCGCGGCTGACGAGATGCTGACGGAACCGGACGGCGTCGTGTTCCTCGAACGGGGTGGCGCGCAGCATCGGCCGGAACATGCGTTCGTGATCGGCGAAGTACTCCCACACGGGCCCGGTGATGACAAAACCCGAACCGTCCGCGCGCCCGAGATAGTTGACGATGTCGGCGATGACGTCGACCACCACGCGCACGTCGTAGATGGTCAGATCGCGGTCACGACGGATGCCGAAGGTGCTGCACATGTCGGTGGCGCCGATGCGGACGGCAAGGATTCGATCGCGGTGTTGCGCGAGAATCCCACTGATGGTGCGCAATTCGAGATCGCGAGTATCGCGGTGCACAAGCGCGGGTGATTCGAGTACCGGCATCGCGTAGAGATGCTTGCCCAGCAACTCGGATGCGTCCGCGACGGCGTCGAGAAACACGGGGCCGGACTCGCTGCCGAACTTCGGGATGACGAACCCGGTGAGCGCGGCGCGCCCCTCGGTCAACGACGCGGCGACCTTGTGGATGTCCGCGACTTCACGGACCCGTACGAACAGCAGCATGCCGACGGCGTCGGTGGACGCGATCTTGTCGAGAGCGTCAACCGCGTTCGCTCGCGCCGACTCCACCTCGTGATCCGCGACGGCGTCCTCGAGATCAAGCACCATCGAGCTGACGCCCTCGGACGCACGCTTGACCACGATGTCGGCCAACCCGGCTCGGGTGGCAGGAACGTAGAGAGTTGCACCCAGAGCAATCGCGAGCAGATCCCTCTCGTCGGAATCCGCGAACGATCGAGGCGCATGCAGGAACAGTTGCTCCCGCACGTCATCCTCGAGATGTTGAAAGTGCTGCATTTCTCTTCTCTCTGTAACCGCAATCAAGTCCATGAAACGACCCCCTGTGACAACGCGTCGAGCAACTCCGATCCCCCGATCGGCCCGACCATTCAGTTTTTGCCGGCTCGCGCCCGCATCTTCTCGACAACTTCGGTGATGAACGTCGATACCGAGTCCAGCTGTAATACATACGACCAGTAGTCCGGATGAGTTCCCGACAGTGACGCACTCGCTCGCTCGATCCTTGCTAGTTGAGCATCGAGTACGGAGCCCCACTCCGCCACCAACCCTTGGTTAACAGCGAACATCTGGGCGTCTTTCAGCCGGAAACGAACCTCACGTTCCTTTTGGCTCGGATCTGCCCGGACTGCACGCAGAGTAGCGAGACGGTCCGTCACGGCGTCGGCACACGCTTCGGCGTCGGCGAGGTGCACGCGGGCTTCGGCCATCAAAGCCAGTGCATGTTCGGGGTTTCCCGCAGCCAGCGACTGCTTCGCTTCCTTGAGATCGATGTCGGCCTGATCGATATGCGCTCGGCTGCGACTGCTGTTGTCGACGAGGTCAGCAGAACTCGCGGCGTTGAACTCGCGCAGCAATGCGGAGTACGCCGGATCCAGGCGGTCCACTCGAGTGCGCACTGCCGACAACCTGGTCGAGACCGAGGAAATCGTCATCTCGGCACGGTGCTGGGTCGACGGGGCTTCTGCCAATGCTTCCTCGAGCGCCGATACCGCTTCGCGGACACTCTCGGCCCGCGTGCGGACTGCGTCGGCGCGACCGGATGAGCGCGCATTGTCGAGCGCTGCAACCGCGTCGTCGAGGTGTTCGGAGGCCGTCACCACCGACGGGTACTCGCGATAGCGCTGATCGGTGGCAGCCAGTTTTTCCCGGACGGCGTTCGCCAGGGTTCGGGCCTGCTGGCCGAGGACGGGAATGGCGGACATCGTGACCGTCGCCTGCTCGAGGTGCGCACGATGCCCGTTGTAGAAGGCGTCGACGCCCTTTGCCGCCTCGACGAGTTCGGCTACCGACTTTTCGAACGCCGCCCGAGCACCGTTCGGGTTCTGGTGGAGTACTTGATCGTTGCCATAGCGCTCGGATGTGTCGAGGTAGTCCGACGCAGCCTGGAAGCACCGATCCCGAACGGGTTCCCACGCAGCGCGCAGCCCTCGCTCGGGGTACAGCTCGGCGGAAGCGTCGACTGCTGCCGACGCGATGGTCTGCCGCTTGTCCATGTCGAGGAACGCCGAAACCATGGCCGTCTGCGCCTCCCGCGCACGACTGACCGACTCCCCCACTCTTGCCCCCCGATTGAAGCGCTCCGACCATCTTCCCACCACGATTGAATCCTACGGGTCCAGCACTTCGCTTCTCGGTTCGTAATTCTGCTGTTACGGCGAACACACCGGAACTGCGGTTAGGGTGGTGGAGGTAAACACACTCCCAAGACGACTTCGCGTCGTAGTGGGCCTTGTCTCTCCTCTTGAAAGGACCCCTGAATGGGCGTCAGCTTGACCAAAGGCGGCAATGTCTCTCTCACGAAGGAGGCCCCGAACCTGACTGCAGTGGTCGTCGGCCTGGGCTGGGACGCACGTTCCACCACCGGAGCTGCTTTCGACCTCGACGCCAGCGCAATCGGCGCAGGCTCGAACAAGAAGGTCCTCTCCGACCAGCACTTCATCTTCTTCAACAACCTCCGTTCGCCCGACGGCTCGATCGAGCACAAGGGTGACAACACGGACGGCGAAGGCGAAGGCGACGACGAGCAGATCGACGTGAACCTCGCAGCGGTTCCTGCCGAGGTCGAGAGCGTTGTCTTCCCCGTTTCGATCTACGACGCAGAAGCTCGCTCGCAGTCCTTCGGCCAGGTCCGCAACGCGTACATCCGCGTCGTCGACAAGTCGAACGGCAACGAGCTCGCTCGTTACGACCTCTCCGAGGACGCTTCCACCGAGACCGCCATGGTCTTCGGTGAGCTGTACCGCAACGGTGCAGAGTGGAAGTTCCGCGCAATCGGCCAGGGCTACGCGTCCGGCCTCGCGGGCATCGCGCGCGATTACGGCGTCAACGTCTGATCTTCGCTCTCGACGAGCTGACTCGGGGAAGGTTCCGCAGTAGTCTGTGGAACCCTCCCCGTTTTCACGTTCGGATGCGGTGAGAGACCGCTTGCAGTAACCACTCTGCATTGACCAACTAGAAAGGGCCACGCTCCGTGGTACTGCGAATATTCGGTTTATCCATCGCAATTTCGATCCTCGCGATGATCGTTGCGTTCATCTACGGCGGACCCGAGGCACTGTTCCTCGTCATCATCCTGTCGATTCTGGAAATCTCGCTTTCCTTCGACAACGCCGTCATCAACGCCACTGTTCTGCAAAGAATGAGTGAATTCTGGCAGAAGATCTTCCTCACCATCGGCGTCATCATCGCCGTCTTCGGTATGCGTCTGGTGTTCCCGCTCGTGATCGTCTGGGCTGCATCCGGTCTCGGACCCGTAGCTGCACTCGACCTCGCACTGAACCCGCCTGCGGACGACGCCGCGTACTTCGCCAACGGCGAGCCGAGCTACGAAACCATCCTCACCGACGCTCACCCGCAGATCGCTGCCTTCGGTGGCATGTTCCTGCTGATGCTCTTCCTCGGATTCATCTTCGAAGAGCGTGAGATCACCTGGCTGTCCTGGCTGGAGAAGCCGCTCGCTCGCATCGGCAAGCTCGATCAGCTCTCCGTCGTCGTGGCCGGCATCGTCCTGGTTCTCAGTGGTTCTTTCCTCGCTGCTGACGACAAGGTCTCCACCGTCATGATCTCGGGCGTTCTGGGCATGATCACCTACATCGCGGTCAACGGATTGGGTGAACTGTTCAATCTGCCGGAAGAAGGCGAAGAGGAAGAAACCGCCAAGTCCGGCGGCCCCACGCAGCTCGCGAAAGCGACCGGTAAGGCCGGCTTCTTCCTGTTCCTCTACCTCGAGGTCCTCGACGCGTCCTTCTCCTTCGACGGCGTCATCGGCGCATTCGCCATCACAGCAGACCCGATCATCATCGCCCTCGGCCTCGGCTTCGTCGGCGCGATGTTCGTCCGTTCCATCACGGTCTTCCTGGTCCGCAAGGGCACGCTCTCCGATTACGTCTACCTCGAGCACGGTGCGCACTGGGCCATCGGCGCTCTGGCCGTCATCTTGATGGTGTCCATCGGCGTTCACATCAACGAGATCATCACCGGCCTGGTCGGTGTCTTCTTGATCGGCGCTGCTTTCATCAGCAGCCTCATTCGCAACAAGCGAATCGCGAACGCAGATCCGAAGTTGGACGAGAACACTCCGGCAACTGTCTGACGTTCTTTTTCGAAACGCCCGCGACCAATTGGTTGCGGGCGTTTTGTTTGTTATGCCTGAATTGAAACGCTCTGCATTCACAACCGCGCGCCAATTGTTCAGCCGCGCGCCAAATTCAGCCTGCGGGTGAACAATTGGCCTGCGGGTGCGAAGAACCTATTCGTAAGGGAAACAATGAACGAGATAGTCATAGAGCGCGCAACGGACGAGGACGCCGCGGAAATCCTTGTTCTACAACGCTGTTGCTGGGTTTCGGAAGCAATCTCCAACAACAGCATGGACATACCCCCGCTCCACGAGGACCTACCCACGGTCCGAGCCTGGGTTCAGGAGTCGACTGTCTGGACCGCACGACGCGGCGGCCGGCTCGTCGGGGCCGTGCGAGGAACCGCGGACGGAACCGC
Organism: Rhodococcus sp. SB1D; assembly: GCF_048573875.1. NCBI lineage: Bacteria > Bacillati > Actinomycetota > Actinomycetes > Mycobacteriales > Nocardiaceae > Rhodococcus > Rhodococcus sp. SB1D. The sequence goes on from NZ_JBMAIQ010000005.1 coordinate 285,451, forward strand.
ATGGCAGATCGGTCGCCTCATGGTGGCACCGGACTTGGCGGGCAACGGCCTCGGCCGACGCCTCTTGCAGCACGTGGAACAGAACGCTCCGGAGCACATCACACGTTTCGAGCTGTTCACCGGAAGCAGGAGCCTGCGGAACATTCGCCTGTACACCCGAGCGGGCTACTCCCAATTGCCGCCGGACCCCAGCCACATCCCCGGAGTCGTCTACCTGTCCAAGCCGAACGCCATCAACTCCGACTGAACGGCGATACTGACTTCTGTGGTGAACATTCGCGTCGCAGCGCAGACAGACTTGCCGTTCTTACGTGAGCACGACTCGCACGTCGCTGCCGAGGAACTCGCGTCAGTGGTCCAACGCGGCCGGATACTCATCGCCGAGGACAACGGTAATCCAATCGGATGGCTGCGCTGGGGCTTGTTCTGGGACGAGATTCCGTTCATGAACATGCTGACCGTCCTGTCTTCGAACCGCGGCCAAGGCATCGGGCGCGCTTTGGTCACAGATTGGGAAAAACGCATGAGCCGCGCGGGACACTCGCAGGTCCTCACCTCCACACTCGCCGACGAATCAGCCCAGAACTTCTATCGCGCAATGGGATACACCGACGCGGGAGTTCTTTTACTCCCAGGCGAGTCCTCCGAAATCTTCCTACGTCGAGACCTCGATACGACGACCGATCTGACTGATCCCCACATTACCCACGAGTAATATATGGTGGTCGTCACACCACGATCTCAGGGTGGGGCGTGGCACACAATGTGGAGGACGAGTATGTCGTCAAGGGTCTTATCTCGCGCAGTTGTCGGAGTACTCGCGCTTGCACTGACAGGCGTCGGCGCACCGGTAGCGCTCGCGCAGCCAGTCCTTGCCAAGTCCCCCGATGACGGTTTCTACAGCTACGACGGCGCGGCACCCCTCTCGTCGTACGCCCCGGGTGCGGTACTCGAGACTCGCACCGTGCCGTACACCGTGCTCAACATCCCGACCCCGATACAGGCAGTCCAGGTTCTCTACCGATCAACCGACGCCCTGGGACAGCCGTCCGCCAACGTCACCTCGATCCTGCGCCCGGCCAACGCCCAACCGAACAAAGTTGTTTCGTACCAGTCCTTTTACGATTCGCTGAACCCCGACGACAGCCCGTCGCGAGCCATCGCGGGTAACACCCCGATCGGCGACTGGACTCCCAGCGGACGCAACTTCAACATCGGCGGTACCTTCACGTCCATCGAGGCAGCCCTGTTCGGGCCGCTCTTCGCATTGGGCTACACGATCGTCGTCCCGGACACCGAGGGGCCGGATGCAAACTTCGCTGCCGGACCCGAATACGGGATGATGACGCTCGACGCTCTGCGTGCCGCCCGCGATGTCCCGGAAACCGGAATCACCGACGACGCAGAGATCGCGCTGATGGGTTACTCCGGCGGAGCGATCGCCACCAACTGGGCTTCGATACTCGCTCCCGCATATGCACCGGAGATCAACGACAACTTGATCGGTGCCGCGCAGGGAGGCGTGCTGGTCAATCCGGCCAACAACCTTCGCTACGCGAGCGGAAGCATCGGGTGGGGCGGCGTGGTCGGCATGGCAGTCGTCGGCGTTGCGCGTTCGTACGACATCGATTTCGGGAAGTATCTCAGCGACCGTGGACGCGACGTCATGGCTCGACTCGAAGACGCGTCCATCGGCAATGTGCTGGCACAGTATCCCGGACTGACCTGGCAGGATCTGGTCAAACCCGAGTACGCCGATCCCAATACGGTTCCCGAGTACGTCGATGTCGTGAACAAGATCAACATGGGCACCGCGGCGACACCGACCATTCCGATGTTCATCGCGCAGGCGGCCAACGGCACCATCGAGGGCACCCAACCCGGCGGCCCCGGTGTCGGAGCGGGAGACGGCGTGATGATCACGGGCGACGTCCGCACCCTCGCACGCAAGTACTGCGACGCCGGCCTGGCGATTCAGTACGACCAGTACGACACCATCAGCCACTTCCTCGGCGCCATGCTCTGGCTCCCCGGTGCGCTCGCCTGGGTCGACGACCGCTTGAACGGCAAGCCTGCACCGTCCAACTGCGCGAACATTGCACTGGGGAACTCACTTGCGCCGCAAGAACATGCGCGCTGACTGACAGCGAGCCTGAATCTACTTCGACGGTTCCACCTCCCACCGAACGTGAGTCACCAACGGTTCCAGGCTAAGTCGGCTGACGGCGGATTCCAGGAGTCCGTCGTCACGCTCCGCGGCAGCCAGTTCGGCCACCACCCGCACGCGGTCGCTGTCCGGGATGTCGAAGGACTGCACTGACCGGAGCTGAAACTCGGGCCTCGAAATGGACTGCACGGTAAGACCTCTGATGTGAGCTTCGGCGTCGCCGTGACAGGTCACCTCGAAGGTGTAGTCCGCGGGCGGTTCTTCGCGTCCGGTTCGGGCAGGCTGGTGATCCATCATCCGACCCAACGGCCTCAACAGCGTGTTCGCCAACATGATTGCGCCGGCCCCGAACACCGCGACCCAGTACATTCCGCCTCCGGCCAGTGCGCCGACGGCGGCCGTGGCCCACAGAGTGGCGGCAGTGTTCAGGCCGGTGACCGACGCACCCTGCTTCATGATCACTCCAGCACCGAGGAAACCGATCCCCGAGACGATCTGCGCTGCGACGCGCGTCGGATCGGCGTCCGGGCCCTGAAACCCGTACGCGCCCATGATGACGAAGAGCGTCGCACCCAAGCTCACCAACGCGTTGGTTCGCAGACCCGCCATCCTTGCGCGCCATTGCCTTTCGATCCCGACGGCAGCGCCGAGGACGAGCCCGAGCGCTATCCGCACAAGGATGACGTGGATTTCCACGGTGAACTCCTAGAGCCAGGTCGCGAATCGACGAATGAACATTCCCTTGGCCACCTGCGTGACGACGCAGTATGCCCCGAGGGTGAGGACCAGCCACGGGAAGTAGTTCCACGGCAGTGAAACCAACCCGAGGGAATGACCCCAGGACGTGAACGGGAACACCAGCGCGAAGACGCAGGCAGCGCCCGTGCTGAGCAGTACCGGCAGCGATGCACGCGACTGGATGAACGGGATCTTGCGGGTGCGGATCATGTGAACGATCAGCGTCTGCGAGATCAATGACTCGATGAACCAACCCGATTGGAACAGCGCTGCATGCTCGGGAGAGTTGGCGGCGAACACGAACCACATCAGCGCGAACGTCGAGATGTCGAAGATCGAACTGATCGGGCCGATGAACACCATGAACCGGCGAAGGCTCTTGGTCTCCCACTTGCGGGGCTTCGCGAGGAAGTCGTCGTCGACACGGTCCCACGGGATCGTGAGCATCGAGAGATCGTAGATCAGGTTCTGCAACAACAGAACTACGGGAATCATGGGGATGAACGGCAGCAGGGCACTGGCGACGAGCACCGAGAAGACGTTCCCGAAGTTCGACGACGCAGTCATCTTGATGTACTTCTGGATGTTTCCGAAGGTACGACGCCCTTCGATGACTCCTTGTTCGAGTACACCGAGGTCCTTCTCCAGCAAGATGATGTCCGCGGATTCGCGGGCGATGTCCGCCGCTGTGTCAACGGAGATGCCGACGTCCGCAGCCCGCAGTGCGGGTGCGTCGTTGACACCGTCACCGAGGAAACCAACCGTGTGGCCGACCCGGCGCAGCGATTCGACAATGCGTGCCTTCTGCATCGGATCCGTCTTCGCGAATACGGTTGTCCGCTGCACCAACTCGTCGAGGGCGTCGTCGCTCAACGCTTCGATCTCAGCGCCGGAGACCACGGTCCCCACGTCGATACCGACTTTGCCGCAGACGGTTTCGGCGACCAGTTCGTTGTCACCCGTCACTACCTTGACCGCGACTCCGTGGCTCGCGAGGGCTTCGATCGCCCCGGCCGCAGATTCCTTCGGCGGGTCGAGGAATGCCAGCAGACCGACCAGGGTCATGCCCTCTTCGTCGGCCGTCGAGTACTCGCGGCGCTGCTCTTCGACGACTGTCTTGGTTGCCACCGCAAGCACTCGCTTGCCTTGACCGTTCAGCTCCGCGACCAGACGGTCGACTCGGGCCAGCCATCCCGGTGTCAATTGGTGGGTCACCCCGTCCAGTTCCACCGATTCACAGACCGAAAGGAGCTCTTCCACTGCACCTTTGGTTACGATCAGATCGGCGTCTCCGTGGTCGACCACCACGGAGAGTCGACGGCGCTTGAAGTCGAAGGGAATCTCGTCCACCAACCCGTGCCGACGCGAGATCTCCTCGACCACTTCGGGACCGGCGGCCTCGATCACCGCGTCGTCGAGAAGACTGCGCAATCCGGTCTGATTCACGGAATTGACCGCCGCTAGCCGCAATACGTCCTCGGACTTACGTCCGGCAGTATCGAGATGCTCACCGAGAACGATGCGGTCCTCGGTGAGAGTTCCGGTCTTGTCCGTGCACAGAACGTCCATGGCACCGAAGTTCTGAATCGCGTTGATCTGCTTGACGATCACCTTCTTGCGCGACATGTGGAGCGCACCCTTGGCCAGGTTCGCCGTCACGATGAGCGGCAACATTTCCGGAGTCAACCCCACGGCGGTGGCGACGCCGAAGAGTAGTGCTTGGCTCCAGTCCTTGGTCAGTCCGTTGATGATGAACACCGCGGGAACCATGATCAGCATGAACTTGATCAGCAGATAGCTGACGCTGCGCACCCCGACGTCGAAGCTGGTTTCGGGTCGCTTGGACGCCAATTGTGCTGTCATGGCACCGAAGTAGGTCCGCTTGCCGGTGTGTACCGCAACGGCGGTGCCACTGCCCGACACGACGGAAGTACCCATGAACCCGATGTTCTCGGCTTCGAGCAGCCGATCGACGTCGATCCCCGACGACGGGTCCGCCGACTTCTCGGCCGGCATCGATTCACCGCTGAGCATGGACTGATTGACCTGTAGATCCTTGGCCCGGATGATGCGGACATCGGCCGGGATCATGTCGCCGGCGGCAAGCTGGACTACATCCCCCGGCAGTAACTGCTCGATCGGAATCTCAGCCGTGACCACGGTGTTGTTGATCTTGCGGGTGGCCGCGACGGTCGTCGTAACCATCGCCTTGAGCGCCTCGGCGGCGCGACTCGAACGGTATTCCTGCCAGAACCTCAGTGAGACACTGACAAAGATCATCAACCCGAGAGTGATGATGCCCTCGTAGGAAGGACCGTCCTCGGGGTCCGCCCAGACCACGTCGGTCCCGACCATGATCAGGGCGAGGAATACCAGGATCAGGATGAACGGGTTCTTGAAGGCTTCCGCGAACTGCACGATTGCCGGCGCCGGGCGGTCGTGGCGGACATCGTTGCGCCCGTATTGCCGACGAAGATCGTCGATCTGATCGTCACGAAGGCCGTTGGCCGTCGTGGTCAGATCCGCGAGAACGGTGCGCGTGTCCGAGGCCGAGAAGTCGACCAATTCCTGTGCGCTTTCCTTTGCCAGGACTGTTGAATGTGTTTGTTGTGCACTGTTTCTCGTGGGCCGTGGCCGCAATGCGAGAACGGAAAATGACATGACGAATCTCCTCGGCTGCCCGAACACGCCGGACCATGCCAGTGCATGAGGGCAGCAGAATGCGCTGAGCGACAATGGAAGTCGTCAGCGGTCGCGGCAAAGCCGCGCAGATGAAGCCGAGGATGCAAAGAGTCAGTGACTGAAGAGCAAAAGACCGGGGTGAGCATCGTCGGCAAGAACAGAAGGATGGGTCGAATATCGACTCGGCGGGTCGTCCACGATGGTCACCTCCTGAAAGTTCGGGGCGTCCGATGACGCCACACAAGTACATGCGCACAGCACACGCCAGGAGAACCGAATATCGACGTACTCTCGCCTTCGCCGGAAGAAACCGGCATCAAGCTGCGAAAACACCTCCACGTCCGAGTTTTGGCACTGCACGACGTGTCCCGATCAAGAACGGGAAGCCACTTTGGATCACCCCTTAAGCCGGGGAGATCTGTCCTAACCTTGGGCGTCTCTCGACGTCGTGAGATCAGTGGCCTGTGTTCGTGCAGAAGCCTCACCTAACGAGGTACTGCACCCAGAGGGTAGTTCTCAAATCTGTTGCCTGTCAACCGAGCAACTCAGACGGCGGACAATCCTGCACGTGCGACGGCGCCGGCGAAGAGTGCCGTCACGGCGGCACCCATGACACTCTGATCAACCTCTTCCGGATCCACGGAGTGTTCGAGAACGAGCCCGGATATCAACGCCATCAACGAGATTGCGGTTGTCCGCACGTCAAAGGAATCGTCCACTCCCCATTCACGGGCACGTTCGCCGATCAACTCCACGAGTTGGCTGCGCAAGTGGCGACGCTCACGTAAGTACGCCTGAGCGATCTGCGGATCACGCCCGGCGAGCACTCCGAATTCGAGGACGAGAAGCGACCACCCCGGGTCGTCGACCATCCACGTTGCAATGGCCTCGCCACCTTTGCCCGCCGCGTCGGCGGGGTTCATCCCGGCGATCTCGGCGAGCACCCGGCCGGCCAGTTCGAGAGACCGTTGCGCGAACAGTTCGGCGAACAGATCTTGTTTCGACTCGAAGTTGGAGTAGACAGCCCCCTTGGTGAAGCCCGCTCGGCGAGCAACTTCAGTGAGACGTGCAGCACTGAATCCGCGCTCCGCAAACTCTTCCGCCGCAGCGTCGAGCAGTCTTTGCCGCACCACGTCACGTCCGGGGCGGGTTACCGGAGTCCAGTCCGGTTGACGAGATTCAGTCACGATACCTAGAGTATTCAATACCTCGGGTATTGACAAGCTCTTTACTTTCGACAAGATCAGGACTCTTTCGTGACCACTACGCATCCGGCACACGCCGCACCAGACAACAGCTCCACCCACGACGAACACCACCACGACAATCTGCTCGTGAAGTACGGCGCACCCAAGGTGATGGCCGCGTTGTTCGTCGGCGTGCTCCTGCTGCAGATGGGCTTCATCCTCAGCTACGTCGCCGCCTTCCATCAGCCGACTCCGCGAGACATCGAAATCGCGGTCATCGCCGATCAGGGCACACCCGACGGCATGGATCAGCAGATCGCCGACAAACTCAACGCCATCGACGGCAGCCCGCTCGACGCTCAGGTGGTCGACAGCACGGCGACCGCTCGCCGCATGATCAACGACCGAGAGATCCAGGGCGCGTTTGTCATCAACCCGGCCGGGCCGGACACCCTGATCACCGCGAGCGCGGGCGGCAGCTCTATCGCGACGTCACTCGAAGCGGTGTTCACGAAGGTCGAGGCGACACAGGACCGACAGTTCGTCGTCCGCGACGAGATCCCCGTCGGAGCCCACGACAACCGCGGCCTCTCGGGCTTCTACCTCTCGGTCGGCTGGGTCGTCGGCGGCTATCTCCTCGCGGCAGCCATCGGACTGTTCATCGGTGCGCCGAAGACTCTCCGCCAGGCAAGCGCACACACGGGCGTGATCGCGATCTACTCGATCATCTCGGGAGCTCTCGGCGCCCTCATTACCTCACACGTACTCGGAACTTTCGCGGGCCACTGGTTCCCGCTGTGGATCCTGGGAACAGCCGTGGTGTTCGGCACCGCCATGTTCACACTCGGATTGCGCGCTGCCATCGGCGTTCTGGCAGTCCCGCTGGCTATCGCCGTCTTCGTGATTCTCGGCAATCCCAGTGCGGGAGGCGCATTCGGCTCCAACGTGATTCCCTCGTTCTATGCCGCCATCGGCCGATGGATCACACCTGGCGCCGGCACCGAAGGCGTGCGGAGCATCGTCTACTTCAACAACGTCGGCGTCGGCCAGCCTGCTCTGACGCTTTTCCTGTACGCACTGATCGGTGCGGTCATGCTGTTCGGCTTTACGATCCGTCGCAACCGAAAGTCCACCGACACGACGCCGACTCCAGCTGTGGCGAACGCCGACTAGTCCTAGTCTGAACTCATGACGAGCCTCCTCCACCCCAACGCCTCGCACGTCGCCGAAACACTGATCTCACGGGGTCACCACGGCGTCATCGTCACGCAGCCCGAAGCCACGCACACCGCGGCCGAGGCAGCGGCGGCCGTCGGGGTGGAGGTAGGCGCGATCACCAAGTCACTGGTGTTCCTTCTCGACGACGATCCGGTCCTGCTGCTGGTCTCCGGCGCGCATCAGGTGAATCTGAAGGCCACCGGCGAACGCCTCGAAGGCAAGCTCACGCGGGCGCCGCTGGAGATGGCGAAGTCCGCGACGGGCCAGCCGATCGGTGGGGTCGCTCCGCTCGGGCATCCCACCAACCTGCCGACGTACGTCGATACCGCCCTCGAGCAGTACCCCGAGTTGTGGGCAGCCGCCGGGCACCCCAACACGGTCTTTCGCACGACGTACTCCGAACTCCTCCGAATCACCGCCGGCCTCGCCGTCGACATGGACTGAAGCACTTCAGCCAACCCGGTCCGAAACCACTCAGACGTGCGTCCACCTATAGTTGGACGCACCATGTGCACTGCAACCAGGACCCCGGCCGGCAACCACTGGCGTCGACGGCACGTAGATCTGTGCCGCACCGACGCATGTCTGTGTATGCCGAGCGCAGTCACCTCGACCACACCGCACACCTCGAGTTCCAGCCGGAGAGTTCCCGTTGTCTGACAAGCCGAATGCCGTTTCCAGCCACACCACCCCCGACGTCCCCGAAGTAGCAGCGACGCCCGAGTTGTCCACCGGCATCTGCGCCGGTGACTACCGCGCTGCGCTTCGCCGCCACCCCGCCGGTGTCACCGTCGTGACCCTCGATTCGGGTACCGGCCCGGTGGGTTTCACCGCCACTTCGTTCTCGTCCGTCTCCCTCGAGCCGCCGCTCGTCTCGTTCAACATCGCGGAGACGTCGTCGAGCATCAATGCGCTCAAGGCAGCCGAGTCCTTGGTGATCCACCTTCTCGGCGAACATCAGCAGCATCTGGCCCAGCGCTTTGCGCGTAGTGCCGATCAGCGTTTTGCAGACGAGTCACTGTGGGCAGTGCTCGACACCGGGGAGCCGGTGCTGCACGGCACCCCCAGCTGGATGCGCGTCAAGGTCGACCAGTTGATCCCTGTCGGCGACCACACGCTGGTCATCGGACTCGTCACGCGGGTTCACGCCGAAGAAGACGACGAATCCGCTGCCGCGCCGCTGCTCTACCACGAGGGCAAGTACTACCGCCCGACTCCGTTGGGTCAATAGACAACTGTGCGCCTTTATTAACCGCCCGCGGTTAATAAAGGCGCACAGCAAGTTAGAGCGCTACGTACTTGGTATCGAGATACTCGTCGATACCCTCGGTTCCGCCTTCACGGCCGAAGCCCGATTCCTTCACGCCACCGAACGGCGCGGCAGCATCGGAGATCGCGCCGCGATTGACGCCCACCATGCCGGTGTCCAGCTTGGCCGAGACGCGCATCGCACGGTCGATGTCGCGGGTGTAGAAGTACGCCACGAGACCGTACTCGGTGTTGTTCGCAGCCGCGATCGCTTCGTCTTCGGTGTCGAAACCGACCACTGCCGCAACGGGTCCGAAGATCTCTTCCTTCAGCAGGCGCGCGTCGGCGGGCACCCGGTCGAGGACCGTCGGGGTGAAGAAGAACCCGGGGCCTTCGGGCGCCGATCCACCGGTGCGAACGCGAGCGCCCTTGGACACCGCGTCGTCGACGAGTCCGGTGACGGTTGCGAGCTGCTTGGTGTTGATCAGCGGTCCGATGTTGGTGCCCTCGGCGTCACCGGCGCCCACCTTCAAGGCCGCAACCTTGGCGGTGAACTTGTCGGTGAACTCTTCGCGCACCGAGTTGGCGACGTAGATGCGGTTGGCCGCGGTGCAGGCCTCGCCGCCGTTACGCATCTTCGCGAGCATTGCGCCGTCGACAGCTGCGTCGATGTCGGCGTCGTCGAAGACGATGAACGGCGCATTGCCACCGAGTTCCATCGACGTGCGGAGCAGCTTGTCAGCAGCATTGCGCACCAACAACTTTCCGACGCCAGTGGAGCCGGTGAAGGTGACCTTGCGCAGACGCGCATCTTCCATCAGCGGTCCACTGATGGAGGCCGCGTCGGACGTCGGGAGGATCGAGAGCACACCGTCGGGCAGACCGGCATCGGCGAACACCTGACCGAGGAGCTGCATGGTCAGCGGCGTGTCCTCGGCGGGCTTGACGATGATGGTGCAACCGGCAGCCAGCGCCGGTCCGATCTTGCGTGTGCCCATGGCGAGCGGGAAGTTCCACGGGGTGATCGCGAGGACCGGTCCGACGGCTTCCTTGGTGACCAGGATGCGACCGTTGCCGGCCGGAGCCTGCGTGAAACGTCCGCCGATGCGTACTGCTTCCTCGCTGAACCAGCGCAGGAATTCGCCGCCGTAGTTGACCTCACCGCGGCTCTCTGCCAACGACTTACCCATTTCCAGGGTCATCATCAGCGCGAAGTCCTCGGCGCGGGCGTGCAGCAATTCGAAGGCGGTGCGCAGAATCTCGCCGCGTACACGTGCCGGAGTGGCCGCCCAGTCTTCCTGCGCCGCAGCGGCGAGGTCGAGCGCACGGATACCGTCGGCAGCGGTGGCGTCGGCTACCTGGGCGAGTTCCTCACCCGTTGCCGGGTTGTAGACCGCAAAGGTCTTCTCGGCCGGGACGAGCTTGCCGCCGAGCCAGAGACCCTTGGGTACCGAGTCGAGAAGATCCGAGACGTTGGACATGTCAGTTCCCCTGTGCTGCAGTGCGGATAGCGGTCTCGAGGACGGTCAACGCGTCGTCGAGCAGCTCTTCGGAGATGACCAGCGGCGGGAGCAGACGGATGACGTTGCCGTAGGTACCGCAGGTGAGGATCACGACGCCGGCAGCGAGGCATTCGGCGGCGATCTTCTTGGTGATGTCTGCGTCCGGCTCCTGCCCACCGGGCTTGACCAACTCGATGGCGAGCATCGCGCCGCGACCGCGAACGTCACCGATGACGTCGAGTTCCTTTGCCAGTGCGTTCATTCGGCCGACGACGGTCGACTCGATGGTGCGTGCGCGGCCACAGAGGTCGAGCTCACGCATCTGGTCGATGGACGCCAATGCAGCGGCGCAGGCGACGGGGTTACCGCCGTAGGTGCCACCGAGGCCGCCGGGGTGGACAGCGTCGATGAGCTCCGCGCGGCCCGTGACAGCGGCGAGCGGCATGCCGCCTGCGATGCCCTTGGCGAGCGTGACCAGGTCGGGGACGATGCCCTCGTGATCGCTGGCGAACCAGGCGCCGGTACGAGCGAAGCCTGCCTGAACCTCGTCGGCGATGAAGACGACGCCGTTCTCCTTGGCCCACGCGACGAGCGTCGGGAGGAAGCCTTCTGCGGGAACGATGAATCCACCCTCACCCTGAATGGGCTCGATGAGGATGGCGGCCGTGTTGGCAGCGCCGACCTGCTTCTCGATCATCGTGATGGCGCGCTGTGCGGCCTGCTCACCGGTGATCTTGGAGCCGTCGACATTGAGGCCCTCGCGGTACGGGTAGGACATCGGGACGCGGTAGACCTCGGGGGCGAACGGACCGAAGCCGCTCTTGTACGGCATGGACTTCGACGTCAGTGCCATCGTGAGGTTGGTGCGGCCGTGGTACGCGTGGTCGAAGACGACGACTGCGTCGCGACCGGTCGCGTGACGGGCGATCTTGACTGCGTTCTCGACAGCTTCTGCGCCGGAGTTGAACAGCACGGAACGCTTCTCGTGGTCACCGGGGGTGAGTTCGGCGAGACGCTCGGCGACCTCGACGTAGCCCTCGTACGGAGCGACCATGAAACAGGTGTGGGTGAAGTGCGCGACCTGATCCTGAACTGCGGACACGACGGCCGGGTTGGAGGCGCCGACGCTGGTCACCGCGATACCGGCACCGAGGTCGATCAGCGAGTTGCCGTCGACGTCGACGATGACTCCGCCGTCTGCGTCGGCGACGTAGACCGGGAGGGTGGATGCGACGCCGGCGCCGACGACCTTCTTACGGCGTTCGGCGAGCGCAGCCGAGCGCGGGCCCGGGAACTCCGTGACGATGCGACGCTCCTGCGGAAGCCGGTATTCGATTGCACTCATGTGACCACCCTCTCGGTTGTGTATTGCATTCGAGTATGCGACGCGCGAAGCATCGCAAGCACTGCCGAAATGGATACCCGGAGCTCCAGGGCTACTCCATATCGGCAACGACAGCTAGCCTTGATCAGGTGACGGTTCCGATCTCGTGGCTCTTGCGACAGAAACACCTCTCGCTGGCTCTGCTCACCGACCGAGCAGCTGCCACCCACCCCGTCACGTTTGCGCAGGCCACAGAGCTGACGGACCCCACCCCGTGGCTTTCCGGCGGCGAATTGGTGCTCACCACCGGGCTGGCACTGGTGGGCGCGGACGCCACCGACTACAGCGAGTACATCGACCGTCTGGCCGCCGCAGAAGTATCGGCTCTGGGTTTCGGGACCGGCCTTTCCCACGAGAGTGTGCCCACAGACCTGATTGCCGCCGCCCGCAGCCGCGGACTCCCCCTGCTGGAAGTGCCGTTCACGACCCCGTTCGCGGCAGTCACGCGCGCGGTGATGACCCGTCTGAGCCAGCAGGAATACGAATCGGTACTCCGCGCGGCAGAAGTACAGACGCGCATCACCCGCGTTGCACTGCGCGGTGGCGTGTCGGCGATCGTGCGTGAACTAGCCACGGCCACAAAAACTTCGGTGGCGTTTGTCGGTGATCGGATCACCGCGGTGCATCCGGCAAACCAGAAGTCGTTGATCACCGAGGTTCGCGCGGTCGCGGCCACCACCCGCGATCCCAACGCTCCGGCGTCGATCTCGCAGAGCACACCCGAACGGACGCTGACACTGTCCCCCGTCGGCGTCACCGACAGTTGGCACGGCTACCTCGCCATGGCGGGCGCCGGGCCCCTGAGCAATATCGACAGAGTGTTGCTCGGGCATGCGGTCTCGCTGCTCACTCTCGAACTCGAGAAACCGGTTCGACTACGGGCCGAGCGAACTCGACTCAACGCCATGGCTTTCGGGCTCTTACTCGACGGCCGAATCCCCGAGGACGGTGTGCCGTCGTACTTGGACGAGGCAAGCGACACGCACGGCAACATTCGTGTCGTCCACGTTCGCGGATCCGGACTCGGCCCAGTTCTTCGCGAACTCGACAACGCTCTCGCGCGAGCAGGCCGGCCGTTGTTCGCGCAATCCGAGGACGGTTCGCTGACCGTCCTCCTCCGCGGAACCGACACAATCGACACCGCCAAAACACTACTGGCGCAGCTCTCCCCCACCGAAGCGAAAGCCGTGCGTGCCGGAATCAGCACCCCTCACCGTCTTCTGGACGCACCGCGCGCACTCGTCCAGGCCCGCGCCGCGGCCAATCTCACGACGGCCACTGCCCGCATTCTCGAGTTCGACGCTCTGAGTGGTTCGACGATTCTGGCATCCGAGCCTGCCCGTGAGGCACTGATCGCAATGGCTGCGGACACCATCCCGGTGCTGACCGAACACGACCAGGCACACGGAACCGCACTGGCCGCGTCTTTGCGCGCCTATCTCGAGGCAAACGGCCAATGGGAATCGGCCGCAGCCGAACTCGGTGTTCATCGGCACACCCTCCGAGGTCGCATCGCACGCATCGAGGAACTGCTGCAATGCGACCTCGGACAGGCCAGGGTCAGAGCCGAACTGCTGCTATCGCTACTCGCCTGGGAGGGCCGCTGAACCCTCCTCCGCGTGCACCGAAGCGAAGCTCGACGCACCGCGGACGAGTAGTTCGAGTTCGGCGTCGACCGTGCAGAGACGGGCGGTGTCCAGCGCTCCGCTGCGGCTCACGCTCGACATCAAAGCCGTGAACCGGCGCACCGCTTGCGGATTGGCGGCGGTCCACAACTCGACGACCTCCGGAATACCTTCACCGAGCGCACCGGACACGAGGTCCGCGAAACGCGCCGTCAGCCTGGCATGGACGGCAGCGCTGCCCATGACCTCCCAATGCGAGGCACCGACGGCGACGTCGACGCCGCCGAGAACATCGCCCAGATCGAGAGCGTCGGAGAGTTCCCGATAGATCGCGGCTGCGGCCGCGGCCGTCGTATTCTCCTGCAGTGCAATGTCTGCCAGGGCGAGTGCTCCGAAAGACGCCTCGATGCGCTCGCTGGCCGGCAAACCGTCGGTGAGTTCCCGCACCGGGGCTGCCCACCGATCGATGTCGGCGCGCGGGTTCACGGTGAACCGGCCGGCAGCACCCGGGCGGCGCAACACCCAGCTCATTTCGGATTCCAACAGCTGCTGCAAGCGATCGAGAGCCTTCAGCTGTTCGGTGGCACTGAGATCGGAGTTCAGGATTTCACGTCGAAGGTCCTCCGTTCCAAGCACTTCGCTGACTACGGCGTAGGCCAGAGCCGCTTCCGGACTGCGAACTCCGAGGTGTTCCTCGAGCCGGAACAACACGCCGGGGCCGACGCGGTTGACCAGTTCGTCGACAACCGAGGTGATGATGATGTCGCGGCCCAACCGATGTGCGCGGACTGCGTCCGGTGCGGCCTCGACGACGGAGAGCGGGAAGTACTGCGGGAGACGATCGGCGAAGATCTGATTGTCCGGGACCGTCGATGCGCCCAGTTCCGCAGTCAGTACGTTCTTCGACTGCGCCACCAGCACAGCAAGTTCCGGCCGCAGGAGACCCTGCCCGGCACGCGCCCTGACCGCCAGCGCCTTGGCGTCGGGCAGAGATTCTTCCAGTCGCTTCATGGCGCCCGCCGAGACGAGGTTCTCGATCAACCGCTCGTGCTGATCGAGCAGGGCCGGTGCGCGGTGCTCGGCCAGGCTGATCGCGAGGGTCTGATCTTCACTGGCCTCGAGCACCGATGCGGCCACCTCGTCCTGGGCCGCCGCGAGTAGTTCATTGCGCGAGGTCGAGTCCAACGCTGCGAGTGCGATCTTGATGTTGACCTCACGGTCCGAGGTAGCCACGCCGGCCGCGTTGTCGATGAAGTCGGCGTTGATTCGGCCTCCGCCAGCGGCATATTCGATGCGGGCACGCTGGGTGAAGCCGAGGTTGCCGCCCTCACCGACCACCGTCGCACGCAACTCGTCAGCGCTGACGCGAACTGCGTCGTTGGACGGATCGGCCGCGTCGACGTTGCTTTCGGTCGACGCTTTCACGTAGGTACCGACGCCGCCGTTCCACAACAGGTCCACCGGAGCACACAGGATCGCTCGGATCAGTTCCTGCGGGGTCAAGTTCTCCTCGGTGATTCCGAGGGCCGCACGCGCCTCGAGCGGAAGGCGGATCGACTTCGCGCTCCGCGGCCAGACGCCACCGCCCGGCGACATCACGGTGCGATCGAAGTCGTCCCAGGACGAGCGCGGCACGGTGAAGAGGCGAGCGCGTTCGGCAAAGCTCGTCTCGGTGTCGGGGTTCGGGTCGATGAAGATGTGGCGGTGATCGAATGCCGCGACCAGACGGATCTTGTGCGAGAGCAACATTCCGTTGCCGAACACGTCGCCGGACATGTCCCCGATACCCGCGACGGTGAACGGATCGGTGTCGACATCGAGGTCGCGCTCGGCGAAGTGCCGTCGAACCGCTACCCAGGCGCCGCGAGCGGTGATGCCCATCGCCTTGTGGTCGTAGCCGGCCGAACCGCCGGAAGCAAAAGCGTCGCCGAGCCAGAAACCACGCTCGACGGCGATGCCGTTCGCGACGTCGGAGAACCGCGCTGTCCCCTTGTCTGCTGCCACGACGAGATAGGAGTCTTCACCGTCGTACTCGATTACTTCTGCCGGGTGTACCGCAGCGCCGTCGACGATGTTGTCCACCACGTCCAGCAGGCCGCGAATGAAGGTGCTGTAAGACTCCTGCACCTGCGCCGGAGTCGGTGACGACGTGCCCCGAACCACGAACGCGCCCTTGGCTCCCGAAGGAACGATCGGCGAATTCTTCACGCTCTGGGTCTTCATGAGACTCAGAGCCTCGGTGCGGAAGTCCTCGTATCGATCCGACCAACGCAGGCCACCACGGGCGACGGAGGAACTACGCAGATGCACGCCTTCGACATTGGGTGCGCTGACGTAGATCTCGCGGAAGGGAACGGTCTTCTGCGGAGTGGAGAGCAACTGCGAGTCGATCTTGAACGACGCGTACGGTAGCGGTTCGCCGCTCTCACCGCGCAGGTACCAGTTGGTGCGCAGAGTCGCCTGCAGGAACGAACGCACGCCGCGCAAGACGCGATCCTCGTCGAGAGTGTCTGCACCGTCGACTGATTCATCGATAGCTGCCGTTGCGGTAGCCACAGCTGTCTCACGCACACCCGCCACGGCGGGGTCGAAACGCGCGGTGAAAAGTTCGATCGCCTGCCGTACGAAGAGTGGCTTCGCTGCCAACACTCCGACGATGTAGCTCTCGGACAAACCGATACGAGCCTGAGCGAGGAAACGGCACGCAGCGCGCAGCAACTCTGCATCGCGCCAGGTGATGTCTGCTCGTCCGATCAGACTGGAGAACGCATCCATCCGGGTCTGTCCGGCGATGACGGCTTCGAAGGCGTCCGCCATCTTCTCCAGCGCACTGCCGTCGAAGGTGCTCGGCTCGAAGGTGAAGTAATGCGCCGAACCCAGAACGGTCGGAAGCGGGCGGTGCGTCGAAACTCGGAGTCCGAGAGACTCGAAGTTCTCGCACAGATCGGAGAGGGAGGGCTCTCCGGACGGCCACAGCACCACGCAGGTCAGATCGTCACTGTTCAGGTTGTCACCCTGACGGAAGACGAGTCGCTGGCCCGCTGCTGCCAATTCGGCGACCAGTTCGAGCGCCGGGTCACCGGATCGATCACCGCCTGCCGGTCTCGATTCTGCAGCTGCGGTCTTGGTCGCCGATGATGTGCTCGCCATTGAACACCCTCCTGGAAATTATTGGATCCGAACACTTTCCAGTGTTGCGTGGATCACCGGAAAGAGGTCGTGCCCGATAGGAGTACCAACCCCCATCGGGCACGACATTTCGGCAGTTGCGGTGAGCTCAGTCGCCCAACCTGATCGGAGCAAGCTCCTCGAACACGTCGCCGGGTCCGGGATTCTCGGCAGGCGCAGCGCCGCCGAGATGGTTGACGACGCCCCATACCGCGTTGATCGCGGTCTGGATCGCGCCCTCAGCCCAGCCGGCGGTCCACGACACGTCGTCACCGGCGAGGAAGATTCCCCGATGACGCGGTTCGAGATCATTCTGCACGAAGTGGGAGAACAGGCGCTCCTGGTAGCGGTAGTGCCCCGGAAGGTTCGCCTTGAATGCGCCCATGAAGTCGCGCTCGGTTTCCCACGACAGCGTCACCGGGCTCGAGATGATGTGGCTGCGGAAGTCAACGCCGGGGTAAATCTCTTCGAGAGAGCGCAGCATGATGTTCATGCGCTCGGTGGCGTCGAGCGCCAGCAGCTTCAGCGAATCGTCCGACCAGGTGTACGACAAGCAGATCAGGCCTGGCTTGCCCTCGCCTTGATCCAGCAGGTAGGTGCCGCGACTCATACGGTCGGTCAGTGTCATCGACACCGAATCACGGCCGGTCACGGGGTCCTTGTCCTTCCAGAACGGGCGGTCGACGAGAACGAACACCTTGGTCGAACCCATGTAGTGAGTTCGCTCGATCGCAGTCCAGTGGTCGATCGGGAACAGATCGTCGTCACACCTGATATTGTTCAGCAGCATCCAACTCTGCACTGTCACAACGGCACTCGCATACGTGCGAATGAAACCTTCGGAGTCGGTGACCGTGATGTTGCCGGGCTCGGTACGCCGGAGTTCGGTGACGCGGGGACGCGTCTCACCGTCGTTGAGCGAAGCGACCGTAGTACCGGCAGGCCAATGCGCCATGTGCGCCGGGGCGCGGTTCCACAACCGCATCGGCAGCTGCTGCGATCCACCGACGATGCCGCGGTGGTCGTCGTCGGCGGCCGTGATGACCACACGAAGGATTTCGAGGATCGAATTGGGGTAGTCGGTATCCCAACCGCCCGTACCGAATCCGACCTGTCCGAACACTTCCCGCATGTGGAAGGACTTGAAGTGCTTCGACGCGGCGAGGAATCCGTAGAACGTCTGGTCGTCGTAGCGCACCACGAGGTCGTTCCAGATCCGCTTGATTTCTGCGGTGTCGCGGTCACGAATGGCCTGCTGCAACGGAATCAGATCGGCATGCTCTTCGAGAGTGCGCTGCCAGGCCTGCGCCACCTCGGTGTAGATCGGCGGCAGATCCTCGAGAGTGTGCGCGTAGTGACTCTCGCCCTTGAGATCGATGACGGTGCTCGGCGTGACCTCGGCAAGGGGATTGGGGAACTCTTCGGTCTGCAGACCCAGTTCGTTCAGGTAGTGGAACAACGTCGTCGACGATGGTGGGAAACGCATTGCGCCCATCTCGGCGACAACCCCGGGGTGCCCGTCGAACTCGACCGACCGCATCCGGCCACCGATCTGATCAGCTTCGTAGACAATCGGTTTGAGACCGACCTTGAGCAACTCGTAGGCCGCGATCATGCCGGAGAGTCCGCCACCGATCACGGCAACTTCTGTACCCAGTGCCAGATCGGGCACCGAGCCGAGTCCCGCCGGACTGGAAACGTAGTCGTCGTACGGGAACGGAAAATCCGGCCCGAACATCGTGAGGGGCGGCTGCTTCCCGGGTTCCGAGGAACTGTCCGGAGCTACTGGGATGGTCATCTACGGTTCTCCTTGGAGACAGTCGTGACAGAAAGGTCTGGATACAGATCGAGGCGTCGATCGTCGAGATGCGTGTTGAGGGTGCGCGATTGCGAGACGGTGGCGGCGGCGATATCCGCGAAGAGCAATTCCTGGCCGAACCCGGCCCTCGCCAACTCGGCACCGTCGGGCGCGATGGCGCACGAGAGACCGCAGTAGGTCAGCTCGGTTTCGGCGCCGCAGCGATTGACGTAGGTGACAAACATCTGACTCTCGTATGCGCGGGCCGGAACCACTTGCTGCGCAATGTGTTCGTACGGAGTCATCAACCCTGTCGGCACGATGAGCCATTCGGTACCGGCGTCGGCATGGGCCCGAACCGCTTCCGGAAATTCCACGTCGTAGCAGATCAACAACCCGCAGCGGATGCCCTCGAAATCGAACCCGACCACCAGGGTCTCACCTGGCCGGAAATGTTCGCGGTCGAGCGCGCCGAACAGGTGCGTCTTGCGGTAGTGCGCAAGCGAAGTGCCGTCGCGGTCCACCACCTGCACACTGTTGTAGACATCTCCCCCGTCGAGTTCGGGGTAGCCGTAGACGACTGCGATGCCGGCACTTCGAGCAATCGCGGCGACGGAATCGAAGATGGGGCCGTCGGCCGGTTCCGCGCGTAGCGACACCAGTTCGCCGATGTCGTAGCCGGTTGCGGACATCTCCGGCGTCAGCAGGATCTTCGCACCGGATGCTGCAGCCTCGCGGGCAGCAGTGTCGATTGCAGCGAGGTTGAACTCCACCGACGCAAAGGTGTCCGGGGTGGTGAGCGGACCTTGGAACAGGCCAACTCGAACTGAATCGACATGCATGGTGCGCTCCTTCAGGAGTTCCGTGACGCCAATTTTCGACGGTGTGTGTGACGGGGACAACTACCAGCGTGACGGGTGCCGCCAATCATGTCAACTCTTGTTTCCTAAGAATCAACATTCACGGATTCGAGTCTCACGAAGACGACGCGCGGGGCCCTTCCGGCAATGCCGGATTCAAGACCCACAGAACCTTCGCCAGAACCGAGCCTTCGGCCTGAAAACTATGGTTGTGGGTCGGCGTGAATGTGAAGGAATCGCCCGCCGCAAGTACGACGTCTTCGGCATCGACGGCCTCACCGTTCGGATCCGTCCGACCGCCCTCGAACGAGACCCGCAAGCCGCCCTCGAGCACGTGCACGAAGTTCACGTCGATCGGCAGACTGTAGAACTCCCGACCACTTCCGCCGCCTGGTTCCAGCTCGCCGAGCAGCACCTGAATTCGACGCTCGTTGGTAGGCGTGAGCAGGTACTCCGTCATCTTTTCGCCACCGAAGCTGATTTGCGGCATGGCGTCGGCGCGGACTACTTCACCGGCGGACGCATTCTCGAACAGGGATCCGACAGGGATCTCGAGCACCGCGCACACCTTGATCAGGGTCGCCACCGACGCGTTGACGTGATCGCGCTCGAGTTTCGAGAGATACCCCTTGGTCACACCACAGGCCTCGGCCAGGTCGTCGAGGGTCAACCGCTTCGATTGACGTGCCGCCTTGAGCCTCGCCCCGATGCGCGGTCCGACCGGCTCGACCGCTTCCTTCGCCTTGGCCACTGAACCCACTCCTTCACGACCGCCGTGTCCCTTTCAGGAAACAGGGGTTGACAACCGAGCCTCTTGAAGAAACCATACTTGCTCAGAGAGCTACATCACTGAAGGGCGCCCGGTGTGCGCCGAATCGAGAGCAGGGACCTCTGCACATGGCTACCAACAACCCCGGATCGTTCATCGGACCCGTCGACGCCACGCGCGTCCCCCGCTACGCCGAGCCGACCACCTTTGCGCGTCTCCCGCGCCTGGACGAGGTCTCGCGCGCCGACGTGACGATCCTCGGCATCCCCTTCGATTCGGGTGTCAGCTACCGCCCCGGTGCCCGGTTCGGTCCGGGCCACATCCGCGCTGCGTCGAAGCTGCTGCGTCCGTACAACCCGGCTCTCAAGGTCTCGCCCTTCGCCAATCAGCAGGTAGCCGATTTCGGCGACATCGGCGTCAACCCCTTCGACATTCAGGAAGCTCTCACGACGGTTCAGTCCGCCGTCACCGACCTGCGCGCCGACGGTTCCTCCGTGCTCACGCTCGGCGGCGACCACACCATCGCACTGCCGATCCTGCGTTCACTGGCCCGCGATCACGGCCCGATCGCCGTCCTGCACTTCGACGCTCATCTCGACACCTGGGACACCTACTTCGGTCAGCCTTTCACCCACGGCACCCCCTTCCGCCGCGCCAGCGAAGAGGGCCTGATCGACATGGAGCGTTCGCAGCACATCGGCATCCGTGGACCGCTCTACAGCGAGAAGGACCTCGAAGACGACCGCGTCCTCGGCTTCCAGGTGATCCGCAGTGACGACTACGAGGTCGACGGTGTCGCCAGCATCGTCGAGCGCATGCGTAAGCGCCTCGACGGTGGCCCGGTGTACGTCTCCGTCGACATCGACGTACTCGATCCCGCCCACGCTCCGGGCACCGGAACACCCGAAGCGGGCGGCATGACCTCTCGCGAATTGTTGAACACACTGCGTGGGTTGGTGGGACTCAACGTGGTCGGCGCCGACATCGTCGAGGTAGCGCCGGCGTACGACCACGCCGAGATCACCGGTATCGCAGCGGCTCACGTCGCTTACGAGTTGCTGTCGGTGCTCGCACTCAATCGCTGAAGCAGCACAACGGTATCCGTCGTGTGATGCATCTCGGGGTTCGCGGGAAGATCACGTTCCCGCGACTCCGAGACCAACACCTTCCAACCATCGGTGAACAGCGACTCCACGTATTCGGGTGTATGGAGCATGGCCCGATGGTGCTCGGTCGGCGACTCGTGAGGTGAGTGGCCCACGATCAGCAAATGCCCGCCGGGCGCGACCAGATCTCCGAGAGCACGGAACAATTCCCCGCGCGCGGGTTCGAGCATGTGGAAGAACTGCGCGGACACCAGATCGAACGAGCGCCCCTGCGGATCCC
The DNA here is from genome assembly GCF_048573875.1 of Rhodococcus sp. SB1D. Taxonomy (NCBI): domain Bacteria; kingdom Bacillati; phylum Actinomycetota; class Actinomycetes; order Mycobacteriales; family Nocardiaceae; genus Rhodococcus; species Rhodococcus sp. SB1D. The sequence continues at coordinate 307,183 of NZ_JBMAIQ010000005.1, forward strand.
ACTTCGTCAGGTCGGCTTCCAGCCATTCGATGTCGACGCCCTCGCCCTCGACGTGAGCCTGGGCGCGCCCGAGCGCAACCGACGAGATGTCGGTGCCGGTGACCTTCCACCCGCGATGCGCCAACCACAAAGCGTCGGCACCTTCGCCGCAACCGACGTCGAGTGCCGTGCCCGGTTCCAGGTCGGAGGCTTCGGCAATCAACTGTGGGTTGGGATTTCCGCTCCAGCGCGCGGGGCGTTCCTCGTACAGCGAGTTCCAGAACTGTGCGTCCGCCTTGGCGTACGGATTCTCGGTGGTATCGGAGTTTTCGTGGTGATTGTGGTGTTCGTGGCTCATGCACCCAGGATGAACGACCCTCCACAACTCACGCAACCATCTTTGCTGAAACAGCAACTTCTCCATTTCGACGCCCTGCTAACGTCACGTCGTGGCCGGTGGATTTCCCGTGTTTCGTCTCTACTGCAGCTCAGCGGGCCCATACGTTTTGTGTTGTGCGCATTTCCCCGAGTTCACCGGTTCGAACTCGGACGAAGAGTTCAGCGTCCAGCAGAGCTTCGACCGCGCAGTCGAGAAGATTCTGCGCGATGAATCCTTCGAACCGACTACCTTGACTTTGGTCGGCGAGCAGCAGGGCTATCCCGTCGGAGACCGACTGTTCGATACGACAGTTCCGCGTACCGGAACCGTCTCGTACGCGTTCCAAGAAGCCGGACCGCCGTGGATCGTTCTCGGCCTTGATGTTTCGGCGGACGAATTCTGGTCCGAAATCGACGACGACGCAGACCTCCACGGTCTCGGCCCCACCTCCCCGTTGAGGTCAGTTCCAGCAACCGTGCTCACGGAGACCGGGTGGCCACGACGAAGTGACCTCGACTCCCCGTGAACTGAACCAGAACTCCAACCTTCGTGAAATCGAACAAAAATCCGCCCGATTTTCGTGAGGATCGACCGAGATGCCCGTCACGTCCTACGCCAAGATTTAGCGGTCACACTCGACTGCGCCCTCACGATTCACTCCCGGGCCCCGGCTCCTTCACGGAGGCACAATGAAACACCGCTCCTATTCGACGCTTGCCGCGACCGCGGGGCTCGCGCTCGTATTGTCGGCTTGCAGCTCGGGAGGCACGTCCTCGGGCTCCGGCGGCGGTGAGCCTCTGACTGACGGAACCTTCCGGTACGCGTTGCAAGGCGATCCGGGTGCACTCAACCCGATCATGTCCGGCTCTGCGGCAACCGCGGAAATTTCGAAGCTGGCGTACGACTCCCTGGTCTACCAGGATCCTGAAACCAGTGAATTCAAACCATGGTTGGCCGAGAAGTGGGAAGAAACGCCGACCTCCGCGTCCTTCACCATTCGTGAAGGCGTGACCTGTACCGACGGGTCGACGCTGACTGCACAGACCGTCGCGAACAACATCAACTTCGTAGCCGATCCAGCCAAGGGTTCACAACAACGCGGCACCACAGTTCCCATCGGCGCTTCGGCCACTGCCGATCTCGCCACCCGCACCATCACGGTAACCACTCCGGCGCCGACCCCGTTCCTCCTCCTCACCATCAGTCGCCTCCCGATCATGTGCGATGCCGGTCTCGAAGATCCGACCGCCTCGAACAACAAGTCGCTGGGCTCCGGCATGTTCGAAGTCACCGAAGTCTCGGCCAATGACCACTACACGTTCGAGCGTCGTGACGGTTACAGCTGGGGGCCCGACGACACCACCTCCGACACACCGGGTGTCCCCAAGACAGTCATTGCTGTCATGGCACCCAATGTCAGCACCGCAGCAAACCAGCTTCTCTCAGGCGAACTGAGCGCATCTCCGATCGCCGGTCCGGACAAGGATCGCATCGATGCCGCCAATTTCGACTCGGTCCAGCGCCCACTTCCCGCCGGTCAGATGTACTTCAATCAGATTGCGGACAATCCGACCAGCGATCCCGCCGTTCGAAAAGCTCTCGTCCAGGCTGTCAATCTCGACGATCTCGCTGAAGTCATCACTGGCGGCCAGGGCACCCGTGCAACAAGTCTTGTCTCCGTCGAGCCCCGAGCCTGTGTGTACGACTCTGTCGCAGGCAACATTCCGGACTTCGACCTCAGCGCAGCAAAGGCAACACTGGACGCTGCAGGTTGGACCGCCGGCTCCGACGGCAAACGAAGCAAGGACGGAAAGCCGCTGACCCTCCGCCTCTTCTACGCTGCCGGCGAAGATGCGCGCAGCGCGGCAGCCGAGCTCACCCAGTCGGCATGGTCCGACCTCGGTGCGACCGTCGAGGTGACAGGAGCCGACCAGACCAAGGTTGTCGACGTCATGCTCAGTGGCAAGGACAACAACCAGTGGGACATCGCGTGGATCCAGATCAACAATTCGGTTCCCAGCGGGTTCGTCCCGTTCTTCTCCGGTCCTGCTCCGGCAGCAGGTAAGAACTTCTCTTCGATCAACAACCCCGCCTACGAAGCAGCCGTTGCCAAGGCATCCGGCTTGACCGGCGAAGCAGCGTGCGCGGAGTGGGCGGACGCCGAGTCACAGATCACCAAAACGGTGTCCGCAGTCCCGTTTGCAGATACGGTCTTGAGCTTCTACTTCAACAAGGCCGGACTCGCATTCGGTAAGACCTTCATCGGTTCTGCGTTGCGCCTCTACCAGTAGGCCGGTCGACCGAACGCGGTGCGTCAACGAGATACGTCAGATCATTGTGATCTGACGTATCTTGTTGCCACACCGATCGTCTCGTTGTCGAGTTCGACGTAGGTCAGCTGAGGAATGCTGGACGCAAGTTCACTGAAAGCCCACTTCGCGACATTCTCGAATGACGGACGGAAATCGAAAATCTCCGGCCAGGCACCGCTCGCCAATTGCTCGGCACATCGATCGACGGACTCGTCCAGAGCGTCCGTGTCGACAAACCATCCACGTTCTCCGAGTTGGTCGTCCTCGAACGAGAACGCCACTCGCATCGTCACGCGAAATCCGTCGGCAGGCATCAGCGGCGGCAAGTTCTTCGCGTCCCGCACCGGTGCCGGAAGCCCCTGCCTCACAGCGAATGTACGACGGATCTCGATACTGAACATGCGCACCAAGGTATCAATGTTCATCACAATTCTATGAGCGGACCAATCGCGCAATCGCGTCGTTCGCTTCTTTGATCTTCGCGTCCGCCTCGGGCCCACCGGCAACAGCGGCTTTGACGACGCAGTGGCCGATGTGGTCCTCGAGCAGGCCCATGGCCACCGCCTGGAGGCCCTTGGTCATCGCCGACACCTGCGTCAGGATGTCGATACAGTACTTGTCCTCGTCGACCATGCGCTGCAGGCCGCGAGCTTGACCTTCTATGCGACGCAGACGCGCCAGGTAGTCGCCCTTGGCGGTGATGTAGCCGTGCGAATCACTCGTGCAGCATGCATCGCCGGTCGCATCACTGCTTTGGACACTGTTTGGAGCGCTGCTTGGCGCACTGCCAACTTCTGTCGCTTCCGACATTCGATGTCCTCCTGTTCGTCAACACATGACTTCGCAACAATTCTCGTTACCGGTGCGATGTGCGGATACTCTTCGACTTCCCTTGTCTTGCAGAGCAATCACTGTGCACATCGCCACGCACTTCGCTACTGCGCGAACAGATGGGTGCATGGCGATTAGCGATGCCCGTTTTCCCGTTGCTGCGAAACGCATTCGGTTTCAGTGCCCGTGGTGCGCGTGGCTCGAGTGTTCGGCCCCAGGCGTGGTCGCATTGTCGGCCGTCAGCGTGAATTCCGCCGTACGCACCACTCCGCCGTGCTTGAAGTCCAAAAACAACCGGTAATCCTCGGCGCTCGGCATGTTGGCGTAGAAGGTGATTGCCGGTCCAGCCGGCGTGACACCGTCACCGGGGTAGCCGTCCGGATGGACATGGAGATAGGCGAGGTCGGAGGCACGCAACGCGACCAGATGCCCGTATGCGGCAAGGTAGGGCTGCAAGTCCGTGACCGGGATTCCGTCACGACTGACCGAGAGCGTGAGCTTCGATATCTGGCCGGCATGGGCCGCGCCTTCGAGGGAGACGGTATAGCCGTCGACCGTCGTGGCGGCAGCAGCAGCGGGCAACGGCCGAGGATCATAGGGTCCGGCGACGCGCACATCCGCACTGAGCGTGATTCCGTCACCACCGTCCGGAGTGAAATCAGCGAACACTCGATAGTCTCCCGCATGATCGAAATCGACTGACACATGCCAGTTTCCGTTCTCGTCCAATTCGGGATGCACGTGCTGGAATCCGGTCAGGTCCAGACCGACCACGATCAGATGCAACTGCTTGTCGTGGGTGTCCGTGTACCGGATCAAGGGAGTTCCAACCGGATCCAGGATCCGGAACTGCAAGGGGACATGGTTGCCGACGGTCGCCTCCGACGTTGCCAATTCCAGTGTGTAGCCGTTGTCGCTGAACATCTTGCCCTCCAAAGTTTGGGTCGGCAGCACTTTCGTTGCCGTCTGCGTCAGGTTCTGCACTCCTTGACATCGAACCTGTTGCAATTTGTACCATACCCCCCTAGGGTATGCAACGAACTACTCGAACACCCTGAATTCACTCGAAGGAGATCCGATGCGCATCTACGCAGAGCGCCGGCCGAATGAGTTCCAAGAGCAGCATTTCCCCGTGCGCCCCAACGAAGCGCTGCGCCGATGTCACCCAGGCCCGCTTACGACACCCCTTGACCACACAAGCATCACCTATACCCCGTACAGGTAAGGAACTCAGAATGTCCACACAACCGAAATCCACCCGTAAGTGGTGGGCGTTGGCGTTGATCGCCGCCGCTCAGTTCATGGTCATCATGGACACCTCCATCATCGGCGTCGCTCTCCCCCAGATGCAGAGCGATCTCGGCTTTTCCCAAGAAGGCCTGACCTGGGTCTTCAATGCGTACGTCATCGCGTTCGGCGGGCTACTCCTCCTCGGCGGCCGCCTGTCCGACCTGTTCGGCGCCCGCAGAGTGTTCTCCGCTGGTTGGCTGATCCTGCTGATCGGTTCCGTTGTCGCCGGTGCCGCCGGTAACGTCGCCGTCGAACTTGCGGGCCGCGCAGTTCAGGGTGCCGGTGCCGCACTCATCGCGCCGTCGGCGCTCACCTTGCTGATGATGCTGTTCGGCAGCACGCAGAAAGAGATGACCAAGGCGCTGTCCATCTACGGCGCTGCCGCCCCGGCCGGCGGTACGGCCGGCGTGTTCCTCGGCGGCGTCATCACCGAATACACCAGCTGGCCTTGGGTGTTTTACCTCAACATTCCCATCGCTGTCATCGCGCTGATCGCTACTCCCCTCCTGATGCCGAACGCACCGGCACGTACCGGGTCGATCGACTTCCTCGGCGCACTCGCTGTCACCGCAGGTCTTGCTGTCGGAGTCTTCGGCATCGTCAGAGCACCTGATGTTGGATGGGGATCCGGGCAGACGTGGCTGGCGCTCGCCGTTTCGGCCGCTCTGTTGGGTGCATTCGTGTTGATCCAGTCCAAGCGTCGGGAACCTCTGGTGCGTCTGGGAATCTTCAAGGCGCCCAACCTCGGTGCCGCGAACATCGCTCAGCTCGTCCTCGGCGCTGCCTGGATACCGATGTGGTTCTTCCTGAACCTGTACCTGCAGCAAGTGCTCGGATACAGCGCCTTCCCGGCCGGTGCGGCGCTGCTGCCGATGACGATCTTCGTCATGCTCGGCATGGTCGTCGTGGCACCACGGGCCATGGCACGCTTCGGTGCAAAAGCGATGATCGTGACCGGATTGCTTGTACTGGGAATCGGTTTGGGTTGGATGTCGTTGATCCGGCCCACCGGCAACTTCTGGGTCGACGTACTGCCGGCATCGCTCGTGGCTGCGGCAGGTATGACGCTGGCGTTCATTCCCTCACTCGGTACGGCGATTTCGGCTGCGCGCCCGGAAGAGGGCGGATTGGCTTCCGGCATCGTCAACGTCAGCTACCAGGTCGGCTCGGCTGTCGGCCTCGCGGTGATGACCGCGATCGCAGCAGTGTTCGGCGCTGATCAACTCGGTGACCTGACGGAGTTGACGAACGGTTTCTCCGCCGTGTTCCTCGGAGCAGCCGCCATAGCAGTGGTTGGCGCAGCAATCACCGCGATCGTGATGCGGTCGACCAAGGTCGACGATCCTCGACCCGTTCAATCCACCGTCAATTCTTGACCAACTCCGGTGGTGGGTTCGGCCGGCTGTCACCAGCCGAACCCACCACCGGCGGAACCACTTAGGACTCGTTATGTCGCGCCTTGCTTCTCTCACGCCCACCACCGCTGTCGGTGCATCGAAAGACCTTCTCGCCGAACTCGTCAACCGTCACGGACAGGTCGGTGACATGGTCGCGGCGATGGCTCATTCGCCCGCTGTGCTGGGCGGCTATCTGCAACTCAGCCGAGCAATGAAGCGAGCGAAACTGAGCCGCAAGATCACCGAGCGAATCTCTATCGCTGTGCAGGTCCAGCAAGGTTGCGCTGTTTGCCTCGAAGCCCACGTGGCCGCCGCGCACGCCAACGGCGTCGAGGCGGACGAGATCGAGCGTGCCCGCGCGGGCACCTCGGCCGATCCCGCCATCGCGGCAATGATCGACCTCGGGCTTCGCGTCTATCGGGAGCCTGCCTCGATTTCAGACGAACACATCACGGGCCTTCGAGCGCACGGCTACGGTGATCGCGAGATCGCCGACGTAGTCGTAATCGTCGCCCTCAATGTCCTGACCGGAGCTTTCAATCTTGTCGCGGGAGTGAAACCAAATGAACCGGATCGCTAACTCCGCACCGGAACGGAACAGCCTGCATCTGTTCTTGATTCGCGACTATCGCCTGCTCTTCAGCGCCCAGATCATCGCGCTGTTCGGCACCGGGTTGGCGACGGTTGCGCTGGGTCTACTCGCCTACGAACTCGCCGGACCGAGCGCCGGAGCCGTGCTGGCCACCGCGCTGACGATCAAGATGTCCCTGTACGTCGTGATCGCTCCACTCGCGGCGGCGTACGTAGACCGGTTGCCGAGACGGGCTTTCCTCGTTGTCCTCGACGCCATTCGCGCAGCGGTCGTGATCGCATTGCCCTTCGTCAGCGAGATCTGGCACATCTACGTGCTGGTGGGCGTTCTCCAAGCTGCGTCGGCAGCGTTCACTCCCACGTTCCAAGCGGTCATCCCTGACATCGTGACCGACGAGGCCGATTTCACCCGCGCGCTGTCGGCATCGCAGGTCGCTTACACGATGGAAAGCCTGCTCAGCCCTGTTCTTGCCGCAGTCGCTCTGTCCTTCATGACATTCAACCTGTTGTTCGTCGCCACCTCCGTGGGCTTTGCCGTCTCGGCACTGCTCGTGCTGGCCACCCGAATCCCCAACGCTCGCCGAAGTACTCACCGCAAGGCGTGGGATCGGATCGCGTCGGGGATGCGGATCTTCGTGACCACGCCGCGACTGCGCGGCATCATGGCACTCAATCTCGTGGTGGCAGCAGCCGGATCGATCGTGGTGGTCAACACCGTCAACTACGTCCGCGACGAGCTCGGTGGAACCCAATCCGACGTGGCGTGGATGCTTGCCGCGTCAGGCACCGGCACGTTGGTGACCGCGCTTCTTCTTCCACGCGTTCTCGACAGAACCGCTGAACGTACCGTGATGACAGCAGGTTCCGTTGTCCTGGTCGTCAGCGCCGGCGCGGCAGCAGCCCTCGCCGTGGCCGGTGTATTCACGTGGATGCTCACTGCCGCAGTGTGGGCGCTCGTCGGCGCCGGCATGGCCATGATCGTCACTCCGACCGGAAAAGTACTTCGGCGCTCCGTCGAACCCGCAGGCATACCGGAGGTGTTCGCAGCCCAGTTCTCCCTGTCGCACCTTGCCTGGCTTGTCACCTATCCGATCGCCGGATGGGTTGGTTCGAGCGCGGGATTTGCGGTCACCTGGAGCATCCTTGCAGCGCTTGCCGCAGTGGGAGCCGTTGCAGGATTTGCACTTTGGCCTCGGGAGACAGTTGCTGAATTGCCCGGACAGGCGACGTATGAAACCACGCGAGGCCAATGCACCTTGGCGGCAACCCAGTGCGCATGCGCTCGCACCGTCTGATGTCGACGGTCTGCCCGAACCTCGATTGGGCCTCAACGAAAGTGGTGGTGCAGCCATCGCCTGCACCACCACTTTTCGCTCAGCTCACGTCGGCATACTTCCTGGGATTTGCGTCGAACCGAGGACCACATCCCTTGCAGCAGAACCAGTACCGATTACCTTCGAAGTCACGAAACCCTCAACGTCGCTGGGCCCCTGACGCTTGTCGCAACTGCGATCGTCGGCCTCAACTCGTCGACGGCGTCGATCCTGAATGCCACGACTCCGATGTTCACCGTATTCGTCGCCGCTTTCTGGCTTCGACAAAAGATCACCTGGCGAAAACTCTCGGGGGTCGCGATCGGCATCGTCGGCGTCTCGGTGCTTGTCGGCGGAATTCCGTCAACGATCGACAGTCGCGCAATGCTGGCCATTGGCGCATCTGCGACCGCGGCGCTGCTGTACGCAGTCGGAGGTGTCTACGCACGAAAGTCGTTCCAGGACACTCCACCCCTGACGCTGGCCCTCGGCCAGCAACTTGCCGCGGTCGCCCTCTTGGTGCCGGTGTCCGCCGTCGCTCCCCCTCCGGGGCCCATAACCGTCGGCCCACTCATCGCCGTGGTAGCCCTGGGGCTGGGGGCTACCGCCGGTGGCTACCTGGTCTACTTCTGGATAATTCGTCAGGCAGGTCCAGTCGCGGCATCGGCCGTCACTCTTCTCGTTCCGATTTCGGCATCAGCCATCGGAGTGCTGTGGTTGAACGAGCCTGTTACCTTCGCGCTCGTCGGCGGGCTCGTCGTCATTCTTGCCGGAGTCGGCTTGCTCCTGGATCTTCCACCGACGCGAGATCCATCCCGCAGGGTTGCCCCGGGGCGGGCGGCTAGCGCGGACAAACGGCCGGTCAGCGGCTGATCGGAGCCGTCCAAAGTCCGACCAGCGCGTCGACGAGGTCGGTCGTGAAGTCCTCCCATGACGTGACCGCGTCCGGCCCCTCTTCGGCAAGCGTGCGCTCACGTTCGGCGAACATGTGCACGATCGCATTGCGTCCGATGTCCGCGCGGGCGCGTCGAACACTCATCGGCATGTCGGCCAGACAGTCAGAGAGTCCCCGAAGCGTCTCCTGCAGGGTGGGCGAGGCCAGTACCTCGTCGTAGACGATTTTCCGCAGGACCGGGTCGGTGAGAATCTGTGCACTGAACCGCGCGTACCAAGTCGGGCCACCCATTTCGGCGTAGTGATCGGTCGACGCCCGAACCAGACACGAAATCCAGTCACGAACGTTTGTGGACCCTTCGATCTCACACAGCAGTTCGCCACGCTTCTTCTCGACCTGCTGGGAATGCTTGTTCACGATCGCGCGGACCAGATCGGTCTTGGTCCCGAAGTGGTATCCGACGGCTGCATTGTTGCCCTGACCCGCCGCTTCACTCACCTGGCGGTTCGAAACCGCGAAGACACCGTGCTCGGCGAACAACTGCTCGGCGACGGCGAGAATGCGGTCTCGGGTTGCAGCAGAGCGCGCGGAATTTGCGGCGCCGCCGACGTCGGCCGACGCGTCCTCAGTCCTCGTAGTCATGGGCACCATCATCCTCGACCATCCGAAGCTGCTCGGCACCGGAGATATTCGTCACGATCGGAGGCACACCCTTCCGTTAAGTCAGTCACTTGATTTAACTTTAGTTCAATCAACTGACTTAAACCATTATTCGTTCTTCCTCCGATGGAGTTACCGCAATGTCGTCAACCACTTCTCCACCACCGACAACGCCGCCACAGACAACGAAGTCGCCAGCCACCACCGCAGTGGTGGCTGTTCTGGCGTTTTCCGGCATCGTCGTCTCGCTCATGCAGACGCTGGTCATCCCGATCATCCCGCATCTGCCCGAGTACCTGAACGCGCCGGCGTCCGATACCGCGTGGGCTGTGACCGCCACGCTGCTCGCCGCCGCCGTCGCCGTCCCGACCATGGGCCGCTTGGGCGACATGTTCGGCAAACGGCGTCTACTCCTGATCAGCATGGCGCTGTTGGTCACCGGTTCGGTGGTCGGAGCCCTCAGTTCGAGCGTTATCCCCCTCGTTGCCGGCCGAATCCTGCAAGGCCTTGCTGCCGGCGTCATTCCGCTGGGTATCAGTGTGATGCGCGATGTACTTCCGCCCAAGAAGCTCGCCGGCGCTGTTGCGATGATGAGCGCTTCGCTGGGAGTCGGTGGCGCTCTGGGGCTTCCGATCGCGGCTTTGATCGCCGAGTACGCCGACTGGCACGTCCTGTTCTGGGCGTCAGCCGTGCTCGGCGCTCTTGCGGCCGTTCTTGTTGTCGTCCTGGTCCCCGAATCGGCGGTTCGCACAGGTGGCACGTTCGACTTCGGTGGGGCAATCTCGCTCTCAGCCGCCCTCATCGCTCTACTACTGGCCATTTCCAAGGGTGGCGACTGGGGTTGGACGAGCACGCTCACGCTTTCCTTGTTCGGCGCCGCGATCCTGATATTCGGATTCTGGGCTTGGTGGGAACTACGCACCCCCAAGCCGCTGGTGGATCTACGCGTATCCATCCGCCGCCAGGTGCTCTTCACCAACCTCGCATCGATCGTGTTCGGATTCGCGATGTTCGCCGCCAGCATGGTCTTTCCCCAGGTAGTCCAGTTGCCTGAAGTCACTGGTTACGGCCTAGGCGGTTCGATGCTCACCGCAGGTCTGGTCATGGCTCCCTCCGGCATCATCATGATGCTGATCTCTCCGCTGTCCTCACGCATCACCAATTCGCACGGCCCCAAGGTGACGCTCATGCTCGGCGCCGTTGTCGTCGCAATCGGTTACGGCATCGGCATTTTCGCCATGCACTCGATTTGGGAACTGATCGTGATCGCAGTGATCATCGGCGCCGGTACCGGTATGGCTTACGGCGCGATGCCCGCTCTCATCATGGGGGCTGTTCCTCCGTCCGAGACCGGTGCAGCCAACAGCTTCAACACCCTGATGCGCTCCCTCGGTACCTCATTCGCCAGCGCCATCGCGGGTGTCGTCATCGCCCAGATGACCATGTCCATCGGTGGGGCAACGCTGCCGTCGGAGAACGCTTTCCGCGTCGTCATGGCCCTCGCTGCCGGATCCGCCGTCGTCGCACTCGTCCTGGCCGGTTTCCTCCCTCGGTTCAACAGCTCCAACTCCCGCAGGGAGATTGGTAGCCAGCACACCGATACGTCCCCGCCCTCCTCGAAGGAATCCGTTCCGACACACTGAGCCAGCGCGCAATACACACTGCGCTGTACACACAGCCCGGCCCCGGCGGAGTCCAACTCCGTCGGGGCCGACGCGTTTCACACATTTTGCTGTTGATACACCTGCGGACGACAGTTTCGTGACATGCTCCGTTGAGATGGGTGCTCGTTCGATACTCGGGGAAAGGATGCCGCGATCGCCGCTCCCCGTGCTGACGTAGCCCTTGCTGTCGCCGCCGCTGCCGTCCTGGGCATAGGCGTCGGTGTCCTTCTTGCCGATGTCGTCGCCGGCCTGGCTGCAGGTGCGGGTGCTGCAGTGGTATTTCGGTTTGCTCTTCGGATGATCAATACCCGAAAGTGAGCGTTTGCCGAGGGTCCTACTTCAGGACACGGATCGCCGAGCCCGGAAGGATTCCGCTCGACGGCGGGTAGATCGACGTTGCGCCGTTGAAGAACATGTGAGCGGGAGTCGTGGATACCGGCAGCAGGTCGATGTCGTTGAACAACGCGCGCTCACTTTCCTCCCAGACCTTGCAAGACTCGTCACCGGGAAGAAGCGAAGCCTCAGTGGACAATTCGATGTACTTCTTGTTGTCGAGGGAAGCGAAGTTCACTCCTTCAGGTTTGGGCGGGCCGGTGAAGTACTTGGCAAAGATGCTCGGCGTATCACTCCCCAGCGTCAAACCGATGGAAACGTCCCACGACGACAGGTCGGTGGTGCTGAATGTGTTGGCGATGACAAAACTGTAGTCGCCGCCGGTCAGTTTCACCTTCGCGCCCAGTCCTTCCCACTGTGTTGCCACGTATTCCGCGGCGGCAGAGTTCGTATCGCGTGAGTTGTTGAAAATCACGTTGAGGGCAAGCGGTCGACCGTCCTTCGTCAGGACGCCGTCGGCCCCCGCCTTCCAACCTGCGTCGGACAAGGTCTTCTTGGCTGCGTCGACGTCGAACTCGGGAATCGTTCCTTCAACACTGTTGTAGTCGCAGGCAAGGGGTTCCGAAACCGCGAGGGCACGTGCGCGGGTTCCTTTACCGCCGGTGGTGATCTCGGTGTAGTCGTCCAGGTCTACTGCCTGCACGAGGGCCTGCCGTACAGCACGGTCTGCCGTGGGTAGGGCCGCGAAATGATTGAAGATGAACTCGCCGGACAACGTGGTGTAGGTCTTCGAATCCAGACCCGCGGCCAAGACTCGTTCCTCGTCCGAACCGGTGACCGCTGCGGCATTCACTCCGCCTGTGAGAACAAGATTCGCCGTCGTACTGGGATCGGTGACAATCTTGATCGTCACTGTCTTCGGCACTCCGAGAGTGTCGGAAGTGGTCTCGCCGTTCGGACTCCAGGTGTAGCCGTCGCGGCGTTCCATCGTGATGTGATCGTTGGGAACAACTTCGGTGACCTTGAACAGACCCGTTCCGTTACTACTGGAACGGATACTGGCCGGGTCTTCGAGCGTCGCAGCGCACGGAAGCCGCAACGCGCCGATCCGAGAGAGCAGGAAGGGCGCTGGCTCGGCGGTAGTCACCGTCAGTTCGTCACCGTCCGCTGAGGCCGAAGTCGACATCGGCACAGTGGATCCGCGTAGCGGTGAAGCGTTTTCAGGATCCATGACCCAGTTGATGTCATCGGCCGCGGTCTGTGCGGTGAAGGAAGTGCCGTCGGCACAAGTGATGCCCTTCTTGAGCACGAACTTCAGCGTGTTCCCTTCTTCACTCCAGCTCTCCGCCAGATAGGGACGCACAGTGCGTGTTTGCGCGTCGATGTCGATCAACGAATCGTACGAGTACGCGTTCACGATCTGAGTCGACGTAAGGTTGGTGATCAGAGGGTGCAGATTTCCGGGATCGGCGTTGATGACAGTCGTGAAACTGCCGTCCTTTGCATACTCACCGACTGAACCTTCGGGACTGGATGCGCCGCCACACCCGGCCAGGGTGAAAACGCCAACGCTGATAACTGCTGTCGCGGAGACAGAACGGGCTTTCATACGAGCCGCCATCTACTAGGAGTTGCCATGGCGACAATCGTGCGGGATTGACGTGGTCTGTATCTCGTTGAAGTTCCCCATACAGTCGGCCGTACTCTGTTCGATTGTCACTATCGACCGGGCAAGCGCAGACGCTAAGTACGACGCTGCCGTTGACGGTGATTCGCGACGTTGATTCGGTTGCCGCACAACGCCGGCATGCAGTATCGGCGTCGCCCTCCCCTGCTCGTATCGACAAACACCCCGTTGCACGTCGGCGATGCGCATGGACGGAATCGTTCGTACCCCAATGTGCGCAGAGTCCCCAGCAACGAGTATCCGATCAACAACGTGAGTTCACCCGCGAGATCGATTGTGTTGTCCGGTACTGCATTCCACCGATAGCCGTTCTGGGAATCTGGCGTAAGTCGAACGTGATGCGGGACGGCCTGGAGAAGTTGATGAGTGCGATCGACTAGTTCGCCGGCAGTCGGAGCATCGAGAACCGAACGAATTTCCTCTCTGAGCCCCTGAACGTCCGCAAGTTCACCGCTGGTCGGCCCGCGTCCGTTGGTGAGCGCATCCGGCGAGAGTCCATGTTCGTCCAGTAGATCGTGAAGCGTCTGGGAGTCTGGCAACGCGTCACCAGCCTCCACCCACACTCGGGGTGAGGTGTTGACCAGGTCCGTCGCAAACGACGCACCGGATACGTAATCGTCTAAAACTACTTGCATCCCTTACCTCCCTGCTTTACCGTAATTGAATAACCTAACTTTACACCTTACGGAGGCGGCGGGATGGAACACTGCGCAGACCACGGACTGCCCGAGATACTCCTCGACACCCACAACCGATTACGCCGCGCCGGCACCGTGGCGTCGGGGACACCCGTCGTTGCAGCCGATCTCTACTGGTCGATCGGAGCGCTCGCCCAATGCCTGACCGCGATGGACGAGGTCATTTCACAACTGGGAATCAACGCCCGAAAGCAGTTGCGAGCTGGAAAGTTCGATGTCGAGAGCGGACCGTTCGAAGGACAACCCGACGCTGCCCTGCTCACCGCAGTTCTTGCGCTCGCCCGAGCATCGAGCAGTTGTAAACCAGTTCAGACGGCAATCGGCAATGCCCAGATCGCGGTGAGCGATCTCGTCGTCTCAAGGCCCACCAGCGCTTGACGCCCGCGCTCGCAGCCTGTCCCAATAGAGACTGTATGGTTGGTTTTCAGGCAGCCATCGAGAGCATCGACCAGCAGGAACCGGGTTATCACTGTGAGTGCAGGAACATCGACAATCTACGAGGACCGAACCGTCCGGATCGACGATCAGGGCGTCACGATCCGCCACTACTACTTCCCGTTTGTCAGCAAGTTCGTCCCGTACTCGCAGATCGAATCCGTCGACCTCGGAGTCATGTCATGGCTGAGCGGACGCCTACGAATCTGGGGAACAACAGATTTCAGCTCGTGGTACAGCCTGGATCTTTCACGCCCGTGGAAGGAGACCGCGGTGGTACTCACTCTCGCCGGCCACGGATCGCCTTCGTTCAGCCCCAAGGACGCCGATCGCGTCGAGACCGAAATCCGCAGTCGCATCGGATCACACGCCGCGAACTGACTAGCGGAACTCGGATTCGACGGTGACGATCTCACTCCAGTCGGTTCGATCGAACAACCGCGCCAGCGCAGTGAACAGAACTTCCGGGTCGACGACGCTCTCGGGTGAGTGCACACCGATCCGATCCGAAATCGTTCCGTCGGCGAGCCGGGACACCACCTGAGCAAGGCCGAGCGCCAAGGGGATTCCGGTTGAACCGGCCATGTCCGACAGCAACTCCGACACCGGTGAATCGTCTGCAACCCGGGCCACGACGCGCATCGCTCTTCCGTCGAACATTCCTGTCGCCGAGGCGAAGAACAACGGCAGGGATCCGTGGCCGGCGCGCGTGAGCATTCGAGGCGCAGCACGGATCATCCGTCCGAGCGAAGGCTTGCCCAATTCTTCGGCGGCCGAGTCGAGATCGATTCTCCCCTTGTCGATGTCGGCGCGGAGAACGTCGAGAAACGCCACGGTTTCCGGTGTGATGACCATCAGATTTGCCGAATGCCCCGCAGGATTGATGGTCCGATGAAACATCACCGGCTCCGGATGCCCGACCACGTAAGCGTTCCCCCGACGTCCGCCGGGCAGTTCGAGTGCGATGGAACGCAACGGTTCTTCGTTGACGATTCGCCCCGCACGAACCACCGGAACCTGGCCGCTGATCTGTTGCATCCAGTGAACGGCGGCTGCACTCAATGTGTCCACCGACTCGTCCTCGCCCTCGACATCAACCGGCCAGGCTGTATACAGATCGTCGACCACGTCCAATCGCGAGACTGCCATCGCGGCCAGGAGGTTACTCATCCCGGGACTTGCGCCCATGCCGACTACCGCACAGATTCCGGCTCCCCTCGCGGCACAGTCCAATTCCAGCATGTCGACGGCCGGCTCCCAGTCGTCGCAGATGTCGAGATAGTGAGTCCCGGTCTCGATCGCTGCCTGGAGAATGCCGACGCCGAAACGGAAGAACGGTCCGACCGTATTGACGACCACGTCTGCGCCGTCAAGCAATTCACGTAGCGTGCGACCGTCCGTGACGTCGATGCTGCGCGCCTCGACTTCCGCTGACGCCTGCGCCAGTTCAACTGAAAGACGCTTCGCAGCATCGATATCGCGATCCGCGACTACTACCTTGCCGATTCCCGGCAATGTTGCGGCCAGACGAACTGCTGCCGAGCCCATGGCACCGGCACCACCCAGTGCGACAACCGTGATTCCGTCAGCCATGAATTCCCTCCAAAAATGCAGTCTGATCCGCTAGATAGCCGGGAGCGAAGATCGAACGGGGAGCAAGAACGGCCACCAGAGCCGACATCAATTCCGAGTCTTCGAGGTCCTTCTCCACAATCGAGTGAGTGGCGTCGGGGTACTTCTTGACCACCAGTTGCCCTGGCGAGTCGAGTAATTCGCGGTACGCCCTTTCGGTATCAGCCACGTCGACGTTGACGTCTTGTCCGCCGATGATCAAGAGCACCGGAACCTTCACGGTTTCGAGATCGGCTCGCGCATCCGAGAGGTAGTTCTTTCGGATGAAGTTCCACCGGTCTTCGGTGAGACCGTCGGCCTCGCCGGAGGCCACGAGATCGTCGAACGATGCATCACGGGCCAACTGATCCAAGTTCTTCGCACGATCGACCCGCGCTTTCTCGAACTCGTCGGCCGACGCATTTCTCTCGGAAAGTTCGGCTAGGGTATTGAATTCGCCTTGTTGGAGCCAGTTGATCGCGGGACCCACGGCAATGACGAACGCTACGTCCGGGTCGAGGTTCACCACCTTGGGCATCACCCACCCTGCCTGGCTTGCACCCCACAGACCGATCCGAGACGGATCGATATCCGAACGTCCCCGCGCCCACTCGATTGCCGCTTCCGTTTCTGCCGCGCGATCGTCCATGCTCTGGTCGAGCCAATTGCCCGGTGCCCCATTCACCCCCGGCTTGTCCCAGGAGAGTGACGCGTACCCCGCCTTTGCGAACGCCTCCCACACCGGTCGATAGAACGTCTCATGTGTTGCATCGACCGGGCCGTCTCCGTGGACGAAAACCACGAGCCCGAAGGGACCGTCACCGTGTTCGGGCAGTGCAAGGACTCCCTGGAGCGGCACCGATCCCCCGGTGATCGTCACTTTTTCCTCACGGATGTCATAGGTGTTCTGGTACAGCGTCCAGCCCACCAGAGTCGCGATCAGAACAACGACCACCGCCAGGGAAGTAACCATCCACCTGCGTAAACGAGGCTTACTCTTGCCCTCGCTCATCGATTCCGCTGCCATCTTCCCGCCCTAACGTACGAATTTGAAACGATCGTATTGCATTCGATAGTACAGTTGTGGGCGAAGATGTCGAGAAGCGAGGAAAGGACATGGCGATGACCGACAGGGACGTCGATGTACCCACGAGGATCTTGATCGAGGGACTACTGCGCACGGACGGAACTGTCGACGGGCACACCCTCTATGCCACCGCCGACGCCCTCGGCAAAACTGATCAACAGGTTCGGCTGTGCATCAAGCGGTTGGTCACCGAGGGGAAGTTCACTCAGGAAGGTCGCGGGCGACAGGCCACGCTACGAGCAACGCCGAAAGCCCTGCGCGAGATGGAACCCGACGTCGAATTCGTTCGGCTGGCCTATCGACAAGACCGCGACACTGTGACGCCGTGGGACGGGTACTGGCACCTGGCCGGATTCGCAATTCCGGAGTCGTCACGGAAAGGGCGAGATGCGCTGCGCACCAGGGTCGTTTACCTCGGCGGCGCGCTCGTCCAGGGCGGTCTGTACGTCTCGCCGCACGCCTGGGAACCGTATATTCGCGATGCGGCCGCCGAACTCGACGTCGAACAGCACCTGTCTTCTCTCACCACTCGAGATCTGAAAGTGGGCACTCTCGAAGACCCCGTGAAGATTGCCGCGCAGTTGTGGCCACTGGACCAGATCGCTGACGGATACGAACGGCTACTCGACGTAGCGACCGCACGCCTGCACAAACTGCAGAACAGTCCGGGTACCGATGCTGTCACGATGACCATCGAACTCGCGGCGGAATTCACGCGAGCCATGGAACCGGATCCGCTGTTGCCGCCGGAACTACTGCCCACCAACTGGATCGGCACGAGGGCTCGGTCGATCACTGCGCAGTGCTGGACGCTTCTGGCACAGGTGGACGGTGCCGACGAATTACCGTCGCTGTTCCACCTGTACGCAGATGCAATCGGTGACGATCAGGACGCAAGCGTGCGCTGACGGGGCGGCAGTCCGAAACGCCCGAGAACCTCGTCGACTGCGGTGGACGGTGTGACAAGTCCGCGATCCTGAAGCCACGGAATGGTGCTGTCCACCAGATGCTCGAGCGTGCGAGGCAATGCGAGAGGCAGCAACGTAACGCCGTCGGCGACCTCCGCAGCTCGGATATCGGCGATCAAACTGCCGAGACCGGAAGGCGTTCCGACGTAATGAAGCGAAACGGGAACCCGCGGCGAGGTCAACGCGCTGTCCAACTGCGCAAGCTCCTTACGAGCGGAGCGAGCCTCCGGCGCGATCAGAATCTCGAGATCGACCAGCACTGCGACGCTGTCGGGATCGCGTCCTTCTTCGGCGACGGCAGCGCGTATCCGTGCGCGTTCGAGCTGTGCCTCACGCAGATCCGCAGCGCGAATCCGAACCACATTGGTAGGGAATGAAGCCAAATCGAGAGCCTTTTCACCCTCGGTGAGGTCCACCCAGTAGTCGCCGCCGATGATGGGCAGGTTGCCGGGTGCGCCCTCAGCGGCCGGATGGTGACCGGATCCGGTCAACTCGACCGCTACGTGCAGAGAATGCGAAGCGAGTGAAGACATGTGAGACCTCCGAAAATCAGAAAAGTATGGGATGAGCGAGACGAATCGTCAGCTCGAACACATTCCTGAAGAGGTGCGGCACAGATCGACATGGCGACGGCACCACTGACCGAGAGTGATGCTCACTCTCGAAGGGGTGGCGGGAAAATCCGCTGGTGCCATGGCTGCCATGCTAGTTGTCCGTTCGAGTTTTCGGGGACCGAGCTCAGCTCAGACGCACTCGGCTGCGCCGGCATTGTCGTCTGCGGCTCCGAGGAAGGGGCGGGTCTCGGGCACAGGGTTCCACGCACCTGCCGTCTTCGCGTACTTCCAATCACGCTGATTCGAAACCAGGATGTTCACGGCGTCGACCAACCGCGTCACGTCGTCCGAGCTGCTACCGAGGCCGAGGCTGGCGCGAACTGCACCGCCGGAGAGGCCGAGGCGCGCGAGAACCGGATGTGCGCAGAAGCGACCGTCGCGAACTCCGATGCCGTGCTCGGCGGAGAGGAATGCGGCGATCTCGCCCGCTTCGAATCCGTCAACGGTGAAGGTGACGATTCCGACGGCGTCGGGAGCGTCGTTCCACAGTCGCACGAGTGAGACGCCCTCGATGGCGGACAAGCCGTCAGTGAGCTGGGCGGTGAGCGCCTTCTCATGCTCGGCGATCACGTCGAAGTCCAGGGCGTGCAGGGTTTCGCAGGCGGTCGCGATGGCTGCCGCACCGAGCACGTTGGGGGAACCCGCCTCGTGGCGTGCGGGCGCGCAAGCCCACTCGGTGGATTCGATGGTCACCTCACGCACGGCGCCGCCGCCGGCGAGGTACGGCTGAGCTTCGTCGAGCCAGTCACGGCGGCCGACGAGAACGCCGGCGCCGAAGGGCGCGTACAGCTTGTGGCCCGAGAACGCTACGTAGTCGACGCCGCATTCCTGCAGGTCGATGCGACGGTGGGGAGCCAACTGAGCAGCGTCGACGAGGATACGTGCGCCGCAACGGTGAGCGATGTCAGCCAAACGTGCAATCGGCAGGATCTCACCGGTCACGTTGGAGGCCCCGGTGATTGCGAGCAGCGCGGCAGGCTTGGTGCACAGTTCACCGATCAGACGCTCGATCGTTTCTTCGATGGTGTCTGCGGCGGTGACGATACGAGCGTCGTTCCACGGCAACAGGTTTGCGTGATGCTCGACGTCGAGGACGACGGTGCTGCCGGGGACGCACTGCGCAAGCAGGTTCAGCGAATCGGTGGTGTTCCGGGTGAAGACGACAACCTGATCGTTGGCACAGTTCACGAAACGAGCAACGGATTCACGAGCGTTCTCGTAGGTGAGCGTGGAGATCCGGGACGCGTAGCCGGCACCGCGGTGGACGCTGGCGTACGTGGGCAACAATTCGGCGATACGGTCGGTGACCTGGGCCAATGCCGGCGCGCTGGCCGCGTAGTCGAAGTTGGCGTAGGAGCATTCGCCGCCCTGAACCAATGGAACCTGCAGGTCGGCACCCGAAACCTTGGCAATCGCGGTGGTGCAGCAGGTGTCGGCACTCAATACAGCAGTCATCGAAGACAATCCTCACGTTCAAGGACTCGTTCGTCGGGAGATGGCCCCGGAAGAGTCCGCGCTTGCCGCATTCGTTTTCGAACGCAGCCGGGTCGTCACCCGGAGCACCCCACCGCGGAGGAGGGTTGCCGACCAGCAAGCCGGGGCTGAACACTGGTACTCGTGACCTGGCAACGAGGATGGCAGGAACCTCCCGCGCTTGTCAAGACGAAGCTGCGAAGACCGTCGTCACGGCGCGATCGTCCGGCAGGCGAGGTGGAGCGCAAGCCTGGTTTCCGGATCGGCCAGATCGACCGAGAGAAGGCGCTGAATTCTATCGATCCGACTCGATACGGTGTTGCGGTGCAAGCCCATTCGGGTTGCGGTGTGAGCCAGAGACGATTCTTCGTCGAGGTACGTCGACAGAGTCTCGAGCAACTCTCCATTGGAATCGCGTAGCGGTGCGAGCAATGCCGCGGCCGCAGGCTGGAAGGTGTCGGTTCGCGTCCACGCCAGCAGCAACTGCGCCAGCCCGAGGCGGTCCACGTGCAGGAATCGACCTGTTTGAGATCGGGAACCGGCGAGCCGAGCGGCATCCCCGGCCTCCGACAGGGACGAACCGATTCCAGCCGGACCGTCGTGTGCGCGTCCCACACCTACCCAGGTCTCCATCGTGGGTTCCAACCTGGCCTGAGCTGCACGGATACACTCGGCGATCCTGGTGATCGCCTCCGGTCGCGGCTCGCCTGGCAGAGTCGTCCACGCCGCCCAGCCGTCAGCCTGTTCCACGACATTGGCGTCGATTCCCTCGGCGGCGAGAGCATCTGCAACCTCGCTGCGTCTTGCCACCAGGTCGACCTCACCGACCGCCAGGACTTTGATGCCGATGTGCCATCCGTCCAGCATCCAACCCGCGTCGAGTGCGCGCCGGAGCAGTCCGGGTGTGGCGTCTGCTGACGTGTCGATCAGTTCACCGAGCAACGCGCTACGCCGGCGCGCTTCACGCTCGTCGACCATGCGCGCAACGGCCAGTCGGTGCCCGGCAGCCAACGAGGCCACGTCGAGAACCACTGAGAGAGAAGCCTCTTCGACGCTTTGACGCACCGGGAGCAGCACCGCCAGCCAGGGCTCTCGGGCTGCGCCGGACATCACCGGGCACGCAATCAGGACCCCGCCGGAGTCCAATTCGACCGTGGTGGGCGCCCCGCGACCCGACAACATACCGGCAGCTGCTCGATCAGCGTCTGACAACAGGTCGGCGCCGGTCATCGGACGTCCGGACGTGTCCAGGAGAAAGAATGAACGCTGAAAGGTGTTCAGTAGCACCGACAGAAGATTCTCGACGCTTCCTCCGGCTCGTTGGCCCGCGTGTGTCGCCCGCAGTACTGCGTCGGCCATCACCGCCCGCGAATTCGAGAGAAGATCACGAAGATCCACGCTGAACTGCCACGGGTCGGATACTCCGAGCACCACCAGTCCGAGCCGATCGGCAAGCAACGAGAGATTCGCATCCTCCGCCGCAGCGCTGTGCACAGCGACCACCTGGCAGCCGGTCGCCGCTGTGCGCCGAAGGAGAGCGTCGAATCTCCACTCCCCGATGTCGATTCGATCGAGAATCACCAGAACTGATCCTGAACTCGCCGCACCCGACACGGCCTCGGCCGACTGTGCCGATTCCCCGGTGAGTGCTCCCACTGTCGTCACGACGGGATCACCCTCCCCGGCAAGTCGATACAGCCCGACAAAGGCCGGGTTGTTCAGCAACGCCGAAACACTCGCGCTCATCGCGCCTCCATCAGCACTGCGTCGTGGTCGATCCCGAATGCCCGCGGGCCGACAACTTTCAATCTGCCCACTTCGTCCGCCCACCACTGTGGACCGGGAAGAACCAACACGGCCACATCGTGCCCCTGGTGCACGGATTCACACGAGACGAAGGCGCCGGTCCGCACGTCGAGCAACGTCACGATGTCCGGGCACGTTGCAATCATCTCGCCGTCCAACGCGACGGTCAGGAACTCACTCTCGAATTCGACTCGTATCACCGCAGAATCGTGTTCGAGAATCACGCTGCCCCGACGATCGCCGGTGTCCGGACGACTACGACGGACCGCACGCACCCGGCCAGTCCCCATTACCAGGGCCCCGGAGCTCTCCGCGATCTCCTGCCAACTGCCCAGGGCCCCGATGTGCTGACCCAGTTCGTGTGCTCGGGAGAGAGTTCCCGGAATGCACGCCTCCTGCACCGTCCGCGCATCGATCGACGCGATCGCTAGAGCGCCCCAACCGCTGGTTCTCCCGATCAACGACCGCACTGCTACCTCGGCGCCGAGCACATCCACTCCGTCGACGACGGTAATGAGGCCGCCGGGCTGGGCGAGTGTGACCGGGCACAATTCCAACCCGGCTGCGGCGAGAGAGAAGTGATCGAGCCGCGGCATCGCTCGACCCAGCAGGTCCGCGTCGACCACGGGAATTCCCAACGCCAACGCCGCCGAAATGCCGGAGAGAGCGTTGAGTCCACCGCCTTCGAAAGTCATCACCGCGGTCGGACGCTTCCCGGTCCAGCGCGTCAAAGCTGCTGCAGTATCTGCAAACTCACGCCCGGAGGGCAATTGCTCCTCCAAGGCCAGGGCCGATCCGACGATTCCCACCGGCATCACCAATGCCTCCTCCGGCAACTGGTCCGGCGCGATGACCTCCACCGAAGTAGACGTCATCAGTGGACGCAGCAATTCCACGAACAAGCGTGGATCGCCGCCCCCGCCGCAGCCCAGGACCACCGCCCCCGCTGCGATCGCGTCGAGGTCGGCCTCCCGGACCGCGTGCAGCCTGCTCACGGCTCGCTATTCTGCCAGTACAGGTTGCTCGAGTGTCTCCACCGGCAGGAACGGGCGATCGAGCCCGAAGCTAGCCGGGCCGAAGACCGCCAGTGCCTCCGGGGTTCTCATGATGGGTGGGGTCGCGATCCCGATGACCGCAACGCGCTGCCCGTACCGCAAGCCCTCGGTGGTGATGGGTTCGGCGGTATCGGCCTCGACGATGCAGATCAGGTCTGGCACGATCGCCACCATCACTCCGGATTGGACGGCGATCAGATTTTCGTTCTGGAACTGAACTTCCAGCTCTTCGTCTCCGACGCCGGCGATCCGCACCGAACCCCGAGCGAACCCCTCATCGGTTCGCCGGTCGACATCGATCACCTTGCCGTGAAAGAGAACTCGCCCGTATCCGTAGAGCGTGTCGGCGAGACTGTCGACAAGCGCCTGCACCGGGTCCACCCGCTGCTCACGTGAAAGTCTGATGGACCGGCC
The DNA here is from genome assembly GCF_048573875.1 of Rhodococcus sp. SB1D. Classification (NCBI taxonomy): domain Bacteria; kingdom Bacillati; phylum Actinomycetota; class Actinomycetes; order Mycobacteriales; family Nocardiaceae; genus Rhodococcus; species Rhodococcus sp. SB1D. The sequence continues at coordinate 330,675 of NZ_JBMAIQ010000005.1, forward strand.
GATGGTCAGGGCCAACGACAGAGTCCGTGGGATCGCCGTCCGCTTCACATCTGCACCCGTCATCGAGTACTGCGCGATGTGCGCCATCCCACCGAACCTCGACGTCACCCCGCGGGCGAGGCCCTCCAATCTGCTGTTGTCACTTCCGGTGTCGAAGATCGCCACCTCGTCGTGCTCGTTCGCCATGGCGAGCGGACTCGCCGAAATCCCGTACACCGAGAAGGTTTCCATCTCGAGCTGAGGAAAGGCTCGTCCCATCCCGTCGGCGTCGACAACCGGCAGGCCGCGCCGTGCGGCCACCAGCAACGGAATCATCGAATTGATTCCGCCGCACTCCATCGGCATCGTGGCATCTGCAGTTCGACCCGTGTGCTTCTCCAACGTGATCAGCGCCAGCTCGGGTTCGGTTCCGCGCGGCATCTTTTCGACCACGACGGTCGGGGCACCCATCTGCGCGACGGGAATCACCCACGCGTCGTCGTCAAGCTCCTCCGGATCGAGAATTGTGATTTCACCGGCCTCACCGAGCGCCTGCGTGACCAACATCTTGCCGACGAACGGATCTCCCCCGCCGCCGGTGCCCAACAAGGCTGCGCCCCTGGCGAGGTCGTCGAGATCCGCCGTTCGTAGTGTCCAACTCATCGTGAGCCCTCCTGACCGGTGGAGACCAAACCACTGTGCAGTGCCAAGTCACCGACTGCCTTCACTCGAATACGTGTTGCGTTGCCCGGCAGATACGGAATCGGGACCTCGTCGAACTCCACGATCTGCACCGACTCGGGCCGTGCGCCTGCGGCGACTGCCCGATCGATCGCCTCCTGGCGAGCATCGTCGGCAAAGACCTGCCGGTGCCCGTCCCGCACCGCTTCGACTCGATCTACCTCACCACTGACCTGCGCGATCGCAGCGCCGATCGCATTGGCAACATCGAAGCGCTCAGGACGAATCACCGTTCCCAGGCCCGGGAGTTCACGCTCCAGCAGTACCGATCCCCCGCCAACCGCCACAACGGGAAGTGGATCCGACGTGGTCCGCATCTGTTCCACGGCGTCGGCGACTCGGCGCGAGATCCGGTCGAGTGCCGTCGACACCAGGCCGCGGTCGAGGTGCGCCACCGCACTGCGATCTCCGACGTCGGCCAAGCCTGCCGCGACGGCTATGTCGGTGGCCGTCAACGTGTCACCGCCGAATACGAGTGCCCGTGAACCCAATTCGTATCCCACAGATTCGGGTCCGACTGTGAGTCCGTCTGCATCCACCACCGAACCACCACCGATACCGATCGAGAAGACGTCCGGCATACGGAAATTGGTCCGTACCCCCGCGACCGTCACCTCCGTGGTGGCTTCTCTGGGGAAACCGTTGGTCAATACGCCCACGTCGGTAGTGGTGCCCCCGATGTCGATCACCGCACAGCTGGCCAGACCGGACAGAACAGCGGCGCCTCGCATGGAGTTGGTCGGCCCCGAAGCGAAAGTCGCCACCGGATAACGCCTCGCGTACTCGATGTCCATCAAGGTTCCGTCGTTCTGGCTCAGGTACAGCGGCGCGACAATGCCGTGCTCGACCAAAGATCGGGCAAGACCGTCGACGATGTGATCGGCGAGCTCGCGCAGCGCAGCATTGATGATGGTCGCGTTCTCCCGCTGGAGTAGACCCACTCGACCGATCTCGTGCGAGAGCGAAATTGCGACGTCCGGGCCGAGTTCCTCACGCACGATCTCCGCGGCGGCCGCTTCGCATTCGAGATTGACCGGAGAGAACACCGAAGATATTGCGACCGAACGAGTACCGCTGCGAGCCATATCGGCGGCATGGCGGCGAATCTCGTCGGGGTCCAGCGGCGAGATACGACGACCGTCGAACTCGTGCCCACCGTGAGCGAGGTAGTGCCTTCCTTGCACAGCGGAGACCAGGTCTCGCGGCCACCCCACCATCGGCGGAAGCGCGGCGGTCGCCGGAAGCCCCAATCGCAGAGCCGCTGTCGGTGCAAGTCCGCGTTGCTCGATGAGAGCGTTGAGAAAGTGCGTCGTGCCGATCATCACTGCTTGAACAGCGCTGGGAGAGAACGAGTACTGCTGCTGCAGCGCCGTCAGAGCTCCGCCGATTCCGCCGGTGATGTCCTTGCTGGTCGAGTGTTTGACATGCCCGATGACGGTGGTCCCGTCCATCAGGACCGCATCGGTGTTCGTACCACCGACGTCGATTCCGATTCGCATCGCGAACTCCCTTCTACAGTGTGTGCCGTGCTAGTGCGTGAGCGCAGATCTTCCCGAAGTCTCTTGCGGCGCTTCGGTTGCGGTGCGTCCGACTCCGCGAATCAGGCCGAGTCGACCCGCGACGACGTAGAGAACGAAGGCCGAGGCCACCGCGTTGATCGACGGCAGGCCGAAGGTGCTGTAATGACCGATCAGCGCCGAGACGATCCAGATCACCAGCGTGGCCGGTACCCAAGTGGGTGCCGAGTTCGGGAGGGTACCCGCAGCTCGACTCTCCTCCAGATCCTTGCGCCATGTCTTGACGATGAAGTATTCCGCCACCATGATCCCGGCGATCGGCGGGAATCCGACGCCCAACAGGATCAGGAAGTCGGTGAACGAGTTCAGGATTCCGGCAGCCGCGAGGACCGAACCGGTGATGCCGACAACTGCTGTGACAACTGCGCGATTGATCCGTCGACCGAACACGACGTCGATGAAGTTCACGATGCCGAGCCCCGAACTGTACAGGTTCCAGTCGTTGATCTTGAAAGTCCCGAGAACAATGATGAGAACGCCGACCCAGCCGACCGACGACAGGATGATCGTGGCGATATCGGAACTGCGAACGGCATGGGCAAGGAGAACACCGGTCAGCCCGATCACGTATTCGCCCAACGTTATTCCGACGAGCGTCTGCTTCACGACATCGCCTGCCGTGCGGTTGAAGCGCGTCATGTCGGGTGTGATCACGGCTCCGGCAATGAAACCGCCTGCGACGATGGTAGTTCCGGCGAGGAAGCTGAGCTCCGGCCCGGCTGGAGCAGATGTCATCAGATCTGACAGCGAGTGATTACGCAGTTCGGCGATGACGGCCCAACCGACCAGGATCAGGAACAGCGGAACGGTGATGTTGGCGATCAGTTGCATGGATCCGAACCCGCGAAGGACTATCGCGGTGATCAGGAGACCGAAGGCCAAAGCCCACGCCCACTGCGGCAGAAACGGCATGATTCCGTGCAAACCTGATGCAGAGACAGCAGATTGTATGCCGAACCAACCGATCAGGCTGACCCCGATCACCAAACCGATCACCGCGGAACCTGCGTGCCCGAATCCACACCAGCGTGCGACCACCGATGTGTTGAGCCCTTCACGAACCCCGATGATGCCGATGAAAATACAGACGACCTCGAGAATCACCGCCCCGACTGTCAATGCCCAGAAGGCATTCCAGAACGTCATACCGTAGCCGAGCGTCGCACCGAGCAAGAACTGTGCGAGTGCCGATACCTGACCGAATCGCTGTACTGCCACCGAGAACCACGAATATCGTGCTTCGTCGGGAACGCGGGTGAGCGCGTAGTCGTCACCGTCGGACACTTCACCGCCGGCGGCGGTCGCTGACGTGTTTTTCATGACGGACTCCTCGAATAGTTGGGAAGTGTTCTCGGAGAAGACGGTACGAATGTGGCAGGGGTCACGCCTATGGGCGAATTGGCGTTTCTTCGTGTTACGACAATGCATTTCGCACAGTCGTCATTTCACACAGTCGCCAAATGGCACGGGTCTAACGCAACGCATACCCGCCGTCGGGGTACAGCGTGGAACCCGTTGTGTACGTGTTGGTGAAGAGATAGAACACCGCTTGTGCAATCTCGTCTTCGTTCCCGACGCGGCCGAGCACGTTGTTCTCGGCACTCCAGGTGAACGCGGCCTCCCGAACCTCCGCCGGGCGCTGAGCCCACAGATGCCCGTCGATGGTTCCGGGAGCGACAGTGTTGACGCGGATCGGCGACAGTTCGACCGCCAGCCCCCGCCCGAGCCCCTCGATTGCCGCGTTGGCTGCAACGTATGCCGCGGCAGCTGCGGGTGGCCGCACACTGGCAGCGCCGGACATGAGGACCACCGATGCGGTGGGTGTCAGCTTGTCGAGCGCAGCGTGCACGACGCGGTACTGCCCCCAGAACTTGGAGGTGAACGGCGACGCCGCTTCCTCGACGCTCTGTTCACGGAACGAGCCGACCTGGTAATCGGCAGCCGTGGTGAAGAGCGCATCGACGCTGGGGATGTTGGTGAAGAACGCTTTCACCGAGTCGTCGTCGGAGGTGTCGACGGTGAACCAGTGCGCCGCCTCACCCAGCTGCGCGGCCGCTGCTTCGAGCTTGGATGCGGTTCGGCCGCCGAGAACTACCTGCGCACCGGCGTCGACGGCAAGCTGCGCCACTCGCAGCCCGATGCCTGTTCCGCCGCCGATCAGTACGACGGTCTTGCCTGAGAGAGGAGAAGGTGTCGTTGTCATGCAGCGACTGTAGGGCTCACCGAATTGTCCCGACATGTGCAGAACGCACAGATTTCACTACGGCACAGTGCTAAGTATCGAGACTTAGCTGTTAGAGGACACCGCCCCCGGGGATCTCGCTTGACGACGTTTGCTGCGTCGAAACTGCCTTCACATGTACTCCTCCTTCGAGTTCGCCTGTAACAAAACAACTCCCACGACCGAAAATGTCGGTGAACCACAACAGCGAAGGGAAGTAACGACTATGGGATCAGCAGACGTCATGGCCTGGCTCGCCGAGGGTTACCTCGCCGGCGATCCGATTCGCTATCCGCTCTACGTCGGATCGATGTTCCTCGCGATGCCGTTCCAACTGATCGGCGTAATTCTGGGTCACCCCTTCTGAATCGTCACATCAGGCCAGGGCGGACGACGTAGAACGGCCAGAGTTGCGATCACTGCGGCCGCCAACCCGATGAACTCCCCCATCAAAGCCGCCCTGGTGTGATCGACGGCCGGTGACCACGACGGCTCACCCTCGTGGATCGAGAACACTCCCACTGGCACCGGTATCGGGTCGCGGCGCCACCGCCGGTGTAGACGCGAAACCGTGATGATCGTCGATCCGTCGCTGGTCTGGTGCGGTTCTCCGAAGATCGTCGAGGTCCCTGATTCCCCTCGAAATCGCTCCACCGCATCACGAATCTCCATGATCTCCATCGTCGCATCGAAACCGCAGCACTGTGCGAGTATCGATCGATGGCCGAGTGGTGGAATCCGAGCAGGCGCGTCGAGCGATGGTGGCAGACGATCGTGCTGGCCTGGCTTCTCGTTTTCTTCGGCCCAAGCACCATCGACAAGGTCATCACAGAACCCACAGCTTGGAATTGGACATTCCTCGCAATCTGGCTTTTCGCGACGGTCGGGTCTGCGTACTACGCAGGCCAAGCCTGGCGAAACAGGAACAAACCTCAGTCGGTGTGGTGGGAAGGGACGACTGCCCCCACCGAAATACCCGCCGACGACGTCCGTAGCGCACTCGCGTCGACTGACGACCGTATTCCGGCAATCAAGGCACTACGCGAACTGCATCCGGGCTTGGGTCTGAAGGATGCGATGGATCTGATCGACGCTCAGCGGGGCGAACAGGGCCCGCATCACTGATAGTTGCGACCATCACAATCACAGTTAGGTATCGACACCTGACCGCCACGATCGGGCAAGCACACCAGGAGTTAACCACCTGACAGACAGGCTGTTTCGCCGAGTTTGACAAATGTGGTCAATCGGTGAGCGTCGACTCGACCGATTCAACTCACCGTACCAATCGAATTCGCCGTTCAGCATTCCACTCATGGCCCAATGCCACTATTACCCAACGATTTACAACCGGAACTACGGTATCCAGTGAGAACTTTCGCGACAGTGCAGCATCTTTCGTCCAGTTGAGTTGACCGAAACTTGACGTTACGTTGAATTTCAAAACAATAGCCCGGTCTTGACCTGCGATGGTGTGAGCGCAACGCCCACCTACGCGTGACACGTGGCTGCCCGTATGGGCGCTGTGAATGCCTGAACGTTCGAGGAGTGGAATGACTGCGGTCAAAACTGCGTGGCGTGAACTACGGAAACCCGTGTTCATCCCCGCGTCGATAGTGATCTTTGCCCTGATCGCCTTTGCCGTGATCTATGCGGGAACCGCTGCGGATGCTTTCGAAACTCTCAACAACGTGATCAGCGACGGCGTCGGCTGGTGGTACATCCTCTCGGCTACCGGTTTCGTGATCTTTGCGCTGTACTGCGGAATCAGCCGCATCGGCAACATCCGATTGGGGCGCGACGACGAGCAACCCGAGTTCGGCATGCTCTCGTGGTTCGCGATGCTCTTCAGCGCCGGGATGGGCATCGGCCTCGTGTTCTACGGAGTGGCAGAACCCCTTTCGCACTATGTGAACCCTCCCGTCGCCGGGCAGATCGCGGGATCCACGGACGCCGCAGCCAATCAAGCGATGGAACTTACGCTGTTCCACTGGGGCCTTCATGCATGGGCGATCTACGTCGTCGTCGGCCTTGGTCTGGCGTACATGACCTACCGCAAGGGTCGTCCGCTCTCGATCCGTTGGTTGCTCGAGCCGCTCCTCGGACGGGCTCGCATCGAAGGAAAGATCGGCCACGCCATCGACGTCGTCGCCATCGTCGGCACGCTGTTCGGTGTCGCGACGTCGCTGGGCTTCGGTGTCCAGCAGATCTCGGCCGGCCTCGACTACCTCGGCTGGGTGGAGACCGACAACTGGTTGGTCATCACCATCATCGTCATCGTGACGGGCATGGCCACCTTCTCGGTCGTCTCCGGCGTCACCAAGGGCCTCAAGTGGCTCTCCAACATCAACATGATGCTCGCTGCCGCGCTGGCACTGTTCGTCCTGATTCTGGGACCGACGCTGTTCCTCATGCAGTCGTGGGTGCAGAACCTCGGCGGATACGTCCAGGCCTTGCCCGAACTGATGCTGCGCACGTCCCCGTTCGCCGAAGACGGCTGGCAGGGCGCATGGACCATCTTCTACTGGGGTTGGTGGATGAGCTGGGCACCGTTCGTCGGCATGTTCATCGCGCGCATCTCACGCGGCCGCACCATCCGCGAATTCGTCTTCGGTGTACTGCTGGCCCCGACGCTGGTTGGTTCGTTGTGGTTCACGATCTTCGGTAACTCCGGCATTCTGCGTCAGCGCAACGAAGGCACGATGCTCGACGCATCCGGCGCAGTGGACACCAACACGTCGCTGTTCACGCTTCTCGACGGACTTCCGCTCGGAACGATTTCGAGTGTTCTCGCGATCGTCGTGATCGTCTTCTTCTTCGTCACGTCCGCGGATTCCGGCTCGATCGTCATCGACATCCTTGCGACCGGTGGCAGCTTGGAGACCTCCAAGATCACGCGTGTCTACTGGACGTTCCTCTCCGGTGCCGCGGCCGCAGTTCTCCTCATCGTGGGTGGCAGTGGATCGCTCACGGCGCTGCAAACCGTTGCCATCGCCACGGCGGTACCGTTCTCGGTCATCATGGTGCTGGCATGTCTGTCGATGCTGAAGGCGTTCCGATACGAGGTCGCTTCGGCACCGCGCTACCTGCGGGTTTCTACAAATGCCTCGGCATCGACCGACGTTCCGCAACCCACCGAGAAGCGGCTCCGCGATCTGAAGATCTCGTCGACCTTCGCCGGGCTCACCCCGTCACAAAGCGGAATCATGACGGATCCCTCCGACGCCCACATGCTCGTCGCGGTCCACGAAGTTCCCGCCCATGCGGTCAACATCGACCCGGATACCGGCGCCGTCGACTTCTCCGAGGAATCGAAGGTCGTCGATCCGCTGGGCGGAGAGGTGTTCGACACACCCGAGTTCGCCGACTCGGCAGAAGGCCACGCGCAAGCTGCCAGTACGGACTGACCGGCACGTTCGGCATGTTGCATTAGGCATATCTGTTCACCAACTCGCAAACTTGTCATGAGACTTTCAACTCGACAGTTCGCAGGACTCTAAGTTTCGTGAGTAGAACAGGACCAACGGGTTTGCCACTCCAGTCGCAGTCGGAGACGGAACAATCTTTCGGGATTCCGTCCGTATTCCTACGGTCGGCGCATGCACCTGCGCCGCGCACGCTCATCGACATCGTGCGGGCCTCAGCCGAGGCCAACCCGGAAGCACCTGCCATCGACGACGGCGACACCACACTGTCGTACTCGGAGTTGCTCGACGAGATCGAGCTCGGTGCGCGCTGGCTCGGTGATGCCGGCGTCGGCGCAGGTGACCGCGTCGGAATCAGGATGCCGTCAGGTTCGCGTTCGCTGTACGTCGCGATCCTGTCGATCCTCGCGGCGGGCGCCGCCTACGTTCCCGTCGACGCCGACGATCCGGAAGAGCGCGCCGAGTTGGTGTTCGGCGAGGCGCAGGTAGCGGCGATCATCACCGGCGACGGAATCCAGCCGGGGACGGCGCCGAAGCGGCTCGAACATCCACCGGTTCGCGAACCCGAACCCGAGGACGACGCCTGGATCATCTTCACCTCAGGATCCACGGGCACCCCCAAGGGCGTCGCGGTCACTCACCTCAATGCCGCAGCCTTCGTCGACGCCGAGGCGCGCATGTTCCTCCAGGACGAGCCCATCGGGCCTGGTGACCGCGTCCTCGCGGGACTCTCCGTGGCATTCGACGCGTCCTGCGAGGAGATGTGGCTCGCGTGGCGCCACGGCGCCTGCCTCGTCCCGGCTCCTCGTTCGCTGGTCCGCAGCGGCATGGACCTCGGCCCGTGGCTGGTCTCGCGTGACGTCAGCATCGTCTCCACTGTGCCGACGCTTGCGTCTCTGTGGCCGGCCGAGGCCCTCGAAGCCGTTCGACTCCTGATCTTCGGCGGCGAAGCCTGCCCACCCGAACTGGCCGAACGCCTGGCCGTCGAGGGCCGCGAGGTCTGGAACACTTACGGCCCCACCGAGGCAACCGTCGTCGCCTGCGGCGCACTGATGGACGGCAAGAGCCCCGTCAGCATCGGCCTCCCCCTCGACGGCTGGGACCTTGCCGTCGTCGACGCCCAGAGCAATCCCGTCGCGGTCGGCGAGGTGGGCGAGCTGGTGATCGGCGGCGTCGGCCTCGCCCGTTACCTCGACCCCGCGAAGGACGCCGAGAAGTACGCGTCGATGCCCTCGCTCGGGTGGGAACGCGCCTACCGAAGCGGCGACCTGGTCCGGCTCGAAACCACCGGCCTGATGTTCCAGGGCCGCGCGGACGATCAGGTCAAGCTCGGCGGCAGGCGCATCGAACTCGGTGAGGTCGACAACGCCTTGCAGAACCTGCCGGGTGTGAGCGGCGCTGCCGCAGCCGTGAAGAAGACGGCAGCCTGCAACCAGCTCCTCGTCGGATACATCGCCAGCACGGATCCCGACTTCGATCTCAAGGCCGCTCATGCACTGCTCAGCGAGCAGCTACCAGCAGCCCTCGTGCCGCGTCTGGCGTTGATGGACGAACTTCCGACGCGTACGTCAGGCAAGGTCGACCGCAATGCGCTGCCGTGGCCGTTGCCCGGCGCCGGTGAAGATGCCGGGGCCGCGTTGGGCCTCGACGGCACCGCTGCCTGGGTTGCCGGCCTGTGGGGATCGATCCTGGGAGCCCAGATCACCGGACTCGACGACGACTTCTTCGAAGTGGGCGGCGGATCCCTCTCTGCTGCTCAGTTGGTGACCGCCCTGCGCGAGCGGTTCCCAGAAGTGACCGTCGCACAACTCTACGACCATCCGCGGTTGGGATCGCTCGCCGAATATCTCGACGAATTGGCACCCACCGAAACTGTGGAGCCGCGCATCGTCGCTCCGACACCCTTGAAAACTCAGCTGGCGCAGATCGCCGTCACCGTTCCACTCACGACGCTCACCGGACTGCAGTGGGTGACGTGGCTGGCGATCGCGAACAACGTCCTCGGCTGGTTCGTCGACGTCAGCTGGGCGCCCACGGTCTCGTGGTGGTGGATCCTGTTGGCGTTCATCGTGTTCATCACGCCGATCGGCCGTATGACCATCGCCGTCGTCGGGGCGCGCCTGCTCCTACGCAAGTTGGAGCCAGGAACGTACCCGCGAGGTGGTAGTGAACACCTGCGTCTGTGGATAGCGCTCCGACTCACCGAAGCCAGTGGCGCAGCCAACCTTTCGGGCGCACCGTGGATGCTCTATTACGCCCGCGCCCTCGGCGCCGACATCGGCAGCGGCGTCGATCTCCACACACTTCCTCCCATCACCGGCATGCTCGAACTCGGTGACGGCTGCTCCGTCGAACCCGAAGTCGACCTCTCGGGCCACTGGATCGACGGCGACGTCATCCACATCGGTGAGATCAAGATCGGCGACGGCGCCTCCGTCGGTTCACGCTCGACGCTTCTGCCCGGCGCGCGTATCGGTCGGGACGCCGTCGTCGAACCCGGATCTGCGGTGTTCGGCCGAGTGAAGGCAAACCAGCAGTGGGCCGGCTCCCCCGCCACCAAGGTCGGGAAAGCGAATCATCCTTGGCCTGCCGAACATCCGAAGCGTGCACCCGGCTGGGTGCCGGTATACGGTGTCACCTCGGTCTTCCTGGCCGGTATGCCGATCTTCGCGCTGATGGCCGGGATCGCATTGATCGGTTGGTGGATTCGCGACACCGACACGCTCGCGAGTGCAGTGCTCCAATCGCTGATCATGCTTCCCGTCGCGACCATCCTGAGTTTGCTCGTCTTCGCAGTCGTCACCCTTGTGGCCGTTCGTCTTCTCTCGATCGGGCTGACCCCCGGTTACCACCCTGTCCGCAGCCGCATCGGCTGGCAGGTGTGGGCGACCGAACGCCTGCTCGACTCGGCCAGAACCTTCCTCTTCCCGCTCTACGCGAGCCTGCTGACGCCGGGATGGCTCCGCCTTCTCGGCGCCAAGATCGGCAAGAACGTCGAAGCATCCACCGTGCTCCTCCTTCCCAAGTTCACGACGGTCGCCGACGGTGCATTCCTCGCTGACGACACCATGGTTGCGAGCTACGGCCTCGGCGGCGGCTGGATGCACATCGAACAGGCGAAGATCGGCAAGCGCGCGTTCCTCGGCAACTCCGGTATGACCGCCCCCGGTCGACGCGTCCCCAAGAACGGTCTGGTGGCGGTTCTGTCGGCTACCCCGTCCAAGGCCAAGTCCGGATCATCGTGGCTGGGTAGTCCACCGGTACGTCTGAGAAGGGCTGCCGGAGACACCGACGCCGCCCGCACGTTCAATCCGCCCATGCGCCTCAAGATCGCCCGCGGAGTGGTCGAAACCTGCCGACTGATCCCCGTCATGGTCACGTTCGGCATCGGTCTCGGTGTTCTGTTTGCACTCGAAGCACTGGTCGGCGCAGTCGGATTCTGGTTCGCGGCTCTGCTGAGCGGCGTAATTCTGCTCGTCGCCGGAGCAGTGGCGGGCGCGATCACCATCGCCGCCAAGTGGATCGTCGTCGGACGCATCGCCAAGGTCGAGCATCCGCTGTGGAGTTCGTTCGTCTGGCGAAACGAGGTAGCCGACGCCTTCGTCGAGACCGTCGCGGCGCCGTGGTTCGCTCGCGCGGCGACTGGTACGGCCGTACTGAACATCTTCTTGCGTGGACTCGGGGCCAAGATCGGTAAGGGCGTTTGGTGTGAGTCGTACTGGCTACCCGAGGCAGATCTTGTGACTTTGGGCGACGGAGCGACAGTGGAACGGGGGTGCGTCGTGCAAACTCATCTCTTCCATGATCGGATCATGTCCATGGACACCGTCACTTTGGGAGCAGGAGCAACGCTGGGACCGCACTGTGTCGCGCTACCCGCAGCCGGCATCGGCGCGGGAGCGACGGTAGGGCCTGCATCTCTGGTGATGCGAGGTGACACCGTTCCGCCCTCCACCCGCTGGCAGGGCAACCCGATTGCACCGTGGGTGGCGTCGTGAAGCCGAACCGAATGCTCGAGGAGCCGATCGATCCGTACCTGCCGCTCAACGGCAACCGCGGGTACCGCGTGTCCCGGTACGAACTGGAACTGACGTACAAGGTCTTCAGCAACCGTCTCGCCGGCAAAGCTGTCATCACCGCTGTCACCACCGAGAGCCGATCCAAGTTCAGCTTCGACCTCGCGCAGAACCTGCAGGTGTCCAAGGTGTCCGTCAACGGTGCCCGTGGCACCAAGTACGCGCACTTGAACAACAAGCTGATCCTCACGCCGTCTACCAAGATCCCCGCGGGCGGTGCCCTGTCGGTCACCATCGCGTACAGCGGCAACCCCGAGCCGATCAAGAGCCTGTGGGGCGAAGTCGGCTGGGAGGAACTCGACGAAGGAACTTTGGTCGCAAGTCAGCCCAACGGCGCGGCGTCCTGGTTCCCGTGCGACGACCATCCGATTTCCAAAGCGTCGTACCGCATCTCGATCACCACCGATTCCCCGTTCTACGCCCTCGCCAACGGCAAGCTGATCCGCAAGCAGACCCGTGCGAGTCAGACGACGTGGGTCTACGAGCAGACCGAACCGATGGCAACCTACCTGGCAACCATTCAGATCGGTCAGTACGAGCACCGACAAGTGAGCGCCGGGACGGTACCGGTCTTCGCCGTTCACCCACCTCGGCTGCGCGCAGCGTTCGACGTCGACTTCGGGCGCCAACCCCAGATGCTGGAGGTCTTCGGAAAGCTGTTCGGCCCGTATCCCTTTGCCGACTACACCGCTGTGGTCACCGACGACGAACTCGAAATCCCCATCGAAGCGCAGGGACTCTCGATCTTCGGAGCCAACCATTGCACAGGCAGGCGCGGTTCCGAACGTCTTGTCGCACACGAGCTTGCCCATCAATGGTTCGGCAACAGCCTCACTCTCGGGCAGTGGTGCGACATCTGGCTGCACGAAGGCTTTGCCTGTTACGCGGAGTGGATCTGGTCCGAGAATTCCGGTGGCCCGTCCTCGAACCAACTCGCGACAAACGCCTATCAAGGGCTCGGGCGTAAATCTCAGGACTTGATCGTCGCCAATCCCGGTCCTGCCCTGATGTTCGACGATCGAATCTACAAGCGGGGCGCATTGACTCTGCACGCCCTGCGCGGCGTTCTCGGAGACGAGAAGTTCTTCGAACTGATCCGTCAGTGGACCACGAAGCATCGGCACAGCACGGTCAGTACCGAGCAATTCACCGATCTCGCTTCACGTTTCACCGACACTCCATTGCGCCCACTGTGGGATGCATGGCTGAATCAGCGCTCTCTGCCTCGTCTCTGACGCTCTCTCACCGCGATATCACCACGCCGAAACATTCCGAATGCGCCGATTAGCTTTGTCTTACCTTTACTATAGAGGTGGGCCGAGGGACGACCCCGACAACACAATTCTCAGGGCACGCTTCCTCGACAGGTAGATCGGGGGATCGATGTTCGTTGTATTCACAATATGTTTCGTGATCGGGGTCGTCGCCCTGATCGGAGCCTTTGCCGTCGGCGAGGTTGCAGATCTGGGCGGCGGCCACGCAGACGGGCTGCCATTTCTGAGCCTGACAACCTTGGCCACAGCACTTTTCGGCTTCGGCGCCGACGGCGTAGCTGCCACTCTCGCGGACGCTCCGACATTGGTAGCGGCGATTGCAGCACTCGCACTCGCCGCCGTTCTCGTTGTCGTCACGCGCGGCCTACTTCTCCCCTACCTCCTTGAGCAACAAGATAATTCGCACATCGGACGAGCTTCGTACTCCGGGCTGTTGGGCACGGTCACCCTCACCATTGCAGCCGAAGGTTGGGGAGAAGTCTCGTTCGTCGACGCCGAAGGCAATCGCGTGCAGGCCAAGGCCGTCAGTGCACAGCCGATGGCGCTCACCACCGGCACCACCGTCTACATCGCCGATGTAGACGATCAATACCTTCACGTCGTCACGGTTGACGACGCGATCTAAGGACTCGATACATGCTGCCAATCATCATCATTGCGGTTGTAGTCGCAGTAATCATCTTCATCGTTCTCCCCGCGATCTACGTGAAGAACTACGTCAAGGTCCCGCCGAACGAAGTGGCGGTCTTCACCGGACGAGGCAAGCCGAAAGTCGTCCGCGGCGGAGCCCGGTTCAAGATTCCGGGAATCGAACGCGTCGACATCATGTCGCTCGAGCCGTTCAACGTCAGCATCAATCTCAAGAATGCGCTCTCCAACGACGGTGTTCCGGTCAACGTCGAGGCAGTCGGCCTGGTACGAATCGGTTCCGCCGACGAAGCGGTTCAGACAGCGGTGCAACGATTCCTGACCTCCGACCTGGACGAACTCCAGCAGCAGATCAACGAAATCCTCGCCGGCAGCCTGCGCGGAATCACCGCAACCATGACGGTCGAGGATCTGAACTCCAACCGCGATTCGCTCGCACGCAGCGTGGTCGAGGAGGCAGGCGGCGACCTCGCACGCATCGGCATGGAAGTCGATGTCATCAAGATCGCGGGAATCTCCGACTTCAACGGCTACCTCGAATCGCTCGGTCAGCGCCGCATCGCCGAGGTCAAACGTGATGCCGCGATCGGAACTGCTGAAGCAGAGCGTGATTCGCAGATCCAGTCGGCAAAGGCGCGACAGGCAGGCTCCGTCGCACAGGCCGAGGCCGACACTGCGATCGCGAGTGCAAATCAGAAGCGCGACGTCGAACTCGCTCGCCTTCGAGCACAGACCGAAGCCGAGAACGCCGAAGCCGACCAGGCCGGACCACTCGCGCAGGCAACGGCCGAGAAGGCCGTCGGCATCGCACGTGAGCAGGCCGAGGCGGCCCGCGTCGAAGCTCGCACCGAGGTCGAGCGTCGTCGCGCCCAGCAATCGGAAGCGGCATTGCAGGCAGATGTCATTGCACCGGCCGAGGCCGAACGCCAAGCCTCCATCGCACGCGCAGAGGGTGAGCGACAGGCCGCGATCCTCCGCGCCCAGGCACAGGCCGAGTCAGCAAGGCAGGCCGGCGGGGCTCAGGCCGATGCACGAAAGCTCGTCGCCGACGCTGTTCGCTCCGAGCAGCAGGCTGATGCCGACGGCCTTCGAGCACGTCTGGAAGCCGAAGCTGACGGCCGCAAGGTAGCGGCCGACGCCGTTCGCGCCGAACAGCAGGCCGAAGCGGATGGTTTGCGCGCCAAGCTCGAAGCCGAAGCTGCCGGTAAGCGTCAGATCGCCGAGGCGCTCAATTCCTACACCCCGCAGGCCGCGCAGTTGCTCACTCTGCCTGACGTTCTGGCAGCACTGGTCGACGCCACCGCAGCAGCAGCGAAGCCGGTCGGCGACATCGATCGGATCTCCATCGTCGGCGGTAGCGACGGGGCGCAGGGTTCGATCGGCTCGATCCTGGGCATCAGTCCCCAGGTGATTGCCGGTGTCATCGAAACTCTCGAAAGCTCAGGCGTCGATATCACCGGTTTGCTCAACGGCCTGAACAAGACCGCATCGGTTCCGGCTGGTTCGGTACACAATTCGGTCCACAGTTCGGAAAACGGTTCCGCAACCGTAGACGCGTGATTTCGCCCCGGTCCGCCGACTCTCGTAGGAGTCGGCGGGCCGGCTTCACGCGCTCGGAAGATGTGAACGCGACTTGAAGAGAATCAGAATCAAGCAGGCAGCGGCGGCGGCTGATCCGAACAGCAGAGTCACCGTGTAGCTCAGTGCCGGAATACTTTCCGACAGCATCGCCAGCAACGCAGGCACCGCGAACCCGATGTAGGTGATCGAGTAGAACACCGCGGTCAATCCTGCCAGATCGTCCGGCCCCGCGATTCGCTGGATCTCCAGCAACCCGGACACCAGTGCCATGCCGTACCCGCAACCGAGGATCGCTGCAGCCACGATCGCGATCGCCACGGTCAGCGTCGACGCAACCAGAGCAGCACCGGCCATACCGACCACCAGAAACACCAGAGCCACAACGGCGCCACGAGCACTGCGGTCGGTGTCGATCTTGCGCCCCAACGACTGAATCGCGAATCCGCATGTCAGCGCGACCATGCACAGCAGAGCCGAAAAGGCCACGGGCGCATCGCCACTGTGCCCGGTCATGAGCGCCGGAATAACTGCATACGCGACACTGGCGGCACCGAACACCCACGGCGCCAACGGAACGACGACGTAGAGGAATCTGCGGTGACCTGCCGAGGGGATCTTGAGGTCGTCGATCAACCTGCGACGGTCGGATTTCGCCTGTGCCGGTCGTGTTTCGGGCGCACGCCACAGCGCCATGGCGGCGAGGACGGTGATCGCGATGTGCAACAAGTACGCCAACACACTCGGCATGGGCGCCCACTGCGCCAAGATTCCCGCAGCACCCGCTCCCAAGGCGAAGCCCGCGGTCAGACTCATCGCTGCTCGCCGAGCACCTGCGCCTTCCGACGCCGTCGGGTCCCAAGGTTGCGTGGACAACTCCTTGACCCAGGAGCCGCCGACGGCCATACCGATCCCCAAGGCAATGCCACAGAGGATTCTTCCCAGGATGAGAGCAGCGGCGGAGTCCGCCCCGAAAGCGAGCAGCGTCGAACCGGCGATCGCGATGATCGGCGCGGGGAGCATGATCGGGCGTCGACCCAATCGATCGGACAGCGGGCCGCCGAGCAGCAGGGCCGGCACAATTCCGACGACGTAGGCGAAGAGGAAGAAATCGACCATCACCGGCGAATAGCCGTGGTCGAGTCGGTACATCACCAGCAGTGGGGTGAATTCGTTTCCGCCCCAGGCAGCGGCGAACATACTGGCGGCAACGGTCAGCCACAGCCACTTTCCGCCGGAGAGGCGTTCACCCTCGAGACGAGTTTCGGCCGCGGTCCCAGCGCCGATCGTTTGGGTGCTCATCACAGAGTTCCTTCGAAGCCGAGGCCGTGGACCTGGCGCATGTGTGTGAGGACGGCAGTGTTGTATCCGTCGGCATCGCCTGTGTCGACGAGGTCGGTAAGCGCGGTGTGATCGGCAAGGATGCGCGAGAGTTGGCCGGGGTCGCGTGAGATCGACCGGGCTGTCATCCGTCGTTGCCTGTCGCGCAGACTCGCGTAGAACGAGTCGAGCAAAGGGTTCCCGCCGGCGGCAACGATCATCTTGTGGAAGTCTGCATCGATTGCGCTGAACGCGGCCACGTCCCCGCGATCAGCAATCTCACGTTGCTCGATCAGATTCGCGCGCAACGCTGCGACAAGCGCTTCCCGTGCGTGCGGTCGGACCGACACGACTCGAACGCTCTGAGTCTCGACGAGCTGTCTGGCACTGACTACGTGTTCCGCTTCCCCATCCGCGACCGGGACGATCAGCGCCCCCTTCTTCGGATAGAGGCGCATCCAACCTTCCGACTCGAGACGCAGAAACGCCTCACGCACCGGCGTTCGGCTCACATTGGTCCGTGCAGCGATGTCACCCTCACTGATCAGCTCCCCGCCGGCGAGCTCGCCGGAAAGGATCAGCTCCTTGACTTCGCGGAAGACGGTTTCGGAAGCGGAATACAACATAGACACAAGATGTATTTATACTCCACGCTGGCGCAACGCAGACATCCGGGTCGCCGATCCGAACATCTCGGTCCGATGCGGCATCGATCCAGTTAGCATTGCAAGGTGCCAGACAGAAGAGGAATCAGTTCGCGATGAATGGCGCACGCTCCAGCCTTCGAGGACTGATGCACTCATGACATCGCAGATGAAGTCGATGAGGACGCTGACCCGCGAGTGGTTGATTCTTCCCGATCAATACGACCGCTTCACTCGCTATCTCCGCGACAACGGCCTCACGACCGCCACCCGGCTATTACTTGGCATCATTGTCATCGGACTGGGAGTGTGCGCACTACTGAACAGATTCAGCCCTGCCGGTCCGACAAGCACGATTGCGCTGTTCTTCAATACTGTTGTCGTGATCTCGTGCTTCGTAGTCGGAGTCTCATGGTGGGTCTTCGGCCCCACAAAGCGTCGCTCGTTCGGTTTCGTGGTCTTCTGCGACATCGCGGTCACGATCTCCGTCGTTGGAGATTCCTCCCAGCTCGCACGATTGCTCACCTGTGTCATTTTTGCTCTGGTCGGCATCTACATCGCCTACTTCCACAACCCGAAGTTGCAGATCGCGCACATAGCTTTTTCGCTTCTTGTGATCGCGGTGGCTGCGCAGCCAATTCTGTTCGGGCCGGATCGCGATCCAGCCCTTGGTGTTTCGAAAGTACTGGTCGTCATCACCGCGTTGGTGGTCTGCGCATTCATCTCGCAGATCGTGCTGACGATGCTCAGCATGGATGCTTCCAGTTCCGACCTCGATCCTCTCACCGGCCTCTTGAACCGTCGTGGCCTCGACCGCCACGTCGAGAAGGTACTCGAGGGGTTCCAGCGTCAAGAATCTGCGGCACTACTCGTGATCGCGATCGACATCGACCGGTTCAAGACGATCAACGACGTGCACGGCCACGACGTCGGCGATCGCATCATTCTCCGGGTATCGCAGCGGTTATCCGCCTGGGCACACGCTGATGCTGTCGTCGCGCGGGTCGGCGGCGACGAATTCATCCTCGTTCAAAGACTTTCCGTGCCAGCCATCGGACCGATGCTCAACTCGATCGGACCGGCAATGCACTCGAATTCCGACGAGATACCGTCGACTTCGAGCATCGGAATCGCCGTGCGTACCCACAAATTCGTCGCCGGAGAAGACCGCGCAGCAGCGTTCACGGACATGCAGAAAGTCGCCGATTCGGCGATGTACGAAAGCAAGAGACTCGGCGGCGGACGCGTTCACACGATCGTCACCACCGCCGGCAGGTAGCAGTACGCACAATTTCAGTAGTAGACCGGCCCTGGCACTCCTCCACCCGCTGCCACTGCGTCACCGGTGATCGCGATGCTTCGCGGCGATGCCAGGAAGGTCACGACGTCGGCTACTTCTTCGGCATCGATGATCCGATGTATCGAGTTCGTCGCGATACCACGCTCCACCTCTGCCTGCGAGCGGCCGGATTCTTCCGACTCGCGCGTAATCCGTGCGGTCAACCTCTCGGTCCTCGTCACGCCCGGATGGACGACGGTGACGTTGATTCCCTTGGGGCCCAGCTCGTCCGCAAGATTCTTGGTCAGTGCAGACACACTGACGTTGCGGATCGTGTGGGCGATCGAAGTGGCCTGTCTGGCACCCAAACCGCTGATGTTGATGATCCGACCCCAACCCTGATCAATCAGATACGGCGCCACAGCGCGCGCAGTTCGCAGGTACCCCAGCACTTTCACTTCGACTTCGTCTCGCACGACGTCGTCGGTGGTCGCCTCGAAATCCGTCGGCTTTCCGGCGCTGAACGGCGTCGCTGCCGAATTGACCAGAATGTCGACACCGCCGAACTCCATTACCACTTGCCGCACCGACGCCTGAACCGCGTCGTCGTCTCGCGTATCCGTCACGACTCCGATCGCACGAATTCCGAACTCCGAAACCAAATCTCGTGCAACGCTTACGACGGTTCGCTCAGTGCGCGCGAGTATCGCGATGTCGACCCCTTCAGCGGCCAGACCTCTGGCGATTGCCAGACCGATCCCCTTGCTACCACCGGCAACGATCGCACGCTTTCCAGACAAGTGAAGATCCATACCTGCGACACTATCCAACAGGCGGTCCCCGATCTCTACGAAGAGGGATCGGGGACCGTCGGAATCATTCCTGTGTCTCAGACCATCAGATCCGCGTACAGGTAGACGTTGTCGGCGTAGTTGCCCACACCGTCCTCGAATTGCAGTTCGCCGCCGCAGGTTACGACTGCCAACTTACGAGGGCCTTCCGGGCCGGCCAGCACGCTTTCCTCCACACCATCGGCCTTCGGGCGCGTCGTCACCGCAGTCACCTTCCACGACGTGCTCTTACCCGTCGCGTCGGATGTACGGATCACTTCACCCGGCTCGATCGTGCCCAGGTCGAACAGCGCGCCGTTACCCTGGCCGGTCAGATTGACGTGTCCGGCAATCAAGGTCGTGCCGGTGGCGGAATCGAGAGATGCACCGTCGAGCCAGATTCCGACGTTCTTGACGTTCTCCGGCGGAGTGAGAACTCCTTCCGGCACGGTGGCGTCCACGATCGGCGCCTGAACACCGACCGGGTCGAGCGAAAGGGTGTTGGGAGTCATCAACGCATCCGTAGGCGTTGCCGGATTCGCGGAGTGCGACATGACAACTCCCGGACTCGGCGGGATCGCAGCATCGCCATCGGAGGATCGCAGGCCGACGAAGGCCATGGAAGCACCGGCGGCCAACACCGCGATGAGAGCCAGAATGAACGCGACACGACGCCCTTTGCCTGGACTCGCGGGCTGATCGTGGTTGGGATCGTCGTATGGATTGGATGGATTGGGATCCGACTCGTACATGGTCATCGAACTGTCTCCTGCGGGATGAGGCGCCCCCGGCACCTCGTGCGAATTGACGCCCCCTGCGTCTGATCAATGTCGGCACCGATCACACGAATCGTGATCGGTGCCGACGTCTACTACACGTGCCTGGTGTCAGGATCGCTTGCGGCGGAGAGCAACTGCTCCGGCAGCAGCCATTCCGACAAGCCCGAGGCCCGTCACTGCGACGGCGACGTTACGGCCTGAATTCTGTTCAGCAGCACCACCGTCGATGGCAACCGGGCGGGGGCCAGTGGCCGGCTTCGGAGCCGACGGCGCCGGAGTTGCGGGAGTTGCAACCGGCTGCGACGGAACAGGTGCACCCGGAACTACAGGCACGACCGGCACAATCGGCACGATGGGCACGATCGGAACAATCGGCACGATCGGAACGACCGGGGTTGCAGGCGTCGTGGTGGCCGGTGTGGTCGTTGCCGGTGTGGTCGTTGCCGGCGTGCTCGTTGCCGGTGTCGTCGTGGGTGCTGCTGCATATCCGACGCTGGCAGATGCATTCATCGAAGCCGGCCGAACGGTGTCGAACGACGCGAAGATCTGGCACTGTGCGCCTGCCGTGTTCCAGTGCAGGTTCTCGACCGAATCCGGAATGACGCTTGCAGTCACCGAGTAGTCCCCGCCGGCCGCAGCGGTGAGGCAAAGATCAACAGCAGTCGGTGCGTCGCCGCGCCCGTCGACCGTCAGTTGATTTGCAGACAACGTCGCCTTGGCGTTGTCACCACAGACGGTCAGTTCGGTGCCCGCCGAGGACTGAACAGTGATCGGCTTCCGGTACATATTCGTATTCAGGGTGAAAACGGCAGTCTCGCCGGCCTTCAGAGTCCCCGTCGCGGGTGTCTTGCGAACGAGGTCGAGCGTCTGCGTGACGTTCATGATCTCGACGATGCGAGCTCGCTCGTCGTCTCCGATGTTCCTGTCGCACAGGCTTTTGAAATCGGCCATCAGCGGATTGTCGTAGTCCGAGACACACCACACAAGCGTCTGCCGCGCCGAACGTGCATCCTCGCTGCTATTTCCCGAAACGACACCGTCGAGTTTGGCGGGATTCTGCAGCAACCAACTGATGACAGCGAGATCGTCGGCTGACAGATCGGGATTGCCCGAAGACGGCACCGTCGCACCCATCTCGTCGTTGTGCTTGTCAACCGGCAAACCGTTCTCGTCGACACCGGCACACGGATCGAGATCGAAGTCCGTGCAGTACATCCATTCCGACTTCGCAATTCCGTCGACGTCGCGGACACCGCAGACCGGAGCATCCACCGCGGCCGAGGTACCCCGATCGGTGGTGCCGTACATCGGCACGATGTTGCCGTCGTTGTAGTGATCCAGCCGAATGCCGGAGATGTCGAGCATCTGCTCCGAGGGCGTGTACTCGGTGCCCTCACACAACCCGGCGGTGAACGCCGGAGCGGCCGCGGTTCGCACCGGCATCGGCGCGGACACAGCTGGTGATGCAAAAGCGACGCTACTACCGGCCACCGTTACGGCAATAGCTGCAGTTAGCGAGAGCCGGAGAACAAGCGGCCTACGCCGTGAACCAGACACAGTCATCAAAGCTTCCCTTTCAAGACATTTCGGTAGCGGGACGGTTGCCTGGATTCCCAATACCACGCCACCCAGCGCTCACTTCCGAGAGGATCAGCCGATCACTTTTGGCAATCAGCCAGTTACTGAATGGCAATGTAGTGCATGTTTCAAGAAAGATCACCCAATCGTCGAGCACCCAGGGCGCAGCTTGGACATTCGGATGACGAGTTAGCCATGAAGGTGACTGAACCTTTGTCCAACCGCACAACAATCGCGATCCCCCCAAAATCTGCTCATCCAACCGCGACGTTCCCGACATTTCGCCAACGCTAGCCAGTCGGTAACTTGGACATTCTGGGGAAACTCACAGGAAGGGGCGTTTTCAGCTCGCGCGCAAAAGAAGGGGCCCGCTATGCGGACCCCTTCGCCGGAAACTTCCGACCGAGACTGCTTTGTCGGGATTCGGGCAACTTGTAGATGACCCAGAACAATCTCCACTCACATTATGTGATTTGCCTCACATTCAAAGAATCTGTTGGTTTTGTTCACACCCTGAACCAATCTTTTGGTCCTCTTTGCGTCGATTACCCAGATCTCCGACGGCGGAACCCTGCCCTGCCGGAGAGCGGAGCACGAGCCTCGGATCAGTCTCGGACCGGAGGCGCCTTCCTCGTGGTAACCGCAATGCGATTCCACGCATTGATCGTCAAAATGACGCTGATGAGCTGAGCCAGTTCCACGTCCGAGAATTCGCCGGCAGCCTCGCTGTACACCTCGTCCGGAACGAAACCGTCGGTGAGGACTGTCACGGCCTCGGTCAAGGCGAGCGCGGCACGTTCACGATCGGAGTACATCCCTCGCGCTTCTTCCCACGCGTTCAGTAGGTAGAGCTTCTGCTCCGTCACGCCGACCTTTCGGGCATCGCGAGTGTGCATGTCCAGGCACCATGCGCAATGATTCAGCTGCGACGCACGCGTGAGGACCAGCTCGACGAGCGTCGGCTCCAGCCCCTTGCGTGCAGCGGCATCCAACGCAATCATCGCCCTGTAGACCTCGGGCGCCAGCTTTGCGATATCCAGTCTTTGTCCTGTTGCTGTAGTCATAACTCAAACGGTAATCCCGGAAAGACCCGGAAACATGGTTCAATCCGGTGGTGAATTCGTGGGCCAATCTTGGGTTCGATCTACATATCGAGCTGCCACAGGGAATCGGGGTTCGCGCTGCACTGCTTCAGACCCTTCGCGACGCGATCGACAGTGGACTGTTGAAGCCCGGCACCAGACTCCCACCTTCCCGCACCCTCGCGCTCGACCTCGGAGTTGCCCGAAACACCGTTGCGGACTGCTATGCCGAGCTCGCCGCAGCTGGGTGGCTTGTCACACGGCCTGGTTCCGGGACCCTGGTCGCCACGCTCGCCAGCACACACACCCGCGAGGTCGAGCCATCACCGACTCGACGACGCTGGACCTACAGCCTTCTCCCTGGATCGCCCGACGCGTCGGCATTTCCCCGCACTGCATGGATTTCGTCCGCCAGACGTGCTTTGACCACCGCGCCGACCGACGCGTTCGCGACTACTGATCCCAGGGGCCGAGTCGAACTCCGAAACGCCCTCACCACATACCTGAGTCGCACCAGAGGCGTTCGCGTCGATCCGAGCTGCATTGTGATCAGTGCCAGCTCGGGTCACGGGATCTCCCTCCTTGCCCGCGCACTCGGAGGAACGATTGCGGTCGACGCTTTCTGCCTTCACCTGCACCGACAGTTGCTCGCCGACGAAGGGCTGCTGACAGTTCCCATATCGGTTGACGAATCAGGCACTTGCACAGACGAATTGGCGTCTACATCTGCTGAAAGTGTTCTGCTGACGCCGACCCATCAGTTCCCTCTCGGCGGTCCCCTCACACCGGCGAGGCGCGCGACCGCTCTCGAATGGGCCACGACTACTGGCGGCGTCATCATCGAGGACGACTACGACGGCGAATTCCGTTACGACAGAAAACCTGTCGGTGCACTCCAAGGAATCGCACCGCAGCACGTTGCGTACCTGGGCACTGTCAGCAAGACACTGTCGCCGGCCATTCGCATCGGATGGATGGTGTTGCCGGACAGGCTGATCGAACCTGTCCTCGCAACAAAGGGACCCTACGAACGCTGGGTAAGTTCAACGGATCAATTGACCTTGGCGGACTTCATCGAATCCGGAAGATTCGACAGCCATATTCGAAAGATGCGCACCTCGTACCGACGACGACGCGATCAACTGGTTGCGACACTTGCGCAGCAAGTACCCCAGGTCAGGGTCGAGGGGATCTCCGCGGGACTTCACGCTGTGATCCGTCTGCCCTCCGGCACCGAACAATCTGTTCTTGCAGCGGCCCAGGCGAGCGATCTCGGGCTCGAAGGGCTGTCGGTCTTCCGACATCCCGACGTGTCGTCAGTCGGCGGTGACGGCATCGTCGTCGGCTACAGCACGCCGACGCAGTCGCAGTATTCGAGGACGCTGGACGTGCTCTGCGAGGTGCTGCAGGCAGCTCTGCGATAACGCCTGCCGGCCCTGCCCAGCCGCTCACCTGCCCTGCCCTGCCCTGCCCTGCCCTGCCCTGATGGTGTGAACGTACCGTTCCCCTCGTCCAAGAGGGTGAGCGTGTCGTTCGCTCGGTCCCGGACGGGGTGGTGAGTCGGCGGCGTGCCCGCCCCTGATGGTGTGAACGGTACGTTCGGTCGATCTGAGGCGACGACAGTGCCGTTCGCTCGAAGTCGGGGGTGCCGGCGGGGGTACTTTCGGGTGATGGTGGTGGT